>NZ_JAIOAB010000001.1 GCF_019890635.1 Streptomyces sennicomposti
TGGCCAGATGCTCCCGGTACCAGGACAGGCTGGCCGCCAGGCCGGCTCCGAAACCCGGCCCCGGCGCGAGGCCCAGCCGGTCCCACACCCGGGTGCTGTCGTAGTAGTGGTCGTCGGTCAGCAGCGCGTGCTGATGCGGCGACAACTGCGGCAGCAGACGCGACGCGAGCTCCCAGTGCGCGGCCCGCGGCAGGTCCGTGCCGGGCACCGGCACGCCGAGCCCCCGGCACAGCCGGGTCGCGGCGCTGCGCACGGTCACGGGACGGGGGTGGTTGACGTGATAGACGGAGCCGCGGTCGGCCCCGGCCCAGTCGCGCCGGGCGAACGCGGCGACCACGGAGGCCAGTTCGCGCACGCCGACGACCGAGGTGCGGGCCCGGCCGCCCTCCGGCCACACCGGGACGGCGTGCAGCAGCCTGAGGAACAGGGGGACGTACCACCGGTCACCGGGTCCGTAGACCAGGTTGGGGCGCAGGACGACTCCTCCGTGGGCGCGGACGGCGTCCTCGGCCAGCAGGCGCGAGGCGCTGGCGGCGGACGCGGGGGCCGGTGCGAGTCTGCCCTCCCGCACGCCGCGGTGCGGGCCGTGGCCGTAGACCGAGGCGGTCGACACGTACAGGAAGCGGGCCGTGCGGGCGGAGCCCACCAGGGCACGGGTGCCGGCGGCGTTGACCGCGTCCGCGAGCGCCGCGTCCCGGCCGACGTAGCTGGCCAGGTGGAGCACCGTGTCCACGCCGTCGCCGCAGCCGCGCAGACTGCCGGGAGCCATGAGGTCGCCGGGTATCCTCCGCGCACCCGCCGACATCATCCACTCCGGCAGCGGCCGCCGCGCCAGCACGCGCACGTCCGTCACCGCCGGCCCGCCGCAGGAGGGCCTCAGCAGTTCCCGGACCACGGCGCTGCCGATGAATCCGGTGCCGCCGACCACCAGGACCGCCCGCCCGTTCAAGGACTCAGACAGCAAAGATCTGCACCTCGCAGCCGGCCACGGTGGCGCCGCCCTGGTTGAAGCTCACCGCCACGGTGCGCGTGCCCTCGTCCAGGTCGGGCCGCGGCGTCACCGTCACGAGGCAGGTGCTGTCGAACTCCACGTACTTCTGGTAGGTCGAGTCGCAGGCGACCGCGAGTCCGTCGGGCAGGCCGAGTTCCGCGAGCGCGGCCTGGCGGGCCGCCTCCATCAGGACCATGCCGGGCACGTGGTCGACGGGGTGGTCGAAGAGGACGGGGTGGTCGGCGTCGTAGTGCAGGGTCCACACGCGGTCCATGTTGGTGACGCCGAGGACCACGTCGAACGCCGAGGTGCGGCCGACCTTCCCCGGCGCGACGGCCTCGGAGGCGGACAGCCCCGGCACGCATGCGGCACGTTCACCGCGCAGCCGCCGGTAGGCGGTCTCGGGGACGCACTGCGCGGCTATCGAGCCGGAGCCGATGCGTATCCCGTCGCGGAAGCAGTCCACGTCGAGGTCCACGGCGCTGATGAACCGTCCGCGCCGGCGGACATTGCGACAGCGGATGTCCAGCAGGATGTCCGCGGGGCGCTCGGCGAGCCGGGCGCCCTCCGGCCGCATGCTGTAGGACAGGCTGCTGGAGAGGAACTTGTGGCCGAAAGGCACCTCGTAGGCCAGGTGGGAGATGGCGAGCAGAGCCTGGCGGATCGATTCGCCGAGCAGCATGGGGTCGTGCCAGCGACCGGCGACCCGGCCGTAGTAGGAGTGGCTGCGGGGCCACTGGACCCCCGCCTGGAAGTGGTCGTCGCCGACCTGCCGCAGTCCCGTCACGAGGACCTCCGAGACCGCGGCGCGGTGCACGACGGCGCGGGGAACGGACTGCAGGAAGAGTTCGGGAGCGTCGAACGACGGAACCTCTCGCGAAACGAGGAGAGGGGAAACGCGCATCAGTGCCTCCTGTAAGCGTGCCTGAACAGGGCAAATGCCGAGGTGGACGTGCGGGGGCTGGTGAAGCGTCGCGAGAAACAGTACCAGTTAGTTGGTTTTTTGTGGGGGGTGCAGGCACACTGATGGCGAGTGCGGGGCGCGACCTGCAGAAGGAGGGCGCCGCGACGACGGTTCCGGCTACGTGACGAAGGGGTTGGACGCATGGCCAGGCAGGAACGCGCGGAGGTCACCCGGGCCGCCATCCTCGAGGGCGCGGCACGCGCTTTCGACGCCGAGGGGTACCACGGCACGACCCTGGGCGACATCGTCAAGGAGTCCGGAGTGACGAAGGGGGCCCTCTACTTCCACTTCACCTCCAAGGAGGAGCTGGCGCAGGCCCTGATCGACGAGCAGTTCTCCGTGCTGAACCCCACGGCCGTCGACGACATGGGCGTGCAGTCGGTCATCGACACCCTGCACCACATGGCCCGGCAGCTGGTGGACAACGTCCGGGTACGGGCCGGCATCCGGCTCGTGACCGACCAGAGTTCGAAGACCGGCATCGTCAGCGAGCCGTACTCGAAGTGGATCGAGATCTTCCGCAAGTGTCTGTTCGAGGCCCAGCAGCGCGGAGACGTCAAGGCCGACGTCGACTGCGAACAGCTGGCCGGACTGATCGTCGGCTCCTGGACCGGCCTGCAGATGAGCTCTCAGGTGCTGTGCGGACGCCGGGACCTGCCCGAGCGCACGACCCTGATGTGGAAGATGCTGCTGCCCGGCATCGTGCCGCCTCGCAGGCTGGCCCGTTTCCACCCGGAGGGCACCGCCGCCCAGGTCGACGAAGGGGCCGCCCTGGCCGCCGCGCGATAGCGCCCGGCCCGGACGGCCCGCGTCACCCCACCGGGCAGGGCCGCGGCGCCCCGGTGCGGTGGGCGCCGTCCGCCGGGGCGGCGTACGCGCCGAGCAGGACGTTCCACAGGTCCGTGATCTGCTGCGTCGCCTCCCGGTCCGGCACGCGGCGCACGGCGAGCGACTCGACCGAGAACAACGTGATCATGGCCAGCACCCGGCCGGCCGCGGCGGGCAGCCCCACGCGCAGTTCCCGCCGCTCGGCCGCGCGCGCGAGGCACTCCTCCACGCCCCCCTGCCACAGCGCGTAGTGGTCGATCTCCGTGCCCAGATGGGTCCGGTCCCGGTGGAAGCGCAGGGCGGCGCGCAGGGTCGGCTCGCGGTACAGGAGCCGGCTCAGCCCGTGGGTGAGGTCGATGAGCTGCTGCACGGCGGAGCCGTCCGATCCGCGGACGGCGTCGAGCAGATCCTCCAGCAGCCCGTACGAGTGCGCGGTGACGGCGTCGGCGACCTCCTGTTTCGACGCGAAATGGAAGTAGAGCGCCCCCTTGGAGACCCCCGCCTCGCGGCTGATGTCGTCGAGGGTGGTGCCGCTGTAGCCGTTCTCCTCGAACCGGTTCGCGGCCGCCGCAACGATTCGCTGCAGGGTGCGTCGGGCGCGCTCCTGCTTCACCATCCGTAGCTCCCTAGCTCGCAGAGCCCGCTCGGCGGCGGCCCTCTCTGTGAGCATTGTAAAACCGGGCGATTGGTTTCTCGACGCCCAACGGCCGCCTTTCCGTCAACGCGACGGTCCCGGCCGGATGCCCGGCCGGCCCTGGTCAGGCCGCGCTCAGACGCGTATGGACCCAGTCGGTGATCGCCCGCGTCGGAGTGCCGGGCGTGAAGACGGCGGCGACGCCCAGATCCAGCAGCTCGGGGATGTCCGCGTCGGGGATGATGCCGCCCCCGAACACGAGGATGTCCTGCGCGCCGCGCTCCCGCAGCAGCCGCAGGACTTCGGCGAACAGCGTCATATGGGCGCCCGACAGCACGGAGAGCCCGATGCCGTCGGCGTCCTCCTGCAACGCGGTGTCCACGATCTGACGGGGCGCCTGGTGCAGTCCCGTGTAGACCACCTCGACCCCGGTGTCGCGCAGCGCACGGGCGACGACCTTCGCCCCCCGGTCGTGACCGTCCAGCCCAGGCTTGGCCACGACGATACGGATGCGATTCACGTTCTTCCTCTCCACAGGGCGTTCCTCACAGGCCGTCTCTCGCAGGCCGTCTCTCACAGGCCGTCGGACGGCACGTAGGTCCCCCACACCTCGCGCAGCGCGTCGCAGACCTCGCCGACCGTGGCACGGGCGCGCAGGGCGTCCTTCATCGGATACAGGATGTTGTCCTCCCCCTCCGCCGCCTTCTTCAGCTGCCGCAGCGCCTCGTCGACCCGCAACTGCTCGCGCCAGGCGCGCAGTTTGCACAGCCGCTCGGCCTGCTGCCGCTCGATGGCGGGGTCGACGCGCAGCGGCTCGTACGGCTCCTCCGCGTCGAGCTGGAAGCGGTTGACGCCCACCACGATCCGTTCGCCGCTGTCGGTCTCCTGGGCGATGCGGTAGGCGTTGCGTTCGATCTCGCCCTTCTGGAAGCCGTGTTCGATCGCGCTGACCGCGCCGCCGAGGTCCTCGATCCTGCCCATCAGCTCCAGCGCCGCCGCCTCCACCTCGTCCGTCATCCGCTCGATGACGTACGACCCGGCGAACGGGTCCACCGTCGCGGTCACATCGGTCTCATGGGCGAGGACCTGCTGGGTGCGCAGCGCCAGACGCGCGGACTTGTCGGTGGGCAGGGCGATCGCCTCGTCGAAGGAGTTGGTGTGCAGCGACTGCGTGCCGCCCAGCACCGCCGCCAGCCCCTGCACCGCCACCCGCACCAGGTTCACCTCCGGCTGCTGCGCCGTCAGCTGCACCCCCGCCGTCTGCGTGTGGAACCGCAGCATCATCGACTTCGGGTTCCGCGCCCCGAACTCCTCCTTCATCACCCGCGCCCAGATCCGGCGCGCCGCACGGAACTTGGCGACCTCCTCCAGGATCGTCGTACGGGCCACGAAGAAAAAGGACAGCCGGGGCGCGAAGTCGTCCACGTCCATGCCGGCCGCCACCGCCGTGCGCACGTACTCGACGCCGTCGGCGAGCGTGAACGCGATCTCCTGCGCCGGCGACGCGCCCGCCTCGGCCATGTGGTAGCCGGAGATCGAGATGGTGTTCCACTTCGGGATCTCGGCCCTGCAGTACTTGAAGATGTCCGCGGTCAGCCGCAGCGACGGCTTGGGCGGGAAGATGTACGTCCCGCGCGCGATGTACTCCTTCAGCACGTCGTTCTGGATCGTGCCGGTGAGCTTGTCCGCGCTCACGCCCTGTTCCTCGGCCACCAGTTGGTAGAGGAGCAGCAGCACCGCGGCGGGCGCGTTGATCGTCATCGACGTGGAGACCCGGTCCAGCGGGATCCCCGCGAACAGCACCCGCATGTCGTCGATCGAGTCGATCGCCACGCCCACCTTGCCGACCTCGCCGTGCGCGATCGGGGCGTCGGAGTCGTGGCCCATCTGGGTGGGCAGGTCGAAGGCGACCGACAGGCCCATCGTCCCGTTCGCGATCAGCTGCTGGTACCGGGCGTTGGACTCCACGGCCGTACCGAAACCGGCGTACTGGCGCATCGTCCAGGGCCGGCCGGTGTACATCGACGGATAGACACCGCGGGTGAACGGGTAGGCGCCCGGCTCCCCCAGCTTCTCCGCCGGGTCCCAGGTCCCCGACGCGTCGGGCCCGTAGACCGGTTCGATGGGCAGCCCGGACTCGGATTCACGTGCCATGGGTTCTTCCCGCCCCTTCGTGTCGGGTGTCCTCGTCCGCCGCACGGTTCGCCACCGCCGCCGGACACCTCGGATGCTAGGAACGGCGGCACGCCGGACCATCCCCTACCGCACCCTTGACTCCGGTCCGCGGAGGCGACCGGCCGCGGGCCCGTCCCCCACGATGGCGGGGAACGCACAGCCGAGGCAGGGAGGTCGACGTCCATGGGAGTCGTCATCGTGGGTGCGGGGGCGGCCGGGGTGCAGACCGCCGTCGCGCTGCGGGAGCGGGGATACACCGGCCGGGTGACGCTCGTCGGGGACGAGCCCCACCGGCCCTACGACCGGCCGCCGTTGTCCAAGGCCGTGCTGCGCGGGCGGGGCCGGCCCGACGACGTGGTCTTCGACGTCGGGTTCGAGGAACTCGGCATCGAGGTGGAGACGGGCCGCTCGGCACAGCGGCTGCTGCCCGCCGAACACCGCCTCGGCACGTCCCGGGGCGACCTGACGTACGACACGCTGGTGATCGCGACCGGGGCCGACCCGGTACGGCTGCCCGGCGCCGACGCGCACGTCCTGCGCACCCTCGGCGACGCCCGGCGGCTGCGCGGCGTCCTGGACGCGGGCGGCGAGGTCGTCGTGATCGGGGCCGGGTGGATCGGCGCCGAGTTCACCACGGCCGCCCGCGAGGCGGGATGCCGGGTCACCGTGGTCGAGGCGGCGCCGGCGCCCCTCGGCGGGGTGCTGCCCGCGGCGGCGACCGCGCCGATGACCGCGTGGTACGCGCAGGCCGGGGCCGTGTTGCGCACCGGCACGCGGGTGGCGCAGGTCGAGCCGGACGGGGTGCGCCTGGCGGACGGGAGCCGGCTGCGGGCGGACGCGGTGGTGGTCGGGGTCGGCGCACGGCCCGCGACGGGCTGGCTCGCCGGCTGCGGCATCGCCCTCGGCGACCGCGGCGAGGTGGCGGCCGACGCCTGGCTGCGGACGTCGGCGCCGGACGTGTACGCGGTCGGGGACTGCGCGTCCTTCCCGTCGGCGCGGTACGGGCAGCGGTTGCTCGTGCACCACTGGGACAACGCGCTGCAGGGCGCGAGGACGGTCGCGGCCCACATCACGGACGGCCCCGGGACGGCGCCGTACGACCCGGTGCCGTACTTCTGGTCCGAGCAGTTCGGCCGGACGGTGCAGTACGCGGGTCATGCCGGCCCCGGGGACACGGTGGTGCGGCGCGGGACGCCGGGCGAGCCGGACGGCTGGAGCGTCTGCTGGCTGCGCGGCGATCGCCTGGCGGCGGTACTCGCCGTGGACCGGCCGCGCGACCTCGCCCAGGGCAGACGGCTGATCACGGCGGGGGCGAGCATCGAGCCCCGGCTCCTCACGGACCCCGGCGTACCGCTGAAGGCGACGGTACGCGAGACGGCCCCGGCCGGGTCCCGGCGCCCATGACGGGCGTCGCACAATCGTCGGACGGCCTCGGCGTGACCGGAAGCGGGCGGACAGAAGGCACATGCTCATCGGGAAGAGGCCGCCCTCCGCGCGGGCCCGCCGCCGGGCTCACCGCCCGGCCCCGGGCTCGACCGGCAGCGCGGCCTCCGGGTCGTGCCGTTCACCCCCGTGCGTGACCACACGCGAGACGCCCGGCCCGCCGCGGCGCCCGCGTCTGCGCACCACCCACTGCACGGCGGCCACCGCCGCGCCCGCCGTCCCCGAGACGGCGAGCCCGAAGAGGACCCCCCGCAGGCCCTCCCCCGCCGCCGCGCCGCCGAAGTAGCCGAGGCCCACGGTGTACGTCACCCACACCGACTCGGCGGCGACCGACGCGCACACCGTCCGGCGCAGCCGGAAGCGCACCAGACCCGCGGCCGCCATGCCGACGGTACGGCCGCTCGGGGTGAACCGGCCCGCGATCACGAACGGGATCCCGTACCGCTCGATCCGCGCCGCCGCCCACTTCAGCGCGGCCTGCCGCCGTGGGCCGCGGTCGAGCAGCCGGACCAGGCCGCCCCCGAAGCGCCGGGCCCCGCCGTAGACCAGCAGGTCGCCGAGGACCGCGCTGCACACCGCCACCGGGAGCACGACCGGAAGGCTGAGCCGGCCCGTCGCCGACAGGGCGCCCGCGGTCGTCAGCAGCCAGGAGTTGGGCACCATCGGCGGCACCACGGTCAGCACGATCAAGACATACGGCCATGTTCCGCTCCACTCATTGATCCGACTCACCTTCCTTTCGTCACCCGTGACACCTGTCACCGGAAAATGACACGTACCGGGAGGGACGGCACCGATCGTGAGCGGAGTTCAGGGAAACACCCGGGCTCCCCCGAGAACTCCTGAGGGGAAGGAGCCGGATCGGCCTCATCCTCCTACGGCGAGCCAGAGGTCGTCGGGGACGGAGCGGTGCGCGGCTCGGCATCCGGCCGCGAAGTCCTGTACGAGAACGGCGAGTTCGAGGTCGCGGCGGTCGGCGAGCCGGTCCACCCGGGCCAGCGGGACGCCGGTGGCCAGGCAGTTCAGGACCGCCTGCCGCCAGCTGTCCTGGTTCAGATGGCGGCCGGCGTACGGGCCGAGGGCGGCCGCGAGCAGCCGGGGACTGCGGGAGCGGACCGCGTCCTCGACGAGGTCCGTCGCGGTGTCGCCGAGCGGCAGGAACGGCAGCGCGAGGAGCACGGACCGGCGTTCGCCGGCCGCTCCCGACTCGTACCGGCGCCGTGCCTCTTCGGCGAGCGCCGTGCCGGTCAGCGGCAGCGCGGCCAGCAGCCGGGTGCGGACGCCGTCGGTGACCGACCAGCCGGCCCAGCCGGGCAGCGGGGTGCGGCCGAAGCGGATCTCGACGGCGGGAAAGAGGTCGTCCAGCGCTCCCGCGCCCTGCTCGGCCACCGTGCGCAGGTGGGCGTCCAGGGTGCGGCGCAAACGCTCGGGCAGGGCGGACGCCAGCCGCTCGCGCAGGGTGCGGCGGACCAGCTCGCCGTGCACGGTTCCTGCGGCCGGGACGAGGGTCGGGCGGGTCATCGCGGGTACGGCCTCCTTCTGCCGCTGCACGGGCCGCGGCGGCTGCCGCCGCACGGCTGAACTCCGATCGGACGGCAGGCGGTTCGGGGCCCCGCCGCAGGGCCGCGCCCCCTGCGGCGAAGGGGCCGGCCCTCCGCGGCCCGGTGCCCGGCGGCGAAGATGCCGCCGGAGCGCCGGGCCGCAGAGGGCCGGCCGGAACGCGTCGTGGGAGGGGGGACTCCGTGACGCGTCCGCCGGGGAGGCGCGGCCCGTCCGCACCGCTGCGGCGTCGCCGTCATGGTGCGTCCGGCCACTGTCGCGCCCGGCGCTATACGCGGCCTATACGGCCCCGTGGGGACACGCCCCCGGTCGGCGCCCCCGACCCCGTCGGCCGCGCCGAGGGGGTCGCCTGGACCCGCACTTCGCCGGGTGGCGGCGCGAGCCCGGCCGGCGGGGCGGCGGGCGGTTCGGGAGCGGCCGTCGTGGCGTCCCGTCACCTTCCGCCGGGCGCGGCCACGGGCGCGACGGTGGTGTGCCGGGGCGGCTCGGCGACCGCGGCGAACAACGGCCGGGCCACCTCCGCGTAGGTCCGGGGGGACATGGCGAGCGAGCGGTCGAGGCGGGCGGCGTTGAACCAGATCTCGTCCTGTTCGAGCAGCTCGGGATCGACCACGAGGCGCAGCCGCGGGTCGAAGGAGAACGGCACGATCGCGCCGCTCACGCAGCCGGTGAGCCGCTCGGCGGTCTCCCGGTCGGCGAAGTCGGCCCGGGCGCCGCCCGCGGTGCGGGCGGCGGCCGCCAGGTCGACGCGCCGGTCGCCGGGCACCACCGTGAGCACGTAGGCCGAGCGCTTACGGCCCAGTGCCACGCGCAGGACGATGGACTTGGCGGACTGGTGCAGCGGGTGTCCGCGCAGCAGGCTGGCCAGATCGGTGCGGCCCTCGGCGCGGTGCGTGACCTCGCGGTAGCCGCAGCCGGCGCCGTCGAGGAGGGCGAGCACCCGGTCGTAGGTGGTCATCGTGTGCGCAGTCATCGGGATCGGCCCCTTCAGCCGTAGCGGCGGGTCTCGTGGAAGAAGCCCTCCACCAGGTCGAGCCGTCCGGTCTCCTGGACGGTGTCGTAGACGTACTTGCCGAGCGCCAGGTCGAGGACGCCGAGGCCGAACGGGGAGAAGATCACCGGCTTGTCGTCCGGCACCCCGGCGGCGCCGGTGAGGACGTCGTGGAGGGTGCCCTCGATGAAGTCCCGGTGACCGACGCGCTGTTCGGCCAGGTGCGGCGAGGTGCCGGCCTTCAGGCAGTGCTCGACGTCGTCGACGAAGTTGGCGGCGGACAGCACGACGTCGGTGCCCAAATCCCGCAGCGACAGGTGCAGGACCAGCGGGTCGTGGGCGAACCAGCCGGGGTGGTCGATGTGCGGTGTCGCGGCGACGGTGGCGAAGACGACGAGGTCGCTGCCGCGGATCAGCGACTCGGCGCCGTCGTGCACGGTGACGTTCGCGTCGCCCGCCGTGGCGCCGACGGTGCCGGCGAACTGCCGCGCGTACTCGGCCTTGAGGTCGTGCACCCCTATCTCGTCGAACTCCCAGCCGGTGCCCGCCAGGAAGTCGTGCACGTACCGCGCGATGAGCCCGGTGCCGATGTATCCGACGCGCCGGGGGCGTACGCCGCGGGCCTCGCTGAGCCTGCGCGCGGCGAGCGCCGCCGAGGCGGCCGTGCGGGAGGCGCTGATGATGGAGGACTCCACGCAGGCCAGCGGGTATCCGGTGGCCGGGTCGTTGAGGATGAGCACGGCCGAGGCGCGGGGCAGGCCGGAGGTGATGTTGCCGGGGAAGCTGGATATCCACTTGATGCCGTCCACGGCGATGTCGCCTCCCACCGAAGCCGGCAGCGCGATGATGCGCGCGTCGGGCCGGTCGGGGAAGCGCAGGAAGTAGGAGGGCGGGTTGACGGTGCCGCCCGCTCCGTGGAGTCGGTAGGCGTCCTCGATGATCCCGGTGACCTCGATGTGCCGTCCGGTCAGGGCGCGGTCGACCTCGGCACCGGGGATCACGGCGAAGCTGGGCGTCTGTGTAGGGGAGGGCATGGGCCAGGACGCTAAGGACGCCTCCTATAGCCCGGATATCACGCCATCGCGGCCGAAAGCACCGTGCCTGACCGCCGTGCGTGACCGCCGTTCGCCACCCCGCGCACGACCGCCGTACAGCCGCCTCGGCGACGCCGGCGCGCACCCCGGCCTTCGCGGTGATGCCGCCTCCCCGGTGAGGTCCACGAGAGGCATCGGGACCCGGCGACGCCGCCACCCGCCGGCATGGCCCGTTCGCGCCCGCGCCGAAAGACGTATTCAGCGCGTTCGCCTCCCGGACGACCCGGAAGAAGCGGACCGATTCCTGAAGAATGCGGAACCCGTCGGGCCGCTGATGTCGAGGAGTTCGGCGAGTTCGGCCTACGCGTACGCCTTGCCGGCGCCGGCATGTTCGACCGGCCCCGTCACGCCGGGCCCTCTCCTCGCCGGATCGCGTTCGGTTCACGTCCCGCCGAAAGCGAGGAGATTCCCTGCGCCGAGCTATTGCGGCCGCCGCCCGATAGGGGGCGTATAGCCCGCGGCGGGATTCTCGTGCTCATGACGGATACCATCACCTGGGCCCCCGCGCAGATCACTCCCGCGGACGGGCCGCTCCTCGGCCACCTGACCGGGCGGCTCGACGACCTGCTGCTCGCCAACGGCGCCGTGGTGCTCCGCGGCTTCGGGATCACGCCCGCCGCGCTCGACGGCGTACTCGACCGCGTCCTGCCCAACCGGCTCGCGTACGTGCACGGGAACTCGCCGCGCAGCCATGTCGGCGACCGGATCTACACGTCCACCGAGTACCCCGCCGACCAGACCATCTCGATGCACAACGAGCTGTCGTACTCGGCGAAGTGGCCGTCCCGGCTCGCCTTCTACTGCGAGACGACACCGGGCTCCGGCGGCGCCACGCCGGTCGTGCCGGGCGACGCCTGGCTCGCGGCCCTGTCGCCCGAACTGCGGGCCGCCTTCGCCGACGGCGTGCGTTACACGCAGAACCTGCACGACGGGCACGGCTTCGGCAAGAGCTGGCAGGAGACCTTCGAGACGTCCGAGCGCGACGAGGTGGAGCGGCACCTGGCGGAGATGGCCGGCGCCACCTGGGAGTGGAAGCGCGACGGCGGGCTGCGGATCGCCCAGCTGCGCCCGGCCGTCCTCACGCACCCGGTGACCGGCACGCTGGTCTGGTTCAACCAGGCCGACCAGTGGCATCACGCGGCGCTCGGCGACGAGACCGCCGCCGCCCTCGCCAGGATCATGCCGGAGGAGGACCTGCCGCAGCACGTCACCTACGCGGACGGGTCGCCGATCGCCCCCGAGCACGTCCTGGAGATCCGCGACCGGGGTCTGGAGACCGCGGTGGACGTCGACTGGGTGGCCGGCGACCTGATGGTCGTCGACAACGTGCTGGTGGCGCACGGACGCCGGCCGTACGGGGGCGCGCGACGCGTCCTGGTGGCCATGTCCGACTGACCCGGCGCGCCCCCAGAGCCCGGCTCCGGTGCGTGGAGCCGGGCTTTCCGGCACGTCCTCCGTATTCGTTTTCGCGCCGGGTTCCGTATAGGGGCCCTATAGCCACCGGACCAACCGTTGGGGCAGGTGTTTTCGAAGAGGGGTGGCTATGAACGGGACAGCTGCGGGCGGCATCCTCGGAACGGTCGGGGGAACGCCCCTGGTGGAACTCAGCCGGCTGGCGCCGGACTTCCCCGGAAAGGTCTTCGCCAAGATCGAGGGCTTCAATCCGGGGGGCAGCATAAAAGACAGGACCGCGGTCAGCATGGTCCTCGAAGGGATTCAGAACGGAGAAATCGACCCGGTCCGCTCGGTGGTCGTCGAATCGAGCTCCGGCAATCTCGCCGTCGGCATCGCACAGCTCTGCCGCTACCACGGCATCCGGTTCGTCTGCGTGGTCGACGCCAAGACCTCACGGCAGAACCTGGCGATCCTGCGGGCCTACGGCGCCGAGATCGAGGAGGTGACCGAGCCGGACCCGGTCAGCGGCGAGTACCTGGAGCGCCGGCTGCGGCGGGTGCGCGAGCTGGTGGCGACCCTCCCGCACGCGTTCTGGCCCAACCAGTACGCCAATCCGCGCAACCCCGCGGCGCACGGGCGCACGATGCGCGAGATAGCCGAGGCCCTGGACGGCAAGGTCGACTATCTGTTCTGCGCCACCAGCACCACCGGGACGCTCCAGGGCTGCGCCCAGTACGCCAGGGAACACGCCCTCGGCACGACCATGGTCGCGGTCGACGCCGTCGGCAGTGTGCTCTTCGACGACCACGGCGAGAAGGTGACCCGGCTCATCCCCGGGCACGGCGCGTCGATCCGGCCCGCCCTCTTCGACCCGACGGCCGCGGACCGGGTGGTGCACGTCACCGACCTGGACGCCGTGGTCGGCTGCCGGCGCCTCGTCGGCCGGGAGGCGGTCCTCGCCGGCGGCTCGTCCGGCGCGGTCGTCGCGGCGTTCCAGCAGATCGGCAAGTCGATCCCGAAGGGCTCCACCTGTGTGCTGCTCTTCCCCGACCGGGGCGACCGCTACCTCGACACCATCTACGACGACCGATGGGTGAGCGAGCGGTTCGGCGAGGTCTCCCAGCTGTGGAAGACAGCGGGCTGACCGGGCCCGGCTGAGCGACTCGCCTGCTCGGCACCGCACTCGAGCATCCGTCACATCACTTCGACCACCCGAATACATCACTTCAACCACCCGAATATGGAGCGGGTATGGCGGCCCTCGCCAGCATCGGCAGGCTGTTGCATCCGTAACTGGGAGAGGCCGAGATGACCCCGAAGGAATCCACGACGACCCCGGCCGCCGACGATGTGCGCGCCCGACTGCTGCGGCAGCGACTGGCCGGAGGGGGGCGGCGGGCGCGTGCGGGCATCGAGCCGGCCGACCGGTCCGGCCACCTGCCGCTCTCCTTCGGGCAGGAGCAGATGTGGTTCCTCAGCCGGCTCGACCCGGACAGCACCGAATACCTGGTCCCGGTCGCGTTCCGGCTGCGCGGGCCGCTCGACGAGGCGGCGCTCGGCCGGGCCTGGGACGCGATGACCGCCCGTCACGAGATCCTGCGCACCCGGCACGTGCTGACCGGCACCGAGCCCGAGCAACTCGTCGACGCTCCCCGTACGGGCACGCTCGCCGTCACCCGCGCCGCGTCCGAGGCGGACGCCCGCGCCGTGGTGGAGGGCGAGTGCGCACGGCCCTTCGACCTGGCGGCCGACTGGCCGACGCGGGCCGGCCTGATCCGGATCGCCGACGACGACCACGTCCTGCTGCTGGTCTCGCACCACATAGCGTGCGACGCCTGGTCCACCGGCATCCTCGTGTCCGAACTGTCCACGGCCTACGCGGCGTTCGCCGAGGGCCGCGACCTGCCTCTGGCGCCGCCCGCCCTGCAGTACGCCGACTTCGCGGCCTGGCAGCGGGGGCAGGCCTCCGGTGAGCGGTTCGCGCGCCGGCTCTCCTACTGGAAGACCCGTCTCGCCGGGCTCGAACCCCTGGAGCTGCCCTTCGACCGCCCGCGCCCCCCGGTGCGCGGCCACGGCGGCGCCGAGGTGGACCTCGTCCTGTCCGATGCCGTCGCCGACCGGGTCAGGGCCGTCGCCGAGGCGCAGGACACCACGGTCTTCACCGTGCTGCTCGCCGCGTACCAGCTGCTGCTCGGCCGCTACACCGGCCGGCGCGAGGCGGCGGTCGGCACCGTCGTCTCCGGCCGAGGCCGCCCCGAACTGCAGGGCATGCTCGGCTACGGCGTCAACACCCTGGTCCTGAGGAACCGTTGGGGCGCCGGTGACTCGTTCGCCGAGCTGGTCGCCGCCGCCAAGCGCGGCAGCCTGGACGCGTACGACAACCAGGCCGTCCCCTTCGCGAAGGTCGTCGCGGAGGTCGAGCCCGAGCGCGACCTGTCCCGCACCCCGGTGTACCAGGCCGTCTTCACGATGCACGAGGGCGGCGGCGCGGGACCCGCGCTGCCCGGCATCACCGCCGAGCCCTTCCTCGCCGACGGCGGCGTGGCCCGCTGCGACCTCGAACTCCAGGTGCGCGACTCCAGGACGGGCCCGCTCACCGGCCGCCTCATCTACGCCACCGACCTGTTCGACCGCGAGACCGTCGACCGGATGGGCCGCCACCTGGCCGGGCTGCTCGACGCGCTGACCGCCACGCCCGAACGCCCCGTGTCCGCCCTGGAGATCCTCGACGACGGCGAGCGGGACCGCTTCCTCGCCGCCGGCCGGGGCGCGGCGGGCGGCCCGCACCGCTCCGTCCTGGAGCGCTTCACCGAGCAGGCCGCGGCCACGCCCGACGCGCCCGCCGTGACCGGCGCGGGCACCGCCACCTTCCAGGAGCTCGACGACCGCGCGGGCGTCATCGCCGGGCGGCTGGCCCGCGAGGGCGTCGCGGTGGAATCCGTCGTCGGCGTGCTGCTCGACCGCGGGCCCGATCTGCTCGCCGCCATGCTCGGCGCCTGGCGCGCGGGCGGCGGCTACGTCCCGCTCGATCCGGAGTACCCGGCGGAGCGCTGGGCCGCGCTGCTCGCCGACTCCGGCGCACAGGCGCTGGTCACCGACCGGGCCAGGGCCGCGCGGCTCGCCGGGGAGTTCGAGGGCACGATCGTGGTCGTGGACGAGGCCGATCCGCGGGACGCCGCACCGGCGCCGCGCGTGCCGCCCGGTCCGGACGCGCTGGCGTACATCATCTACACCTCGGGCTCGACCGGCCGCCCCAAGGGCGTGCAGATCTCGCACTCCGCGCTGGCCGTCCACCTCGACTGGGTGCTCTCCGAGTACATCGGCGACGCGGGCTGCACGGGCGCCCCGCTGTTCTCCACGGTCTCCTCGGACGTCGTGGTGCCGGTGCTGTACGGGCCGCTGCTCGCGGGGCTTCCCGTGCACATGCTGCCGCAGAACCTCGATCTGGCCGATCTGGGGCGGGAGCTGGCGCTCGGCGCCCCGTACGCGTTCGTCAAACTCACCCCCGGGCACCTCGACATGCTCGGCCACCAGCTCGCCGACGCCGACGTGAACGGCCTCGCGCACGTGGTCGTCACCGGCGGCGACGCGCTGCTCGGCCCGACCGCGGAGCGCTGGGACGCGCTGCTCGGCGCCGGCCGGCTCATCAACGAGTACGGGCCCACCGAGATCACCGTGGGCAACTCGACGCACCCGGTGGCCGGTCCGCAGCGCGAGGTGGTCCCCATCGGCCGCCCCATCCCCGCCACCACCATGTACGTGCTCGACGCATCCCTCTGCCCCGTCCCGCCCGGTGTCGTCGGCGAGGTCTGCGTCGGCGGCGCCGGCGTGGCCCGCGGCTATGTGGGCCGGCCGGAGGCGACCGCCGAGAAGTTCCTGCCCGACCCCTTCGGGGCGCCCGGCGCCCGCATCTACCGCACCGGCGACCTGGGCCGGGTGCTCCTGGACGGCAGCGTCGAGTTCGCGGGCCGCGTGGACCGGCAGCTGAAGATCCGCGGCTACCGCGTCGAGCCAGCGGAGGTGGAGGCGGCCCTGACCGCGCACCCGTCCGTCACCGAGGCCCGGGTGCTCGCCGTCGACGGCAGGCTGGCCTCGTACTACGTGCCCGCCGGGGCCGAACCGGCCTCGGCCGAGCTGCGCGACTGGCTGTCGCGGACCCTGCCCGAGTACATGGTCCCCGGCGCCTTCCAGGCCCTGGAGCGCATCCCGCTCACCCCGGCCGGCAAACTGGACGCGGCGGCGCTGCCCGCCCCCGGGCCCGCCGCGGACGCGGCCGGCACGGCGCCGCGCACTCCGCTGGAGCAGCAGGTCGCCGCGGTGTGGGCCGAGATCCTTCCCGTCGCCGACGTCGGCGTCCACGACAGCTTCTTCGACCTCGGCGGCGACTCCATCCGCGCGGTCGCGCTGGTCGGGGCGCTGCGCACGGCGGGACACGACGTCTCCGTACGGGACGTGTTCGCCCACCACTGCGTCGCCGGGCTCTGCGACTTCCTCGCGGCCCGTCCGGCGCTGGCCCAGGGCCGGGACCAGAGCGTCGCCCCGTTCTCGCTGATCAGCGACGAGGACCGGGCGCGGCTGCCCGAGGGCGCCACCGACGCGTATCCGCTGTCGCAGAACCAGATCGGCATGCTCGTCGAGATGCTCGCGGACGAGCAGAACAGCTACCACAACGTCACCTCGTTCCGGATCAAGGACCCGGAGCCGTTCTCCCTGGACGCCTGGCGCGAGGCGGCCCGGATCGCGGTCGCGCGCCACGAGATCCTGCGCACCTCGCTGCACCTGGCCGGATACACGGCGCCGATGCAGGTGGTGCACGGCGAGGCGGTGATGCCGGTCGACATGGAGGTGCTCGGCCCGCTGCCCGAGGAAGAGCTGCGGGCCGCGCTCGCCGCGTACGCCGCCCGCGACCGCGCGGAACTGTTCGACCTGGGCACTCCCACCCTGATGCGGGTGTTCGCCCATGTCACCGACGACGGCGGGTACTGGCTGTCCATCACCGAGTGCCACCCGATCCTGGAGGGCTGGGGACACCACACCCTGATCATGGAGCTGCTCGATCTGTACGCCCGGCTCAGGGACGGCCGCGAACCGGCGCCGTTCGAGCGTCCGGCCGTCCGGTTCGCGGACTTCATCGCCGCCGAGCTGGCGTCCATCGACTCGGCCGACGACCGCGCGTACTGGAAGGGGGTCACCAGCGGCTACGCGCCGATGCGGGTGCCCGTCGGCTGGGGCGACCCGACGCTGCCGATCGGCTCGCGCTACCTGGTGCGCCGCACCCCCTGGGCCCATCTGGAGGACGGGCTGCGCCGGCTGGCCAGGGCGGCCGACGCCTCGCTGAAGAGCGTGATGGTCGCCGCGTACACGAAGGTGATGAGCCAGCTCACCGACGAGCCCGCGTTCCACACCGGGCTGGTCTGCGACGCCCGCCCGGAGGCGGCCGGCGCCGACACGGTCTACGGGATGTACCTCAACACCCTGCCGTTCCCCGTGGACCGGGGCGCCCGGACCTGGCGCGAGCTGGTCTCCCGTACGTTCGCCCGCGAGGTGGAGCTGTGGCCGCACCGCCGCTACCCGCTCCCGCTGATCCAGCGGGACGTGCCCGGCCGGCAGCGGCTGGTCAACGTCTACTTCAACTACCAGGACTTCCGGCAGGTCGACACCGATCTGGTCGGCATGGCCGGGACCGACGACTCCCCGACCGAGTTCCCGCTGACCGTCTCCTCGCGCGTGGGCCACATCTGGGTCACCGCGGACCCCCGCTTCGTGGACGAGCGCAACGCGGACCGCATCGCCTCGATGTTCGCCGCCGTCCTGGAGTCGATGGCCGCTGATCCGGAGGCGGACGCGCGGGCCGTCCGGCTGCCCGCCGGGGAGCGCCGGCAGCTCGCCGCCTGGACCGAGAAGGTCCGCACCCCGCTCACGCTCGACGTGCCCCTGACGGTCGCCGGGTTCGCCCGCGAGACCCCTGACGCGCCCGCGCTCACCGACGACTCGGGCACCCTCTCCTACCGGGAGCTGGACGCCCGCGCGGGCCGTCTCGCCCGCCGTCTCGCCGATGCGAATGTGGGCCCCGAGACGGTCGTGGCCGTGTGCATGGACCGCTCCGCGGACCTGGTCGTCTCGGTGCTCGCGGTGCTCAGGGCGGGCGCGGCCTGGCTGCCGCTCGACCCGTCGCTGCCCGTGGACCGGCTCGACTACATGCTCTCCGACTCCGGCGCGCGGCTGCTGCTGACCGGTCGCGGCGCCCCCGCGGCGCTGACCGCCGGCCGCGTCATGCGGTTCGAGGAGCCGACGGACCCGGACAGCGGCCCGGTCCCGGCCGGTCTTCCCGCGGATCCGGCCCATCTCGCCTACGTCATCTACACCTCGGGCTCGACCGGCCGCCCCAAGGGCGTGCAGGTGCACCGGCGCGGCATGGGCAACCATCTGCTCGCCAAGGCGGAGGACCTCGCGCTGACCGCCGCCGACTCCACCGTGCAGAACGCCTCTCAAGGCTTCGACGTCTCCGTGTGGCAGATGCTCGCCGGCCTGGTCACGGGAGGCCGCACCCGGGTCGTGGACCAGACGGCGGTGCTCGACCCGAAGGCGCTGTTCGCCCTGGTCGCCGACGAGTCGGTCACCGTCCTCGAAGTGGTCCCGTCCCTGCTGCGCGCCGCCCTCGACCTGTGGGACCTGGGCACGCCCGCGCCCGCCCTCGGGGCGCTGCGCCGGCTCGTGGTCACCGGTGAGGAACTGCCGCCGGACCTGTGCGCCCGCTGGTTCGCGCGCTACCCGGGGATCCCGCTGGTCAACGCATACGGCCCGACGGAGTGCTCCGACGACATCACGCACGCGATCCTCACCGCCGAGGACGCGCCCGCGGACCGGGTGCCCATCGGCAAGGTGGTCCGCAACACCGAGCTCTACGTCCTCGACGGCGAGCTGCAGCGCGTCCCCGTGGGCGTCGCGGGCGAGTTGTACGCGGGCGGCGCCGGCGTGGCCCGCGGCTACGGCGGCCGTCCCGCGCTGACCGCCGAGCGGTTCGTCCCCGACCCGTTCGGCGGGCGCCCCGGCGACCGGCTCTACCGCACCGGCGACCTGGCCCGCTGGCGGCCGGACGGCAGCCTGGAGTACCTGGGGCGCGTCGACGACCAGGTGAAGATCCGCGGGCACCGGGTGGAGCTGGGCGAGATCGAGCTCGCGATCACCGCGACGGGGCTGGTCGGGAACGCCGTCGTCGCGCTCCGCGAGGGGCAGCCGGTCGCGTACGTGGTGGCCGACGCGGAGACCGACCCGGCCGCCCTGAAGGCGGCGCTGGCCCCCACGCTGCCCGAGTACATGATCCCGGCCGCGTTCGTCACGCTGGAGTCGATCCCGCTCACCCCGAACGGGAAGGTCGACCGCAAGGCCCTGCCCGCGCCCGGCTCCTCGGCGTTCACGCAGGAGGCGTACGTGGAGCCGCGCACGCCGCTGGAGCGGCGGGTCGCGCGGGCCTGGCTCGACGCGCTGCCGGTCGCTCAGGTCGGCGTGGAGAACGCCTTCTTCGACCTGGGCGGCGACTCGATCCGGGCGGTCACGCTGGTCGGCGTGCTGCGTGCCGAGGGCCTGGACGTGACCGTGCGGGACATCTTCCAGCTGCGGACCGTCGCGGCGCTGTGCGCGGCCCTGGCGGAGCGGCCGTTGCTCGACGAGGCGGCGCAGCGGGTCGTCGCGCCGTTCGCGCTGCTGCCCGAGGAGGACCGGAAGCTGCTGCCCGACGGGCTCGCCGACGCCTATCCGCTGGCGCAGAACCAGATCGGGATGGCCGTGGAGATGCTCTCCGGCGACGGCCGCGACAGCTATCACGACGTCACCTCCTTCCGGATCAAGGACGAACGGCCTTTCGACGCTGAGGCGTTCCGCCGGGCCGTCGACGAGCTGACCGCGCGGCACGAGATGCTGCGGACCTCGGTCCATCTGACCGGGTACTCGGTGCCGATGCAGCTCGTCCACGAGCGGGCGCACGTCCCCGTAGAGGTGCGGGACCTGCGGGACCGCAGCGCGGCGGACGTCGAGGCGGTGCTGCTCGGGACGGCCGGGCAGGGCGACCTGTTCGACCTGACGCGGGCGCCGCTGCTGCGGATGACGGTGCTCCTGGAGCCGGACGGGCACTGGACCGTCGTCTTCACCCAGGCCCATCTGATCACCGAGGGCTGGACGTACCACCGGCTCCTGATGGAGCTGGTGACCTGCTACCGGCGGGTGCGCGACGGGCTCGCACCGGAGCCGTACCGGGCGCCGGCCGTGCGCTACGCGGACTTCGTGGCCGAGGAGCTCGCCTCGCTCGGCTCGGCGGACGACCGGGCGTACTGGCAGTCCGTCATCGCGGACCGGGTCCCCTTCGCCTTCCCCGACAGCTGGGGCGGTGCGCAGGACGCCGCGGACGACACGAAGGACGTCGTCGTCGGCCTCGCGGATCTCCAGCCCGCGCTGCGGCGGCTCGCCGCGGACGCCCAGGCCTCCGTGAAGAGCGTGCTGCTCGCGGCGTTCGTCAAGGTCATGGGGGCGCTCACGGACGAGCGGGACGTCCATGTCGGCCTCGTGTGCGACACCAGGCCCGAGCGGATCGGCGCCGACCGGGTGCACGGGATGTACCTCAACACCGTGCCGTTCCCGGTGGACCGGAGCGCGCCGAGCTGGCGCGACCTGGTGCGGTCGGTGTTCCGGCAGGAGGTCGGTCTGTGGCCGCACCGCCGCTACCCGATGCCGGCGCTGCAGCGGTCCTGGAGCTCCGGCCGGCTGATCGACACCATCTTCAACTTCGTGGACTTCCACGGGGTCGACACCGACGTCGTGGACGTCGCGGCGGGGCGCGGCGGCAATCTGCGCACCGAGTTCGCGCTGAACGTGATCGCCCGGCCCGACCGGCTCGGCCTGAGCCACGACCCGCGCGCCATGTCCCGGGCCCAGGCCGAACTCGTCGGCCGGATGCTGCGGGCCGTCCTGGAGGCGATGGCGGCCGACCCGCGGGGCGACGCCCGCGGCCCGCTGCCGCTCGGCGCGGCGCCGGCCGCAAAGCCGCCCGCGCACGTCGCGGCGACGCTGCACGAGCTGGTCGGGGAGCGGGCGGCCCGGTACCCGGAGCGCCTCGCGGTCGTGTCGGGGGACGTCTCCCTCTCGTACGCGGAACTCGACCGGCGCGCGGCCCGGGTGGCCGCACGGCTGGCCGCGCGGGGCGCGGGTCCGGGGAGCGTGGTCGGCGTGCACGTCGAACGCTCCGCCGACCTCGTCGTCGCACTGCTCGGCGTGCTGAAGTCCGGCGCGGCCTTCCTGCCCCTCGACCCCGCGCTGCCCACGGCCCGGCTCACCGCGTACGCGGCCGACGCGGGGGCCCGGATCGCGGTGTGCGGGGCGGGGCTCGAACTGCCGGGCCTGGTCGGCGTGGAGCCGGCCGGGGACGACGGGCCGGCTCCGGCCACGTCCGCGGCGGCGGGCGGACGCGCCTACGTGATCTACACGTCCGGTTCGACGGGACGTCCCAAGGGCGTCGCCGTGGGCCACGCCCAGGCGGCCACGGTCGTGACGGCCGCCCTGGAGCGGATCGGTGTGGCGGAGGGCGAGGTGTGGGCGATGACCCACTCTCCCGCGTTCGACGTGTCGGTCTTCGAGGTCTTCGGCGCGCTGCTGTCGGGCGGCACGCTGGTCGTGCCCGACCTCGGCACCACCCGCTCGCCCCGCGAGCTGCTCGATCTGATCGGCGACCGGGGCGTGAGCGTGCTGTGCCAGACGCCCACGGCGCTGCGCGGTCTGACGGAGCTGGTCGCGCGGGGGGCGCAGCCCCGGGTCCGTACGGTGGTGCTGGCCGGGGAGCAGGTGCGCTTCGCGGAACTGGCCCCCTGGGCGGACCACTTGGAGCACACGGCGCTCTTCAACCTGTACGGCCCGACGGAGGCCACCGTGTACGCCACGGCGCACCGCATCACGCGGGACGACATCGCCCGGGGTGCGCGCAGCGTCATCGGCCGCCCCCTGCGCGGCGTCCTCGCCGAGCCGCGGGACGCGGCGGGGCATCCGGTGCCGGACGGTGTCCCCGGCGAGCTGTATCTCGGGGGCGTGGGCGTGGCCGAGGGCTACTTCGGTGACCCCGGGGCCACCGCCGAGCGGTTCGTCCCGGATCCGTCGGGCACGCCCGGAGTCCGCTGGTTCCGTACCGGCGACCGGGTGCGCCGGCTCCCGGACGGCTCGCTGGAGTTCCTCGGCAGGTCGGACGGCCAGCTGAAGATCCGTGGACACCGGGTCGAGCCCGGCGAGGTCGCCGCGGCGCTGCTCGCCACCGGTCTGGTCACCGAGGCGGCCGTGACGGCGGTCGACGGCGACCTGGTGGCCTACGCGGTGGCGCCGCGGGCGACCCCCGCCGGCCTGCGCGGGGCGCTGGCCCGGGTACTGCCGGAGCCGATGATCCCGTCCGCGTATGTGCTCCTGGACCGGATCCCGCGCACGCTCACCGGCAAGACCGACCGGCGCGGCCTGCCGGCGCCGGGCTCCGACGCGTACGTCAAGGCCGAGCCGGTCGCCGCCCGGACGCCGCTGGAGGAACGCGTCGTGGCCGCCTGGCGCGAGGTCCTCCCGGTGGCGGACTTCGGCGTCGAGGACGACTTCTTCGACCTCGGCGGCGACTCGATCCGCGCCTATCGCTCGACGGAGGCGCTCCGCCGGGCCGGCGTGAACGTCTCGGTGCGGGAGGTCTTCACCTACCGCACGGCGGCAAGGCTCTGCACGGCACTCGGCTAGCGCCTCTCGTGCGGATCACGCCGGGCCGTCCCTGAGGGGGCGGCCCGGCGGTGTTCTGTGCGCGCGGCTCCTGAGGGGCGGCCCGGCGGTGTTCTACGGGTGCGGCTCTCGTCGTGACTGGTCGCGCGGTTCCCCGCGCCCCTGAGGCATGCGCTGCGCGCAGCCTCCCCCGGGCGAGCGGAGCTCGCACCCGGGGGCGCGGGGAACCGCGCGACCAGCCCCCACCGGCCCGCGGCCGACCGCGCCGGGCCACAAGCGACAGGCCCTCCTCCCGGTGCGGGAGAAGGGCCTGTGGCGCGGAGGGAACCGGCGGTGGTGTCACTGACGGCGGATCGACGGGCTGAGGGCGGCCGCCAGGGTGCAGAGCAGCAGGGCCGCCGAGACGCCCAGCAGGACCGTGCCGGTACTGAAGGCCGCCAGGAGGAAGCCGGCTGCCAGGGCGCCGAGGGAGTTGGCGCCCCAGGAGGACAGCATGACGGCGCTCATCGCCTTGCCGTGGATCTCGTCGGGCACCAGCTGCGCCATGTACGCGCCGGCGCCGACGTTGAGCGCCGCACCGGCCGCGGACATCGCGGCGTACAGCACGAGCATCGCCCAGTACCGCGTGGTGAGGGCCGCCACGGGCACCAGCACCGACCAGGTCGCCAGCGTGCCGATGAGGATGTTCGGCAGGCGGATCCCGGTCAGGAGCTTGCCGCCCGAGAGCGCGCCGACGACCCCGCCGACGCCCGAGACCAGGCCGATCAGACCGACCTGCGCCGCCGAGCCGCCCTGGTCCTTGATGACCACCAGCGGGGCCATGTTGACGATCTGGAAGAGGAGGTTGGTGACCGCCACCACGCCGATCGCCGCGCGCAGGAACTTCTGGCCCCACAGCCAGGACAGCCCCTGCATCACCTCCGCCTTCCAGTCCCGCTCCCCCGGCGCGCGCTCCTCCTGGAACGGCGTCTTGACCAGCCGGAGGTTGATCAGGGACAGCAGATGGCCGGCCGCGACCGCCCCGAAGGGCAGCCAGCCGGCGACGGCGAACGCGGCGCCGCCGACCGGCTGCCCGAGCAGGCCCGCGGCCCGGCCGCGCGCCTCGTTCTGGGCGAGGGCGGACGGCAGATGGTCCTCGTGGACGACGTTCCTGACGGCGGTGCGCTCCGCCAGCTGGTAGAAGATCGTCGCCGCTCCGTCCACGAAGGCGGCGACGAGGAGGTGCGGCAGCCACACCGCGTCGGCCACGATCGCGGCCACCACACTGACCATGGTGGCGAGCCCGACCATGTTGCACACGAGCATGAGACGGCGCCGGTCCCAGCGGTCGACCACGACGCCGGCCGGCAACTGCAGGACCAGCATGGGCAGCAGCCCGGCGAAGGCGACGAGACCGGCGTCCGCGGCCGTGCCGTCGCCCCACAGGACCAGCAGCGGATACGCGATCACGCCGATGCGCGCGCCGAATTGGGTGGCCCCCGCGCCGGTCCACAGCAGCAGGAAGTCGCGGTTGCGCCGCAACGGCGGCGGCGCGCCGGCCCGGGCCGGCGCGCCGCTCGGTGTCGTCGTGGTCATCTGAGAGACACCTCATCCGTCTCGGCGGGATTCATCATGGGCGCGCCGTGGCACCACTCGAGGACCGCCATGGCGCTGTGCATCTTGTTCTCGGCCTGCTGGAAGGCCAGGCTCATCGGCCCGTCGAGGACCTCCGCGGTGACCTCCTCGCCCCGGTGGGCGGGCAGGTCGTGCAGGAAGACCGCGTCCGGGCTGCCCTTCCACAGCGACCGGTCGACCCGGAACGGCCGGAAGGTCTCCCGCCAGTCGGCGTCGGGCTTGCTGGTGCCCGTGGTCTGCCAGCGCGTGGTGTAGACGACGTCGAAGCCGCCGGGCGCGGGGTCCATCGCGTGCAGCTCGGTGACCTTGGCCCCGTACTGCCCGGCGTGGGTCTGGGCGCGCTCGAGGATCAGCGGGTCCAGGCCGTAGCCGGGTGGCGTACGCAGCTCCAGTTCCACCCCGGGGGTGCGGCCGAGCGCGAGCGCCAGGGCCGCCGCGGTGTTGTTGCCCTCGCCGACGTACAGGACGCGCAGCCCGTCGAGCGAGCCGAAGTGGCGGCGCAGCGTGGTCAGATCGGCCAGCCCCTGGGTGGGGTGCTCCTCCGCCGTCATCGCGTTGACCACCGGCAGACCGTGCCGGTCGGCCCACTCCTGGAGTTCGGCGGTCGGCTGCCCGGTGCGGGCGACGAGCAGGTCGAGCATGCCCGCGAGCACCCGGCCGGTGTCCCCGGCCGCCTCACCGGTGTTGGTCTGCAGATCACCGGGCCCGAAGCTGATCACCTGGGCGCCGAGCCGCAGCGCCGAGGACCAGAACGCGGTCCTGGTCCTCGTCGACGTCATCGCGAAGTAGACGCCCACCACCTGCCCGGCCAGCGGCTGCCGGTGGACGGAGGTGCCCGCGCTGTGGGAGACGCCCCGGCGCACGATCTGCTCCAGATCGTCGTCGCCGAGGTCCTCCAGGGACACCAGCTTGCGTACGGAACTCATCGGGCGGCGGCCATCCGGCGTCGCAGGCTCGCCGGACGCAGGTCGGTCCAGATCAGGCCGATCCGCTCCAGGCACTCGGCCTTGGTGCCCTCGGTGCCCTCCTGGCGCCAGCCGGCCGGAAGGTCCCGGTCGGCCCACCAGATGGAGTACTGCTCCTCGTCGTTCAGTACCACGAGGTAACGGCGGTCGTCGGTTTCCTCAGCGTGCATTTCCTGCCTCCGGTGAACAGGTGAGCGAACAAGGGGTCCATGCGAGGACGGACCCTGCCGAGTCTTCGGAGACCGCCATAACCGAGCCATATTCGCTGTGCATTCAGGACATCTCAACTAGCCGTCGTCGCAGCATGGTTGGGATATAGATCGGACATCTACCGTCCCGTGCATGCATATGGGAACGCCAATGGTGCGGCTCGAGGCCGTCAGCAGAGGATTCGGCAAACGGGACAACCGGGTCAACGCCCTCAACGAGGTGACGGTCGACTTCCCCGAGGGCGCCTTCACCGCGGTGATGGGCCCCTCCGGCTCGGGCAAGTCGACGCTGCTGCAGTGCGCGGCGGGCATCGACCGGGTCGACTCCGGCGAGGTCACGCTCGCCGGCACCCCCCTGGCCGGCCTGAGCGAGACCGCCCTGACGAAGCTCCGGCGCCACCATGTGGGCTTCATCTTCCAGGCCTTCAACCTCGTCCCGTCCCTGACCGCACGGCAGAACGTGGCTCTGCCGCTGATGCTCGCGGGCGAGAAGCCCAAGCGGAAGGACGTGGACGGGGCACTGGAACGGCTCGGTCTGGGCGAGCGCAAGCAGCACCGCCCCGGCGAGCTGTCCGGCGGCCAGCAGCAGCGCGTCGCGATCGCGCGGGCGCTGCTCACCCGCCCGAAGGTGCTGTTCGCCGACGAGCCGACCGGCGCCCTGGACTCCAAGTCGTCGCGTCAGGTCATGGAGCGGCTGCGTGAACTCGTCGACCAGGACGGACAGACGATCATCATGGTGACGCACGACCCGGTCGCCGCGTCCGTCGCCGACCAGATCGTCTTCCTCGCGGACGGCAGGATCGCCGGCTGGCTCGAGTCGCCGACTCCCGAGCTGGCCGCCGAGCGCATCACCAAGCTGGAGAAGTCATGGTGAGGCTGGCGCTCGCGACCGTGCGGGCTCGTGCCGTCTCCTTCGCGGGGGCGTTCGTGGCGCTGGCGCTCGGCGTCGGCGTCATCGCCATGATGATCCTCGCCCTGTGGGCCGTCGGCACCAGCGTCAAGTCGGGGCCGCAGCGCTACGCCGACGCCCCGACCGTGGTCACCGAGCCGGTCGTCTACCGGCTGACCGACGGGGACGACGGTGATCCCAGGGAGTTCCCGATCACCCGCCCGGGCGACCTCCCGGCAGCCACCGTGACCGCGCTGGCGAAGACCGGCAGGACGGTCGAGGACCGGTCGTTCCCCGCCCGCGTCGCGGACGGCCCCGGCGACCAGGTCGGGCACGCCTGGTCGGCCGCCGCGTTCACCCCCTACGAGCTGGCCGAGGGCCGAGCCCCGCGCGCCGCCGACGAGATCGTGGTCGGCGGCGGCGACCCGTCCCTGGTGGGCGACACGGTCGGGGTCTTTGTGGCCGGCGGCGTCCGCCACTACAAGGTGGTCGGCGTCACCGAACTGGTCCGGTTCGAGAACGCCGTGTTCTTCACCGACGCCGAGGCGAGGAGACTGTCGCCCGGCGTCCAGGCCGTCGTGGCGTACGGAGCGCCCGACCGGGTCCGTGCGGCGGCGCCCGGCACCAGCGTGCTGACCGGCGACGACCGGCTGTTCGCCGAGGTCGACCAGGAGGGCGGCCGCGAACAGCTGCTGGACGCCGAGGGCATGGCGGGCACCTCGCTGATGATCGTGGCGTTCGTCGCGGTCTTCGTCCTGGTCGCCACGTTCGCGTTCGTCGTCGACCAGCGCCGCCGCGAACTCGCCCTGTTCCGCTCCATCGGGGCGACCCCCGGGCAGGTGCGGCGGATGGTCATCACCGAGGCGCTGCTGCTGGCCGCGTTCGCCTCCGCGGTGGGCTGTGCGATCGGCTCCCAAGGGACCGCGCCGCTGCAGCACTTCATGATCGACCAGGGCATCGCCCCCGGCTGGTTCGAGATCGGCTTCGTCTGGCCGCCGCTGATCATCGCCTTCGCGGTCGGTCTGTTCACCGCGCTCGTCGGCACCGCCGCGGTGTCGTGGAAGGCGGGCCGGGTCAAGCCCGCCGAGGCGCTGCGCGAGGCGACCGGCAAGCGCCGGGTGCTCGCCCCCTTCCGCATCCTGACGGGTCTGGTGCTGCTCGCGCTCGGCCTGCAACAGGGCGCCTCCGCCATGAACAACCCGCTCACCGCGATGAGCATGCAGAGCTTCTTCCCGGTTCCGGTGCTGATCGTCGGCGCCTGCGCGCTGCTGACGCCGCTGCTGCTGCGCCCGGTGCTGTTCCTCGCCTCCTGGCCGCTGAGCAGGCTCGGGGCGGGAGCCATGATCGTACGAGAGGGTGTGCTGTTCGCCAGCCGCCGCACCTCGTCGGTGGCGGCGCCCGTGGTCATCGCCATCGGGCTCGGCGGCGCCCTGCTGACGGCTCCGCTCGCCGCGGGCGCCGCGGGCAACGCGGATCTCCAGGCGCAGACCAGGGCGGACTTCACCGTGGTCGCCGACGACGGCGCGACCATCAGCCCCGCGGCCGCGCAGAAGGTGCGCGAGGTGCCGGGCGCCGAGGCCGCCGTGCTCACCTTCGGCGAACTGCGGCTGTCCGGCGAGCACAAGCGTTACATCGGCACGCTGTCCACCTGGGCGGTGGATCCGTCGGCGCTGGCCGCCACCCAGGCCCTGAAGGTCGACTCCGGCTCGCTCGACCGGTTCGGCAGCGATCAGCTGGTGCTCGACAAGGCGACCGCCGACGAGTTCGGCATGAAGGTCGGCGACAAGGTGACGGCCGGGCTGCCCGACGGCACGACGACGAACCTGACGGTCGCGGCGCTCACCGGGGCCTCCGTGCTCGGTGAGCGCGGCTATGTGTCCGCCGATCACGCGGCCGGCGGCGAGCCGTCCAGGATCGACGTCAAGGTGGACGAGGGCGCCGACGCCGCCGCGGTGGCCGCCGCGCTGCGCAAGGCGGTGGCGGGCCAGCCCGCCGAGGTCGCGCCGATGGACGAGTACCTGGACCGCATGCGCGCCGAGAAGCAGGACCAGGCGCAGCTCGCGACCCGGATCGTGTTCGGGCTCGCCATGGGCTACGCGCTGCTCTCGCTCGCCAACACCCTGGTGATGGCGGCCCCCGGCCGGCGCAGGGAACTCGCGGGACTGAACCTGACGGGCGCCACCCGGCGCGAGACGCTCAAGTTCGTCGGCGCGGAGACCGCGGTCGCGGTGGTCGCCGGAGGCATCCTCGGCGCGATCGCCGCGGGACTGGTGATCGTCGCCCAGCGGGCCGCGCTCACCGAACTGGCCGACCACTTCGCCTTCTCCGTGCCGTGGGCGTCCATCGCCGGCATCGCCGCCGTCTGCGGGGTGGTCGCGGTGGTCGTCGCCGTCGTCGCCACCCGCTTCTTCCTGCGCGGCCGGCTGCTCGACCTGGTCGGCAAGGGCGAGTAGCGCCGCGAGGGCGAGGCGGGCACACGCAAGGGGCGGGATCCACCGGGGATCCCGCCCCTCTCGCACGTCCGGCCGGTTCAGACCGCGTCCTCGACGATCCGGCAGAGCTCGTCGGTCGGATCGTCGACGAAGTAGTGGTCGCCCTTCACCTCCTCGACCGTGAAGCCGCCGATGGTGTGCGCCTTCCAGCGTTCCATCTCCTCGACGCCGCAGCCGTGGTCGGCGCTGCCGGCGATCGCGGTGACCGGGCAGGTCACCTTGGCGCCGGGCCGGGCCGCGTACGTCTCCGACATGGTGAGGTCAGCGGCCAGCGACGGCGCCGCCAACTGCCACAGGTCCGGGTCGGACACGGCCTGCCGGGCGGTGTCGCCCGCCCGCCGCGCCCAGGAGCGCAGCACGGCGTCGTCACGGAAGTCGCGTCCGCTCGGCCGGTGGTCGGCGGGCGCCCGGCGGGCGGAGACGAACAGCCGGGTCACCGGGGAGGGGAACCTCGGCAGCATCCGGCGGGCCACCTCGAAGCCGACGGTGGCGCCCAGGCTGTGCCCGAACAGGGCCGGCGGCGGGCCGTCCAGCGCGGTCAGTTCGTCCGCGATCCGGTCGGCGAGGGCCGCCAGGTCGTCGATCGGGGCCTCGGACCGCCGGTCCTGGCGGCCCGGGTACTGCACGGCCACGACCTCGATCCGGGGCGTCAACCGCTGGGCCAGCGCACGGTAGAGGCCCGCACCGCCGCCTGCGTAAGGAAGGCAGACCAGGCGGACACGGGCCTCGGGGCGCTCGATGAACGTCCGGAACCAGCTCACTCCAGACCTGCCGGGACCAGCGGCTCGGCCATGGCGACGGCTATCCTGCGCGGGCCGGTGAACGGCTCGCGGCCGTGCGCCGCCAGCATGTTGTCGACGAGCAGGACGTCGCCGCGCTCCCAGTCGAATCTGCGGGAGGCGGCGCGGTAGCGGTCGCGCAGGTGGGCGACGACGTCGTCGGGGATCGTGCCGCCGTCGCCGTAGTAGCTGTTGGTCGGCAGGCCGCGGTCCCCGAAGAGTTCGAGCAGGCCTTCGCGTACGTCCTCGGGCAGCGTGCTGTTGTGGAAGAACGTGATGTGGTTGAACCACACGGGCTCGCCGGTCACCGGGTGCCGGTGCACGGCCTGGCGGACGCCCTCGGTGCGCAGCACGTCGCCGTCCTCCCAGGACCAGTTCAGATCCCGGGTCTCGCAGAGCCGGGCGATCTCGGCCTTGTCCTCGGTGCCGAAGGAGATCCGCCAGTCGACGCCGAAGCGCGGCCGGTAGTTGCGCACGACCATCCAGCCGCGCTCCTCGAACTCCGCGCGGACCGCCGGGTCGATCGACCGGTGGATCTCGCGGATGTCGGCGAGCGGGGTCGCTCCCCGGGTGAGGGGCGGCTCGACGCAGGTGAAGAAGAGGACGCCCGGCCAGGACGCCTGGTACGAGTTCTCGTTGTGCAGGAAGATCTCCTCGTCCGGCGGGTAGTCGGTCGAGGTGTAGATGTTCCCCTTCAGTGCGGTGCGGGGGGAGGACTGCTCCGCGTACTCGAGCGGCGGCCCCGAGAACGCCCGGACCGTCGCGTCCACCTCCCGCAGCAGATCGGGGCCCGCGGCGAAGCCGCGCAGCAGCACGGCGCCGTGCCGGGTCAGCTCGGTGCGCAGCAGGTCGCGGTGGCGGCCGGCGTACTCGGCGAGGGCCGGGCCGCCGGGGCCGCCTTGGATGACATGGGGCAGGCTCATGAGATCTCCGATTTCTCTTCCTTGTCGCGGACGTTGTCGAAGGTCTTGCCGAGGGGTTCGCCGAACGGTTCTCCGGCCTCCGGCCGCCAGTTGAGGCGCAGCTGTTCCTCGGCGGTGTGCTCGATCCTGTTCATGGCCATGCGCAGGAACGGCGGGGCCATCAGCGAGGTGACGACGGCGACGAGCACGATCGAGGTGTAGGCGGAGCTGTTGAGGACGCCGAGCCGCAGGCCGGCCATCGCGACGATCACCTCGATCACGCCCCGGGCGTTCATGCCGGCGGCGCAGGCCAACGCCTCCCACCGGGTCAGGCCACTGGCGAGCGCGCCGATCCCGGCGCCGGCGAACTTGCCGGCAACGGCGAGGAGCAGGATGGTCGCGGCGAACGCGGCGACCTCGGGGTCGGCCAGCGCGGTCAGGTCCATCCGCAGACCGGCCAGGGCGAAGAACAGGGGGGCCAGGACGGTCAGGACGACCGTGCGCAGCGGCGCCAGGGCCTCCGGGCGCGGCAGCACCGACGCGATCACCACGCCGCAGACGAAGGCGCCGAACACCGCCTCCAGCCTCAGGGCCTGGGTGCCGGCCGAACCCAGCAGGATGATCACCACCGCAGGGCCGAGCACCGGGCCGCGCCGGAACACCGCGCGGGCCAGCGGCCGCAGCACGAACGCGGCGAACAGGACCACGGCGGCGATCGTGAGGGCGGAGCCGACGACGGTGCCGGTGCGCAGGCCGGTGGTGGCCATCGCGGACACCACGGACAGCATCATCCAGCCGAAGACGTCGTCGATGACGGCCGCGGTCAGCGTCAGCTGGCCGACGTTGCGGTGCAGCAGATTCATGTCGAGGAGCGTCTTGGCGATGACGGGGATGGCGCTCACGCACATGGCGACGCCGAGGAACAGCGCGACGACGGTGCGGTCCCCGCCCGGCGACAGCAGGGACAGCGGGACGACGAAGCCCGCCGCGACCCCGAGGGCGAGCGGGATCAGCAGTCCGCCGATGCTGACCCTGGCCGCGGTGGCGCCCCGTTTGCGCACCATCCGCAGGTCGAGTTCGGTGCCGGAGCAGCCGACGAGCAGCAGTACGCCGAGCAGGCCCGCGGCGTCGAGCAGATGCAGCTGCTCGGTGCTCGGGCCGTCCCAGATCCCGAGGGCGCCCAGCACCGAGGGGCCGAGCAGCACGCCGGCGCTCAGCTCCCCGACGATCGCGGGCAGGCCCACCCGCCGGGCCAGCCCGCCGAGGACGACGGCGGTGGCCAAAAGCGCGCCCGCCTGGAGGAGGAAGGACGTCACACTGTCCGCGGGAAGAGGCACCACCGGCGCCACGGCTCTCTGCATGCGGCCGAGCGTCAATTCGGGGGCAATCGACCGTCCATATTTCTTCCATACCGCCCGGGCGCCGCCGGCATAACCGTTCCGCTATAGGCCTCTGATAGCCGGGACGCGCACGATCTCGGCCATGGAATACGAACTGCGGCTTCCGCTCTCCCCGGCTCAGCAGGGCGTCTGGTTCGCCCACCAGCTGGACGCCTCGGGGCAGCGCTACAACTGCGGTGAGCTCATTGACATCCGCGGTGACCTGGACCCTGAGGTCCTCAGGCAGGCCTGGGTCCGGCTGCGCGCCGAGACCGAGGTGCTGCGCGTGTCGTCGATCGGCGAGGAGAGCGAGGGCCTTAAGCAGTACGTCGTCGCGGCCTCGCCCGAACTTCCGCCGCTGATCGATCTGAGCGGTTCCCCCGATCCTCAGGAAGCCGCCCGGGAATGGACGGAAGCCGATCTGGCGAAGTCCGTCGATCTGGAAAAGGGGCCGCTCTCGCACGCGGTCGTATTCCTTCTGGGACCGGCGCGCCTGTTCTTCTATTACCGGATCCACCACATTCTCGTGGACGCCTACGCGGTGCATCTGCTGCGCAGCCGGCTCGCCGAACTGTGCGGCGCGGAACCGGGCCCCACGGGCTTCGAGCCGCTGCGGACGCTGCTCGACGAGGACGCGGCCTACCGCTCCTCGCCGCGGTTCGAGGCCGACCGCCGCTACTGGACCGAACGCTTCGCGGACCGCCCCGAACCCGTCCTGCTGCCCGGCGTCCCCCCGGCCGGCGACCGGCCGCCGCGGCTGCGCCGGGACCACGCGGTGCCCGCCGCGGGCCGCGCCGCGCTCGCCGAGGCCGCCCAGAGGCTCGGCACCACCTGGCAGACCCTCCTCGTCGCCGCGACCGCCGCCTACGTGCGGCGGCTGACCGGCCTGACGGACGTGATCCTCGGCCTCCCGGTCTCCGGCCGGCGCAGCCCGCGCTCCCGGCAGGTGCCCGCGATGGCGACCGGCACGGTCGCGCTGCGCCTGGCGGTGCCGCTGGAGGCGAGCCTCGCCGATCTGGTGCCCGTGGTGGCCGAGGAGGTCGGGGCCGCGCTGCGGCACGAGCGCTACCGGCACGAGGACCTGTGCCGTGAGCTGGGCCTCGGCGGACGTGAGGGCGGCCTGTTCGGGCCGCTGGTGAACTTCATGCCGTACGAGCGCGACCTGGACTTCGGCGGCGCCGCGGGCCGGGTGACCAACCTCGCCTCGGGCCCCGCCCCCGACCTCTCCGTGGCGGTCAGCGGCCGCGCCGACGGCTCGCCCGGCGCGCTGGTCTTCGACGCGAACCCCGAGCTGCACGACGCGCACGGCCTGGCCCTGCACGCCGCGCGGCTCGCCGCGTTCGTCCAGCGGGCGGCCGCCTCCCCCGGCACCCCGGTCGGCGACCTCGACCTGCTGGCCCCCTACGAGCGGGCGACGCTGCTGGTGCGGCGGGCCCCCGCCGCCGCGGACGGCGTCGACGTGCCCGGACTCGTGGCGGCGCAGACCGCCGCGGCGCCCGCGATCGAGTGCGGGGCGCAGACCCTGACCTACGGCGAACTGAACGCCCGCGCCGACGCGTTGGCCGCGTCGCTGCGCGCCCGGGGCGCGGGTCCCGGCACCCACGTCGCCCTCCTGATGCCGCGCACCCCCGCTCTCGTCGTCGCGATGCTCGCCTGCCTGCGCGTCGGCGCCGCCTACCTCCCGGTCGACCCCGGCTACCCGCGGGAGCGGATCGACCATCTCCTGTCGGACGCCGCCCCCGTGTGCGTCCTCACCGAGGAGGGCCGGCCCGCCCCGGCGGACGCCGAGTTCGCCGCCCCCGACCCGGACACGGCCGCGTACGTCATCTACACCTCCGGCTCGACCGGTCGGCCCAAGGGCGTCGTCGTCCCGCACGGGGCGCTCGCCAACCTGGCTCTCGACCACGTCGAGCGGTTCGGGCTCGGTCCGGGCGGCCGCGTGCTGCAGTACCTCTCGCCGGGCTTCGACGCCGCGGGCGGCGACATCTGGCCGGCGCTGGTGTCCGGTGCCACGCTCGTGCTCGCGCCGGACGCCTCGGCGCTCGCCCCCGACGACCTCGCGGTGCTGCTGCGGGACGCGCGCATCACGCATCTGGCGCTGCCGACCGCGATCCTGGCCGGGCTGCCGGTGCTCGAACTGCCCGACCTGGCGGTGCTGATCGTCGGCGGCGAGGCCGTCGACGAGGCGCTCGTCGCCGCCTGGTCGCGCGGACGCCGCATGTTCAACATGTACGGCCCGACCGAGACGACCGTGGCGGCGACCGGAAGCCACCCGCTGCGCGGTCGGGGCCGCCCGCCCATCGGCCGCCCGATCGCGGGCGCCCGGGTGTACGTGCTCGACGAGCGGCTCGCGCCGGTGCCCACCGGCTGCCCCGGCGAGCTGTACATCGCCGGGGCCGGCGTCGCCCGCGGCTACCACGACCGCCCCGGGCTCACCGCGGAGAGGTTCCTGCCCTGCCCCTTCGGCCCGCCCGGCGACCGGATGTACCGCACCGGGGACCGCGGCAGGTGGCGTCCGGACGGCCAGCTGGAGTACCTGGGCCGCGACGACGGGCAGTTCAAGCTGCGCGGCGTGCGGATCGAGGCCGGCGAGGTCGAGGCCGTGCTCGGGCGCCACCCAGCGGTCCGCGCGGCGGCCGTGGCGATCCGCGAGGACCGCCCCGGGGCCCGGCGCCTGGTCGGCTATCTGACCGCGGCCGGTGAGCTGGACCCCGCCGAGGTCAAGGAACTCGCCCGGCGCGCCCTGCCCGAGGCCATGGTGCCTTCGGCGCTCGTCGTCCTCGACGAGTTCCCGCTGACCCCGCACGGCAAGGTCGACCACCGCGCGCTGCCCGCACCGCCCGAGGAGCGGGAGGAGCCGGACCTGCCGCGCTCCCCGCTGGAGCGGACGCTGTGCGCGCTCTTCGCCGAGGTGCTCGGCCTCGAACAGATCGGCATCCAGGCCTCGTTCTTCGACCGCGGCGGCGACAGCATCATGGCGCTGCAACTGGTCAGCCGCGCCCGCCGGGCCGGCATCGAGGTCACCTCGCGCGAGGTGTTCCTGCACCCGACCGTGGCCGCCCTGGCCGAGGTCGCCGGCGAGCTGCGCGAGGACACGGCCGCCGAGCCCGCGGGCGCGGGCGTCGGCGAGCTGCCGCTCACCCCGATCGTGGCGTGGCTGGCCGAACAGGACGTCCCCACCTCCCGGTTCAGCCAGTCGGTGCTGCTGCGCACGCCCGCCGACGCCTCGTACGAGACGCTCGCCGGGGGGCTGCGGACCCTGATCGACCACCACGACGCGCTGCGGCTGCGGCTGCACGACGGCCGGCGCCTGGAGGTCGGCCCGCCCGGCACGGTCGCCCCGCGGCTGTCCGTCGCGCAGACGGGCGAGGCGCCGTCGGACGAGCAGCGCGACGCGGCCAGGGCCCGGCTGGACCCCGCCGCGGGCGTCCTGCACCAGGCCGTCTGGTTCCCCGGCGGCCCCGGCGCGCCGGGACGGCTCGAACTGACCCTGCACCACCTGGCGGTGGACGGCGTCTCCTGGCGGATCCTGATCCAGGACCTGGCCTGCGCGATGACCGGCGATCCGCTGCCCGCGGTGGGCACGTCACTGCGCACCTGGGCCACCCGGCTCACCGGGACGGCGCCGGGGCGGGCCGCGGAGCTCCCGCTGTGGGAGGAGATCGCCGCGACCGCCGACCCGCGGACCGCGGCCCGCGATCTCGACCCGGCGACCGACCTGTTCGCCACCGCCCGCACCCTCGCCCTGACGCTCTCCCCCGAGACCACCGGCGCGCTGCTCATCGACGTGCCGGCCGCCTTCCGCGCGGGCGTCGCCGACGTCCTGCTCACCGGACTCGCCCTGGCCTACCGCCGCTGGCGCGGCGCGGACGGGCCGGTGCTCTGCGACCTGGAGGGCCACGGCCGCGAGGACCTCTTCGCCGGGGCCCGGCTCGACCGCACGGTGGGCTGGTTCACCAGCATGTACCCCGCACGCCTGGACGTGGGCGCGGTGGACTGGGCCGACGTCCAAGCCGCCGGGCCGGCCCTCGGCGACGCGCTCAAGCGGGTCAAGGAGCAGCTGCGCGCCCTGCCCGACCACGGCATCGGCTACGGTCTGCTGCGCCATCTGCACGAGCCCTCGCGCGGCCGGCTCGCCGCGTTCCCGGCCCCCCGGATCGGCTTCAACTACCTGGGCCGCTTCTCCTCGGGGCAGGAGGCCGACTGGGGCCTGACCGACGGCGGGTTCCACGCCGACGCCGACCCGCGGATGCCGTTCGCCCACGAGCTGGAGCTGGTCGCGGCCACCTTCGACGGCCCGGCGGGGCCCGAGCTGACCGTCACCGTGCACTGGCCCGAGGGCCTCTTCGACGAGGACCGGATCGCCGCGCTGACCGGGCTGCTGCGCGAGGCGCTCGAAGGCCTGGCCCGGCACGGCTCCGGCCCCTGCGCCGGCGGTCTCACCCCGTCCGACGTACCGCTGGTCGCACTGGGCCAGCCGGAGATCGACGAACTGGCCGACGCGTACGGCCCGCTGGCCGACCTGCTGCCGCTGTCCCCGCTGCAGGAAGGGTTCCTCAACCACAGCATGCGCACCGAGCGGACGCTCGACGTGTACGCGGCGCAGCTCGGCATCGATCTGGAAGGCCCGCTGGACCCCGCCCGGATGCGGGCCGCGGCGCAGGCCTGCCTGGACCGGCACACCACTTTGCGGGCCGCCTTCCACTACGGCGATCTCGACGAGCCGGTGCAGGTGATCCCCGAGCGGGTCGCGCTGCCCTGGCTGGAGACCGATCTGTCGGACCGGCCCGACGCGGACGCGGAGGCCCGCCGGCTCGCGGCCGCCGACCGCGGGGAGCGGTTCGACCTGGAGGCGCCGCCGCTGCTGCGGCTGCGGCTGGTGCGGCTCGGCGGCGACCGGTTCCGCCTGGTGCTGACCGCCCATCACATCGTCTGGGACGGCTGGTCCGTCTCCGTCCTCGTACGGGAACTCTTCGCCCTGTATGCGGGCGCGCGGCTGCCGGCCGTGACGCCGTACGGGCGGTACGCGACCTGGCTCGCCGAGCGGGACCGCGCGGCGGCGGCCACCGCCTGGGGCGGGGCCCTGGCCGGGCTCGCGGGGCCGACCCTGGTGGGAGGAACCGGCGCGGCCGGGCAGCGCGAGGTGGCGCACGAGCTGGTGGTGCGCGAGCTGGACGAGGAGGCCACCCGGGCGCTCACCGCGCGGACCGCCGCCCACGGACTGACGCTGAACACCGCCGTCCAGGGCGCCTGGGCGGTGGTGCTCGCCGAACTGACCGGCAGCCAGGACGTCGTCTTCGGCTCCTCGGTGTCCGGCCGGCCGCCGGAACTGCCCGGCGTCGAGGGCATGGTGGGGCTCTTCACCAACACCGTCCCGGTACGGGTCCGGTTCTCGCCCGGCGAACCGTTCGACACCCTGCTGCGGCGGCTGCAGCAGGAACAGGCGGCGCTGCAGCCGCACGACCATCTGGGCCTGGCCGAGATCCAGCGCGCGGCCGGCCTGCGCACGCTCTTCGACACGACGACGCTCTTCGTGAACTACCCGATGGACCCCTCCGCCTGGGAAGCGGCCCTCGGCGGGCAGCTGCGGATGCGCACGTTCGAAGCGGCGGACGACACCCATTTCCCGCTCCGGCTCGCGGCCGTCCCCGGCGCCCGGCTCTCGCTGCGGCTCGGGCACCGGCCCGACGCCTTCGGCCACGAGGAGGCACGGCGCCTGGTGGTCCGCTGCGCCCAGGTGCTCGAAGCGGTCGCGCTCGGCGCGGACCCCCTGCTCCGTGATCTGTCCGAACTCGTCCAGGAAGGCACACCATGACCGAGGACCACATATTCACCCTCACCCGGGCGGAGAGGGAGCGGACGAGGGAGGTCGCCGCGGCGCTCGCCGAGGTGGAGCCCGGCCTCGTCGACGACAGAGCCTGGCTCGACGCCTGCCGGGACATGTCCCAGCGGCTCCCGGAGCGGCTGCGCCGCCGGCTGCGCGCCTTCCGGCACGACCCGCGGCTCGACGGCATGCTGCTGGTCCGCAACCTGCCGGTGGCGTCCGTCCTCCCGCCCACCCCGGCCGTCGCCGGGTCCGTCGAGCGCAAGGCCACCCCGGCCGCCGGGACCACCGCCCTGGTGTCCATGCAGATCGGCGAGGTCATCGCCTACCGGGACGAGAAGAGCGGCGCCCTGGTGCAGAACGTGGTGCCGGTGCCCGGCCGGGAGACGCAGCAGAGCAACGCCGGGTCCGTGCCGCTGGAACTGCACGTCGAGAACGCCTTCCACCCGCACCGCCCCGACATGGTCGCGCTGTTCTGCGTCCGTCCCGACCACGACGGCGGCGCCGGACTGCGGGTCGCGTCGGTGCGGCGGGCGATCAGAATGCTTCCCGACGACATCCGCAAGGTGCTCGGCGAGGACCGGTTCCGCACCGAGGTGCCGCCGTCCTTCGGCGGCGGCCCCGAGGGGCGGGCGCCCCGCCACCCCGTCCTGAGCGGCGACTTCGACGACCCCGACGTCCGCGTCGACTTCCACGCCACCCGGCTCGCCGACGAGGAGGACGAGCAGGCGGCCGAGGCCATGACCGTGCTGCGGGCCGCCCTCGACACCATCACGCGCGCCGTGCACCTGCTCCCCGGCGACCTCGCCGTCGTGGACAACCGCGTCGCCCTGCACGGCAGGACCCACTTCGTGCCGCGCTACGACGGCGAGGACCGCTGGCTGCACCGCACCTTCATCCACCTCGACCACCGGCGCTCCCGCGCGATGCGGCAGGGCAACGGCCAGGTGCTGTCGTGAGGAGGAGCCTGCTCGTCGTCGCGGTCCTGCTCGCGGGCCTGGTGCCCACCCTGCCGGCGGCCGCGAAGACGGAGCCGGGGAAGCCGAAGGTGGCCGTGATCGGCACCGGCGGCACCATCACCGGCGTGGCCGGCGACCGGAGCGACTTCGAGGAGTACAAGGGCAGTTCGCTGCCGATCGCCGACATCGTCGAGAGCCTGCGCCCGGAGCTGGACGCGGTGGCCGACGTGACCTCCGCGGAGGGCCCGGAGCAGACGGCCATGACCGACTACTACGACCTGTCCCTCCAGGTCGACCGGGAACTGCGCACGGCGGACGCCGTGGTGGTCACCTCGGGCACCAAGTCCCTGGAGGAACTGGCCTACTTCCTCGATCTGACCGTGCGCAGCCCCAAGCCCGTCATCGTGACCGGCTCCATGCGGCCGTCCAACGTGTTCAGCGCGGACGGCCCCGCGAACCTCTACGACTCGATCGTGCTCGCCGCGAGCGAGCGCACCCGCTGCTTCGGCACGGTCGTCATGCTCGACGACGAGATCCTCGCCGCCCGCGAGGCCACCAAGACCAGCACGCTGCGCCTGGACACCTTCCAGGCCAGGGAGCAGGGGGTGCTCGGCACCGTCGACGGCAAGCGGATCAGGCTGCTGCGGGCGCCCGCGCGCATCCAGGACTGCGGCAAGAACAGCTGGCGCACCCCGTTCGACGTGTCGCGGATCAAGCGGGACGAGCTGCCCCGCACCGAGATCGTCTCCTCCTATCCGGACGCCGGCGGCGAGGCCATCACCGCCTTCGCCGAGGCGGGCGCCCGCGGCATCGTCGTCGCCGGCGATCCGTCGCCCGGCGAGGCCTCCGCGCTGCGCGGCGTCCTCGGCGAGGGCGTGACGGTCGTGGCCGCTGCCCGCACGGGCTCCGGCGCCGTGTACGAGGCGGGCGCCCCCGGCGTCCTGCCGGCCGAGGACCTGCTGCCGCAGAAGGCCCGGATCCTGCTGCTGCTCACGCTCGCCACCACCCGGGAGCCCGAGGACGTCGCGAAGCGGTTCGCGCGCTACGGCGTCCCGCAGTTCACGTCCTGAACCGCCCCCGTCGAACCACTGGACCACCTGAAGGAGAACCTGTCATGACCGCCCCGACGCTCGTCCCCGAGCTGGTGGCCCGGCAGGTCGCGCTGACCCCGGACCGGCCGGCGGTGGCCGCGGCCGGCAGCCAGCTGACCTACGCCGAACTGGACGCCAGAGCGGACGCCCTGGCCCACCGCCTCATCGCCCACGGCGCGACACCCGACCGGCCGGTGGGCGTCCTGCTGCCCCGCGGCGCCGAACTCGTCATCGCCCTGCTCGCCGTCTGGCGGGCCGGCGCCGCCTATCTGCCCCTCGACCCCGGACATCCACAGGCCCGCCTAACCGGCCTGGTGGAGCAGACCGGCGTCGGCCTGGTCGTCACCGACGCCGCCGGGCACGACCTGATCACGGCGGCCGGCGCCAAGCCGGTGCGCGCCGACGACCCGGTGCCCGCCCCGCAGGTCCCGGCCGAGGCGTTCGCGCGGATCACCGCCGAACCGCTGGGCGCCGCCTATGTGATGCACACCTCGGGCTCGACCGGCCGCCCCAAGGGCGTCGTCGTCGACCACGCGGGCCTCGCCAACCGCGTCCGGTGGGCGGTCCGGGAACTCGGCCTGACCGCCGCCGACCGGGTGCTGCAGAAGACCCCGGTGACCTTCGACGCCGCGGGCTGGGAGATCTTCGCGCCGCTGATCGTCGGCGGCACGGTGGTGCTCGCCCCGGCGGGCGCCGAGCGGGAGCCCGCGGCCCTGCTGCAGGCCGTCGCCGACGAGGGCGTGACCGTCCTCCAGGTGGTGCCCTCCGTGCTGCACGAGCTGATCGAGGTGGACGGCTGGGAGCGCTGCGCCGCGCTGCGCGTGCTGAGCTGCGCCGGTGAGCCGCTCCACGCCGAGCAGGTGCACAAGGTGCTCGCGCTGGCCCCGGGCGAACTCGCGGTCTGGAACACCTACGGCCCGACCGAGTGCTCCGTCGACGTCACCGCGCACCGCTTCGACCCGGCGCAGGCCTCCGGGCCGGTGCCGATCGGCCGGCCGATCGACGGGATGCGGGTGCTCGTACTGGACGCGGACGGCCGGCCGGCCGACGAGGGCGAGCTGTTCGCGGGCGGACCCGGCGTCGCGCGCGGCTATCTCGGCCGCGCCGACCTGACCGCCGAGCGCTTCGTCCCGGATCCGTCCGGGCCCGCCGGGGCGCGGCTGTACCGCACCGGCGACCGGGTGCGGACGAGACCGGACGACACCCTCGAGTACCTGGGGCGGATCGACCGCCAGGTCAAGATCAACGGCGTCCGGATCGAGCCGGGCGAGGTCGAGTACGCGCTGGAGAGCCACCCCGCGATCGGCGGCGCGGCGGTCGTCGCGGTCACGTCGCCGGGCGGCGGCGCCGCACTGGCCGCCTATGTGCGGGCCGCCACGGTGCCGGACGGGCTGCGCGCCTACCTCGGCGAGCGGCTGCCCGGCACCCATGTGCCCTCGGTGCTGACCGCCGTCGAGCGATTCCCCACCACCGCGAACGGCAAGCTGGACTACGCACGGCTGCCCGCGCCCGCGTTCGCCGGCCGGCCCGCTGCGCCGGAGTCGGCGGCCCGGGCGACGGTGGCCGAGGTCTGGCGCAAGCTGTTCAAGACCGACGACATCGCCCCCGACGCGGACTTCTACCAACTCGGCGGCACGTCACTGCAGTTCACCCGGCTCGTCAACCGGCTGCGCAAGGCGACCGGCCGCGACCTCGCCCTCGCCGACCTGCTGGACGCGACCACCATCGCCGACCAGGCCCGGCTGCTCGAGGCGAGCGGGGAGAGCGAGGAGCCCGCCGCGCCCGGCCCGGAGGCGGGCGACGGCCCGAGGCCGCTCCCCCGCACCGGCCCGCTGCCGCTCTCCTTCGGCCAGCGCCGGCTGTGGGTCGTCGACCGGATGCAGCCGCGCAGCCGCGAATGGGTGTCCGCGCTGTTCCTGCCGGTGCCGGAGGGCGCCGACGCGGGGCGGATCGGCGCCGCGCTGGACCGCCTGGTCGAGCGGCACGAGGCGCTGCGCACCGACTTCGTCGTACGGGACGGCGAGCCGATGCAGCTGATCCGGCCGTCCGGTTCGCTGGAGCTGACCACGGTCGACGTGGCGGGCCACAAGCTGCCCGCCGTGCTCGACCGGGAACTCGACCGCGGCTTCGACCTCGACGGCGGGCCCCTCGCCCGGGCGCTGCTCGCCCGCGACCCCGCGCCGGGCGGCCGCCAGGTGCTGATGCTCTCGGTGCACCACATCGTCTGCGACGGCTGGTCCTCCGCCGTCCTGGAGCGCGAGTTCGCCGAGATCCTCGACGCGCTGCGCACGGGCCGGGCGCCCCGGCTGCCCGCCCTGCCGGTCCAGTACGCCGACTTCGCCTCCTGGCAGCGCGAGCGGATCACCCCGGAGACGGTGGAGCGGGAGCTGGCCCACTGGCGGCGGACCCTGTCCGGCGCGGCTCCGCTGGAACTGCGGGCCGACCGGCCGCGCCCCCGGGTGCGGGACGCCAAAGGCGCGATGGTGCCCCTCGACCTGTCGCCGCGGGTCACCGAGGCGCTCACGAAGATCGGCCGGCGCCGCGGCGCCACCCCGTTCATGACCCTGCTCACCGGCTTCGCCACGCTGCTGGCGCGGCGGACCGGTCAGTGGGACGTGGTGCTCGGCACCCCGGTGGCGGGCCGCGACCGGCCCGGGACCGAGGGCGTCGTCGGCTTCTTCCTGAACAGCCTCGTGCTGCGGCTCGGCCTGGCCGGCGGCCTGTCCTTCGGGGCGGCCGTCGAGCGGGTCAGGGACGCCTGCCGCGACGCCTTCGCCCACCAGGACCTGCCCTTCGAGCAGTTGGTCGCCGATGTGGCGCCCGAGCGCGACTCCGCACGCACCCCGCTCTACCAGGTCGCCTTCGACCTGCACGACGAGGAGCTGACCGGATCGGCGTCGGACGGAGCGGACTTCGCCACCCTGATCGAGGTCTCCCGGATCGCGAAGACGGACCTGACGCTCTATCTGCGCCGCCGCCCCGACGGCGGGATGTCCGGCGGTCTGGAGTACGCGACCGCTCTGTTCGAGCGGGACACCGTCGAGCGCCTGGCGGACCAGTTCGTGCTGCTCCTGGAGGGCGCGTCGGCCGAGCCGCTGGTCCGTCTCGACGAGGTGGACGTGCTGCCCGCGGCCGAGCGCGGCGAGCTGGACCGGTGGAGCGGCACCCCCGCGCCGCCGTACACGCTGGACGCCCCGGGCCTCTTCGAGCGGCAGGCCGACGCCACCCCCGACGCGGTCGCGCTGCGCACCGGGTCCGGCGAGGTTTCGTACCGGCGGCTCGACCGGCAGGCCAACGGGATCGCGCACCGGCTGCGCGACCTCGGCGCGGGCGCCGACTCCGTCGTGGGCGTCCTGGTCGACCGGGGCGCCGACCTGATCGCCGCCCTGCTCGGCGTCTGGAAGGCGGGAGCCGCGTATCTGCCGATCGAACCGGGCACCCCGGACGAGCGGATCGCGTACATGCTGGCCGACGCCGGGGCGACGCTCCTGGTCTCCGACTCCGCCCTCGACGGGGTCACGACCGTCTCGCCGCGGACCGCGGACGCCCGCGCCGAGCGGCCGGCCCGTTCGGCGGACCCCGAGCGGCTGGCCTACGTCATCTACACCTCCGGTTCCACCGGCCGCCCCAAGGGCGTCGAGATCACCCAGGCCGGGCTCGTCGGTCACCTGCGCTGGGCCGTCGACGAGCTGGCGCTCGCGGCGCCCGGCGGCGCCGCGGTCTTCACCTCCGTCGCCTTCGACCTCGGCGTCCCCAACCTGTGGGCGGGGCTGCTCGCCGGCCGGCCGACCACGGTCCTGCCGCAGGACCTGGACCTGACGCGGCTCGGGGAGCGTCTGACCGCCGCCGCCCCGCTCGCCTTCCTCAAGCTCACCCCCGGCCACCTGGAGATCCTGTCCGGGCTGCCGGACGAGCGGATCGCGGCTCTCGCGGCCCGGATCGTCGTCGCGGGCGAGGCGCTGCCGGTCGCCCTCGCCGACCGCTGGGCCTCGCTGCTCGGGCCCGACCGGCTGATCAACGAGTACGGCCCGACCGAAACCTCGGTGGGTGCGTGCGTCCACCCGCTCACGGCGCCCGTCGGCCGGGAGACCGTGCCGATCGGACGGCCGCTGCCCGGTGTGCGGACGAGGGTGCTGGACGCGTGGCTGCGGCCGGTTCCGGTCGGCGCGGTCGGTGAACTCTGCGTCGGCGGCGCGGGGGTGGGCCGCGGCTACACCGGCCGGCCCGCCATGACCGCCGAGCGGTTCGTGCCCGACCCGTACGGGAAGCCGGGCGACCGGCTGTACCGGACCGGTGACCTCGCGCGGGTCCTGGACGGCGGGGCCGTGGAGTTCCTCGGCCGTTCCGACACCCAGGTCAAGATCCGCGGCTACCGCGTCGAACTCAACGAGATCGCCGCGGTGGTCACCGAGCACCCACGGGTCAGGCAGGCCGTGGCGACCGCGGAGAACGGGCGGATCGGCGTCTGCTTCGTCCCCGACGGGCCGCCGCACGGCGCGCCGGACGCACGCTCCCTGCACGCGCTGTGCGCCGAGCGGCTGCCCGAGTACATGCTGCCGGCCTCGTTCACCGCGCTGGACGCGATGCCGCTGACCGCCAACGGCAAGGTCGACCGCGCCGCGCTGCCGGGGCCCGCCGCGCAGACGCGGGAACCGGTCGCGCCGGACGGGATCGTCGAGGAACGCGTCGCGGAGATCTTCACCGAGCTGCTCACGGTCCCGGTGGGCGCCGACACCGGCTTCTTCCGGGCCGGCGGCAACTCGATCCTCGCGATCCGCCTGGTCGCCGCGTTGCAGGACGCCTTCGACGTCGACCTGCCGATCCGGGCGGTCTTCGAGGGACCGACCGTGGCCGAACTGGCCGCACTGGTCGAGAAGTCGGTCCGCGCCGAACTCGACGAGCTGTCGGACGCGGAACTCGACGCCTACGGGAACGCCGTTGGAAAGGAGGACAGCGATGGACTTCGCCATGACGAGCGAGCAGAGGCAGCGTCATGACCGGCTGAGGAGCGCGATCAGACACCAGTTGCCCGGACGCCGCCGCACCGACCCGGGGGACCACTTCGACCGGGACGACTGGGGAAGGACGGCGGACCTGGGACTCACCGGGCTGTGCCTGCCCGAGGAGTTCGGCGGCGGTGGTCTCGGCGCCCTCGACACGGCACTGTGCCTGGAGGCGTTCGGCCAGTGCTGCCTCGACACGGGACTCGCCTTCGGAGTCGCCGCCCACCTGCTCGCCTGCGCCGTGCCGATCCGGGACTTCGCCGGTGACGAGGTGCGCGGGCAGTTGCTCAAGGGCATGGCCGACGGTTCGGTGATCGCCTCCAACGCGATCACCGAGGACTCGGCGGGGTCCGACTCGGCCCGCCTGGGGATGACCGCGGTCCGCGACGGCGACCACTACGTGCTCGACGGGGAGAAGTCGTTCGCGAGCAACGCCCCGCTCTCCGACGTGATCGTGACCTACGCGGTCACGCAGCCCGAGGCCGGCTTCCTCGGCACCAGCGGCTTCGCGGTCCCCCGGGACCTGCCGGGGCTGAGCGTCAGCGGCCCGATGGAGAAGATGGGCCTGCACGGCTGCCCGGCCGGCCGGATCACCTTCGACGGGGTGCGGGTGCCCGCCCGCTACCTCCTCGGCAGCGAGGGTCAGGGCCGGACGATCTTCCAGCACTCGATGGGCTGGGAGCGGGCCTGCCTGTTCGCCATCTACCTCGGCGTGATGACGCACCAGCTCGAGCGGTGCGTGGCCCACGTCCGGTCCCGCAAGCAGTTCGGCCGCAGGCTGGCCGACTTCCAGGCGGTGTCGCACAAGATCTCGGTCATGTCCGAGCGGCTCGAAGGGGCGCGGCTGCTCCTGTACCGGGCCTGCTGGCTGACCGACCAGGGCACCGCGGACGCCGGCGCCGTGTCGCTGGCCAAGGTCGCGGTCTCCGAGGCCGCCGTGGCCAACGCCCGGGACGCGGTGCAGGTCTTCGGCGGCATCGGCTATCTCGCCTCGACCGGCATCGAGCAGCAGCTGCGCGACGCCGTGCCGAGCACGCTCTTCTCGGGCACGACCGAGATCCACCGCAACGTCATCGCGAGGGAGCGAGGGCTGTGAACCTGCATGAGCTGGTCATCCACTCCGCCCGGCGCCATCCGGACCGCACGGCCGTCGCCGCCGCTGGACGGGAGCTGACGTACAGCCAACTCGACCGCGCGGCCGACGAGTTCGCCCGGCTGCTGGCCGCGGCCGGGGTGGGCCGCGGCGACCCGGTGGTGATCTGGGGCGACAAGTCGCCCGAGGTCGTGGTGGCGATGCAGGCGGTGCTGCGCCTGGGCGCCGTCTACGTGCCGCAGGACGGCACCGCGCCGGTCGGCCGGGTCGCCACCGTGGCCCACGACTGCGCGGCCCGGGTCGTGTGCGCGACCGGGCAGCGGCTGACGGACGTCACGGCGACGCTCGGCGGGATCGCCGCGCTCGACCTGGAACAGGCCACCGCACCCGCCGGCACGGCGCCGGCCGCCGACACCGAGGTGAAGCCGGACGACCCCGCCTTCATCCTCTACACCTCCGGCTCCACGGGGACGCCGAAGGGCGTGAGCATCAGCCACCGCAACGCCCGCGCCTTCGTGGACTGGGCGGTGGAACTGCTCGACGCCGGGCCCGAGGACCGCTTCGCCAACCACGCGCCGCTGGTCTTCGACCTCTCGGTCCTCGACCTGTACGCCGCCTTCTCGGTCGGCGCCTCGGTCCACCTGGTCCCGGCAGCGCTCGCGTACGCGCCGGGCGAGCTCGTCGAGTTCCTGCACCGGGAGCGGATCACCGTCTGGTACTCGGTGCCGTCGGCGCTGATCCTGATGATCCGCGGCGGCGCGCTCCTGGACCGGCCCGCGCCCGAGGCGCTGCGGGCGGTGCTGTTCGCCGGCGAGCCGTTCCCCGTCGCCCACGTCCGCCGTCTGGCGGGCTGGACGGACGCCCGGCTGCTCAACCTGTACGGGCCGACCGAGACGAACGTGTGCACCTGGCACGAGGTCGTCCCGGCCGACCTCGAACGCGAACGCCCGGTGCCGATCGGAAAGGCGGCGAGCGGCGACGAGGTGTGGGCGCGGACCGACGCCGGCGCCGTCGCCGCACCGGGCGAGCAGGGCGAACTGATCGTCAGCGGGCCGACGGTGATGCTCGGTTACTGGGGCCTGGGCCCCGCGGCCGAGGAGTACGCCACCGGGGACGTCGTCACCGTGCTGCCCGACGGCGGCTTCGACTACGTGGGCCGGCGCGACCACGCGGTGAAGGTCCGCGGCCACCGGATCGAACTCGGCGAGATCGAGATCGGCTGCGCCGCGCACCCGGACGTCGAGACGGCGGCCGTCGTCGTGGCCGGCGAGGGCATGGACGCCCGTCTGATCGCCTTCGTCGTCCCCGCGGCCGGCGCCCGGCCCGGCGCCCTGGCGCTGCGCCGTCATCTGGCCGAGCGGCTGCCCAGCTACATGATCGTCGACCACGTCCACCTCCTCGCCGACCTGCCGCGCACCCGCAACGGCAAGATCGACCGACCGGAACTGGTCCGGCGGCATCTCACCCTTTCGAAAGGACGCTCATGAACACCGACGCCGTGACCACCCGACTCCTCGACTTCATCAGGGTCGAATTCCTCTGGTCCGACGAGGGCCGCGAGATCGACGCGAGCACCCCGCTGCTGGAGTGGGGGATCATCGACTCCCTGCGGATCGCGCTGCTGCAGTCCTTCATCCTCAACGAGTGGGACGTCCCGGTGCCCGCCGCCCTGATCGACGCGAAGAACTTCAAGAACGCGTCCTGCATCGCCGCCATGATCTGCGAGCTGGACAAGGAGACCGTGCGATGAGCGCCACCGACTTCGACATCGCCGTGATCGGCGGGGGCCCCGCCGGTTCGACCGCCGCCTCCTACCTGGCCCGCGCCGGTCTGTCCGTCATCGTCCTGGAGAGCGACACCTTCCCGCGGCCGCACGTCGGCGAGTCGCTGGTGCCGGCCACGACGCCCGTCCTGCTCGAGATAGACGCCCTCGACAAGATCGACGAGGCGGGCTTCCCCCGCAAGTACGGGGCGTCCTGGACCTCGGCCGAGTCGCGGGACATCCCCCGGCTCGGCTTCAGCGGACTGCAGCACGACTGGACCGCGGACATCCAGTTCGTGGAGCGCGACCAGAAGGGCGTGGACCGCGACTACACGTACCACGTGGACCGTTCGCGGTTCGACGCGATCCTGCTGCGCCACGCCCAGGAGCAGGGCGCGAGTGTCGTCAACGGCGCCCGGGTCCTCGGCGTCGACTTCGGCGACCCCGAGGTGACGGTCCGCACCCGCATCGCCGGGAAGGAGATGTCGTACACGGTCGGCATGGTCGTGGACGCCTCCGGCCGCCAGACGATGCTCGGCCGGCAGCTGCGGACCAAGGTCTCCGACCCCGTCTTCGACCAGTACGCGGTGCACGCCTGGTTCGAGGGCCTGGACCGGGAGGCGCTGTCCACCTCCGCGGCGCAGGCCGAGCACATCTACGTGCACTTCCTGCCGATCAAGGACTCCTGGGTCTGGCAGATCCCGATCACCGACAAGATCACGAGCATCGGCGTGGTGACCCAGAAGAAGCGCTTCAAGGAGGGCAGCGGCGATCTCGACGAGTTCTTCTGGGAGTTCGTGGGCAGCAGACCCGAGCTGTACGACGCGCTGAAGGGCTGCCGCCAAGTGCGTCCGCTGAAGGCGGAGGGCGACTACAGCTACTCGATGAAGGAGATCACCGGCGACCGCTACGTCCTGATCGGCGACGCCGCCCGCTTCGTGGACCCGATCTTCTCCAGCGGGGTCAGCGTGGCGCTGAACAGCGCCCGTATCGCCTCGCAGGACATCATCGCGGCGCACGCGGCCGGCGACTACGGCAAGGACCGGTTCGCGGGGTACGAGTCCAAGCTGCGCCGCGCGGTGAAGTACTGGTACGAGTTCATCTCCATCTACTACCGGCTGAACGTCCTGTTCACCGCCTTCGTCCAGGACCCGCGGTACCGCAAGGACGTCCTGAAGATGCTGCAGGGCGACGTGTACGACGACGAGGAGCCGAAGGCCCTCATCGCGATGCGCGAGGCGGTGGCCGCGGTCGAGGCCAACCCGGACCACCTGTGGCACCCGTACCTCGGCACGCTCAAGGCCAGCGGCTGACCGTACGCGCGCGTCTCCACCCAGAAGCGGAGCGAGGGCCGGCACATCCCCCGGTCGGCCCTCGCTCCTTCCTCCCACAGCGCCCGCCGGACTCGCCCGCGCGGCGCTGAAGGAAGGGCGGATCGCGGGCGCGGGCCCCGGTGTGTCCGTGACCGGTGCCCGCACCGGCTCGCCGCCGTCACAACGGGAGAACGCCGTGGTCACCCCGCCCCTGGGCGCGGGCGCCCCCGCGGCACGGACCAAGGCCGGGACCGCCCGCGGCCCGACCGGTCCGGCCCGCCCCGACCGGTTCCGCCCCGGCCGGTGAGCACGTGACCGAGGCCGTCAACCCGCGGGACACATCGCCCCCTACGAAGGAAGCCACCGGATGACCGCTCAGGGGCATGCGCCCGTACTCGAAAGCAGCACCGGCACCGGCGTCGGCCGCTTCGGCCGCAGCAACGCCGTCCATGTCTGGCACGGCCGGGTCCCCGACGTCCCCGACCCGGCCGACGTCGCTGTGCTGGACGCCGCCGAACTGCGTACGTACCGGGGCCGCAGGCCGCCCTTCGACGGCCGCTACGCCGGAGCGCACGCCGCCGTGCGCCGGGTGCTCGCCGATCACTATCTCGGCTGCCCGCCGGACGCGATCCGGTTCGGCAGGCACACCTGCCCGCGGTGCGCCGACGGCACGCACGGCCGGCCGAGGGTCGTCGCGCCCGTCACGCGACTGGAATTCAGCCTGTCCCGCTCGGGGCCGTACTGGCTGCTCTCGGTCACCGCCGGCGGGCGGGTGGGCATCGACATCGAGGTCCATGGCGGGCGCGATCTCGGCGGCATGGCCGATGTCGCCCTGTCGTGCGACGAGTCGGCGGCCCTGGAGGCCGTCGACGACGTGTCGGAGCGGGAGGCCTTCTTCCTGCGCGCCTGGACACGGAAGGAGGCGGTTCTCAAGGCCGCCGGCATCGGGATCGTGGCCGAGCTGCGCGGCCTGGACGTGTTCCCTCAGCGGAACGGTCCGGTCAGCGTCGCGTGCGCCGATCCGGCGGTCCGCGGTGTCTGGCGCGTCGAGGACGTCCCGCTCGGCCCGTGCCTGTCGGCGGCCGTGGCCCGGGAGACCGGGGAGACGGGCCCGGTGCTGATCCGTTCGTCGGCCGCGGCGCTCGCCGCCCAGGAAGGCTTTCGCCCGGGCCGGGCCGGATCAGGCGACGGGGTCCGGTGATGGGGTCCGGTGATGGGGTCCGGTGATGGGGTCCGGTGATGGGGTCCGGTGATGGGGTCCGGTGATGGGGTCCGGTGATGGGGTCCGGTGATGGGGTCCGGTGATGGGGCACCTCGCACCCGTTCGGGCAGTCACTCGGCATCGCAGGACGCAGGAGGGCGTCATGGCGGGGCCATGGCGACCGACGGCAACGCGGCGTGGGGGTCCACCTGCTCGAAGCACTCGGGGGAACGGCGCCAGGACATGCGAGCCCGGCGTGATGCGCACGAGCGGCCCTCGGGGCGGTCGGCACCCACCCGCCCCGGCCGCTCTGCCGGGGGCCTGCCCGCGCCGGGCAGGCCCCCGGTCCTGCCCGCGCGACACGGTCAGGGCCTCATGGCCGCCCTCCCGCGCCGACCATGAGTCCTCCCCTCCCCGGCAGCGCCGGCTCCAGGCCCTCCTCCAGGATCGCCTGGTGCGCGCCGCGCAGGGCCGGGCCGGGGTCGACCCCCAGCTGGTCCCGCAGCAGCCGGCAGCCCTCGTAGAACGCGTCGAACGCCTCCGCCTGACGGTCGCTGCGGTGCAGGGCGATCATCAGCTTCGCCCGGAAGGTCTCCCGCAGCGGGTGCGCACCCACCAGCTGGGAGAGCTCGCCGACGAGCGCGTGGTGGCGGCCGAGACGCAGATCCGCCTCGATCCGGCTCTCCAGCACCTCCATACGGGCCAGGTCGATCCGGGAGCGCTCGTTGTCGATCAGCGCGTCGGTCACGCCGGTGAGGGTGGGGCCGCTCCACAGGTCGAGTGCCGTCCTGAACCGCACCGCCGCGCCGTCCACGTCTCCGGCGCCCATCAGGGACTGGCCTTCCTTGGCCAGCCGGTAGAAGTCCGCCAAGTCGAAGCGCGCGCCGGCCCGCTCGATCCGGTAGCCGCGCCCGCAACGGGTGATCGTCGCGCCGCCCTTGAAATGGCCGCGCAGACGCGACGCGTAGGTGTAGATCTGCGCCTGATAGGTGGCCGGCGGCTTTCGCTCCCACAGCACCGCGCCGAGATCCGAATCGGAGACGACCCAGCCGTCCGCCAGCAAAAGGGTCGCCAGGATGGTCCGTTGTTTACAACCGCCGAGCGGAGCCTCCACTCCGGCGGACCGCATTCCGACGGGCCCGAGAACACAGAACTCATACATGACCGGCTGTCAGCTCCCATCAGCAGCTCGAGTCGCCTGACACCCGGGGCGAACCCCGGTGGAGCGACGATGCCAAGCCGGCGGGGGCCGCGCCAGTGCCTCCGTACCGGGTCGGAGGTGTATCCGTCAGACTGTGGATCGTGAAGAAAACACATGCCGTGAGGCGTTCCCGTCACCCGCGTGAAAAGTTCACCCCCGGGTGGTGACTCCGGCACTGTGGGCAGTTCCCCGTGATTTGCAGAATCTTCCCCGTAGCCAGCACGAAACACACACGTGGCGAAGGGAATTGATCACAATGAACCTGCACTCCGCGCAGCCCGGCGCTCTTACGCACGTCGCGGCCGAGACCGCCTCGGGCGCCCAGCTCGTGATCGAGAACCTGGACGTTCCGGCGGACCAGGACGCCGTCCTGTTCACCGTCACCTACACCCACTCCGTGCCGGCCACAGCGGACTTCCTCGCGTGACCCGCACCGGGAGACACCGCGGCGGCACGGGGTTCATCGGTTTCAAGAGCCACCTCCGGGTCACCGTGGTCCCCGGAGAGGCCGCCTATCTGCTCTCGCAGCGCGGAGTGACCGCGCTGCGCGGACACGCGGCGCAGGTCCTCGCGCCACTGCTGGACGGCACCCGCGACCGGGAGGCGGTGCTGCGGGAGGCCGCGCTCGCGCTGGGGCCGGACGCGGCAGGGGCGGCGCTCGCCGCGCTGGAGTCGGCGGGGCTCCTCCGGCTGCGCACCGCCTCGGCGCCCCCGGCCGCCCTGGCCGCCGAGGCGTACTGGGACCTGGCCGGCCTCGACGGCGGCCTCGCGGCCCGTGAAGTGGCCACGGCCCGGGTACGGGTGGTGGCGCTGCCCGGCACCGATCCGGCCCGGCTGCACACGGCCCTGCGGGAGTCCGGGATCCGCCTCGCGCCGGACGGCGACCCGGCCGCCTTCGCCCTCGTCCTGTGCGCGGACTACCTCGACCCGGCCCTCGAAGGCGTCGGCGCCGCGCTGCGCGCCGAGGGCGTGCCCTGGCTGCTCGCCCGCACGGCGGGCGCCGACCCCTGGGTGGGCCCGGTGTTCCGGCCGGACGCCGGGCCGTGCTGGTCCTGTCTGGCTCCGCGGCTGCGCGGCCACCGCCGCTCCGAGGCGCTGCTGCAGCGCCATCTCGGACTCGAAGGACCCGCGGGCAGGCCGGCCGGGCAACTGCCCGCGGGAGCGGCGGCGGCCGCCCAACTGGCCGCGCTGGAGACGGCGAAGTGGCTGGCCGGGATCCGGCACGCCGGGCAGAGCGCCGTGCACGTCCTGGACACCCTGCGGCTCACCACGGACGCGCACCCGGTGGCGGCGCTGCCGCAGTGCCCGGCGTGCGGCGACCACGAACTGGTCGCCCGGCAGGTGTGCGCCCCCTTCGTGCCCGTGTCCCGGCCCAAGGCGAACCAGGATTCGGGCGGACACCGGGCGCTCACCCCGCAGCAGATGCTCGACCGCTACGGCCATCTGGTCGACCCGGTCACCGGCGTCATCAGGGACATCAGCCGGGCCCGCGGCTGCCCCGACTTCGTGGAGTCCTACCTCTCCGGCCAGAACCTGGCCATGGGCGCGGCCTCCCTGGCCGGGCTGCGCGCGGGGCTGCGCGCGCTCAGCGGCGGCAAGGGCGTCACCGCGACCGACGCGAGGACCAGTGCGCTGTGCGAGGCGGTGGAGCGCTACAGCGGCACCCGGCACGGTGACGAGCCGGTGGTGGTGGACAGTTACGCGGCGCTCGGGCCGGCCGCCGTGCACCCGCGGGAGTGCCAGCTGTACTCGGAGCGTCAGTTGAGCGAGCGGGACGCCTGGAACGCCACCGGATCCTGGCTGAGCCACGTCCCCGAGCCGTTCGCCGACGACCGCCCCACCGAGTGGACCCCGGTGTGGTCGATGACCGAAAACACCCAGCGTCTGCTGCCCACGTCCCTGCTCTATTTCGGCCAGGAGCCCGCCGCCGACGGCCTGTGCGCGGACTCGAACGGCAACGCGGCCGGCAGCAGCCCCGAGGACGCGCTGCTGCAGGGTTTCCTGGAACTGGTGGAGCGCGACGCCGTCGCCCTGTGGTGGTACAACCGGCTGCGCCAGCCGGCCGTCGACCTGGACAGCGCGGACGACCCCTACGTGGACCGGGTGCGGGCCGGCTGCCGGCGGGCCGGGCGCGAGGTGTGGGCGCTCGACCTGACGTCCGACTTCGGCATACCGGTGGTCGCGGCGCTCTCCCGGCGCGTCGGCTCCTTCCCGGAGGAGATCGTGTTCGGCTTCGGGGCGCACTTCGACCCGCGGATCGCCCTGCGCCGGGCGCTCACCGAAATGGGACAACTGCTCCCCGCCGTCGCACCGGGCAGGGATGGTGCGAATTACGCCATCAATGACCCCGAAGCGGTGCGCTGGTGGCAAACCGCGACCGTCGCTAATCAGCCATATCTGGCCCCGGATCCGTCCGCGGCACCCACCCTCGCGCATGGCTGTTTTCCCTCCCACACCGATCTGCGCGACGATGTGACCGCGGTCACCGAACTGGTGCGCGAGCGCGGCATGGACCTTCTCGTGCTCAACCAGACCCGCCCGGACCTGCAACTACCCGTCGTCAAGGTGGTCGTGCCGGGGATGCGGCACTTCTGGCCAAGGTTCGCGGACGGAAGACTCTTCGACGTTCCGGTCGCCCTCGGCCGGCTGTCCGAGCCGACGCCTTACGCCGACCTCAACGTCGTACCCGTGTTCGTCTAGCCGACATCACCCGAGCGCACAGGCCTACCTTCGCTTATCATCACAGTGCGCTTAGAGCTGTGGGCAAGCGAGGGGGGCCAGAGCTTGATGTCGGCACAGCACGATCCAGAGCATCCGGATGTCGCACATGGCGATTTTCCGGAACAGGAAGGCGATTCCCTGTATTTGGGGTATTCGGAACCTCCCGCACCGCGTCTGGCCCGCGCCATTCTACTCGCCGCACTGGGCAGCTTCGCGGTCATCGCGATGCTCAACGTCCTCGCCGCCAAGCCGAGTGCCGGCATGAGCGCGGTGGCCCTGACCTGCCTGGCCGCCATCTTCTGGCTGCAGCTCAGACACTCGCGCACCGGCGCGGGACGAGCCTCCAGGCGGCAGAAGACCGTCACCCTGGGGGCTCAAGCTCTTCTGACCTACCTGCCGATCCTCCTCTTCCACGCCCAGTGGGGCGGTATGGCCGGTTTTCTCGCCGGCTCCTTGCTGCTTCTGCTGCCGACCCGGATCGCCTGGGCCTCGTACGCGGCGGTGGGTCTTTCGATGCTGCTGCCGCCGGTCCTCGACGGCCGCTCACTGGTCGACAGCTTCTACCTGTGCCAGTCCACCCTGCTCACCGGGATCGTGGTGTTCGGCCTCACCCGGCTCGCCGACCTCGTGCACGTCCTGCACGACACCCGGGGCCGTCTCGCCCGGATGGCCGTCACCAAGGAACGGCTGCGCTTCGCCCGCGACTTGCACGACCTGCTCGGCTACAGCCTTTCCGCGATCACGCTGAAAAGCGAGCTCATTCATCGACTGCTCCCAGGTAATTCACAGCGTGCTCTCACCGAAATTCGTGAAGTCCTCGCCATTTCCCGGCAGTCGCTCGCCGACGTGCGCACCGTCGCCAGCGGTATGCGCGACATGTCCCTGGTGGAGGAGGTCAACGCGGCGGAGGGGCTGCTGGTCGCCGCGGACGTGGACACCCGTGTGACGCTCCAGCAGGGCACGATGAGCCCGCAGGTCAGCACCGTCCTCGCGGCCGTCCTGCGCGAGGCGGTCACCAATCTTCTGCGGCACTCCAAGGCCGACGGCTGTGTGATCGAGGCGGTGCAGCACGGCGGCCGGATCCGGCTGGTCGTGGAGAACAACGGCGTGCAGCCCGACTACTGCGACCTGTCCGTGCACAGCGGCAGCGGGCTCGGCAACCTCGCCTCCCGGATGCGTGAGATCGCCGGGGAGCTGCACACCGGCTTCGGCCCTGACGACACCTTCCGGCTGGTCGCCGAGGCCCCGGCCTTCCCCGGACGCCGCCGGTCCGACGCCGACGCCATGGCACCGGCCGCCTGAGAATCCGCCGCCCGAGCCGCCCTACAGAGAACAGAGAAGCAGCGGCTCCGGCCGCCGAAGGAGATCCGCACGTGGCCATACGCCTGCTCCTGGCCGAGGACATGAACATGGTGCGCGGCGCGCTGGTCGCTCTGCTCGGCCTGGAGGACGACTTCGAGGTGGTCGCCGAGCTGGCGCGCGGCGACGAGATCGTGCCCACCGCGCTCGACTGCCGTCCCGACGTGGCGATCATCGACGTCGACCTGCCCGGACTGGACGGTCTGAACGCGGCCGCACTGCTGCGGGAGAAGCTGCCCGAGTGCCGGTCGCTGATCCTGACCAGCCTCGGCCGTCCCGGCACGGTGCGCCGGGCGCTCACCGCGCAGGTCAACGGCTATCTGCTCAAGGACGCCCCGCCGCACGAACTGGCCGACGCCGTCCGCCGGGTGGTCGCCGGCCAGCGCGTCATCGACCCGCAGCTCGCCCTGGACGTCTGGGGCACCGCGGAGAACCCGATGACCGAGCGGGAGACCGAGGTGCTGCGGCTGGCCGCGGACGGTCTGGAGGCCGGGGAGATCGCCAAGCAGCTGCGACTGGCCCGCGGAACGGTACGCAACTACCTCACCTCGGCGGTGACCAAGCTCCTGGCCCGCAACCGGGTGGACGCGATCCGGATCGCCCGGGAAGCGGGCTGGCTGCCGTAGACCTGACGGGCGGTCACCTCTCATCGCGGGAACCGGCCCGACCGGAAAATCTGCGGATCAACAGATCCAGCCCAGAGCCGAGGCCGGCGTCGCCCCCGAGCGCCCGCGCCGACCTTCTCGACCACTGGCGGCGGGCCCACGACGTGCCCGCTGCCCCCGACCGACCCCTGAGCGGCCGGACCCCCTCCCCTAGGGGACTCCACAGCCTCAACCACCGCGTCAGCCCGCCTTCTTCGCCCCCACACCGCCGCACCCCACACGCACGGCGATGCCCTGCCCCAAGCCCATGAAGCGCCCCCTAAGGTACGCCTCCGGGTGCGCCCAGGGTTGATCCCGATGGTCCGGAACACCGCGGTCCGCGACGGTGGAACCATGACAACGACAGCGCGTACCCCCCACCGTCTCGCCGTCCTGATCCCCGTCTTCCTCCTCGCGTACGGCGTGCTGCGCCTGATCGACGGCATGGACGGCGACCGCGGCCCGGGTGTGGCGTGGAACCTCGGTCACGGATTCTTCCTCGCGGCCTTCCTCCTCCTGGGCGCCTTACTCCTGTCCCTGCGCCGCCTGGTCCCGCGCTCCACCTCCGGCCGGCGCGTCACCGCGAACACCGCCACCGTCGCGGGCCTCTCGGGCGCCGCCTGCTTCGTCTGGGTCATCCTCGGCGACCTCAGCCCCGCCCTCCACGCCGCCGCCCCGCTCCCCGCCCCGCTGCAACTCGCCGGCCCGCTCGCCTTCCAGGGCGGCCTGCTCACGCTCCTGACGCTCCTGGCGACGGCCCGCCCGAGGCGACTCCCGGTCTGGACCCCGGTCCTGACCTTCGTCTCCTTCGCGCTGATCACCGTCAACCTGGACCTGCTCCCGCTCGCGGCCCTCACGCTCCTGGCCGCGCTCGCACCCCTGAGCCTCCCGCGCCCCTCCCGGACCGTCTGGTCCGTGTAGCCCCGTATAGCTCCGGCCAAGATTTCGAATAACTGATCCCTCCAGTCTGTGGCGTGCCGCGCCGGGAAGTACCCGGCGCCCGCCCGCTGGAGGACCCAGATGCGTCGTCGCCTCGCGACCCTGCTCGCCACCGGAGCGACCGGAGTCGTACTCCTCGCCTCCCCCGCCCTCGCCGCCCCGGCCGACAAGCCCCAGGTTCTGAGCAGTTGGACGCAGACCAGCGCTTCCAGCTACAACTCCTGGGTGGCGGCGCGCGCCAACCAGGGCGCCTGGTCGGCCTACGGCTTCGACTGGTCGACGGACTACTGCAGCTCCTCCCCCGACAACCCCCTCGGCTTCCCCTTCAAGACCTCCTGCGCCCGTCACGACTTCGGCTACCGCAACTACAAGGCGGCCGGCACGTTCAGCACCAACAAGGCCCGCCTGGACGACGCCCTCTACGCCGACCTGAAGCGGGTCTGCGCCGGTTACTCCGGGGCGTCGAAGACCGCGTGCGACTCCACGGCCTGGACGTACTACCAGGCGGTCAAGGCCCTCGGCTGACAACACCGCCGCGCACCCTGCCCCACCGAAGACCTCCACCCGCTCATCGACCGGTTCACGGCACGCAACACCCGCAGGGCCCGGCTCCGAGAAGCCGGGCCCTGCGACCTGAACGCCTGCCGACCAGCGAGACGGACATCGCCCGTAACACCCACATCACTCACCATGCGCACGCACAGAACAGCGAGTCAGGCGCCCTTCGCAACCGGTTCCAGGACGGCGACGCACTCGACGTGGTGGGTCATCGGAAAGATGTCGGCTTGAGCGAGTCTCGGAAAAGGCCAGGTCAGAGGCCATCTCTCGGCTCGCTGTGCCGCCTGCGGGAGACCAGAGCGTCAAACGAGCGTCATGACGCACAGCACATCCCGCCTCTCCGGGCCGGAGCAGGCTGCCACGACCAACTGCCCGGGCACGGACCGTTGGCTCGGCAGGCACGTTCGTGGGCTTTCGGGCTGACCGGCCGGCGCACCCGATGAAGGCGTGCCTTCTGCACTCCATCGAGAACGCCAGGGCCTAGGTCTTTCCAGGCTGACGCTGCTTGCAGACGGACGGCTGGTTTCAAGCGAGCCGAAGGCGTTGGTCGGGGGCGTCTCGGCGCAGAGGGTCGGGGGATTCGTTGATGCGCATCAGCCAGTCGTAGGTGCGTACCTGGATGTGGGAGCGCCGGGCATGCAGTTCCCGGATTTCGGCGGCTGCGTCGTCGTAAGTCTCGCGGGCCATGATGATCAAGCCTGGGACTTCGGCCGTGATACCCGGCAGGCCCAGCCCGTCGGCGTCGCGCGCGGAGCGGGCGTAGTGCAGATTGGTGGACAGCCACCTGCGCCAGTCCTCGATCTGGTCGACCGCGTGCCGCAGGGTGGCCGTCGCCCGCCTATTGCCGGGGTTGGTCAGGCGACTGACCGGGCTCTCCAGTTCGACCAGCGTCCACCGAACTCCGAGTGAGGTCTGACCGGCGATCATGAAGTCGGCCATGTAGTGGTTGCCGAGCTGAACCTGGGGCCGGATCCAGGTGTCGTGGGTGCCCACTACGGTGCCGGCCAGCAGCGCCGGGTGCTTCTCCAAGAGCCGCTGCATCGCGGCCTCGTCGTCCGCTGTCTCCAGTGCGTTGCGCAGTGCCTCGATCGCCGCCGGGGTCGCTGGAAAGTTGATCCGCCAGCGTTCCAGCTGTGCCTCCTGGGCTCGGGTAATCCGAGCCGGGTTGCTCTGAACCGCAGCGGCGTGTTCGCGGGCCAGATGGAGCTGATCGAGATAGCCGTCCTCACCGGGGCGGGTGATGCGGGTGACCCATGCGGGGCAGTACCCAGCCCGTGGCCGCCCCGGAAGTGCAGTCGGCCATTGGCGCCGATTGATGAAATCTCGCCGTGCATACCCGGCCCCTTGCGCCGGTCGCGAGCGGTAACTACGTCATCGACCGCAGGCTCTAGCCGACGCAGGGCGGCGGCGGACTCGCGGTCACGGGCGACGCGCAGCCAGGCGTTAAGCACCTCCCGGCACCCGAGCTTATCCATGTCGGGAACCGCCAGGTCCGTGCGGTTCGCAAGATCGAGGAGGACCTCGTACTCGTCGTCGCCGAAGTCACCGGCGAGCGTGAGTCCCAGAGGCATTCGAAGCAGGACGCGCAGCTCGGCGGCAGCGACCGGCGCGGGTGTGGCCTGTCCTAGGGGCAAGCCCAAGGCGCGGGCGATGGTAATCTGCTCGGCCGTCGGTGCCTTGCACTTACATTCGAGGCTCTCGGCCACGACCTGCCACCGTAGCTCTGGCACGTCCCCTCCTTCTGAAACGCCGCGCCCACCGTAGCCGCAAGCGGCGACTTGGTGTGGTGGTTCTTCAGTGAGCTTCTTCAGCGTTGCCGCTCCAGGGTGAGGACGGCTTTGGCGATTGACGTCATGCGGTTCGGGCTGCAGCGGGCTCTGCGGAAGATCCGCCAGGACTTCAGGCGGGCGACACCGCGTTCGACCGGTGCCCCGTGCCGCGGCCAGGGCCCGGTTGACGGTCTTCTCGGTGGAGGTGAGTTCCTGCAGGGGCCTTTGTTTGATGCCCTGGTCAGTCAGGGGCCACCGCCCTGGTAGGCAAGATCCGCCAGGATGGGGACGCCCTGGCGCTCGCAGATGCGGATGATCCGGTGGGTGCGGGCGGCGGTCAGGTCATGAGACCGGCCCGGCAGCGCGGGTGAGAGCCACAGCAACCGGCCGTCCGGATCGGTGACCACCTGCACGTTCACACCGTGGCGCACCCCCGCGCGGCTTGCGGCCAAACCGATGCTCGGCACCTTCGCCCCCCTGCCCACCGAGAAGCACGGACCGCGCGCGTCCTAAGCGGCAACCAGTGATGGCCCGAAGCTCTGGACGGTAGATGCCCGCAACCGGCTTGGCCGGGATCAGGATCGCCCCGTCGTGAACAGTTGCAGTGAACTGTTCACTACGTTTTGCTTCCGGTATGGCACAGTCCCTCCGTCCCCAGGCCCTGCAACGCCAACGACTGTTCAGAGACATGAGCGTGGAACAGCTCGCCGAGGCTGTAGGGGTTACGCCACGTGCTGTACGCCACTGGGAAGCGGGAACACGGACTGTTGGTGACCGAGCTTTCGGCCGATTGCTAGAGGTTCTGCGATGTGGTGCGCAGGATCTGACAGGGCGCGAACCGGGTACCGAGAGCCTGGCCGACTTGCGTCGTGATGCTGGCTTGAGCACGGAAGAGGCCGCCTCAGCTCTACGGCGCAAGCGTGGTGCACACGGCCTGCATATCAGCGCCGAGAAGATCCGCGATCTTGAGCGTGGCAGAGGTGTGCGCGGCTGGATGTGGGGATCTCCGGAGACCCTGGGGAGGGTGGCGCACATGATCGCCCAGGTCTATAGAGTCCCCGACCGGGTGGTGATGGATGCCTGGCGCCGCAGCCGCCCGGAGGACCCTCTCCCAGTGCTTCCCGTCCGACGTCCACGTCAGCCTTCCGAGGAGTCGATGGCTGTATGGAGGGCCCTCAACGAGCGGCAACGTACCTATCTGACGTGCATCTTCCGTCACGACCAGGAGGTAGAGGAAGAACAGCGGCAGGCCCGCTTGGTGGGAGCGGAACAACGGCCGGCAGCCGAATGGCGGCGCATGACGTTGGCGGTCTCCGCCTCGTCTGATGTAGTCGGGTACACCCGCATTCAGGAGGGGCTGCGCGCAGCGGGTGTACACGACCCCGGAGCTGGATCGTCGGTGGCCGCTTTGGAGCGGCGGGGCCTGATCGTCGTGTACCGGGACCGGCTGTATGTCGATGGGCTGGGGGATATCCCGCGTACCCGGGTGGAGATGACCCGGCGCGGGCGAGCGGTGGCCCGTGCGGCCCTCGGGGTTCCCCGGGAAGCAGGGCCACCCGCGCCGCTGCTGTCGTTGTGGCTGTGGAAGATCATGGTTAGGGTCGCGCGCGCCGGGGCGCAGGGGGTGGACGGCAGCCTCGCCGGACGTGGGCCGCATTACTTGGCGGTGGGGCAAAGCCCTGACGGACGGACCCCGAGCCGGGGCTTCATCGTGTTGCGGCACCCCGACGGAGTGGCTCATGGACCGTACCGGTGGTTCCTCACCGACTCCGGGCGGAGCCACATCATCAACCACCTCGACGCCTACCGCGGCCTGTATCCCAGTATCGACACCGAGGGCCTCGACGAAAGCTCTGACTGAACTCTTTTCGCGATTTCCAGGGCCCGTTGTCAGTGGCCTGCCGTAGGGTCCGGCGCGTGATGCAAGCTGACGACACAACGGATATTCAGCAGACTCACGCACTGCTGGAGATCGTCAAGGCGTTCGCCGTGTGCGAGCACGCGATGGTCGGCGAGGGACTGGACGGGCCGAGACGCCTGGACCGCCTCATGGAGGCCCACGGCATCCTGATGGCGGCCTGCGGCCCGGGGCACCTGATCCTGTTCGACGAACTGATGGGCAGGCTCACTGGCGACCGGGCTGGCTCCCTGGAAGGGCTGCTGCCCGACTGGATCGACAGCGAGGCTCTCGCCGGCGTGCGGCTCATGGACAGCGAGGGCGTCGCCACGGAGGACGGGTTCGACTTCCGGCACGAAGCCCAGCGCGTCCTGCGGGCCGCGCAGAAGGTCGGCAAGTTCACCGGGCAGGTAACGAAACCGAAGCTGGATGACGAGTACAGCCAGGAAGCCGTCTTCAGCGCGATCAAGGGCTCCTTCTACCAGAGGCACCGCTCCACGCTGGTTGAGAACCCGACGGTGCCGGCGGGCAGTCTCGCGGAGCTCAAGCTGCCGTCCCGGGCGAACGACTTCTTCAAGCCGATCGCCCAGTACGCGCAGTTCAACGGCTGGTGGTGGCCCTGCCCTGCCTGCAAGTGGCCGATGAAGGTGACTGCTGCCCGCACGGGCGCGCGTACAAGGGGCAGGGTGCGGTGTCTGTACCCCTGGCATGAGGAGACGGGCGCGTCGTACGAGTTCGTCGTGACCGCCCGCAAAAAGTCGGCCCCCGAGCTGAGTCCGACGTTCGAATGCCGGGTCCCGTCTGACCGGTTCGCACGCCTGTGGACCGGGGCCCTACCGCACGTGCCGCAGGCCAAGCCGGCCGCGGAGTACATGGCGCTGGTACGGCCGGTGTGGCGCTACACCGTCATCCCTGGCCTACCCGAACTGGCGCTGCACCGAGCCGCCGCGGCGGCCCTGGAGGGGACCGCCTGGACATCACATCTGTGGCCCAACGGGGACCAGTGTGACCTGTGGATCACCCGCGAAGGCAGCGAACAGCCGCAGCTTCTTGCTGACTTCAAGGACTACACCTGGCCGAATCACCTGGTCAGCAAGCTCCACATGGACGGCGGCGATAAGGGCGGCGCCGAGTACCTGGTGGTGCCCGACCATCGCCAGGACCAGGTGGCCCAGCTCCATGCGGTGTGCCGCACATACAGGATGAAGGCGGCGATGACCGCGACGGACTACCTGGAGATGGTCATCACGCAGACCAAGGAGGGCCAGGCGTGAGCGGGGAGATGACGGGGAAGGAAGCCGGCCTGGCTGGAGCACTCGCTCTGGCCGCGCACTACCTTCCCCGCAAGGACGACGAGGGGCGCATCCTGGCCGGCTTCGAAGAGGCCACGTTCTTCGCCCACCGCAAGCCGCACGCATGGTCGGAATGGGCGAGCTTGCCAGTGGCCGAGCGGAACCTGATCCGTCAGGTGATGGCCTTGATGGCTCCCGAATGGACGGATGCGAAGAAACTCCGGGCCGCCGTCCTCGCACTCCTAGGCACCCTGGCCCCCGATCCCGACCTCGCGGACAGGTCGGGAGGTTCGCTGCGGCTGCCGGCCGGAGACCCGCAGCTGGCCGAGGCGGTGATCCCCAGGGTGGGAGGGGATTTCCTCGGCTACGCACAGCGGGTCACCGGGCCGTTCTTCACCTTCGGCAAGCGCCCCAAGGCGCAGGCGTTCGCGGGCCCGGGAACCCTCAAGACGAGGACGGCCTACCTGGGCCAAGAGCACGGCACGACCAGCAGGGAGATCCATATCCAGGCGACTCCCGGCTTCCTTGAAGCGCCCGGCCACGAGGTGCTCCCGCAGGTGCACACCCGCCCGCAGCGCGACCGGGTCGCGCCGACAGTGAACCAACTCCTGGATGTCGCCAAGATCCTCAGCGGCCAGGACAAGAGCGTCGCCTACCTGCACAAGGTGCTCAAGCGCTTCTTCAAGGCAATGAAGACGACCGACGGCGAGCTGACCGAACTCGACCTGACGACCGGAGACCTGCAGGTCCTCAACGCCCCCACGGGTAGCGGCAAAACGGTACTCGTACGGGTCATGGCGTCCTGGGCAGCGCTCAACGACCGGCGGATCGCCCTCGCTGTCACCGATGTCCGCGCCACCCTGGACATGGCCTGGGACATCAACAACGACCTGGCCTATCTGCACAAGAACAAGCACCTAGCCGAGCCCGCTCACTGCACTCCGCTGATGTCCCCGTCGAGCATGCACCGGCGGGCCATGGACTACGCCGCCCTGGGCACCTCCACCCAGATCGACGAATGGGATCGGCGCGCCAGGACCGATATCGCGCTGCTGTCGGCCGGCTGCGCGCAGCGGGCGTTGATGGACCCGCCCACCCTGTACCCGTACGGGGAGGAGAACTGCACCTCGCTGACCTCTGCGGCCACCGGCTCCACCCGGCTCACCTGCTCCTTCGCCCCGGTGTGCGGCAAGTTCCAGCAGTTCTACCGGGCCACCGACGCGGCCGTGATCGTCACCAACCACGCCAACCTCCTGGAAGGCCGCACACGCATCGGTGTCGTCCTGGACGGGCAGGAGTTCCGTGGCAAGGCACGTGGCACCAGGGGCATGAGCGTGCTGGAGATGACGCTCCGTGCCTGCGATGCGCTGGTGATCGATGAGATCGATGCCTTCCAGACGGCCGCCATCAACCGCTGTACCTCGGAGCTCACTCTGGCTTCCCGGAAACGGACGACCGCGCTGCGGGAAATCGACTCGGACGCCAGGAACCTCCCCGTCGTCCATGAGATGGCCCTCGCAGCGCCGGTCAGCCACGCCCGACTCATGGCTGAGATGCTGCTGCTGTGGCTCTGCTCAGGCAGCGGGCTCAGGCTGAACCCGGGCAACCAGGCGGACAGCCCTGACGGGGCCAGCCGCGACAACACCGGCTGGCGCCTGGCCCGCTCGAGGGACCGTGAAATCCTTCAGCTCCTGTTCCCCGACCAGACCGCGGCCGACGACGTTCCGCCCGAGCTGTTCGCCTTCCTCGACGAGATCATGCCCGCCCGCTGGTACGCGGCCGAACCGGATGAGGAGGCCGAGCTTCCCGACGGAGCCGACTGGAACGCCATCCAAACAGCCCTGACGATCCTCACCGCGCAGCGCGGCCAGGACCACCTCACCGACACTCGCGACGCGATGCGCACGCTCCTGCGTGAGCTCGTGCCCGATCCGCATCAGCAGGCCGCCGTGGTGAACCTGTTGATCACCCGCACCGTGCTACGGGAACTCGACAGCGCGCTGGACGAGCTGCGCATGCAGGCCCAGACCCTGCGCTATCTCGACCTGGGATCGGTCCGCAAGATCCTTGAAAGCATGCGCAGCAGCACGGTCGCCACCCTCTACCCCCTGGCCATGCTGGGCCGCTCCATCCACGGCTACCAGGTCAAGGGCATGGACAAAAAGGAGCAGGAAGCGGAACTCCTGTCACGTTCTTTCGGCGGTGATCCGCACACCTTCGTCAGCGAACTCGGCGGCCTCACCGCCCTGCTGGCGGCCGGCGTGCAGCGTCCGGTCATGGGCCTGTCCGCCACCGCCTACCTACCACAGGCCGTACAGGAACACATCCATGCCCCGGTCCGCTGGTGGCTCCCCGACACCCGTCCGGAGTCCATCGTCACCCTCGCCACGCCTGTACGGGGCAGCAGCGGGGATGCCATGAGGATCGGGGGTCTCCCGCCAGAGCTGAAGCCCAACGCACTGCGCGATCTCGGCCGGGGCCTGTACGAGCAGCAGCTCGCCAAGCGCCTGGCCCGCCTGGAGAAGCACGAACCGGAACGGGCTCGCGTCATCCTCGCCGTCAACTCCTATGAGCAGGCCGCCTACCTCGCCTCCGGGGTGGCACAGGCCGACGGGCTGAACCACCGGATCTGCCTGCTGGTGAAGAAGCCGGAGAAACAGAACTACGAGGAGCACCTGCCTGCCCACGTGGACCGGATGGTCCGCGAAGAGCTCAAGGAGTTCCCCGACCGCGGAGAGATCCTGATCGCTCCCCTCGCCGTCATCGGCCGGGGCCTGAACATCGTCGTCGGAACGCGCTCGGCAGTCCGCGACATCTATCTGTGCGTCCGGCCTGTCCTGAGCATCGAGGACACCGACTGGCTGCACGCAAGCGTCAACGCCGCCGGTTACAACACCCTTCCCGCCGGCGGCAGCGACGAGCCCCTGGCCGTCCTGCGCACAGCAGGCGAAGCCTCCTGGAAGCAACTCACCAAGATCCTTCGCTCCCCGGCCCGGTTCTCCAACATGGACCACGACCTGCGCAAGGAACTCGTCGCAGGCATGCTCGTCCTGCTCATCCAGCTCGCCGGCCGTGCCCGGCGGGGCGAGACCGACATGACCCTCCACATCGTGGACCACTCCATCCACGACAAGAAGTTCAGCTCCGACCTGGCCACGATCATCGAACAGATCTACCGCGACTGGACGCCGAAACAGCGCGACATCATGAATGAGCTCTACGGTCAAGCGCTTCAGGCATTCCTGACCTACGCAGGGCTCGACCGCGAGACGCTCTGAACTGACCACGCCTGTCACACCGCCTTGCCGCGGCGGAGACGGACCCGCATCCTCTCCCAAACGGAGAGACCGAGAGACGAGGTACCCCCGCTCATGGGGCGAAGCAACACGCAGCGGGATCTCACCGCGCACACCACATCCATCCGGTGCACCCCCGAGCTCCTGGACGGCATGACCGCCCTGGTCTGGGACTTCGGCGACTACCACTCACCCATCCGCACGGCCTGGCGGGAACTGGGGAGCACGGCCTCACAGAACGGAAAATGGATCAAGGGTGTCCAGGAATCCGACCCCTTCCTGGTCCCCTACTCCATCGCTGTCACCGTGCTCCAACAGATCACCGATGGCTACGTCTACCTGGACAAGAACCTGGCCTTCATGGTCACGCTCAACCCTGTGGAGCCCGACACCCTTAGAACGGTCTTCACCTACCTGGAAGGCATCGTCCGACGTGTCCCTCTGGACGAGATCCCCTTCATGGATCCACCCACCTTGGCCCGACTGGTCACGGACGTCACTCCTGAGCACCGCAGCCTTGCCAAGAACATCCTCCAGGAGGAAGACGGCAAGCCCGCCAGCCCGGACAGCTGGGCCTATGAGGCGGTGAAGTGGCACATCGCCAAGAAGCTGGCGTCAAAGCCCTTCCTGGACCGGGAAGTCGAGCCGGTCCGTGAGGCGTACGAGGCGGCGAACGGCCAGGTGAAACACAGGACCGTCGACTGGCAGCCCTCCGAGAACGTCGCGGCCGTGCAGTACCGGCCCATCAGTAACGGTGACCTGATCGCCTGGGAACAGCCCATCGGCCCGATCTTCGCCACCCTCGCCCACCCGGTCGACCTCGCCGAAGCAGTCAAGGCCCGTCCCGAGAACCCCACCCGCAGCCAAGTCCAGTACGCGCTGTCCCGCCTGTCGGTGAAGATGGCCACCTACACGGCCGAGCCGAACCCCGTCCTGAATCTTGACGCCCACATCCGGCGCATCAACAACACGGTGATCCACGCCAGCACCGTTCTCGTGGACCAGGGACCAGACCGGCCGATCATGTCTGTGTCCCTGGATGGCCGCGGTCTGCGACAGACGAACAAGCACGCGCTGGAAATCCTGGCGAAGATGGACGCCGACCGGTCATCGCTGAACGCCATCGAGGAACGCGTGGCCGATGAGCGCAGCCGCCTGAACGTCAGGGACGAAAACGGCAAGAGGATCGACATCCTGACCCCTCCTCCTGGAGCGATCAGGCCGACCATGCCGAAGACGGACTCCTTCGCTGTCGGTACCGGCGCCGGCATCTACCATCTCTCGCTGCTGCGGGAACACATCCAGCGAGTCTTCGGTGACGCCGTCTCCCCGCTCGACCTGAAGTCGAAGGGGAACGTCTTCGGTAAGCGTTCCCACGAGCCCGCCTCCCCCGCCCAGGAGAAAGAGAAGAAACAGAAGAAGCAGGATGGCGAATACGTCGATCTCATCGGCAAGCCCTCCCCGGAGGGTATCCGCCGTTCCATCGAGGCAGCCGGATACAAGAAACTCCGCATCCTGTGCCTGTGGTACCGCGACGCGACCCTTACGCGGATGATCCACGGCCTCGCCCACCCCTACGGCCTGGACCCGGAGGGCATCGATCCTGACCCCGACGGAAAGAAGTCATTCCCACTCGCTGACGGCATCGAAGCTGTCTTCTGCAACGCCGAATCCCTGCTGGAGCACGGCCCCGGCACTCAGCGCGCCACCGACGCCCAAAGGATCAGCGGCACGTTCGCAGAACCCGGCGTCCTCCTCGCCGCTTGGTGTGAAACAGAGATCCCAGTGCGCGGCGAGGAACACGAGGGCATGAAGCCCGCCGAAGTGAAGACCGTCCTCGCGGAGAATGACGCCAAGCACCAAGTCGTACGGGAGCTCGCCAAGGCCGCAGTGCCGTCCCAATTCCTCATCGGCCGCGAGTATGACCCGTTCACCAAGACCTTCAACATCATCAAGAAGCCCGCGAAAGCCTTCGAAGACCACCGCGTCTACATGGGTCTGCTGGACCTTTACCGTTCATGCGGGGTCGTGGACGACCGGTTCGAGCGTGCCCTCTACCCCGACGACGACCCCTACCCGCTGCCCCGCATGGCCTTCTGCGGCATCCACATCCGCAAGCAGGCCACGGACCGCAAGTACAAGGGCCAGCCCAAAAGGATCATCACCGCCAGCGCAATCATCCCCTCCCCTGAACCCGGCGGCCCGTGGCACATGATCGCCTGGAGCAACATCCACCCGCGGTGGGAGCACTACGCCCTCGCACAGAGCAACTTCCACGCCGCCAACTACCCTCTTCACACTGAAAACGGCGACGGCGAAATCCAGCGCTGGGCGCAGGCTGGTGAAGACGTCCGCACCGCCCTCCAAGAGCTCCACGATGAGCTCGACGGCCTGCCCTACGCCTTGATGATCGACGGCCACGCCAGCCGCCGCGTATGGCCCGGCCTCCACAACAACAAGCAGGGCCTCGGAAAAGATCCCGGCGACCCGCGCCTCTGGCTCCCCGCAAGCGGACTGCCCCCGTCCTGGAACCCGGTCAGCATCATCCGCATGAACTGCGCGCAGGCGGAAATGCCCCGCCTGGTCGCCGTCACCGAAAAGCAGAAGAACGGCAAGACCGTCACTGTCAAGACCTCCAGCGACCTCTACTACCCGGAATCCCGGCCCGAAGGTCATCCCTGGTTCCTGTTCACCGAACCCCGCAACTACGGCAAGAAGCGCCACGGGCAGTGGAAGACCCGCTGGCGCGCAGACCCCGGGAAGGCATCGAAGAATGCCGACGAACGCAAGGAGAACGAACTCAACGCACCGTGGTACAGCATGACCACCAGGGAGATCACCCCCATGCACACGCGGGACGGCTACGACCGAGAGACTCTCGCGGTTGCCGCGGCTCGGCTCTGCCACCAGGCGCTCTCCTGGTCAGACCGGACGCGATACCCGGCCCCGCTCCACGCCGCGCTTCAGATGGACCTTGGCCACCCCCAGTACCGACGCTCCGCGCCGAAGGACTTTGAGAGCATCGAAATTTTGAGGGAAGCCAGCGGCACCGACCTGTAGGTACAGGGACGGCTCCGAGCCGTACTGTGTGGCGGCCTCGAAGATGAGGCCGCCACCGTACGGCAGCAACGCTGGTCGCACTCATCTCGACGGCGCCCGCTGGACATTGGAGTCACGGCTGGGACATCTACTGCAGGATCTCGAACGCCTTGCGGCGGAAGCCGACCGCCGTGAGCAGGAGAAGGAGCTGCGTGAGGCCGAGCAACGGCGCCGCTGGTACACGGCCGTCGCGCGGGCTCGCGAGCAGCAGATCGAGCAGCACAGGGCGACGATTCTTACCGGGCAGATTCGGGCCTGGCGGCAGACCGAAGAGATGCGCCTTCTGCCAGACAGCCCGCGCCCGAGCAGGCGAGGCGCCGGTCGCGACGGACGAGGCGGACTGGCTGGAATGGGCTGAGGCGTACGCGGTGCAACTCGACCCCTTGAGGGAGCCCTTGCGCACTCCTGTGGATCCGCCTGCCGAGCGGGAGGCGCTGCGTGAGCTGGCGAAGATCGGTGCCTACGCCTACGCGTGGCCGTTCGACGCAGACGGCCGCTGGACGCTTCCCGGCGACTGGTCAACCGACCCGCGAACGTGACCCGGCCGGCTCAACCGGGAAACACCTTTGCCCTGTCCGTGGAGGACAGGGCAAAGGAACGTTCATGCGACGATGGTGAGCGGGGTTTCCATGCGTTCCCAGGCTCCCAGCACAGCCTTATGGGCGTCCGGCTGGAGGTGGGCGTAGCGCTGGGTGGTCTGGAAGCTCTCGTGGCCGAGAAGGTGCTGAACTTCGTAGAGCGAAACTCCCCTCTGGACAAGCCACGAAGCGCAGGTATGGCGCATGGAGTGCGGCGGGTAGTGCGGGACGAGCTGCAACTCGCCGTCGTCGCCGAAATGGTAGGCAGCCTCGACAGCAGGCCACCAGATCTGCCGACGCCAGTTGCTGTCGGCGAGGAGGCGCCCGGAGCGGCCCTTGGTGATGGTCGTGAAGACCACTGCGTCGCGGTCGAGCCGGTGGATGTGGCGTTCGAGAGCTGCGAGGACGTGGGGCGGGAGCGGGACCTCCCGGCGACTCTTGGAACTCTTGGGGTACTCCTTGATGCCGCTCTTGGTGTTGACCTCCACGACGAACAGGCGGGAGCGGCGTGTGTCGATGCGGTGGCGGTGCAGGCCGGAGAGCTCTCCCCAACGCAGTCCGGTGTAGAAGCCGAGCAGGCACATCGTCCGCCAGGCGGGGGTGAGTCCGTCGAGGATGCTCTGCGCCTGGTCAGGCGTGAACCACTGCGGCGGTTTGACCGCGATGGGCGGCAGATCGATGCTGCGGCACGGGCTCACCGCGATCACATCGTCGTCGACAGCAGCGCGCATGATGGACGACGTCAGGTTGTAGGCCCGCTTGATCGCGGCAGGGCCTGCGCCCTTCTCGACCAGGGAGCGTATCCAGCTCTGGACGTCCATGCGGGTGATGGCCCGCATCTCCCGGTCAGCCCAGTACGGCATGACGTGGTTCTTGATGCTGGACGCGTCGCCCCGCAGCGTGTGGGGTTCGACGATGCGGGCGTTCCACCACCGGTCGTGCCACTCCCGGAACGCGATCTCGCCGGCCCGCGGGTCGCGCATGCCTCCGCGGGCGAACTGTGTCTCCAGCTCGATGCCCCAGGCCCGCGCCTGGGCCTTAAGGGGGAAGGACTCGCTGAACCGGTCTCCGGCCCGGTTGCGTACGGTCGCCTGCCACTTGCCGGACTTCAATTTGCGCAGGTACGCGGTACTACTCCTTTGTTCGGAAGCGGTGAGATCTGGGCTGGGGGCGAGAATTCACCGACGGGGGCGCGGGGAACCAACCAATCTCCTGGCGATGAACTCCTCAAGCCCGGCAGCAGGGACACGGACGCGAGATCGTTCCGTCCCGGTGCGCAGGTCGACGACCGGGAGGTCGCCGGCGGCGATGAAGCGGTAGACGGTGCGCCGGTCGACGTCCAGGGCGGCGGCGACAGCGGGAATGGACAGCAAACGGGCAGGCATGCGCGAGTCCTCGGAAACAGAGGGGGAAAGGCCAAGCAGGTGAATTGATTCAGCCGGGCTGCCGGCAGTCCACGGCGCAGGGCAACCGGCCCTGTAGGGCAGTGGGAACCAGATCGCTGGGGGTCGAGCCATGTGACACGGCCGCGTGCGGCGTGGACCGCCGACGTTCGAAATGTGCTCGGCGGGTGGTCTTCGCGCTCGGATCGTGAGTCGGAGCGCGAGAGGGGAAACTACCGCTCGGGAATGTCCGAAAGGCGCAGGATCTCTTCCAGGTGCTCCCAGTCGATCTCGATGTCTTCCAGCCGGAAGCGGTGCGGGTACCGCAGCGCAATCCAGCTCGCACTCACGCCAGCCCACTCGGCGACACCCCACGCAGGAACGCCCGCCTCGAGCCAGCGGTCCAGACAGGAGTCACGCAGGCTGGAGACCTGCTCCCCCAAGCCCGCCTGCACCTCGTCCGGGCTCAACACCGCTTGGCGAGCGTGCCTCCACGCCCTCTTGTATTCGGAGGACGCCAACGGCCCACCCCGCTCGGCCGGGAACAGCAGGTCTTCAGCTTCCAAACCCGCCTCGTCTATCCAGCGCCTCAGCACACCCACGACGTCCGGGGAGACAGGAACCTTCCGGCGCTCATCAGCACGGACCAACACCTCCCCGAACTCCCCGTCCGGGAGCGTCACGTCCTGTGCCCGGACCGAGGCTGCTTCACCCGGCGAAAGGGCGGTGCCCGCCATAGAGGCGAGGAAAGGGAAAACGGCTCCCGAAGATTCCTCCTGGATCCACTCCAGAAGGGCGCGAACATGGTCCGCAGAGAGCAAGGACGATTCACCTATTGCCAGCTTCGACAAGCTACATGACTCCTCACACGAGACATCGGGACGCGTCGGCATCCCCTGGTCATTCAATGGTCTGGAGAAGCGCCGGTTTGGCCAACCGGCGATCGTCGGCTATGTTGCGCCCGCGACGCACCTCTCGCGGTCCCGACTGATGCGCAGAAAGCAGGTCCTGCTTTCTCAAGACCGCTCTAGGTTTGCTTCCTTCGCCGAGTTAATCCAGTCCGTATGGGACTCAATGTGTCTGCTGTCGGCGAATCTGCCCGAACCCGCCCATACCTGCCCCTCGACGGCCAGGAAACGCGAGGATAGAGCAGGCGCCTTCTAAGCACTTGGCCGCAGGTTCGAGTCCTGCCGGGGGCGCGCAGCGGGACCCCTCCTTTGGGAGGGGTCTTTTTGCTGGTCAGGGGCGGTTTTCAGCCGGAGGTGGGGGTGCCGAAGGGAGAGCGTCGGATGGCTGAATCCGTCCGACTGAAACCGGTCAGAGGCGGGCTCTGGCGGCTACTTTTCCCGAAAACTTCCCGAAGTTTGGTCCTACCCGCAGCCATGCCTCAGTCCGACCGGCGGGCTCTCCTGTGCCGATCAGCCCCCGGCCGGACGGCCGTGAGCCACCCCTCCGCACCGGCCGGCAGGGTGGGGCGGGGCACGGGGTGGGGCGAGGCACGGGGTGGGGCGAGGCACGGGGTGGGGCGAGGCGACCGTAGAAGCGAAGATCACAACCAAGTCGTGCGGCACGCCGGCGCTGAAGCTGGCGCACCACAGGTACGGATCCCCGACGACAGGCTCGGCCCCACGCCTGCCAGCCGAGTCGGCCGGGCCGCGGATCGGCATCGCAGAGGGGCGGCGGCACCTCCTCCAGGGATCTACGGGGACAAGCCGATGGCAGGGCGTTACAGTCCGAGAGTAGGAGAGGGGCCTGATGGCGCTGAACAAGAAGGGTTCTCGGCGGATCACAGTCGACGGGGCCGCCTACCGCTGGCGGATCCGCCGGAAGCCGTCCTCCACGCAGGGACTGTGCTGGACGCCTTTGGCCTACGCCGTCGAACTCGCCGACGACGACCGCCCGGGCAGGACGTTGGTTGTCACCACGGGCCAGCCGCACCCCAGTAACTGGCTGGGCCTTGAAGCGGAGCCCGTCAGGCCGGATCATGTTGCCGCCAGTATCAAAGAGGCACTGGCGCAGGGCTGGGAGCCTGCCGGGTCCGGCTCGCCCTTCCTGCTTGACCAGTCGGCGGCTTTCGTCCCGTCGCCTTGATCGTCAGACGGCCTGGGCTAGAGCCCGGAAACAGCTTGCCGGTGCGAGAGGGTGATTCGACGCTGGACCGTGTCGATGTCAAGGATCTTGACCAGTAGTGCGTCACCCACCTGGATGCCGAACTGAGGGTTTTCCAGGCGCTCGTCGGCCAGTTCGGAGTTGTGTACCAGCCCCTCGAAACCGTTCTCCACCTCTTCCATGCGTACGAAGACGCCGAACGGTATGAGTCTGGTGACGCGGCCGACGAGGGTCTGGCCGATCTGCACGGTCAGCAATGGCATCGGATCTTCGTACAGGGCCTTGAGGGACAGTGATACGCGTTCGCGGACGGGATCGACGTCGAGGATTTCGGCGTTGACCTCCTGACCGACGGAGACGACGTCGGACGGGTGGTCGAAGGGGCGCCATGACAGCTCGGGGATATTGATCATCGCTTCGAAGCCGCCGATGTCCACGAAGGTGACGCCGAAGTCGGCGATGTGGGTCACCGTGCCGGTGACGGTCTCGCCTCGGTGAAGGGTCTTGAGGAAGGCCCAGTTCCGGTCGCTCGGCGTCGGCTCGGTCTGCCAGCGGGCCCGTACCACTCCGTCGTCGTCAGGCATGACGGCGGTGAACAGAGGCGCACGTTCATCGGCATACACGGGCAGGAGCGCCGCAGCTTCGGCGTCGGACAGCCGGGCGGCCAGCTCCGCGAACTCATCCTCGTCAGCGACAGCGCTGTGGATCCGGCCGCTCTTGTCCTGCCAGACACATTCGACGAGGCCCTCGGCGGGGAGGGTGCCGATGACTGCATCGACGTCGGGGGGCAGGTCCGGCCATACGGCCAGCCGGGCGCGGGGAGCGATCCCGGCGCGAACCGTGTCGATGGAGTCGCGCGTGAGGCGGTGCCATCGCGAGGCGCCTTCGGCGTACGTCTCTTCCAGAAGCCCGGCGCGGCATGCGGCGACTGCCCAGCGCAGACCGGCCCAGAACTCGTCGTCGCCGGGCCTCTGGACATCTGCGCCGTCGGTCTCCATCTCGTACGGAGAGGAGCCCAGGCGTTCCGGAAACAGCCCCAGCGCGCGGGTTCGGGCCAGCGCCTCCTCGCAGGGCCGGCTACTGCCGATGTAGAGGTACTGGTCCCATCCCACATGGACCGCGAACGCGCCTTCTGCCTCCAGCCGGCACCAGGCGCCGTTGTCACGCAACATGGCACGCACCAGCTCCAGCGCGATGTCGAGCGGCACCTCTGCCCCGTCGTGAAAACCGGTCGGACCGGCAGGGAAGAACCCGGCCAACCCAAAGCCGTCCACCGGCGGCTCCGAACCGAAGTGCGCGAAGGACGGGACCTGCGGTTCACGTACGGCCAGGTGCTCGACGCCGGTGTCCTCGGCGAAGGCCGCGACCGCCTGAAGATAAGACGCCTCGACCTCGCCGTGATCGCTGACCGTGTCCTCACTGCCGGTGTAATACCCGTGTTCGTCACGGTCGGCGGGGTCGTACTTGGTCACGCGGTAGACGTAGGGGAGCTGCACCGTCCCATCATCCAGCACGCTGCCTGCCACCCCGCGAGAAAGGGTTGTCTGGAGCGTTCACGCCGGGATCGTCGCACGTCGGATGCCGGTGTCCACAGGCATATCCGTTGACGGAGGCGATCGGCACCGCCAGGGTCGGTGCATGGATTCCGCTCCCGCGTCGCGCGGTCACACAGCAGCCTGGTCGAAGCTACTGGAGACCTACCGTCCTCGGCCCGCTGATGAGCAGCAGGGTCCGCCGTCCCTGGGGCGCCTGATCGAGGCGGCCGGCCGCAACACCACGCTCGGTGCGATGTACCCCTGGGTGTCGATGCAGCAGCTGAGCGTGTCCACTGAGGACAAGTGGGAGGAGTGGGGGCACGCCTCACTTCCAGCGATGTTCGCCCGGCCCGACGGGTACGAGGTAGTGGGCCACGACCGGCGGGGAGAGATCGTCCGGCTGACGACGCGCGACCCGGCAAAGGCCGCCGCGTTCGCAGCGGGCCTGGTGCGCACCGACGACGTCGTCAGGCCGGTGGGGCCACACACCTGGTCACCCGAGGTGGAGCAAGTCCTGCGGGAGGCGGGCTGGCATGCCGGACGGGCTGTCGATACGGCGGGGTGGAAACGGCGATTGGAACAGAACGGCTTCCGCTCTCATGCCGCTGCCGAGGACTTCCTGCGCGAGTTCGGAGGACTGGCGGTCGGGCATGGTGGCGTCGGCATCACCCGCGCCCGGGAACCCGTCGATCTGGACCCGCTCCTGGCGCTGGGCGAGGCCGACCGCTTCGACGAGTGGGGCGAGGAGATCGGCCACCGCCTCTTCCCGGTCGGCGAACTCGCCGGTGGTCACGCGTTTCTCGGCCTGGACGAGGACGGTGAACTGTACGTCGTCGACGACTGGCTGGCGCGATTCGGCCGTATGCCCGAGGCCATGGAGAACCTCGTTCTCGGCGTCATGCCCGTGCGCATGCCGGAACCCGAGTAGGCCGGGGCGCAGGAGAACGTCCTGAGCCGTCGGCACAACGCTCGTGGTCGTCCGCTCAGGACGCCGCGGTATCCCTGAACATGGTGAGGAGCGCCCGGGCGCGGTCCCGGAAGGCTTCGTCCTGGCGGATGATGCGATTCTCGACGCCCGAGCGGACCACCCGGGCGTCGCCGTCGGCGAGGACCGCGAGCCGGCGCAGGTGGTCGTCGGTCAGGGCGGCGCCTCCGAGGGCTTCCAAGGCGTCGCAGGCCCCTGCCGGATCGGCGTCCGACTCGGCGGACGCCAGGGCGGCCGAGGCGAGCGCGGCGTGGTCCAGAGCGGCAGGGTCCGCCACGGCGACGAGGGCCAGCGCCGCGGCCGGCGCCTGTACCGGGTCGTCCAGGGCCGCCTCCAGCCTGGCGGTGAGCGGACGACCGGCCGGGCCGAGGAACGCGGTCGCCCGGGCGGCCCGCGCCACCAACCAGCGGGTCCACTGGCTCTGCGCGGCGCGGTCGAAGACCGACGCAAGGACGGCGACGACAGGTTCCGGGTCCCCCGTGACACGCCACAGGGCTTCGGCGAGGGCCGTGTCCGTGTCCAGCGCGGGCGTGGTGCCCTTGTCCGGGTCGCTGAGCGCCCCACGCAGGAGTGGCGCCAGAGCCGCTCCTCGGGAACCGAGTACGGCAGCGGTCCTGGCGGCGTCGCGCAGGTCGCGGCCACCCCGGCCGAGTTCCTGTTCGAGACATCGCAGCAGCGGTTCGGAATCGTCCGTGAGGTCGTACAGGGCCTTCGCCGCCGGGAGGACGTCCCGTTGGGCTGCCGCCCGCAGCGCGGTGACGGCCATGTCGCGATCCGCTGGAGCGCAGTCTGCCGCGACGGAGGCAAGGGCACGTGTGGCCTGGCCGGGAATATGGGGGACCGCTGCGCACAGCTCGGGCAGCGCGGCCGCAGCCTCGGCACCCCACCCGGCCAACAGACTGGTCAGCTGCCATGGTTCGTTGCCGCTGAGCGCCGCGGGCCGGGAGAGGCGAGAGCGAACGGCATCGAGGAGTTCCCTGTCGAACGGGAAGGCCGCGCTTTCCGCGTCCCACGGTCCGGTCGCCGCGTCGAGGGCGCGCGGGCGGCGCCCGAGGCCGGCGGCGAGGAGCGGGGCAGCCTGCTCGGGTGCGACGAGCACGAGTGCGGCCAGAGCACGGTCGGCGTGCTCGTCCTCCCGATCCAGGTTCCGTCCGGCGAGAGGGGCGAGCACGTCCGCAGCGGGTTCGGCAGCTTGGGCCAGCCGCCCCAAGAGAGACGCCATGTCCACCACGGCCTTGTCGTCGACAGCCGCCGCACGCAGGCTCTCCACCAACTGCTGCGGGGCACTGCGCGAGAGCATGCAGGCGCGGTCGGCTGCCCAGGCGCCTTCGGCCCGGACCTCGGCCCGACTGTCGCGCAGGGCCGCGTCGACCAGGGCGAACGCCGCCTCCCGCGCCGGTCCGTGATCCCGGCCCAGGAGGGTCTCGACGACGGCGGCCAGCGGCTCGCCGCGTTCGAGGTCGAAGTCGGAACGCAAGGAGTCGGCAGGCAGGAGCGACAGCATCGTCGCGTGCAGGGACTCGTTCCACGGAGCGCCCGCGTCGAGGCAGGCGAAGAGGGCGGCCAGCCGCACCACGGCGGGCTGGGACGGGTCCAGGACGGAAACCGCCTCAGCTGCTCCCCACTGCGGGTCGAGCCGAGCGGTCCCGGCCAGGACCTCGGCCCGGACGGCGGGCTCGGTCTCCTCCGCCCAGCAGGAACGCAGCGCGGGCAGCACAGTGTCGGGGACACGGGTGTTCGAGACCGCCCAGGCGGCGGTCCGCCGGACGTCCGGCTCGGCATCGGCCAGCAGCGGCAGAAGCAGCACCAACTGCTCGGCCACGGCCGCCCGCACCCCGCCCGGCGCCACCTCGTACTCGTCCTCGCTCTCGGCCATGCCACCGAGCAACCCGAGGACGTCAGCCGTACGGTGGCCGGCCGCCGCGATCCTGGCGAGGAACGGCACCGCTTCCGCGCTGGCCGCGTAGACCGTCCCCTGATGCAGCACGCTCCCGTACAGCTCCGACAGTGCTTCGTCCGCCGCAGCCACGTCCGTACCGGTCAGAGCGCGAAGCAAGTCGGGAACGTCTTCCGCGCTGCCGTACGCGTGGGAGGAGGCGGCCCAGGGCACAGCGTCCAGGCCGTCGAGCGGGTGTGCGAGATCCATGCGGGGCATGGTGCCATCCGCCCCTGACAGAGACTCTCCGCAGCCAGCAGCACGGCTCATCGGGCGCCCTTCCAGCTGGTTGAAGTAACCGGCCGTGTTACGCGACGGCACATCAGACAGAACGGCCTTCAAGGCGCGGCGCCGTCGGCAACACGCGAAATTATCGTGCCGTCAGACGTCACCTTGCCCGCGCACCTCTCGTCGAAGAGACTGCGGCACGGGTAGGCCCGATACTCGAAGGCAACCGCGGACCGGGCAGCGCCTGGGGGCCTTCGATGCGCTGCTGAAGTTCGGCAATCTGGCCGGCGATGCAGCGGGCGTAGGTGGAGAGCAGGACGGGGACGCTGTTGCCGGCCCATTCGGCGACCTGGGCGGGTGGGATGCCGTTGTTGAGCCAGGTCGTCAGGCAGGTGTGCCGGAGGTCGTATACGCGCTTCCCGACAGGCGACTTGAACTCGTGCTCGGGCAGGACGGCCTTGCGGGCCTTGGCCCAGATCCGTCGGTAGACGGAGCCTGCCAGGAGGCCGCCCTTCTCACCGGAGAAGAGCAGGTCGCCGGGCTTGAGCTGATCGCGGGCGATCAGGTCCCGAAGGCTCGCGACCAGTTCGGGGTGAAGGGGGACGGTACGGGTGTCGCCGGATGCCCGGCCCTTAAGGTCTCGGGTCTCGTGGACCTCGCCGTCGTCGGTCCAGTGGCTGCCGACCTCAGGCTCCGCCGTGTGGACACGGAGCTCGCCCCAGCCGGTAGCCGGGAGGATGGCGTCCTCAACTCGCAGGGCGACCGCTTCCTCGGGGCGTAGGCCGGCGTAGTACAGGGTCGCGAAGAACACGGTGAGCCGGTGGCCGGTGCGAGGACGCGCGGCGATCCAAAGGAGCAGGGCAGCCACCTGGTGGGGGTTGAGGAGGGACCGCTTGTCGACCGCGCTGGAGGTCTTCGGGGCGGTGTTGTCCTCCTTCCCCTTGGGCATGGGGTTGACTCGGAGGACGTTCTGGCGGACTGCGTGGCGCAGGGCCACGTTGAGGATGCGGCGGTAGCGCGTGGCGGAGCTGGCGGCGGCCGGCGTGCCGTCGAGGACGGTGTCGAGCGCGTGGAGGACGGCGTCGACGTGCTTGGTGTCCTCCCAGACGCTCATCGGTAGCGAGTTGCGCCGGATCCAGGACAGGATCGCCCGGTACTCGGAGGGGGCCTCCTCCCGGCGGTTCTTGTTGAAGGCGTACTCGCGCAGCGCCTTGCGGATGTCGACGCCCTCGTACTGGACGGGTTCGGCCCGGAGGAGGGCGAGCGTGGCCTTAGTCAGGGCCTTGGCGGTGCTGATGCGGTTGTTCGCCGAGATGCGGGACCACTTCATGTCGACGTACTGGAGGGCGAAGTCGTACCAGGTGATCTCGGTGGACGGCGCGGCGTGGGAGGCAGGACGGCCGGTGTCCAGGTCGAAGGGCTCGCCATTGTTGGCGGCGACGAGCAGGGTGGCGCGGAAGGATTCGGCGAGCGCGCTCTTCTTGAACGTCTCACCGTGCCGCCGGCCGTCGACCGACCAGCGCACGGTGTACGTGGTGCCGCGCTTCCCCTCGTAGACCTCCGTCTTGTAGAAGCGGACCTTGTAGGACCGGTTGGTCACGCAGCGGCCTCGCAGTCGGAGAGCCAGTTCTCCAGGTCGCTGCGGCGGATGCGCAGGCTGCCGTTCGGAAGTTTCACGCACTGGGGCGCGCGCCCTTTCTGGCGCCAGTCGTAGAAGGTCGACCGGGAAATCCGCAGCTCTTCACAGAGCTCGTCGACGGTGAGCTTTTCTTCGGAACGGCGGGTGGCGGATATCGGGGGTCGGCGCAAGGTTTCTCTCTCGGGAATGGACATGGCTCTGGCAGGGTCCGGCACGATGGGCGTTCCGGGACCCACAATCATCCGCAAAATTCCCGGTTAGGCTAACCGGCGATCGTCGGCTATGTTGCGCCCGCTCCAACCGCCCCGGGGAGCGCGAGGGGGTCGGCGAGGAGGACCTGCGGGGCGACCCCGAGGGCCGTGGCGATGGCGACGAGGTCGTCGATGTCGCAGCGGCGGACGGTGCGTTCGATGCGGGAGAGCGCGGTGAACGTCATGAGCCGGCCGAGGGCGGTGACGCGGGCGGCGAGCTGGCGCTGGGAGTAGCCGCGGGCGGTGCGGGTGCGTTCGATGGCGTGGGCGGCGGTTCGTCCGGCGGGTCCGATTTCGAGGGGGCGTGGCGGCATGGGTGGTGTTGTAGCTTGCGCGCCGTCCTTTTCGGAAGGGCTTTCCTGTCTGCCGTGAGCGATGCGGATCACACGGCGATTTCTGGCGATGATTTCGCCAACCGGGATCTCGGGTCTACAGTCACCGGACCGTGGGTGAGACGACTTGTGTGTGGTTTCAGAATCAAGTCTGGACTTTCGCGCACCGGGTGTGGCTGTGTTGTCCACGCACCCCGGCGCCGCCGGATTCCCTGTCCCCCTTCCCGATTCCGAATGGTGGTCGATCGACATCGCCCGTATCCGCACCATCAAGCCCGAGGCGTTCGCGTCGGAGTCCCTCGCGTCCGTGTCGCTGTCCGCCGAGCGGACCTTCTTCGGCCTGCTCACCCAGGCCGACGACCAGGGCCGCCTCCGCGACCAGGCCGCGGTCATCGCCGGCCAGTTGTGGTCGCTGCGCCGCGAGCACGGGCCTGTGGAGGTCGAGGACGACCTCACCCAGCTCGATGGGGCCGGGTTGATCTGCCGCTACGAGGGAGGCGACGGCAAGCGATACCTGCACATCGTCACCTTCGCCCAGCACCAGAAGATCAATCGCCCCAGCGGCGTCCGCAATCCCCCGTGCCCGCACCACGATCTCGGTGTTCCGCGTGAGCCCTCATCGCGGGTGCCCGGAGCGGTCACGGAGCCCTCCGTGACTCGGCCGGGAGGACTCACGGAGATCTCCGTGAACGGCGAATCCGCAGGTCAGGGCGGATTCCGTGAGCCCTCGCCACTGACGCAGGGAGGGCTCACGGAGCCTGTGGTGAGCCCTCACGGTCCGGATCTAGGACCTAGGAACAGGGATCTAGGAACTACCCCGTTGGGGGGCGCGAGCGCCCCCGCGCCGCAGACTGTCTCGGCGAAGGACCTGATCGGCGAGTACGCCGCCGCGTGCACGCACCGACCGCCCCGAGACGTCCTCAGCCATCTCGGCGGGCAGGTGCGCAAGCTCCTCGACGAGGGCATCGACCCCGTCCACGTACGGGCGGGTCTCGATCGGAACCGTGCCAAGGGCCTGCACCCGAGCACCCTGCCCAGCCTGGTGCACGAGGCCATGAACGCCGCCACGCCCGCGCCCGCCGCCCACCGGCCGTGGACCAACCCCGCCGACGTCGCCGTCGCCTACGGAGGTGACCTGTGACCGCCACCCTCACCCGGGACCCGCACCAGGTCGGCCGGATCGCCGACCGCCTCGGCGCCATCCTGACCCAGCGGGGCATCGGCCCTGCCACCACCGCGCACGAGCCGCTGCCAGAGCCCGTCACCGCGCTGGAGCTGGCCGACGCCCGCATCCCCGCCCGCTACCGGCGCGCCCTGACCGACCACCCCCACGTCACCGCCTGGGTAGACGAGATCACCCGCGCCGGCCGCCCCGGACCGGCAGGCGCACCGGGAATCTCGGAGGGCCCGTCCCTGCTGATCGCCGGCCCCACCGGCACCGGCAAGACCCACCAGGCGTACGGCGCCATCCGCGCCCTCCTCACCGCCGGCGTACGCCTGCGCTGGGAGGCCATCACCGCCGCCGACCTGTACGCCCGCCTGCGCCCACGCTCCGGCTTCGACAGCGAACGCGAGCTGCAGGCCCTGGCGCGCTGCCCGCTGCTGCTCCTGGACGACCTCGGAGCGGCCAAGACCAGCGAGTGGACCGAGGAGCTCACCTACCGGCTGATCAACCACCGGTACGAGCACCTGCGCCCCACCCTGATCACCACCAACCTCCCCACCGCCGACCTACGCACCGCCCTCGGCGACCGCGTCGCCTCCCGCCTCGCCGAGATGACCGAACGCGTCATCCTCGACGGCCCCGACCGCAGACGCCACCCCGCAGCCTGACCTCCCTGCTGGGGACCGGGGACCGTGCGGTCCCTGGTCCCCGACCTGCGGGGATTCGGACAGGTCCAGCGGAGGCCGTACGCGGGGACCGAACCCGCCGTACGCGGGGACCGTCCCCCTGACGGTCCGTCGGTCCCCAGTCCCACCGGATGCCGGGGACCGGTCCCCGACGCTCGCGGTCCCCGGTCCCCAGCCAGAGGTCGCGGCAGAAGCGGGACCGGGGGACCGCGAGGACCTGTGCCAGGGGACCGACGAGGCCGGGGGGAACGGGTTGTACCCCGCCGCCACAGGCACGAATCCGCTTCTCAGGGCGGCCACGAGGCCGGTCCCCGCACCTGTCCCCTGCGGCATGCGGAGCCGGTCCCGGGGACCTCGCACGCCGGGACCGTCCCTGCTCGGTCCCCGGCAAACCGAGGCGTCACCGAAACAGGAACACCGGTCCAGGGGCCGGCCAAGGCGGGGACCGTCCCCGCTACAGGCGGTCCCCGACACGGGACCGACGCCGGGGACCGGTCCCCCAGGGGACCGGGGACCGCGGTGGGGACCAAGTGCCAAAAGGTCAGTAACGGGGATCGAGCATGGCGTCCTGCGCAGCCGACGACGGAACCCGCAGATGCCCAACGCAGCTGACATTGCTCACCGCGTACACGCCCTCACCGACCATCCGCACAACGACGAAAGACACGGAGACCAGTCATGCACGACCCGCACTACGAAGTTCCCTCCATGCAGCAGGAGGTGACCACCCCAGCCCCGGGCGGAGCAAGGTATGGCGTTGGACCGTCCAAGGGCCGGTCCCACGCGAAAGCCTCCGCCCCGGGGGTGGCGGAGGCAGGTCCCCGGCGCGAGGGCGCACCGGGGGCAGGGAGTGTGCGGGCGGCGGACGAGGCCGCGCTGCGCCGCCTCGCCCGCCGTCGCGCCCGCCAGGACGTGCAGCGCAAGGAGCGGGTAGACGTCCGCTACAGCGTCGACGAGAAGCAGGCGATCGTCGACGAGGCCCGCCGCCTCGGCCTGGCCGGCGCCCACCTCGTCGGCGCCATCGTCATGGCCCACCTGAACGGCGACCTCGCCCTGCCCGCACAGCGCACCCCCGTCGACGACCTCATCGACGAGTACGCAGCCTTGCGCAAGCAGGTCTCCAGGGTCGGCACGAACGCGAACCAGATCGCCAAACGCCTCAACGAAGGCGGGACGACACACCCCATGGACGCCGCTGTGCTTGCCGAGGCCGGACGGCTGGCGGCCTTGGTCCAGGAGGCGGTCACGGCGGTCGACGCCGCCGCCATCGTGGCCGCCACAAACCGCCGGGCGGCCTGATTGATCGCGAACATCGTCAAGCCCGGCCACAAGACCAGGGGCGTCCTGAACTACCTCTACGGGCCCGGCCGCGCCAACGAACACAGCGACCCCCACCTCGTCGCCGCGTGGGACGACTTCGTGCCCGACCCCGGCCGCGACCCCGACGCCACCCTCGCCCAGCTCACCGACGTCCTCGACCTGCGGGTCAAGCAGGCCGGCCCGAAGGCGCCGAAGAACCACGTCTGGCACTGCTCGATCCGCGCCGCCCTCGAAGACCGCCACCTGACCGACGACGAGTGGGCCACCATCGCCCGCCGCGTGCTGAACGCCACCAGCATCGCGCCGGACGGCGACCCCGACGCCTGCCGCTGGGTCGCCGTCCGCCACGCCGACGACCACATCCACATCGTCGCCACCAAGGTCCGAGGCGACCTCCGCCCGCCCCGCAACTGGAACGACTTCCTGCGCGCCGACAAGGAACTCGTCGCCATCGAGAAGGAGTACGGGCTCCGTCAGGTCCCGCGCGGCGACCGCACCTCCGCCAAGCGACCCACCCGCGCCGAACAGGAGAAGGCCCGCCGCACGGGGAAAGCCCGGACCTCCCGCGAGCACCTTCGCACCATCGTCCGCACCAGCGTCTCGGCCGCCACAACCACCGAGGAGTTCTTCCGAATCGTCGAGGGGGCCGGAGCCCTCGTCGATATCCAGTACTTCCCCTCCGGGGACGTCCGCGGCTACAAGGTCGCCCTCGACGGCGACACCAACGCCCAGGGCGAGCCCGTCTGGTTCTCCGGCTCCACCCTCGCCTCCGACCTCTCCTACCCCAAGATCGCCGAACGCCTCGCGACCACGGAAGCACCGCCTGCCGACCAGCCCGAAACCCCGGCCTGGCGACGGCTCTCCATCGCCATCGACCGGACGCCCGACCACCTCGCCCGCGGCGAGGACCAGACCGGACAGGCCCACATCGCCGTCCTCGCCGAAGCCCTCGATGCACTTCCCCTGGTCGCACCCGTCAGCCTCCAGGCCCAGCTGATCCAGGCAGCCACAGCGTTCGAGCGCGCCGGCCGCTCCCGCATCCGCGCCCACCATCAGCAGGCCCAGGCCACGCGACGGGCGGTGAAGGCCGTCCTGCGCGTGCCCCCACCCAGGGATGGAGCCCTCCTCGCGACCGTCCTCGACGCCCTCCTGCTGGCGGTCATCGCCGCCCAGCACTGGCACCGCATCTGCAACCACACCCAGCAGGCCGAAGCCGCCCGACAAGCAGCCGAGCACCTCCGTGTCGCCTACCGCGCCGCAGCCGTCGAGCCGCTGGCCGTGATCCACCACCGGGGTCGGCGCCTGGCCCGGCCACTCCTGGATCGGCAGGCCGCCGTGGTGCGCCAGGCGCTCCCCGACCTGGCCGAGCAGATCCTCGCCGAACCCGCCTGGCCCGCCCTCGCTGCCACCCTCAACGAGGCCACCGCAGTCGGCCACGACCCCGCCGCGCTCCTCACCCAAGCCGCACGCCACCGAGAACTCGACACCGCCGACAACCTCAGCGAGGTCCTCACCTGGCGCCTGAGGCGCTCTCCGGATCTGGCAGTCGAGAAGCCGCCGCACGACACAGTAGGCAGAGTTCAGCCTGGTCCTGCCACACCCACGCCAAGGGCGACGCGGTCAGACTCCCTTCCGAGGAGTCGTTGACACGGACCCTGCCCCGTGCGGCGAATCCGCACGTTCACTGAGTGAACGGCCGAGGCGTTCACCCGGTGAACATCCGCGATGTTCACCGGGTGAACAGGCCGCGGCTCGCTCTCAGGGATGCCGTTCCGCGTCGGAACAGCGACCTCGTTCCAGCGCGGAACGCACTCCTTGTTCCGACTCGGAGCACCGGCGGACCGCTGTTCAGTTACTGAACAAGGCGGCCACTCCTCGTTACGCAGCACGCTCCCCCCGGTAGTGGCACACGGAGGCGGCCCCGTTCCTTCAGGGAACGCCGAACGCGTTCCCCAAGGGAACAGCTCTCGCGTTCCGGTTCGGAACACCCACGCCGTTCCGTTTCGGAACAGCGAACCTGTTCCGAAACGGAACACGCTAGCCACGCTGGTGAGAACGCAGGCCGGATCGCGCTCAGTCGATCTTGCCCTCCAGTAGTTCCAACGCCTCCTCCCACCGAAAGCGGTCCGCTCCCCCGCCCGCCTTCGGCCGGTGCGGCTCGTACGACCCGACCAGCACGCCCATCTCCTCCAGCTGGTCCAGGCTCCGGCCGTACGCCGGGTGCGCAGCCATGGCAGCGTTCACGTACGGCAGCACGGCCGTCGGGATCCCCATCCCGTACGCCTCGCACAGGATGCCCAGCGCGAGAGTGTCGGCGATGCCAGCGGCCCACTTGTTGACGGTGTTGAACGTGGCCGGCGCGACGGCGATGGCATCGGCGGGCGGGAGCGGACGCGAGTCGCCCGGTCTGCGCCAGGCCGAGCGGATCGGAAAGCCGGTCTGGGCCTCGATCGCCTCGGAGTCCAGGAAACCGAGTCCCTGCGGTGTCGCGACGACTCCGACGCCCCAGCCCCGCTCCTGCGCCGCGGTGATCAGCTTGTGGGCGTCGCCCGCGATGCCGGCGGCACAGACGACGACGTACAGAAACGGCTGTGCGGTCACGCGGGGACTCCCAGTCGGCGGCTGAAGTGGTGGAGCTCGGGCAGCGTACGTCGTCGGTCCCGGGCGGCCATGTCGGCGACCAGGTCGCGGACGGCGGGGCGACGTACGTCCTGGGCGGCACAGGTCTCGGCGATGCGGAGGGCCTGATAGCCCTCGGCGAGGCGGCCCTGCTGGCTGTAGGCGCGGGCGGCTTCGACCCAGAGCGCTGCCCTGCGTTCGGGGGCGGGGATGTGCCAGCGCATGAGGGGCGCTGCGGCATTCAAAGCGATGCCTGCGTCGCCGAATGACACCGAGGCACTGACGGCGTGGATTGCGACGTTGGTCGGGCTGAAGTTGGCCCAATCGTCGGGCTGGTCGAGAGCGACGTACCGGGCGACCTCCCGTGCCTCGTCGAGGAACTCCCGGGTTGCTGCACGGTCGCCGCCGCGGCTGGCCGCAGTCGCTCCTCGTAGGAGCAGCAGGCCGACGGCGGCGAGGTATCGGGACGAGTGCCGATCGTAGGAGCCGGCGAGCTGGCCTGCCGTGTGGCGGACGAGGGTGACGGCCTGAGCGGTGTGCTTCTCACGGGTCAGAACGTGAGCGTGAAGGCGGACGCTGGAGGCGAGGACGACGGGATCGCCGGAGCGCTCGGCCTCTGCCATGGCGCGTCCCACCGCCAACCAGGCGTTGCCCTGGTCCCCTTGCTTGAGGAGCAGACTCGTCGAGGTCCGGTACGCGGTGGCCAGAAGCCCGGCCGTCTCCTCGGCGTTGCGGTGGTCACCAGCCGCCTCCCGAAGATCAGTGATCAGGCCAGGCAGCATCGCCTCCAGCTCCGCGTAGTCGCAGGTGCAGAAGAGGCGGCGGGCGGTGGTGAGCCTGTCCCGCAGGGGCTGGATCTCTCCGTTCCACGAAGAGGCAGTGGCGGCTCTGGGGCCAGGGAGAAGTGAGCGTACGAGGTCGTCATGGGCGGCGGTGGCGGGCGTGGCCGGGGTCGTGAGGGAGGCGATGCTCGCGGCCAGGAAGGTGCGGCGGCGCATGTCTTCTGTCTCGGGATCGTCGGGATGTGGTGCGGCGGACACGTCGGCGTAGCTCAGGCCGAGGAGGTGTGGCGGAATGTGGAGTTCGGCGGCGACGGCGCGTAAGACGCGGATGTCGTCCGTGCCTCGTCCGCCTTCCAGGCGGCTGAGCTTGGACTGGTGGTAGCCCAGGGCTGCAGCGACGTCCTTCTGTGATCGTCCGCTGAGTTGGCGGGCGCGCTTGATCGTCTCGCCGATCTTCTCGGCTTCGGTCTTCACGTCGACCATCCATGCCCTTCCGTCCGTGTCGAGCATGCCCGTGCGGGCGAGCGTATGCGAGCCGTACGGGGTCGTCATGCAGCTTCTGCATACGCGATGCACCACGGGCACAGGACATCGCGAACACATCGCGTTCCACGGTTCCTTGGGCTGGTCGATCCCACCCCTGGAGGCCGCTCATGGAAGCGCACCAGATCACTTTCTCCGTTCTGCCGACGCCGGCCGCCGTGACCACGGCACGTCGGCGGGTTCGGGACGCCGTCCAGGACTGGGCGGAGACCCCACCGGATTCCGACGTCGTCCACACAGCCGAAGTGGTGTTCAGCGAGCTCGCGACAAACGCGATCCGGTACGCCGGGCACCACCCGATCCCTGTGGATGTCCGTCTGTCCGGCGCGGTGCTGCGAGTAGAGGTCCGCGACCGCGGTCCCGCGTTGCCCGCCCCGACGCTGCCGGAGGACGACAGCGAGGGCGGGCGCGGCCTCTTCCTGGTCGGCGTGCTCGCCGACCGCTTCGGTACGACGCCCACGGACTCCGGCAAGTCCTGCTGGGCCGAGATCGACATGTCCGAGCCCTCATCCGTCGCGGCCACGGCCGCCGCATCCCTTCCCGTACAGAGGAGTTACACGTGAGCACCCGCGTCCCCGCCGTCACATCCCAGGTGATCGCCATCCGGCCCGGCCGGCCCCTCGCCGGTGCAGTGACGGTCGACGGTTCGAAGAACGCCGCGCTCCCGCTCGTCGCCGCTGCGGCTGCCCTCCTTCGCCCCGTACGTCTCGACAACGTCCCCGCCAACTCGGATGTCCAGACGCTGCTGGGCCTGCTGCACCAGGCGGGCTGGAACACCTCCCACCCGGTGGGTGACAGCCACACCGTCCTCGTCCTCCCCGGCAAGGCGACCCCGACACCCGGCGGCCTGGGCGAGGACGCTTCCAGCATCCGCGCCTCGTACTACCTCGTCCCCGCTCTGATCGCCCTGTGCGGCCGTGCCCGGCTCCCCTGGCCGGGCGGATGCCGGATCGGTGACCGCGGGATGGAGCAGCACTTCAAGGTGTACGAAGCCTTCGGCGACCGCGTCCGCGTGGACGATCGCGGGTACGTGGTCGAAGCCGGCAAGGTGGTCCGTGGCACGGTGTCGCTGGTCCTGCCGTTCCGCTCGCGCGGGGCGACGATCGCCGCGGTGCTGCGCGCCGTGGTCGCGGGTACACCGCTTCGACTCGGGCAGCCGAACCTCTCCCCGGAGGTCCTCTGCGTTCTGGACGCTCTGACGACCGTGGGGTACGCGTACCGTGCCGGCGAGCGCATCCTCACCCTCGTACCGCCGTCTTCCGCCTCGGAGGATGTACCCGTCTGGAAGGTGCCGGGAGACAAGATCGAGGCCGGGACCCTGGCCTGTGCCGTGGCCGCCACCGGTGGCACCGCGCGGATCGAGGGCGTCCACGGACCCGACGTCGCACCACTGGTCGCCGCCCTGAACCGGATGGGCATCCCCACGGCCGATGAAGCCGAGGCGCTCGTCGTTCACGGTCGGAACACCCAACCGACCGGCCGCCCTCTGCGCGCCATGGCCACCCTCGCCCCCAACGGCCTCGACGCCGACTTCGAACCGCCACTGCTCGGCCTCGCCCTGGGCTTCCCCGGCACGCACCTGTTCTCGGATCCGATCAACCCCGGGCGCCACAGCAACCTCGTCCCGCAGCTCGTCCGCATGGGCGGGGAGATCACCGAACTGTCCTCCACCGAGTGCCGGTTTACCGGACCCCAGCGGCTGACGGGTGCCGGAGTGGAGGCGACCGACATCCGCACGGGTTCGGCGCTGATGGTCGCCGGGCTCACCGCCCGTGGCGTCACCACGCTCGGCGGGGTCGACCAGATCCGCCGCGGGCACGCCGACCTGCCCGGCAAGCTCCTCGCCCTCGGCGCCGACATCTACGAGGTCACCCCATGACCACAGCCAGACACTTCCAGCGAATCATCGCCACCACCGACTTCCACTCGGCCTTCGACGACGCCGTACCGATGCTCGCGCACCTGCACGCCATGAGACACGACAGCTTCGTCGTCGACTGCGGGGACTTCTTCGAGGGCACGGGCTACTACCGGCTCGGTCAAGGCCGGATCGAGCGGGACGTCCTGGTCCGTCTCTACGACGCCGTGGCTCCGGGCAACCACGGCTGGGGCCACTACTTCCGACCGGACCTCCAAGCCATCACAGTGTGCGCGAACGCCGTCGACGCCGAGACCGGCAATCCGCTCTTTCGTCCTGCCCGCCTCGTGCGTGTCGGCACCCGCCGCGTCGCCGTCACGGGTGTCATCGGCCCCCAGGCGTTCAATGCCATCCCCGCCGACCAGCGCGCTGGACACCGTGTCACCGAACCGGTCCAGGCACTGCGCGAGCTGATGCTGACCCACCACCACCGGGCCGACTCCTGGGTGGTGCTCAGCCACTCCGGGTTCGACGAGGACCTCAAGCTGGCTGCTGCCTGCCCGTTCCTGGACATCGTCTTCGCCGGGCACTGTCACAGCGAGCGTCCGAAGCCGGTGTCCGTCGGGGACACGCTCGTCCTCAAGGGGCGTGAACTCGCGACCGGGTACGCGCTGGCTGAACCCGTGGGCGCGGGCTGGGCCGCCCAGGTAGGCTCCTTCCCGCCAGCAGCCGCCCTCCCCCACGAACTCGGTCGTACATGGGAGGCCATCGACGCCGTCCACGAGGAACTGCGCGCACCGCTCGGTTTGCTCAGGCCCCCGTACGCGAACGGTCCGCTCGACCGTCGCGCCCTACTCTCCGACGTCGCCGACCGCCTCCACAACGGTCTGGGCGCCGAAGCCGTGCTGCTGAACGAGACCGCACTTCGGTCTCCCCGGTTGGGGACCGTACTTACGCAGGGCGACCTCCTGGCCATCGAGCCCTTCGACAACCAGCTCGTACACGCCCACCTGCCGGAGCGCTTCCTCGCAGACCCAGCGGCACTCCTCGCCCACCTCACCGAGCAGACGGGCCCGGTCGTGTCCTCGCCCCGCCCCCTGCCCGACCGCCTGCCGAGCGTACTGACCACCGGCTATCTCGCCGACTCGTACCTCGGAGGCCGCACCCGGCAGGCCGGCATCCGTCTCAGCCAGGCCGTGCAGCACACGCTCACCGATGGAGAATCCCGATGATCCTCACCGGCCCCGAGATCACCCAGGCCACGGCCGACGGCCGCATCCGCATCTCCCCGTTCGAGCCGACGCAGGTGAATCCGAACAGCTACAACGTCCGTCTCGGCGGGACCCTACTCACGTACGCCGGACACACCCTGGACGCCCACCGCCCGAACGCCACCGAGTCCATCGAGATCGGGCCGGACGGCTTCGAGCTCCAGCCCGGCCAGCTCTACCTCGGCCACACCATCGAGGAGGTCGGCTCGGACACCTTCGTTCCCCTGCTCTTCGGACGTTCCTCGGTCGGCCGCCTCGGCCTGTTCATCGAAATCACCGCTCCCATCGGGGACATCGGCTTCCACGGCCAGTGGACGCTCATGCTCTCCCCGATCCGGCCGCTCCGCGTCTACGCGGGCATGCGGATCGGCCAGATCATGTTCTTCGTGTCGGTCGGCCCGGTGGCGCTCTACGCGGGCAAGTACCAGTCGTCCGCCGGCCCCCAGCCCTCCGCGTACTGGCGCGACCTCGGCGCCCTCGGGGCGGTGGCCTCGTGATCCTCACCGGCCCCGCCATCGCCTCCGCCAGGGCCGCCGGCGAGATCACCATCGAGCCGTACGAGCCGCGAAGAATCTCCCCCAACGCCTACGACTGGCGTCTCGGCGACACCCTCCGCCTCCACGACGGCTCCCTGGACGCGGCGAGGCCGACCGACTTCCAGGAGGTGCCGATCCCCGAGTCCGGGTACGTGCTGCGGCCGGAGGTCCTCTACCTGGGGACGACGTACGAGCGGACCGGCTCGGAGGCGTACGCGCAGTTCCTCAACGGCGACCGTACGATCGGCGCGCTCGGGATCTGGGTCCACGTCTCCGCTCCCCTCGGGCACCAGGGCCACGCCATCCGCTGGACCCTGGAGATCCGGGCGAGCCGGCCGGTCCGGGTCTACCCGCGCATGACGTTCGGCAAGCTGGTCTTCCTCCAGGCCCTCGGTGCCACGGCCAGCTACCAGAACCACGGCCTCAAGTACCGGGACAGCCAGGGCATCGAAACGTCCCGCCTCTACGAGGAGAACCCGGGAGGCCCCCCGTGAACCCCACCGTCGTCACGGCCCTCGACCTGCCCTTCCCGAGCCCCGGCGGAAGCGTCGAGCTCTTCCTGGACCTGTACACCGGCCGCGTTCCCCTCCTGCCCGCCCACGCCTTCATGCTCGCGCCCGAGCGCAGAGGCTTGCGGCCGCCCATGCCAGCGGGTCTGGAGCTGGTGCAGGTGCCGGGAAAGTGCCTGACGGGGTACGCCTTCCGCCGCTACGTCGCCACTCTCCAGCGAGTCCTGGCCGAGACGGTGGATCCGGGCGACGCCGGAATCCTGCATCTGCAGCACCTGGCCTTCGGCGCCACACCGGCCCTGCTCAGAGCCTTCCCGAAGCTCCCTCGGATCGCCCTGGTCCACGGAACCGACCTTCTCTTCGCCGAAACGCACCCCGAACAGCTGGCCACCCTGCGCGAGGCCGCCTGGGCTGCCGACACGATCGTGGTACCGACCGGCGCAATGGCGGACCGACTGCTCCTCCTCGCCCCCGACACCCGACGCCGCAAGGTCGAGAAGATCTCCTGGGGCATCCCCGACCACCTCATCTCCACCCCTCCCCCACGGCGCCGAAACCAGCCCTCCAGCCACCTGCGAATCCTGTACGCCGGCCGACTCACCCCCGAGAAGGGCTTCGACACCCTCCTCTCAGCCCTCCCCCTCACCCAGTCCGCCGAGCTGTCCATCGCCGCACCCCGAGCCGAATTCCACTCCCTTCGCCCCCGCCTCCACCAGCGCGGAGTGCACGTCCACTACCTCGGCTGGCTACGCCGCCCACAGCTCTGGAGGACCTTCGCCGACCACGACGTCCTGGTGATGCCCTCCACGACACTGGAGGCCATGGGCCTCGTGGCGCTCGAAGCCCAGGCATGCGGACTCCCCGTCCTCTACCAACCCGTGCCCGGCCTCACCGAGGCGCTGGGCGGCACCGGCCTCGCCACCGACTTCGCCGACCCGCACACTGTCGCCCGCGAACTCGACCGCCTCCGCACCAGCCCCGGCCTCCTGCCGGCGCTCCGCGCAGCCGGCGCCATCAACGCGGCCCGCTTCCCCCTGAGCGCCACCGCAGCGGCTCTCGCCGAGCTCGGCAGGCGGCTCGCCTGATCACCCGTGGCGCACCCCCACCAGCACCGGCCGTCTCACTACGATCGGAACACCATGACGCTCGACATCCCGCGCATTGAGCAGCTCCTCCAGGACGGCGTCCGCGACCGGGTCTACCCGGGAGCCGTCTGGGCCGTCGGCAACGCCTCCGGTACGACGGCGAGTGGGGCTGTCGGCCTCCTCGACCCGGGCCGTCCCGACGAGCCGATGCGGCTCGACACCGTCTTCGACATCGCCAGCCTCACCAAGATCGTCGCCGTGTGGGCTGTCATCGGCACCCTCGTCGAAGAGGGCAAGCTCCAGCTCCACACCCCGCTCGGCACCTTCTGGCCCGAGGTCACCGGCTACCCGCTCGCCCAGGTCACCACCCACGAACTCCTGACCCACACGGCCGGCCTGCCTCTACGCGCCAACCTCAAGAACCTCTACGGCACCGACCCCCAAGACATCCGCGACGGCGTCCTCCACGAGACCCTCCATCGCGCCCCCAGCGAGGCCGTCGAGTACACCGACCGAGCTGCCCTGATCCTCGGCTACCTGGCCGAACACCTCGCCGGCCAACCCCTCGACCGCCTGGCCACCAGCCAGATCTGGGAACCCCTCGGCATGACCGAAACCCGCTTCGGCCCTCTGCCCGCGGACGTGATCGCCCGCTGCGCCCCCACCGAACTCGACGAGGAAACCGGCACTCACCTCAAAGGCACCGCGCACGACTTCTCCGCCCGCCTCCTCGGCGGCACCTGCGGCATCGCCGGCGCCTTCTCCACCCTCGCCGACCTCAACCGCTTCCTCCAGCACATGCTCGCCCCGACTCAGGCCGCCTTCGGCTCGGCCTGGATCGCCGACTCCCTCCGCATCCGCACCGGCGAACTCACCCCCGTCCGCGGCCTCTTCTGGCACCCCGCGCCCGGCACCGAGCTGCGTGAGGACGTCTGGGTCCACTACGGCTTCACCGGCACCGCCATGTGGATCAGCCCGAAGCAGCAGCGCTGGGCGGTCCTTCTCACCAACAAGCTCTACTTCACCCGAGACCGAGAGCCGCTGACCGGCGTCCGGAACACTTTTCGAGCCGCCGCCTTGTCCTGACCTGAACACAACAGCTTAGGACATCGAGGTCGTGCTGAACCGCGCATGCAGGTTCAAGGGTTTCGGCGTATTTGGCCGCACAGATGCGAGAGCAGAAGGGCTGGACTGTGGTCAGGTCGGTCGGATGGCGTCGCTGCAGCGGACCCGAGGGGGTAGGAGGGGCCGGCGCCACGCCGTGGCAGGATCTGGGCGGGAAGCTGGCCCTGTGCCCGATGCCTCGCGCAGCGCGACACGTCTCGGCCAGCGTCCACCCAGCAGGGAAGGTCAGCATGATGAAACGGGGCCCACTGGCGTTATCCAGCACATGAGTTCAGTCCCTGAGGTGTGCTCTGGGAGCATATGCGAATGAGTCATGATGATCAGGTGCGGAAGCTGGGCAAGAAGTTCACACGTGCATGCCACGCGAACTTCGGTCCAATGCTGCTGGCCATGCACGTGAAGGGCTTCCGGGGGGTACCGGACCTGACCCTGTCGTTCACCTCGCCCATCACGGCGTTGTCGGGGCTCAACGGAACAGGCAAGAGCACCATTGCTCAGCTCGCAGCATGCGCCTTCCGCCAGCCTGACGGTTACGCCTTGCTGCGCTTCTATGTGGCCCACTTCTTCCCGGTGTCCGCGGCCGACCCTCATCCCTTCGCAGCCGACGCCGAGGTCCACTACACCTACGCCACCGAAGGTCACTCCACCCCCCAGCAGCTGACCGTCAAACGAGCGGCCAAAGAGTGGTCCGGCTACAAGCGCCAGCCTCAGCGAGCCACCCACTACATCGGCTTCACCCAGTTCATCCCGAAAGTCGAACGCCGTGACATGTCCGTCTATGGTGCCCGCACCCTCGAACTGGGAGAAACCCGCCAACTGCAACCGCAGGCAGCTCAGCATGTGGCACGAATCCTGGGCCTGCCCTACGACCAGCTGGCATTCACCGACGTACGCACCACCACCAAGTCCTCCAAACTGGCCATGGCCAGCCGCGGCGGCCAGACCTACTCCGAAAACCACATGGGCTTCGGTGAAGGACGCGTCGTCTACATGGTCAACACGCTGGAGACCGCGCCTCCCAAGAGCCTCATCCTCCTGGAGGAACCCGAAACCTCACTGCACGGCGACGCCCAGGTACGACTGGCCCAGTACCTCGTCGACGTGGCCAACCGCCGCGGCCACCAGATTATTCTCACCACTCACAGCGCTGCGATTCTGGGCCAGTTCGGCCGGGAATCCGTCGTCTACCTGCGCCGCACCCCTGAGAATGGTGTCACAGCCACCCACGGCCTGAGCACCTACCAGATCGATTCCCACCTGCAGAGGGAAGGGCGCATACCTGACGGCATCACCATCTGCGTAGAGGACGCCTTCGCCCGCTGCCTGACCACGTGGATCTTCCGCACCACCGACCCGGATCTGTTGTCCGGCTGCACCTTCCTTGAGATTGGCGGAGGCCAGGAGATCCCCGGCGCAGTGAAGCTGCTGCGCAACGCCAAACGCCGCACGGTGGGCCTGAGCGACGGAGACATGCCCCACGACGGCGCAGGCGGGGTCATCACCTTGCCCGGCAGCCTCCCGCCCGAGAAGGAGGTCTTCTTCCACCCTGCCGTCAAGGACTACTTCGCCAGAGCGCCTTTCAACGTGGACATCACCGAGACACTTGCCGGTGTAGCCGACCACCACAACTACGCAAAAGTCATTGCCGATCGTCTCATGCTGGACCCCACCGCCATAGCCAGCGACGCCTGCCGCGCCTACGTCGAAGCCCACGAGTCGGCGGACTTCTTCTCCTTGACCGACTACGTGCGGTCCGAGGTCGGCGACCGCCGCTAGGCACCGCCCGACCGACTATGTGTATCCGATTGATGGTTTGCGCTGCGACTCCTGAAAGACCGGCCAGTGGCATCGCCGCTGGCCGGTCGACGGAACCTGGGACCGGATCCTGCAGTCGGTCCAGGCAGATGCCGACCTCGGGGGGCGGATCGAGTGGTCCATCGTCGGAGTCGACTCAATCTCGTGTCGGGCCCACCAGCACGCGGCCGACGCCCCGAGATCTGGCCAAGGGCCCCGAGGAAAGGGACGACGCCCCGCAGACATCCGAAGTCCTGGACCAGATCCGGGTTCCCCGGCCGCACGGAGCCAGCCACGCGCCCGGCCGGACTACGTCAGCGGCGACGACCTACAACTCCCTCCATACCCGCCGCTACCTGTAAAGACGCGGCATAAAGCACACGATTCCCGAGCCGAAGGACCAGCGAGCCAACCGTCGGCGCAGAGGCAGTGCTGGCGGCACGCCCCGGTTCGCTCGAGGGTGCTACCGGCATCGCAATAGAACTCCCGTGCAGTCGCCACCCTCCTGACTCGGACCGGCGTTGTCAGTGGTGGGTGGTAAGCCTGTTCTTCTGACGGTCATCTTCTCGGGTGAAGGGCGAACAGCTATGTCGGGAGAGCGCTACGTCGACCACAGGGTCCTCAAAGCATTCGCGCAGAGCAAGGTCAACGTGCCGGCGGAGGAGGCGAAGGAACGCCGCCGACAGGTGAATCACCTGCGAGAGCGGCTGGAGGGCTACATCGCCGCGCACCCGGACTTCGACCTGGTGAAGCTCCGCGCGTCTGGCAGCACGGCCAAGTACACGGCGATCCGCCGCAAGAGCGGCACGGGGTCCGATGCGGACGTCGCCGCGTACCTGCGCGTCGGGGACCCCGAGGTCGACGTCTCGACCGTGCTGACGTGGCTGGAGGAACGCTGCAAGGAGGTCTACGGCAATACGAAGGTCGCGGAGGACTTCAAGCCGTCCGACCACGCGGTGGGCATCACCATGCGCGACTCCGGCTTGAAGATCGACGTGGTGCCGGTGCTCTACACCGGTGAGCCGGACGACAGGGGTTACCTGGTCACCAGCGGCGGCACCAAGGTGCTCACCTCGGTCACGCTGCACCTGCGCTTCATCGAGAAGCGCAAGGGGGAGGCCGGCGACGGCTACCGGGAGCTGATCCGCCTGCTGAAGGCATGGATCCGCGAGAGCAAGGCGGTCGATCCGCAACTGCGCTGCAAGTCGTTCCTGATCGAGCTCCTGGTCGCGCACCTGTGGGATGTCGGCTGGAATGGCAAGCCGCTCCAGGTCAACGACTACCCGGCGGCGATCGAGCAGGTGCTCGCCTACATCGTCCGCACCGGCCTGAAGACACCGATCCTTTTCACCGACTACTACAAGGCCAACGCGGTGAGCGCGACAGCGGACCCCATCCAGGTCTGGGACCCGGTCAACCCGGAGAACAACGTCGCACGGGGTTACAGCGAGCTCGACCGCCTACGGCTGGTGAACCACGCCAAGACCACCCTCGAGACCCTCACGATGGCCGCCTACGCGGCCACGAAGGGCGAGGCGCTCGACGCCTGGCGCGAGCTGTTCGGCCCCACCTTCCCGGGAGAATGACCATGACCGGCTCGTACACCAGATCCGCCTCCTCCTCGTTCACGATCACCGACGCCCGCTACGTAGGAGGCAGAGTCGCCGCCGACCTGCGCCTGCTGTTCAACCTCTACGGCGAGCCCTCCCTCGACAGAATCGACCACTTCGCCGAGGAGGTCGCCCTGCTCCTGCGCGACGGCTATCTCGACTCTGTCGACTACGGCTTCCGCGACACGGCCACCAACACCTGGAAGTTCCGCCTGCGCTACAAGGCCACGGCCGGCGGCCAGCTCACCGACTCCCGGCCGGGCAGCTTCCCCGACCCCGTCGATCTCGCCGGCTACGGCTTCCACAGCTTCCTGACCTACAGCTCCACGTTCTGGCTCTTGACCAGCAGTCAACAAACAGGGGTCAAGGAGACTCTGCCGATCTCCCGGACGACCGGCACCGCCCCGAGCGCCCTCGCGGGCAACACCACTACGGGGCACGGCTACGCCCGCAATGGCGCCGGCGTCTCCCGCGACGTCTACGTCGCCCACTAATCCAGCGCCGCCAGCAGGAGGACCGAGAACGTGACCAACCAGGACGACCTGTTCCACCCCGTCATCGAACTGCCCGAACCCACCCGCCGCGCCCGCTACGACCGCCTGGTCGGCCTGAACGATACGAAGCTGCGCCTGCGGAAGGAAGCCGCCCTCCTCGCGGATCCGCGCCGACTCCAGGCATGGGCCGCCACCCATCACGACGGCGATGTCGCCGCACTCGCCCTATTCGCCGACCGGGCACCGCTGTTCGTATTCGCCGGCGACGTCGGCTCCGGCAAGTCTGCGCTGGCCGAGTCCTTCGGCTGCGACCTCGCTGACTTCCTCGACCTACCCGTCTACCTGTACCGACTCAAGCTCGCCACCCGCGGCAGCGGACTGGTCGGCGAGATGACCTCGCTCATCGGCGACGCCTTCACCCACATGCATACGGCGGGCAAGCGTATGTCCGGCACTGATGGAGCCCGCGCGGTTCAGATCCTCGTCGTCGACGAAGCCGACGCTCTCGTACAGTCCCGTGAAGCCCAGCAGATGCACCATGAGGACCGGGCCGGCGTCGACGCGTTCCTGGCCGGCATCGACAGCCTGGCCGGTGCCAGGCTCCCGATCGTCGTCGTGCTGTGCACCAACCGAGTCGGCGCCCTCGACCCGGCTATCATGCGCCGTGCCGCTGCCACCTTCACCTTCACTCGCCCCGGCGACGAGCAGCGCTACGCGGTCCTCGCCCAGGCACTCGACGGGCTCGGCATCCGGCCGGAGACCATCCGCAAGGTCGTCGAGCTCACCGGCCCCACCGGCGGCCGCCCCGGCTACACCTTCTCCGACCTCACCCAGCGCCTGGTGCCGGCTGCCGTCTTCCGTGCCTTCCCCGACCGGCCGGTCACCGACGACGATCTCCTCGCCCTCGCCGAGGAGCTGGAGCCGACCCCCGTCTTCACCGAGGAGCGCTGATGGCCCATCTCCCCGCCGCTGGCCCTACCAGCGTGCGCACGACCGGCGACTACTACCAGTGGCTCGTCGCCTGGGAGGGCTGCCTGACGCTCCTGCGCGAGAACGCCACTCGCTCGCACAACCCCGTGCGCACAGTCGGCGTCGAACTCGACGGCGTGGGCAACCTCGATGATGTCGTCCTTCTGCGTGATGCTCCTCCGAACACCTACAAACAGGTCAAGTACGCGGTTGACAGCGCCACGCCGGTCAACGAGGGGTACTTGACCAAGCCCAGCGCCAAGGGCGGTCCATCGATCCTCAAGAAGATCGCCAGGACGTGGAAGGGGTTGACCGCGGACGACGGTAGTGCCGACCTGCGCCTGGTCACCAACCGGGCGGCAGACCCCGAAGACGACCTGATGGCGGGCCGCGACGCCCGCACCGGCCTCCTTATGCCCAAGGCGGCCGTCGGCGGATCCAATTCGCTTCGAGGTAAGGCCCGTGCCCGGTGGGCGCAGGAGGCCGGGGTGACCGAGGCCGAGCTCATCGACCTCCTGTCGGTACTGCGCTTCGACCTGCCTCTGGACATGGTCTGGTACCAGGAGAACCTCCGGCTCCTTATGGCCGTCACAGGGCTTCGCCACGACCAGCGTGCGCTTGAAGAGGGGGCCGACTGGGTCGCCAGGATGGTCCGCGAGGGCCGCCGAGAGCTCACGATGGCGATGATCGAGGCTGCCGTCACCGAGCTTGACCTGAAGGCTGGCCCCGCCCGGGCCGTCCTGTCGATTGCCACTCTCAAGCCGGACCCGCTGGCATCGGACGCCGACCATGCCATCGACTGGATCGATCGCTTCGACGGTGACTCCGACTACACCAAGCGTCGCCCTCTGCCGCCGCACACCTGGGCCCAGCTGCAGGCAGACATCGAGGCCGCGCCGGGACGCCTGCCCGCTGGAACAACCGCCGTCTCCGTCACGGGCAGCATCCGTCTCGCGCCGGCCTTCCTGGTGGGCACCACCTTCCGCATGGTCACCGGCACCGACCTCGCGGCATTGCAGCGCGGGAGGGCTGGCAGCCAGCTCTGGTCCACCAACGACCCGTTCATCGCTGCCCAGACCCCCGGAGTCACTGAGTACGAGATCGGCCAAGGCGACGAGATCGCTGTCGCCATCGCCGTCGCGACGGACCCCACTGAGGACGTTTTGGAGTACCTGCGCGAGCAGAACCTCCCCGTCAGCAAGCTCATCGTCCTCACCCCGCCGAGCGGCACAGCAAACGACGGCTCCGTCCCCGACAGCACCGCCGCCAACGCCCTGGCCGTCGGCATCCGCGACCACCTACGCCGCTCCACCCGCCGAGTCCGCCGAATGCACCTCTTCCTCGCCTGCCCCATGGGGCTTGCTGTTCTGCTAGGCAACCGGTGGAATCGCCTATGCCAGACCATCGTGTACGAGGACATCAAGATCGACGACGGATACGAAGCGGCATTCACTATCGAGGCGTAGTGGGCCCTGTAAACGGCGATGCAGCACCGTAGGGCGGGCATGCGGCGGCCGTGATACCGACCCGCGGCCACTGCCGCCACCAACCCCTCGTCGTCCCGAAAACGCGCGAAGTTTTCGGAAACGACCGACACCCAAGTGCGTTCGCGCAGGTCAGAGCCACCCCACTCCCCCACCCACCCAGTGCCTTCTAAGCGCTCGCCCCAAGAGATGGGCAATCGCCGCCGCAGGAAGACCGCCACACGGCGAGGGCGCCCGTACGGCGGTGAAGAGGCCCACGTCGCAACCCTCGGTCCCCCTGAAGGCGACAGCCACGTACGTTGAAGTCATGTATGTGGTCGTCGAGTCGGTCGTTTCGACCCGTGCCGGCTCTGAGGGCCCCGCAATATTGTGGAGGGAAACCAGTCCGGCATCTATCAGTTGCGATCCCCAGCCGCCCTGGAGAACCATCGCCGCGACACAACCTACGTACTTGCCGCGAATCATGCGTTCGTTGCGACCCTCGACCGTCCAATAACGGCCGACACTCGCGTAGTTGGCGGTGCTGCTCGGCATGAATGGGTCGCAGCGATCCTCAGCCGCCCCGGGATGAAGACCGGCCACGGCACCATGGTCCTGACCGGCACCCGGACCTACACGTTGCGATCCTCGGCCGCCCGGGAGGACGACCCCTGCTTGCCGTTCTGACGCGAGACGTTCACGGCGACCTCGTTTCGACCCTCGGTCGCTGCGAAAAGCGACCGCTTACACCCCTATGTCGGGAGAATCCGCAGCGCTCCGGTTGCGCCCCTTGGCCGCTCCGGAGGGCGACCGTCAAGACCTTCTCCCAGGTGCCGTCGGCGGCCCACTTCTGCAGCCGGTGGTCGGCGCCCTACTCGGGCAGGTCCATCCATGGCGTGCCGGTGCGGTACTTGAACGCGATCACGTCGATCAGCTGCCGGTGATCCCGCCACCGCCCACCCCGTTACGGCCCCCTGGAGGACTGCCCCTTGATGTCGTAGATGACGCGAGACTTGATGGCCTCGGTGTTGCGATCCCCGCCCGTCGTGGAAAACGAGCGCGACTTGGTGCCGACGCCGCCCCTTCCGTGAGGCGTATGTTGCGATTCTCGGTCGCCCAGGAGAACTGACCGCCCTCACTCACAGCCGCGTACTGGCCGAATATACGGCCGTTGCGATCCTCGGCCATCCCTTAGGACCACCACGACGGTGGTGCGGATTGGCAGACCGAAGTAGCCGTTTTCGTTGTGATCCTCGGCAATCCCGAAGGACGGCTGTCACCCTTGCGTTATGGTGCCGCACGTTGGGGCATGTGTCGTGCGATCCTCGGCTATCACAGAGAACGACCGCCCTTAGCCAGTGGTCCGGGTTCTCAGGGTTGGTGGTGCCGTTGCGATCCTCGGCCGACCGAAGGGCAACTGCCATGCGGCTCCACATGCTCTCGTCGAAAAGGTCTTCGATATTGCGGTCCTCAGTTTCGCCCCCAAGGGCACCCGCCATGCGTGAGCAGCTCGGCATTCCGGCACGGGGCCTGTGGTTGCGCTCCTTGGCCGACCCACAGGTCGACCGCCACGGCCGACTGCAGCGGAGGCTTCCAACTGCGACCCTCGGCTGCTCCGGAGAGCGACCGCCAGACCAAGCCGGTGGTGTAATCGGACTTGGAGCCGTCGAAGTTGCGATCCTCGGCCGCCCCGCAGGGCGACCGTCATCCGACCGCAGCGCGGCCGTGGTGTCCTCGTAGGCGGGGTTGTGACCCCCGGCCACCCCACAGGGTGACCGCGACCGCCGCTGGTGTGGTGGATGTGGCGGGCGAGGGGACCGTTGCGATCCTCAGCCGTCCCGAAGGACGACCACCCTGTTGGCGATGGCCTCCTGGCCCCACGCGCTGTTGACGTTGCTATCCTCGGACGCCCTGGGCGACCGCTCAAGACAGAACCTTCCTGGCGCGGCTTACCTGGTGATTTCGATGTTGTGATCCTCGGTCCGCCCTGGAGGGCGACCGCCAGCGACGCGGTCCGAGCCTCACCCGCTCGTCCTCGCGGTGTTGTAGTCCTCGGCCCCCTCGGAGGGCGACCGCCGGTACTCCACCAAGGTGTGACAGTGGCCGAACTCAGCGTTATGATCCTCGGTCACCCAAAGAGCGACCGCGAGGCTAGAAATCATCTCGTCAAAGACACAACCCTTCCGGTTGCGATCCTTGGTCGCCTTGGAGGCCGGCCCGTGGCCCAGTATCCGGAGTACGTGATCCCGACTGATCCGTTGCGATCCTCGGCCACCCCAGAGGGGGTGACCGCCATCCCACGGTGACGATGCCAGCGACTGTGCGGCTACCGTCATTGCGATTCTCGGCCCGCCAGGCAACGACGAACCGGATAGAGCGAGGCATCGGCTGTTACGATCCTCGGTCGTCCCGGAGGGCGACTGCCATGGGTGCAGATCGCGGTGGTGTCGCGTGATCAGACGCGGTTGCGATCCTCGGCCACCTCGAAGAGGTGGCTGCCGGCTGAGCAGTTTTTCGGGGTGCTTTGAGGAAAGGGGGCGCTACGATTCTCGGCCGCCTCGGGGGCCGCCAGTCCACGCTCCGGTTCACGAGCGCGATGCATTCTTCGGCATTGCGAATCTCGGTCGTCCCGGAGGGCGACCGCCACAACACCGACAACCTCTGGCGGCGCTGGTGCGGGCTGTTGCCATCCTCGCTCACCCGGAGTGTGACCGCCGAACTCGGACCAGGGCACCGAGCAGCCGTCTACTTGATTGTGATCCTCAGCCACCCCGGAGGGCGTCCAATCATGCGAGGTCGTGATGATCGCCGGTCGGTCGGGGACGCAGTTGCGATCCTCGGCCGCCCCGAAGGGCGACCGCCGGATCCGCGGGGCCCCCGTCGTCAAGACCGGCTGCTGTTGTGATCCGCGGTCGCTCCGGAGGGGCGACCGCCACGATCTTGCCGTTGGCACCCTTCCCCCATAACACGGCGTTGCGATCCTCGCTCGTCCCAGAGGGGGAGCGCCACGGTGCATACCGCGCCTGTGCGTCGTCGACAACATCACGTTGCGATCCTCGGTTGCCCTTAAGGGCGACCGCCACGCCCAAGATGCGGGCGTGGGCGTGGGACCTGGAGACATTGCGATCCTCGGCCGCCCAGAAGAACGACCATCATCCTGCCGTCAGGCAGCTAACCGGAGCATGATCCGTCGTTGTGATCCTCGGCCGCTCCAGCGACCGCCATGTCGACGCCCTGGCCCCAGGTGGCTGGTGCGACGAGGTTGCGATCCTTGGCCGCCTTGAAGGACGACCGCCATATCGCCGCCTTGTAGTTGCCGGCGACCATGAGCAGGTTGCGATCCTTAGCCACCCCGTAGGGCGACCGTCACCTTGCCGTCGAGAAGCTGGGATGGAAGCCGTACACGTCGGTGTTGCGTTCTTCGGCCGCCCCAGAGGGCGACCTCCAGGTTCTGTCATCAGCGCGTCAATACGCGTGGTCATGGTGTTGCGACCCTCGGCCGCCCTGGAAAGCGACCGCCACATCCATGCACATATCCATCGCTTACGTGGCACGTTAGTTGTGATCCCCTGCGCCCTGGGGTAGCGACCGCTGCTCGTGGAGCGGCTCCAGCACTTTGCGTTCGATCGTTTGATTGCGATCCGCGGCCTGCGGATGGGACTTGCGTCCACATCCGGAGGGCGACCGCAAGTCGGGCGGGAGCTGAGCAGCCCAGAGTTCAGACACGTTTCGATCCTCGGTCACCCCCGGAGGGCCCGCAAGGGACTTTGAAACGGCATTGCCATCTCGTACTGCAGCATGTTCCGGCCCTGGAGACCGACCTCCAGACCGGGCTTAACGCCGAGTTCGGTCTTCTTGACGGCGTTGCGACCCTCGGTCGCCTTTAAAGGGGCGACCGCCAGTGACCCATCCCACGGGAAGTCCCATGAGCCAATCAGCGTTGCGATCCTAGGCCGCCCAGAGAGCAAGTTCAGTCGATGAGCCGGCTCAGGGTCACCCCGGCGGGAACCTTGTCTTCGTCGATGGTGATGCGGTCGGTGTAGTCGTGCCAGGATCGTGCCTCGCTGTGGCCGAGGGGTTTGATGCGGATGAGGTCGAAGAGCTTGTGGGCGGGGGCTCGTCCGTAGGCGTCGTCGTGGGAGAAGACGTACAGGCCGCGGATGGCCATTTCGCCGCGGGAGGACGCCCGGTCGTGGTCGAACATCATGGTCAGGGCCTGCCAGTAGGCGGCGAGATCTTCCGGAGTGACTCCAGCCTTGGCGCCGAGGGCTCCGGAGTAGAAGCCGTGGCCGCGGTAGAGCCCGTAAGGGACGTAGCGCTTGTTGCCCATCTCGGTAACCTTGCCCTTGGCCAGGTCTTCGGGCTTGTTCGGGGCGACACGGGTGATGCCGGCCTCAAGCGGGGTGATGGGGTCAATGGAGCGGGAGAAAGTGACCTGCATGGGCCCGCGAGCCCTTCCCGCGTGCTTCTTCTGGTCACCTACGGACATGACGGCTCCGAACAGGCGCACATCGTAGAAGTTGCGGATCATCCACTCCTGCGCGGTGGCGGTCTGGCCCTCCTTGGCGCCCCCTTCGATGTAGGCACGCTGAATCTGCGGGTTCAGGGCGACGCCCTGTTCGACGTACATCTCGAAGCCGGGTTTGCCCTGGTGGACGAGAGTGATGGTGTTGCGGATCTTGCGCTTGAGGGCGACGTCGGTGATGAGGCCCTGGCCGGTGATGGGGTCGGTCCGGGGCATGCCGTCGGCGTCGGGGTCACCGTTGGGGTTGCCGTCCTTGACGTCGATAAGGAAGACGTAGTCGTGCTTGCGGGTGGGGTCCATGTGCGCGTCGGTCATGGTTGTGATCGGTGTCCTTCCGGGACTGTGGCGCTGTCGTGAGCTGGCGGAGGCGGGGTGTTACCAGAGGGTGTTGTCCGAGGACTCCGTGTCCTCGGCTGAGGCTTCGGGGAGGGCGTCCGCTTGCTGTTCGCCGGCGAGTTCCTTGCCAGCTTCCCGTGCCTTGATGGCTTCTGCCGCCGCGCGTGCGGAGTGGGCTCGCTGGTGGTCGTAGCCGAGGATGAACAGGGCCTGTTGTTCGGTGCTCAGGTGGGCGGGGATGGTGTCGAGCAGGTCGAAGGCGTCCCGCAGTCTGCTGTCCATGGCCTTGGCCGCGGGTCCACTTGTGCGGGCAATGGTGCGCAGGTGCGGTCGTGCTCCGATGCGAAGGCGGGTGAGGACGGCTCGGGGGGAGACGACTGCGGTGCTCAGGTACTTGTCGGTGATGGTGGTGTTGACCTTGGGCATGGCCTTGCGCTGGATCGCTTCGAGCATGGCCATGATCCGTCCGCATACGTAGCCGGGCTCGGTCGACTGCGAGTTCAGCTGGGGCACACAAAGCTCCTTGTGGCGAGTTGTCGTACGGATCAGGGCGAGGCGAAGCAGGGCGATGCGGGGTCGGTCGAGGCGGTGGTCGGCGCGGATGCGCTGCAGGAGGACCGGCAGGAGGTGGGCCGGTGGTGCGGCGCCGTGGAGCGCGGCTTTGGTGAGATCGGCCTGCAGGTGTTTGGGGACGGTGGTGTCGACGTACTTGTTCTTGCGCTTGTCCCAGCGGGCGCAGGCGAGGGCGAGTCGCCAGACCGACCAGTAGGTGTAGGTGTTGTTCCACCCGTCCCAGGTCTGTTGGTCGGCGAACCAGGTTCCGAGTCTCCGTTTCAGTTCGGGGACGGGGATGGTGATCCAGTCGGCGACGATGACCCTGTTGGTGTTCACCCGCAGGGTGAGGGCGTGGAAGGCGTCCTCGTCGAGGACTGCCAGGGCGTCTCGTCCCCGCTGGGGGTGGCGGACTCCGGCGACGAGCTGGGCTACCTCCTCGGGCTGGGGGTCGCGCAGGGTCCACATGGACGTGTCGGTGTCGGGGTCGCGGGTCCACCAGACGATGGCGGAGTCGTCGGCGAAGGCGCGGTGTTCGGGGTCGGCGAGCAGTGTATTCAGGGCGGTGGCGGACTTGGTGCCGCAGTCGACGCAGATGGGGGTGGCACCGAGCTGCTTTGTGCCGGCCCGGAAGTGGGCGGGCTGGTTGAGGCAGACCAGCTGGGTGTTCATTCCGGAGTTGGGGATGCCCTTGATGGGAACCGGGAGCGTGGACAGCAAGGGCATGACGTGTCCGCACACGAGGCAGAGTCCCCTGTTCGCCTTGCCCGTCTTCCCGCTCTTCGCCTTCTTGACCTTGTCGGCCCACCAACGCCTGGCTTCCGGCAGATCGTGGACCCACTCGCCGTCCACGCTGATGGCGACGAGGTGGTCCTTGTCCATCTCCAGCGGCCAGGCGGTCGGAGCGTGGCTCCTCAGCCATGCGGCCACCGCCTGCGCCTGGGGAAGGCGGGGGTGGTCGTTGCACCAGGAAATAACCAGCGCACGGTAGGCGGCGTGCCGGGTCCTCGCCTTGGCGACGTCGGCAGAGTTGACCGGGAGGACCTTCTCCCCGTCCGGCCCTTTGACCAGGCCGGGATGGGCAAGCGCGAACTGCGCGGTGTCGGCAAACAGGATCGGTACTGGCTTGGACCCGGAGCGTCCGGTGTACGGGGCGGTGATCCTCCGCTGTTCCTGACGGAGGTCGATGACCAGCGGCTCGGCTCTCCCCGTCCCCGTGCTGGACAGGTCGATCTGCCACATGACCCGGCGCGCGAGGTAATACTCGGGGGTGTCGCCCTGGCGGCTGTCGGCTTGCCGGACGAGACTCTGCAACAGCACTTCAGACCACCCCCTCCACGGAGGCACGTCCCTCGGCGCCGGGCATACCACTGACCTCGGCAGGGGCGAGCGGGCGGTCGGGCACGTGGAGAACACCGTGCTCGAGGCTGGCCTGGAACCAGTGGTAGCGCTCCTTGCCCTTCGGAAGGTACTCAATGTGGTGGAGCATCAGCCCGAGCTCGTCGATGGGCGGAATGCTCGCCTGATCGGCGGCCGTGACCACGCCGGCCTCCTCCACCGATCCGCGGGGCCCGAAGAAGGCTGCGAACTCGCGGCAGCCGAAATGGGGCTGCTCGTAGCAGGCGCCGCGTGCGACTCGACGGTCGAACTGATCGCGGTACTTCGGCAGGGGTGCGGCACATCGGTCGGTGGCGCGGATCGTCGCGTGAATGCGGTAGGCGACGTCGCTCAAGGCGACGGTGACCCGCTGGCCGCGGTCTTCGGCGACGTCGTAGTAATAGCCGTTGTTGGCCCGCAGGCTTTCGTAGGCGTTCTTGGTGATGATCGAGTTGTTGACCTCGTTGCGCCGGAAGCGGGTCCACCTCACCGGCTTGAGCTGTTCGATCCGCTCGACCCGGTAGGTCATCTCCGGCTTCCAGAAGATGGCCTCCAGCAGTCCCCTCGCCGCAGAAGGGGTCATGGTCGGATAGGAAACACGTTCGACTTTGAGTTCCGGACGAGTGAAGCAAGCCAGCGGTCCCCATGCCTCCACCTGGACATGAAGTGGCCGTTCAGCCCTCTCCTCGCGGTGCCTTCGGGGGCGTGAAGCAATCATGCACGTGTTCCCTTCCTTGCCTGCTGGCGCAGGCCGTTGTCAGTGCCTACGGCTAGCTTCCTTACGTCGCACGGCCCCGAGGTCTGCACTGTGCGATTCGAGGGGTATGCGGCGATCTGGTCGGATCTCAGCGCATAACCGATGGAAAGTCAAATATGCTTGTCAGCAAGGAACTTGATGCGTTAGGCGGCTCAATGCCGGTCCATGAGGGCAGGCTCGTGGCTCACTCGCCCGGCCATCTAGGAAATTGGCACTGGTATGAAGACCACGCACGCGGTACGGGCGAGCTGGCCTGTCGGTTCGCAGAGCCATGGGGCGGCGGGGACCTCGCCTACCGGCTCGGACGCGACCACGACACGGGCAAAGGAGCCTGTGCGTGGCAGGAGGGGTTGATCGAGGAAGCCACCACCGGCCGCAAGGTCAGACGGCCCTCGCACAACGACGCCGGGACCTTCCTGTTCGGTCGGGCGGCCGAGCAGGTCCCCGTTCTGCTGCCCTGTGCCGGTGTGATCGAGGGACACCACACTGGTCTGTCCGCGTGGTTGGAAGTCCGGCTCCGGCTGAAAGCCTTGATGGCCGACTCCAGCGAGGTGGACGAAGCCATCCATCGCGTCGCCGCGGTCATGCCGGAAATCCTGGACGGCTCATGCCCGGCCGTCCCAGACTGGCTCGACCCCCGTGACAAGGTCGCTGTGGAGATGCTAGTCCGCATGACCTACTCGGCCGTGGTCGATGCCGACCGGCTCGATACCGCCGCCCACTTCAGGCCCGGCACGCACATCAGGCCGCACGTCGGGATGGATGAGCTGTCGGAGCGGTACGAGGCCCGCCGACAGGAGGCCATTGGCGAACGTCAGCGCTCTAGGGGAGCCTCCTGGCTGGACAAGCTCCGCGAAAACGTCTACCAGGAGGCACTTGAAGCTGCCGCCGGCAAGCCGGGCGTGTACCGGCTGCACCTTCCGACCGGCGCGGGAAAGACGTTCACCGGTGGGGGCTTCGCCCTCCGCCACGCTTCCCTGCATGGACTGCGGCGCGTCATCGTCGCCGTTCCGTTCATCTCGATCACCGAGCAGAACGCGGCGGAGTACCGAAGTCTCTTGGACCCGGAGCAAGGACCGCCGGTGGTGCTGGAACACCATTCAGCCGTGAACGTCGAAGCACCGCAGTCCGCCACCCCCTCGACGAACGTGCGCCACGGCCAGAAGGGTGGTCAGCCGAACCGGTGGGCGAAACTGGGGACCGAGAACTGGGACGCCCCCTTCATCGTCACCACCACCGTCCGCCTGATCGAAACGATCTTCGGCAACACCCCCTGGGCCACCCGCCGGCTCCACCGGCTCGCCAACTCCGTGATCGTCCTGGACGAGGTCCAGGCTCTCCCCGACAGGCTCCTGACCCCGATCCTCTCGGGCTTGCGGGAACTCGTGGAGCACTACGGCGTGACCCTCGTGCTGTCATCGGCGACCCAGCCGGAACTCGCTGCACTGAACCCCTGGCGCTCCGGCCTCCCACAACGTGACGTCGTCGCCGACCCCACACCGCTCTTCGAACAATTGCGCCGGGTCAGGTACGAGTGGCGGACCGGCCCGGGCGTGACCCTCGCAAACATCGCCGCCGAGGCGGCCGAGCACGACCAGGCCCTCGTCGTGGTCAACGGAACCAAGGACGCCAGTCGGATCCATCGCATCTGGCTCGGTACGAACCGCGACGAAGACCCAGGCATCTTGCACCTATCGACCCGCATGACCGGCAGCCACCGCCGAGAAACCATCCAAGCGACGAAACAACGTCTGGAGAAGGGCCTGGAAACCCTCCTCGTGTCGACCTCTCTCATCGAAGCCGGCGTCAACCTCGACTTCCCCCGCGGATACCGCGCCAGATCAACACCAGAGTCAGAACAACAGGCCGCCGGACGAATCAACCGCGAGGGCAAACGCCCAGCGAACGACAGCATCATGACCATCTTCGACCCCCAGGACGGCCTCAAACCGGAGATGGTCTACAACACGTGCGCCATCGCAGCAGCCTCCTGCCGCTTCGGCGACGGGCTGGCCGATCCCGACAATCTGGACGTCCTCCGCTCGTACTACCAACACCGCTACCGCCTCCAAGCAGGACAACACTCCAAGGACCCCAACGGAGCCACCGGAGAAGTCATCGAAGCGCTGCGAGCAAAGCTGCACTACCCGGAGGTCGCACACAGAATGCGGATGATCGACAACGAACACTCCGTGGCCGTAGTCGTCATCCGCCCCCACCTCGAAGAAGAAGCCCGACAGGCCGCCCAGAAGGCAGTCGACCAGCTCCGCTGCGGCCTGCCGACGCCGGCGACCTACCGCGTCCTGCAGGAACACATGGCATCCATTCCCAAACGGGAACTGGAACTGGCGATCAACACCGGCCACACCATCGCAATCGCCGGTGACCTGCAACAGTGGGTTGGCTCCTACCACTACCAACGAGGCATCGAACCCCCTGCATGACCATTCAGACCACCGAGTAGCATCTCAACCAATGCGCTTGCGGCGCTGTGATCGTTTCTCATGCGTCCAACGATCGCAATCGCTCGATGGTCTGGAGCAATCGGCCGCAGAGCAGGATGGTGATCACCCTTCGGAGCAACTTAGGATCGCAACGACTCGATGAGTTGGCGCGGCATCGCGCTCGACCCTAAGTGGCGGTCACCTTCCGAGGCGGCCGAGGATCGCAACATGGTCAAGAAGGCCGAATTCGGAACTGCTCCCGGATGACTGGCGCCCTTCAGGAAGGCCGAGGATCGCAACGCCGCGACCACCGAGGCGTGGCAGCGCTGGGCCCGATGGCGGTCGCCCTTCGAGGCGGCCGAGGATCGCAACACCAGCGGCGAGATGCGGGCCTCGGCCAGGGGGTTGATGGCGGTCGCCCTTCGGGGTGGCCGAGGATCGCAACGCCACCGGCTTGGAGATTCCGGCAGAGATCCTCCTCGGATGGCGGTCGTCCTTAGAGGCGGCCGGAGATTGCAACTGCTCGACGCGACTCCTCGTCGCGGCCGGAGGGGCATGGCGGTCGCCCTTCGGGGCGGCCGAGGATCGCAACGCCGAACTGGGCACCGGCGACGAAGCCTTCATCCCGCGTGGCTGCCGCCCTCCGGGTGACTGTTGATCGCGACCGCGCCGCGCACACGCAGATGCCCAGCAATCGTCTCGACTACCCTCCGCAATATCTACGGGGCGCCTCCCAGCCTGTGCATTACGCTACTAGATCCCCAGTCGCGGTCTTCCGCTGGGGAGAATCTGGGGAGTACGAGCGGCTCTGGGGAGGATCGGCCGCACAAAGCAAGACGGCTCCTAAAAGATGCCGAAAGGTTCATCTGCGCAGATCAGGGATGATGCTGACCCCATCGCCGCAGGTCAAGGCACCTCAGTAGACAACTTCATGACGGTCTCTTCGCTTCCTGGGGGTCCGCAGAGCCCGGCCCGCATCAGATGCGTGCTCTTCCGCACCTCCGAGCTGCGCCCACTCCTGACCAAGAATCCGGACCATACGCGGATCAGACACCGCCATCGTCCCAGCCGCACCTTCGTCCGGTCGATCCCATCACCGTCCGTTACGCCGTTCCGGTCCGTAGGAGCTCCATCCCTTGAGGTACGGCTTGAGCTCCTCCGGCGTGGGTTCACGTGTGTGCGGCATCTCAGGAAGCCCGTCCAAGGGGTCCATCGACCTCACGTGGCCCCTTGCCCACTCCAACCAGCGACAGGCCGAGTCCAGTACCGACTCGTCCACAGCACCGGCCAACTCGCCGATACGACGTTCCAATGCCACGCAGTACTCACGGAGGACAGCGGCCTCCTGCCAGCGCCCGGCCTCTTCGCGAAGCACCTGGGCGAGTTGCTCGCGAACAGCTTGTTCCTTCGCCCCCTCCATGGCCGCTTGCCAGCGAGCTTCATGTTCTGCCCTAGCCTGCTGCTCATCCTGCCGGCGCCGAGCGTCCTCTACCGCTCGTGCCTCCATCTCTCCAAGGATCACACCCAGGGCTTCTTCAAGCGCCCAGTTCTTCCGGTCCCGCCAACGACCGGGCCGACCGGTCAGACCATGGGCAAGCTCCACGACAAGACGAGCGGAGCGCTCCGGATCCGCGGACTCCGGGAACTCTTGCCTGACGGTGATCGTATACGCGAAGCTGGCGACAGCGACGTCCACTCCGCCCTCACGCGGGAAGAAGGACGACCCGGCTTTCCGCACCTCGTACCCCCGCCGTACCGCCTCAGCCGCCAGACCCTGCAGCAGCAAGAGCGACCTACGGCGCTGCGCATGCGGCATCACCAGCCGACTTTCGTCGTCTTTCAGCGCAGCCACCACCGGATGCGGGTGCACCAGTCGCACGGGGACATGCACCAGGCCCCCGCCCGCCTGGGGTCTCTGACTCCGCGCGTTGGGATGCGGGCCCTCCGCGAGGAACAACTCCAGCCCAGGTCCGCCGTATGGGGCCTTCTCGATGCGTTTGCCCGCTGGCTCCAGGCCGTGCCGCTTCGCGTAGTTGACGACGCGCCGCCACTCCGCGACCTCGTCGCCATCGGGATCAGTGATCCGGACGCGCCCCTCGGCGACGAGCCGGTCGATCAGCTCCTGGGCCTTCGCCCGCCGGGCCCGCGCGACGGGCCGCTCGCTGTAGGGCCTCCGAGGCTTGGCAGGCTCCGCCGGCTCACTGCCGCCTGCAACCGCAGAGTCGTCGTCGATCATCAGGAGCCCACGATCCCGCAAAGCATCGGCCGAGCGCCAGTCGCTCGCCATCCAGGTGCCAGCATCCTCATCGACAACGGGGCGTTCGAGGAGTCCGTGCTGCCGTATAGAGCCGAAAGGTCGTGCATCAGCAGTGGGAGCCCTCTGGGACTTTTCTGGGACTTCCGGCCCCATCAACCGGCACGAGCGTGAAACAGCCGAAAGGTCATTCGCGCAGGTCAGCGGGGCACAGTTCGCCAGCGTGGCAGGTCACAGGGTCGCCATGTCTCTTCCGGGACATCTGATCAGCATGACTCAGTAGGTCTGCGCTCGGCGTCGCCTGCCCTCGGCGCCCCATCGATGCTCGCCATCTCGACAGGATCTGTCCTGCCGACACCGCCTGACACCCCATCAGAACGAGCGTCAAATGAGCGTCACGAGCGTCATTTCAGCGTCAAGATATCGCCCGTAACGCCCACAACGCACATAATGCGCACACACAAAACCGCAGGTCAGGAGCCCTTTACGGCCGGTTCGAGAATCGCCACGCACTCCACATGATGCGTCATCGGGAACAGGTCGAACGCCCGCAGGGTGCGTACCCGGTAGCCGCCCTCGCGGAAGTAGGCCAGGTCTCGGGCCAGGGCTGCCGGGTCGCAGGCGACGTAGGCGATGCGGCGGGCGGCGAGGGAGGTGAGGTGGGCGACCGTCTGGCGGCCGGCGCCGGCGCGGGGCGGGTCGAGGACGATCAGGTCGACCTCGGTGATGCCGGTGCGCGGCAGGATCGACTCGACCTTGCCCTGCTCGATCCGCACGCGCGGGAAGTCGGCGAGGTTGTGCCGGGCGTCCTGCACGGCGCGCTTGCCGGACTCGATGCCGAGGACGGCCCCCTTCTCGCCGATCCGGTCGGCCAGGGCGCCCGCGAACAAACCCACGCCGCAGTACAGGTCGAGCGCCATGTCGCCCTTGCGCGGCAGCAGGCCCTGCATGACCGCCTTGACCAGGGTGTCCGCCGCCTTCGGGTGGACCTGCCAGAAACCGCCGGCGCCCACCCGGTGGGTGCGGCCGTCCGCGCGCTCGCGGACGAAGGGGCGGCCGTGGACGCGGTGGACGCCGCCGGTCTTCTCGTCGACCCGGAGGACCGAGACCGGCTTGTCGAGTTCGACCAGCGGGAGGCGGGCGCCGGGGCGCGGGGTGAGGATCACCTGGCGGTCCTGCGAGCCGGTGGCCGCGATCGCCTCGACGGACTCCATGCCCGTCCAGTCGCGCTGCTCGACGCCGAGTTCGCTGACGCCCTCCGCCGCGATCATGCAGTGCTCGATCGGCTCCACCTCGTGCGAGCGGTGGCGGCGCAGGCCGGCGTGGCCGGTGGCCGGGTCGATCGCGTACTGCACGCGCGTGCGCCACTGCGGGACCTCGCCCGCGGGCAGCTTGTCGCCCTCGGCCGGCATCACCGTGCCGTCCCAGCCGGCCTCCTCGGGCGTCAGGCCCGCCAGCCGCTTCAGCTGCTCGGCGATCACCTCGCCCTTGAGCCGCCGCTGCGCGCCCGGCTTCGCGTGCTGCCAGTCGCAGCCGCCGCACCGGCCGGGGCCGGCGTAGGGGCACGGGGCCTCGATACGGTCCTTGGACGCCTCCAGGATCCGTACCGCGTCCGCGCGCAGGAAGCGCGCCCCTTCCTCGCCCTCGGTGACCCGCGCCACGACCCGCTCGCCGGGCAGCGCGTGCCGCACGAACAGCACCTGGCCCTCGTCGGTGCGGGCGATGCAGTGGCCGCCGTGGGCGACGGGGCCGATCTCGACCTCGTACTCCTGCCCCACCAGCGTGTCCGTCTCCGGCCCCACCTGCGTCTTCTTCGGTTCTGCCTGCATGGTGGGGTGACTCCAGATCGGAAAGCGGGAAACGGCCGGACAACAGCCCACCAGTCTACGTGGGTGTCGTCCGGCCGTTCACCACGAGGCGGGTCCACCGGCCAGTCCACCAGCCGGTCCACCGATCGGCCCGCCAGCCGGTCCACCGATCGGCCCGCCAGCCGGTCGGCGCGGACGGTCCGCAGGCCTTGGGCCCGGAACGCTCTCCGGGCCGCCCCCGCCGCGGACCTCAGCCCTTCGCCGTCGGCGACTCCTTCGGCCGGTCCTGGGCCGGCCCCCGCCGCACCGCGCCCGGCGCGCTCCAGTCCTGGCGCCTGCGGGCCCGCAGCTTCGCCGCCTCGGAGGAGGCGAGCTGGTAGGGCACCGAGGTCACCATGACGCCCGGCGTGAACAGCAGCCGGCCCTTCAGCCGCAGCGCGCTCTGGTTGTGCAGCAGGTGCTCGTACCAGTGGCCGACGACGTACTCCGGGATGATCACGGAGACCGCGTCGCGCGGGGACTCGTTGCGCAGCCCCTTGACGTACTCGATCACCGGGCGGGTGACCTCGCGGTAGGGCGAGTCGAGCACCTTGAGCGGCACGTCGATGCCGCGCCGCTCCCACTCCTCGCGCAGCGCCTTCGTCTCCGCCGGGTCGACGTTGACGGTGAGCGCCTCCAGGGTGTCCGAGCGCATCAGCTTGGCGTAGGCCAGCGCGCGCAGCGTGGGGCGGTGGATCTTGGAGATGAGGACGACGGAGTGCACGCGCGAGGGGCGGACCATGTCGTCGCTGGGGCCCTCGGGGGCGGCGATCTCCTCCGAGACGCGGTCGTAGTGCTTGCGGATCGCCGTCATCGTCGCGAAGAAGATGCACATGCCGAGCAGGGCCACCCACGCGCCGTGGGTGAACTTGGTCAGCAGCACGACGACCAGCACCAGGCCGGTGAGGAAGGCGCCGAAGGCGTTGATGGCGCGCGAGCGGATCATGTGCCGCCGCTTGGTCTCGTCGCGCTCGGTGGCCAGGTGGCGGTTCCAGTGCCGGACCATGCCGATCTGGCTGAGCGTGAAGGACACGAACACGCCGACGATGTACAGCTGGATCAGCCGCGTGGAGTCCGCACCGTACAGCACGGTCAGCAGGGTCGCCGCGCCCGCCAGCAGGACGATGCCGTTGGAGAAGGCGAGGCGGTCGCCGCGGGTGTGCAGCTGGCGCGGCAGGTAGCGGTCCTGGGCGAGGATCGAGCCGAGCAGCGGGAAGCCGTTGTACGCCGTGTTCGCCGCGAGGAACAGGACCAGCGCCGTGGCCGCCGCGAGGACCACGAACAGGAAGCTGCCCTTGCCGAAGACGGCCTCGGCGACCTGGGAGATCACCGGGTTCTGGACGTAGCCGGAGCCGAGCGGGACGCCCTGGCGGAGCAGGTCGGTGGCCGGGTTCTCGGCCATGTGGACCTTCGTCGTCATGGCGAGGCCGATGATGCCGCAGAACATCGTCACGGCCAGCAGGCCCATCATCGCCAGCGTGGTCGCGGCGTTCTTGGCCTTGGGCTTGCGGAAGGCCGGGACGCCGTTGGAGATCGCCTCCACGCCGGTGAGCGCCGCACAACCGGAGGAGAAGGCGCGCAGCAGCAGGAAGACCAGCGCGAAGCCGGCCAGTCCCTGGTGCTCGGCCTTGATGTGGAAGTCGGCGGTCGGCGCGCGCATGGTGTCGTCGAGGACCAGGCCGCGGAACGCGCCCCACACGATCATGATGAAGACGCCGGCCACGAACACGTACGTCGGGATCGCGAACAGCGTGCCCGACTCGCGCACCCCGCGCAGGTTCATCAGCGTCAGCAGCACGATCACGGCGACCGCGCACAGCACCTTGTGCTCGACGACGAACGGCACGGCCGAGCCGAGGTTCTCGATGCCGGAGGAGATCGACACGGCCACGGTCATGACGTAGTCGACGAGCAGCGCGCTCGCGACCGTGAGACCCGCCTTGGGGCCGAGGTTGGTGGTCGCGACCTCGTAGTCGCCGCCGCCGCTCGGGTAGGCGTGCACGTTCTGCCGGTAGGAGGCGACCACGGTGAACATCAGCACCACGACCGCCACCGCGATCCACGGGCTGAAGTGGTACGCCGACACGCCCGCGATGGACAGCACCAGCAGGACCTCGCCGGGCGCGTACGCCACGGAGGACAACGGGTCGGAGGCGAAGACGGGTAGTGCGATGCGCTTCGGCAGAAGGGTCTCCCCCAGCCGGTCGCTGCGCAGTGCGCGCCCGATCAGAATCCGTTTGGGCACGTCGGTCAGTTTGGACACAACAGAGGATCGTAGGGCTTCGAACTGAGGCTCGCCCACCTGCCACCCGAGATCTGCCTCACGAGTGAAATCGGCGGCGGCCGGGGCGACGGATTCCGCAGGTGAGGGGGGAGCCGTGCCTAGATGGCTGAATTCCCGGCGAATTCTTCGCCCGCGCCGACACCCGGAGGTCCTCATGCCCCCGACCGCGGAGCTGATCGGCGCCGCAGCAGCGCTGCTCGGCCTCGGATTCCTGACCCTGCGCAGCGTGCGCAGCATCACTCGGCGCAGGGCGCCGGAGGCGGAATAGGACGCCTTCCGGGCTTCTCCGGACGCGTGCGGGGGGCTCTCCGGGCGCGTGCGGGGGCCTTGGCCTTCTCCGGGCGCGCTGTGCGGGGGCTCCCTCCGGACGCCGTTCGGGCCGGTCGGGGCGCTGTGCGGGGGCACCTCCGGACCACCTTCGTGCCGGTCCGGGCGCTGTGCGGGGACTCCTCCGGACGCCGTTCGGGCCGGTCCGGGCGCCCTGCGGGGCCTCCCGGGTGCCTTCCGGGCCGGTCCGGGCGCGCCCTGCGGGGCCTCCCGGCGCCTTCCGGGCCGTCCGGGAGACGCCTGCCGGAGCGGTTCGAACGCCCGTGCAAGGCCCCGGGAGGCAGCCGTCCGCCCGCGCTCGCGGAGCGCCTGCGCAGCGGTCCGTTCCCGCCCCGGCCGGGCGTCCGTCCGCGGCGGCGGGAGGTCGGACGCGTCCCGCGATGCGGCACGGGGGTGCCCCTCCCGTACCGGGCATGTGTAGCTTGTCCCTCTGTCTGAGACCCTGATGGGGCTGAGCAGTAGCTATTGACACCGGAAGGACGGTCGTGCACATCGTCATCATGGGCTGCGGGAGAGTGGGTTCCGCTCTCGCCCAGACCCTGGAGCAACAGGGGCACACGGTCGCCGTGATCGACCAGGACCCCACCGCCTTCCGCCGGCTGGGCCCTGGATTCGGCGGCCGCCGGGTCACCGGGATCGGCTTCGACCAGGACACCCTGCGCGAGGCGGGCATCGAGGAGGCCGGCGCCTTCGCGGCCGTCTCCAGCGGCGACAACTCCAACATCATCTCCGCGCGGGTGGCCCGCGAGATGTTCGGCGTGCAGAACGTCGCGGCCCGGATCTACGACCCCCGCCGCGCCGAGGTCTACCAGCGCCTGGGCATCCCGACGGTGGCCACGGTCCGCTGGACGGCCGACCAGATGCTGCGCCGGCTGCTGCCCTCGGGCGCGGAGCCGCTGTGGCGCGACCCCACCGGCGGGGTCCAGCTCGCCGAGGTGCACGCCTCCCCGAAGTGGGTCGGCCACAAGATCAGCAAGCTGCAGGAGGAGACGGGCGTCCGGGTGGCGTTCCTGACCCGCCTCGGCGAGTCGATGCTCCCGTCGTCGCAGACGGTGCTGCAGGAGGGCGACCTCGTGCACGTGATGATGCGGACGGACGAGGTGGAGAAGGTCGAGGCGGCGTTCGCCGAGGGCCCCGAAGAGGAGAGCGGTCACTGATGAGGGTCGCCATTGCCGGTGCCGGAGCGGTCGGTCGTTCGATCGCGGCCGAGCTGCTGGAGAACGGCCACGAGGTCCTTCTCGTCGACAAGGCGCCGACCGCCATCTCGGTCGAGCGCGTGCCGCAGGCCGAGTGGCTGCTGGCCGACGCCTGCGAGATCACGTCCCTGGACGAGGCCGCGCTGCAGCGCTGCAACGTGGTGATCGCCGCGACCGGCGACGACAAGGTGAACCTGGTCGTCTCCCTGCTGGCGAAGACGGAGTACGGCGTCCCGCGGGTGGTCGCCCGGGTGAACAACCCGAAGAACGAGTGGCTGTTCAACGAGGCGTGGGGCGTGGACGTCGCCGTGTCCACGCCGCGGCTGATGTCCGCCCTGGTGGAGGAGGCGGTGAGCGTCGGCGATCTGGTCCGGCTGCTGCGCTTCAGCCACGGCGACGCCAACCTGGTCGAGCTGACCCTGCCGGAGGAGTCGGCGCTGGCCGGCACCCAGGTCGGCGACGTGCAGTGGCCGGAGGACACCTCGCTGGTCACCATCATCCGCGGCACCCGGGTGCTCACCCCGTCGCAGGAGGACTCGCTGGAGGCGGGCGACGAACTGCTGTTCGTGGCCGCGCAGGCCCGTGAGGAGCAGCTGGAGGACCTGCTGTCGGTGCGGCGCGCGGACCTGGAGGGCTGAGGCCCTCCGGGAGCTTCCGGCTCTTACGACGGCGAGGGGCCGCTCGGAGATCTCCGGGCGGCCCCTCGCCGTCGTCGTATCGTCGTAAGGCGTCGTACGGCCGCGCTGGGCGGCTACGCCTCCCGGCGGTGCCGGCCCGCGGCCGGTCCGGCGGGTCCGGCCGCCCCGGCAGGTCCGGACGCTCCGGCGGGGCCAGACGCTCTGGCGGGTCCGGACGCTCCAGCGGGACCAGATGCTCCGGCGGGTCCCGCCGGGCCGTCCGCCGCACCGGCCGCGCCCGGCGTCTCGCCGCGCTCCGCCGCGAGGGCGGCCGCCTTGCGCTCCTCCTCGGCCTTCTCCTCCGCCTCCATCTCCGCGAACACGTCGATGGGCGGCGGCGCCTTCGCCAGGAACACCCAGGTCAGATACACCGCGAGCAGGAACGGCGGGATCTTCAGGATGACCAGGACCCAGCCGAGCTGGGTGGTGTCCGCCCACCAGTACAGCGGGAAGAGGATCGCGCACTTGGCGAAGAGGATCAGGCCCCAGGCCCAACTGGCCTTGGTGTACGCCTTCTTGCGGCCCGGGTTGCGGGTGCGCCAGGAGAGGTTCTCCTTGAAGACCGGGCCGAGGATCAGACCGATCAGCGGCACCCCGGCGAGCGCCGTGACGATGTACGCCACGCTCAGCCCCAGGGTGTAGAGCATGCCGGGCAGGTAGAAGTCCTTGGCGTTGCCGGTCATCATCGCGAAGACCACGCCGAACGCCACGCCGAAGACGCCGCTGAAGGCGTGCTTGACGGTGTCCCGCATCGCCAGCCGGACCGCGACCAGCCCGAGGGAGACCACGAGCGCGGCGATCGCGGACCAGTGCAGGTCCTTGTTGATCGTGAAGATGGTGACGAAGAGCAGGCCCGGCAGGACCGTCTCCACCATGCCCCGCACTCCGCCGAACGCCTCGAACAGCGCGGCCTCCGTCACCGCCCTGGCCTCGGCGTCGGCGGTCGTGTCTTCGGTCGGCTTGTCGAGTGACGTCACGGGCTACTCCCGTCCGAGGGGTCGCAGTTCGTACTTGGGGTTGAACAGCACCCGGCGGCCCCGGCTCATGGAGATCCGGCCCGATGCGATCAGCTTGCGCCCCGGTTCTATCCCGACGATGGAGCGCCTGCCGAGCCACACCACGTCCAGGGCGGCGGAGCCGTCGAACAGCTCCGCCTCCAGGGCGGGGACTCCGGCGCGCGGGCGCAGGGTGACCGTGCGCAAGGTACCAGTAACGGTGACGACCTGGCGGTCGTGACAGTCACCGATACGGGTGCATCCGGTGGTCTCGGCGTCCTCCCGCAGCTCCTGCGACTCCAGGTCCTCCTGGGACGTGGAGAGCCGGTCGAGCATGCGCCGGAACCGGCCCACCGGCTTTTCGGAACGCGGAACAGCACTCATATCTGAAGCGTACCGGGGTGTGCGCAGGACGCCGTAACCGCGCTCACTTCTCGAACCGGTAGCCCATGCCGGGCTCGGTGACGAAGTGCTCGGGGTGCGAGGGGTCGGCCTCCAGCTTGCGGCGCAGCTGGGCCATGTAGACGCGCAGGTAGTTCGTCTCGGTCCCGTACGACGGCCCCCACACCTCCTGGAGCAGCTGCTTCTGGCTGACCAGGCGGCCGGTGTTGCGCACCAGCACCTCCAGCAGATGCCACTCGGTCGGGGTGAGGCGTACGTCCTTGCCGCCGCGGTTGACCTTCTTCGCGGCCAGGTCGACGGTGAACTGCTCGGTCTCCACCGTGGTGACCTCGTCGTCGCCGGCGCCCACCGGCTCGGCCCGGCGGACGGCGGCGCGCAGCCGGGCCAGCAGTTCGTCCATGCCGAAGGGCTTGGTGACGTAGTCGTCGGCGCCGGCGTCCAGCGCCTCGACCTTCTCGTCGGAGGAGTGCCGGGCGGACAGGACGAGGATCGGCACCCGGGTCCAGCCGCGCAGGCCCCTGATCACCTCGACGCCGTCCATGTCGGGCAGCCCGAGGTCGAGGACGATCACGTCGGGGTGACGGGAGGCGGCCAGGCCGAGGGCGGTGCGGCCGTCGCCCGCGGCGTCGACCTCGTACTTGCGGGCCTTGAGGTTGATCACGAGGGCGCGCACGATCTGCGGCTCGTCGTCGACCACCAGCACCCTGGTCATGAAACCTGCCTTTCGGGGTGTACGGGGCTGCTCTGCGCGCCCTCGGGGCGGTCCGGCTGCGCACGGCCGTCGGGTCCGGGGCGGTCCGCTCCGGCACGGCCCGGCTCGGCACGGCCCGGCTCGGGGCGGTCCGGCTCGACACGGTCCGGCTGCGCACGGTCTGGTGCGGGGCCGTCCTGTCCGGGGCGGGGGCCGGCGGCGCGGAGGGTGAGCACCATGGTGAGGCCGCCGCCGGGGGTGTCCTCGGCGCCGAGGGTGCCGCCCATGGCCTCGGCGAAACCGCGGGCCACCGCGAGTCCGAGGCCGACGCCCGCCCCGCGCGGGGCGTCGCCGTAGCGCTGGAACGGCTCGAAGATACGATCCTTCGCGTCGTCCGGGACACCGGGCCCGCGGTCCACGACCCGTACCTCCACCCGGTCGGCGATGGCGCTGGCGGACACCAGGACCCGTGCGCGGGCCGGGCTGTACTTCACGGCGTTCTCCACGATGTTGGCCATCGCGCGCTCCAGCAGCCCGGCGTCCACGGCGACCATCGGCAGCGTCTCGGGCACGTCCAGCTCCACGCTGTCCTCGGGGACGCCGCCGAGCGCCATCGGCACCACCTCGTCGAGGTCGATCTCGCGGATCAGCGGGGTGACGGTGCCGGTCTGCAGCCGGGACATGTCCAGCAGGTTCCCCACCAGGTGGTCGAGGCGGTCGGCGCCCTCCTCGATGCCGCCGAGCAGTTCGGCCCGGTCCTCCTCGGACCACTCGACGTCCTCGGAGCGCAGCGAGGTGACGGCGGCCTTGATCCCGGCGAGCGGGGTGCGCAGATCGTGGCTGACGGCGGCGAGCAGCGCCGTGCGGATGCGGTTGCCCTCGGCGAGGGCGCGGGCCCGGTCGGCCTCCTCCTGGAGGCGGCGGCGGTCCAGTACGACGGCGGCCTGGGCGGCGAAGGCGGCGAGCACCCGGCGGTCGGAGGCGGGCAGCACCCGGCCGGTGAGCGCGAGCGCCATGTGGTCGCCGACCGGCATGTCCACGTCGGCGTCCTCGGGGCGCTGGAGGGGCCGGTCGGCGCCGACCCGGCCGGCGCAGGTCCAGGGGTCCACGTCGCTCTGCCGTTCCAGCAGGGCCACCGAGTCCATCCCGAAGGTCTCGCGGACCCTCTCCAGCAGTGCTTCGAGGCTGGTCTCGCCGCGCAGGACGCTGCCGGCGAGGAAGGACAGTATCTCCGCCTCGGCGCGCAACCGGGCGGCCTGGTGGGTGCGGCGGGCGGCCAGGTCCACCACGGAGGCCACGGACACGGCGACGCCGACGAAGATCGCTATGGCGACGATGTTCTTGGGGTCGGCGATGGTGAGCCGGTGCAGCGGGGGTGTGTAGAAGTAGTTCAGCAGGAACGATCCGACGGCCGCCGAGGCGAGCGCCGGGAGCAGTCCGCCGAGCAGCGCCGCCGCCACGGTCAGGGCGAGGAACAGCAGCATGTCGTTGGCGAGGCCGAGGTCCACGGTGCTCAGCAGCAGCCCGAGCAGGGCCGGTCCGGCCACCGCCATCAGCCAGCCGGACACGATCCGGGCCCGGCCGAGCCGCGCGCCCCGGGCCACGGGCAGGCCGCGTCCCTTGGCGATCTGGCCGTGGGTGACGATGTGCACGTCGAGGTCGGGGCCGGACTCGCGGGCGACCGTGGCGCCCACGCCGGGTCCGAAGACGTACTGCCAGGTCTTGCGGCGCGAGGAGCCGAGCACGATCTGGGTGGCGTTGACGCCGCGCGCGAAGTCGAGCAGCGCGGCCGGTATGTCGTCGCCGACCACGTGGTGGAAGGTGCCGCCCAGGTCCTCCACGAGGGTGCGCTGGAGGGCCAGCTCCTTGGGGGAGGCGGAGGTCAGTCCGTCGCTGCGGGCGACGTAGACGGCCATCACCTCGCCGCCGGCGCCCTTCTCGGCGAGGCGGACGGCACGGCGGATCAGGGTGCGTCCCTCGGGGCCGCCGGTCAGGCCGACCACGATCCGCTCGCGCGAGCCCCAGATCCGGGAGACCTGGTGCTCGCTGCGGTAGCGCTGGAGGTACTCGTCGACGCGGTCGGCCACCCACAGCAGGGCGAGTTCGCGCAGCGCCGTCAGGTTGCCGGGGCGGAAGTAGTTGGACAGGGCCGCGTCGACCTTGTCGGGCTGGTAGACGTTGCCGTGCGCCAGACGGCGGCGCAGCGCCTCGGGCGACATGTCGACCAGTTCGATCTGGTCGGCGCGGCGGACGATCTCGTCGGGCACGGTCTCGCGCTGCCGCACCCCGGTGATGGACTCCACCACGTCGCCGAGGGATTCCAGGTGCTGGATGTTGACGGTGGAGACGACGTCGATGCCGGCGGCGAGCAGTTCCTCCACGTCCTGCCAGCGCTTGTCGTTGCGGGAGCCGGGGACGTTGGTGTGGGCGAGTTCGTCCACGAGGGCGACGGCGGGGGCGCGGCGCAGCACGGCGTCCACGTCCATCTCGGTGAAGGCGCCGCCGCGGTGGGTCAGCTCGACGCGGGGGACCTGTTCCAGGCCGTGCAGCATCACCTCGGTGCGGGGGCGGCCGTGGTGTTCCACGAACGCGACGACGCAGTCGGTGCCGCGCTCGACCCGGCGGTGCGCCTCGGAGAGCATCGCGTAGGTCTTGCCCACGCCCGGTGCCGCGCCGAGATAGATCCGGAGCTTGCCGCGTCCCATGGCCTCATTGTCTTCCGTCACGTCCGTGCACGCCGGATCGACCCTACGACCGGCGATCGGGACAAAAGGTGCTGGACAGGGGGTGGACGACGGTCTTTGACACATCCCTGACGTCGAGGCCCGGGCACCGCCCCGTTCCCAGCAGGACGGCGACCGACCGCAGGGGGAGCGATACCCGACCCACGGCGCGCGGCCAGGGCCGATGCCCGGCACACGGCGCGCGGCCGGGGCCGACGCGGGGCAGACGGCGACCGATCGGGGCCGAAGCTCGGCGGACAGCGGGCGGCCGGGGCCGGCACCCGACGGGTGCTCCGCGGTCGCGGCCGACGCGGGGCAGAGAGCACCCGGCCCGGACCGACATCCAGCAGGCCGGGGACCGAGCGAGGCCGACGCCTGGCACCGCGACGACCCGACCGTGGCCCACACCGGACACCCGGCAGACGGGCAGCGGCAGGCGGCGACGCCCCGCAGACGGCGTGCGGCCGAGGCCGACGCCGGGGAGGCGGCGTGCGGCCCAGGCCGACGCCGGGCCGTCGTGGCGGAGTCCCGCCGCGCGGGGGCGGCGTCCGGTGGTGACGGTGACCGCCCGGTCGTCGTCGGCCGCGTCCGGTTCCCCCGGTGGGCGTCCGGTCGTCGTCGCTTGCCTCCGGTTCTCCCCCGGCGGGTGCCCGCTCGTGCCGGGGTGCGCCGGAGGCCGCCCCGGGCACGGGCCGGTCGGCGCCCGGCCGACCGATCCCCGGCCGGTCGGTGCCCGGCCCCTCAGTGCTCGACTATCTCGCCGTCGCGCAGTTCCAGGACGCGGTCGGCCAGGCCGAGGAGGGTCTGGTCGTGGGTGGCGACCAGGGCGGTGACCCGGCGGCTGTGCACGACGGCCCGCAGCAGCTCCATCACGGCGCGCCCGGTCTCCGCGTCGAGCTGGCCGGTCGGCTCGTCGGCGATCAGGAGCGGGGGGTCGTTGGCCAGGGCGCGGGCTATGGCCACGCGCTGCTGCTGGCCGCCCGACAGCTCGCCGGGCCGCTGCCGGGCGTGGTCGGCGAGGCCGACCAGGGACAGCAGCAGTTCCACCCGCTCCTCGCGCTCGCGCGGGTCCGCGCGCCGCATCCGCAGCGGCACCCCGACGTTCTCGGCGGCCGTGAGGATCGGGATCAGCCCGAAGGACTGGAACACGAACCCGACGCGGTCGCGGCGCAGCGCCAGCAGGCCGTCCTCGCCGAGCGCGGACAGGTCGTCCCCGTCGACCTCGACCCGGCCCTGGTCGGGTTCGTCGAGGCCGCCGACGATGTTGAGCAGGGTGGTCTTGCCGGAGCCGGAGCGGCCCTTGAGGGCGACGAGTTCGCCGCGGGGCACCTCGAAGGAGACTCCGCGCAGCGCGTGCACCGCGCCGGCGCCCTGCCCGTAGGACTTGTGGACGTTCTCGACGCGCACCATCGTCTCGGTGACGACCTGGCTCATGTGTCCCTCCCCGCCGTGCTCCCCCGTGGACCGGACGCCGGTATCGCCACCGGCGACGGTCCCTTCAATCCTCCAACGCCCGGCACTCCGGCTTGGTTCCGGCGCACGGGAAAAGCAGCCGGCGAGCGCCGCGGACAGCGGAAAGGGCCGCGCTCCCCCAGGGATGCGGCCCATGTGCCCGACGGCCGGGCTGTCGCCCGGCCTCCGCGCCGCCGAGTCGCTAGCGCACCTCGGTGATCTCCGGGCCGCGCTGGAGCTGGCCCATGCCGCCGGAGAAGCGGGACTGGCCCTCCTCCTGCTGCACGCCCTCGGGCACCATCTGCGCGTCGTTCGGCAGCTTCAGGACGATCGGGTCGCGGGGCGCCATCGGGCCCTCGCCGCGGACCACGACGGTGTCCCGGAAGATCTGCTCCAGCAGTCCGGCCGCCTGCGGCTGCACCGCGCCCTGGCCGGAGATCACTCCGCGCAGGAACCAGCGGGGACCGTCCACGCCGACGAACCGCACGACCTGGAAGCCGCCCGTGCCGTCGGGCAGCTGCACCGGCACCTGCGCGCGCAGCTCCCAGCCCAGCGGTCCCTCGACCTCGTCGACGATGCCGCCCTGCTGGGTGATGCCGGTGGCGATCTCCTCGCGCACCTCGCCCCAGATGCCCTCGCGCTTGGGCGCGGCGAAGGCCTGGAGCTGTACGGCGCTGTCCCCCAGGACGACGGTCGCCGCGACGATCGCGTCGCCCGCGACCTCCACCCGCAGCTCCATGCCGTCGACGCCGGGCACGAACAGGCCCCCGAGGTCCACCCGGCCCTCGTTCGGGTCGCGCACCTCGGAGCTGTCCCAGGGGCCGTCGGGCCGCGGTTCCGGCTCCAGGCGCACCCGCTCGCGCTCGCCCTCGTCGTCCGCCTCGGTGTCGACGCTGTCGACGACCTGCTCGGCCTCGCCGGCCGCGTCCTCGGCGGCACCCTTCTTCTTGCGACGTCCGAACACGTCACTGTCCTTCCCGGTCGGATACGACCGAAGCGTATCTATTCCCACCCGTCTGACCGCCGTCGGCGGCCCGACCGCTTGTGCCGCTCACGCCGTCCACCGCGGCGTGGCCACCGGTGGACCCGAAGCCCCCCTCGGCCCGCGCCGAGTCGGGAAGCTCCGCCACCTCCTGGAAGCGGACCCTCTCGACCTGCTGGACGACCAGTTGGGCAATCCGGTCGAAGCGCTCGAACCGCACGGACTCGCGCGGGTCGAGATTCACCACGATCACCTTGATCTCCCCACGGTACCCGGCATCAACCGTCCCCGGGGCATTCACGAGGGCGACACCGCAGCGGGCGGCGAGACCGGACCGCGGATGCACGAAGGCCGCGTACCCCTCGGGGAGCGCGACAGACACCCCCGTGGGCAGGACGGCCCGCTCACCGGGCGCGAGTTCGCAGTCCTCGGTGGTGCGCAGATCGGCGCCCGCGTCGCCGGGGTGCTCGTACGCCGGAAGCGGTACGTCGGCGTCGACGCGCCGGATCAGCACGTCCAGGGGCGCGCGGCCGGCGGCGGCCGGGGCGGTCACGGGTTCACCTCGAAGGCGCGGGAGCGCCGGATCTGGTCCGGGTCGTTCATGGCGGCCTGGATCTCCTCCTGGCGGCCGTGGTTCACGAAGTGGTCGACCTTGACCTCGATGAACAGGGCCTGCGCGCGGACGGCGACCGGTCCGTCGGGGCCGCCGATGCGCCCGGTGGCCTGGGAGTAGATCTTGCGTCCGGCGACGGCGGTGACCTCGGCCTCAAGGTGGAGGGTGGTCCCGACGGGCACGGGCCGTACGAAGTCGGTCTCCAGCCGGCCGGTGACGGCGATGGTGCGCAGCAGCCAGTTCAGCGAGCCGAGGGTCTCGTCGAGGGCGGTGGCGAGGAGCCCGCCGTGGGCGAGGCCGGGCGCGCCCTGGTGGGCGGGCTGCACGGTGAACTCGGCGGTGATGGCGACGCCGTCGCCGGCCCGGGCCTGCAGATGCAGTCCGTGCGGCTGGTCACCGCCGCAGCCGAAACACTCGCCGTAGTGCGCGCCGAGGAGTTCCCCGGGCGCGGGGGCGTCGGGGTGCCGGACGGGCTTCACGGCGTCGGCGGGGGGCTGAAGAGCTGCGGAACTGGCACTCACAGGCGCAGACCTTACCCGCGCCCGCGGTCTTCGCCGACACCGTGCCAAGCTAGCTTCATGCAGCCTTCCGCCCAGCCGTACGAAGAACGTCTCACCGCGCCCCGTTCCTGGTGGCTGATCAGCTTTCTGATCGGTGTCTCGTTCGCCCTGATCCTCTTCCCGTTCGGCACCCTGCCGATGCTCGGCGGCCTGGTCGGCGGCACCGCGGCGGCGGCGGTCGTGGCCAGCTCCTACGGCTCGCTGCGGATCCGGGTGGCGGGCGGTCATCTGATCGCGGGCGAGGCGAAGATCCCGGTGACGGCGCTGGGGACTGCGGAGATCCTGGACCCGGAGGAGGCGCGCGCCTGGCGTACGCACAAGGCCGACACCCGGGCCTTCCTGCTGCTGCGCGCCTACATCCCGACGGCGCTGCGGGTGGAGGTCACCGACCCTGAGGACCCGACGCCGTACCTGTACCTGTCGACGCGGGAGCCGCAGCGTCTGGCGGACGCCCTGCGCGAGGCCCGGGCGGCGGCGAAGCCGGAACCGGCGTAGGCGCCCCGGCGCCCGTCTCCTGCGTCCACCTCGGGGACGGGCCGTCGCGCGGGGGTCTCCGGGACGCGCGCGGGGCCGCTGGGACGCGCGCAGGGCCTTGGGGACAGGTGGCCGCTCAGGCGGGGTGCGCCCCTCTCAGGAGGGGTCGTCGTCGCCGAGCTTCAGCGGTCTCTCGGGGGCGTCCAGGGGCGGCAGCTCCGGCAGGGCGTCCCAGGGGACCTGGATCTTGCGCAGGTCCGCTCTGACGCGGGCGGCGAGCTTCTTGGTGTCGCGCCGGTTGATCACGGCGCCGACGGCCGCGCCCACCAGGAACGGCATCAGGTTGGGCAGGTCGCGCACCATGCGCTTCATGATCTGCTGGCGCAGCCGGCGTTTGGTCTGGCCGCCGAGGGCGGCGTCGATCGTCATGGGCTTGCGCACGTCGATCCCGCGCTCCCCCGACCAGGAGGACAGGTACGTGGTGCTGCGGGCCTTGAGCGGCCCGGGCGGCCGTACTCCGTAGACCTCGTGGAGCTCGGCGATCAGCTTCAGCTCGATCGCGGCGACTCCGGTGATCTCCGCGGCCAGTTCGGTCGGCATCGCGGGCGGTACCGGCAGCATGGCCGCCGCGCCGATTCCGGCTCCGACCGTGGACGTCGCGTTGGCGGCGCCGGCCACCAGCTTGTCGGCGAGCTGTTCGGGGCCGAGGCCCGGGAACTGCCGGCGGAGCGTGGCGAGGTCGCGCACGGGTACGCGTGGGGCGATGTCGATGACGCGGTCGGCGAGGTGGGACAGCCCGGCCCTGGCGAGGCTGCCGCTCTTGCGGACGCCGGTGCGGGCGGCTTCGCCGGCCCTGCCGCCGAGCGTCGCGACGCGGCGCCGGGCGAGGGGCGCGGGTCCTTCCGCCGAGGCGGAGTCACCACGCCCGGACACCCGTTCGAGCGAGGCCGATCCCGCTGATGCCGTGGCATCTGTCCGGTCGGACGGACGGGAGGGGCCTCGCTCGTGGTCACGCGCGCCGTAGGAGCCGTCGGACGGCTCCGAGTCCGCTTTCCCGCGAGGGAAGCGGCGCTTCCAAGGAGGGGTCGAGCCGGTCACGGCCGACCCTGCCTCAGTCGCAGTCGCGGCAGATCGGCTGGCCGTTCTTCTCGCGGGCCAGCTGACTGCGGTGGTGCACCAGGAAGCAGCTCATGCAGGTGAACTCGTCCTGCTGCTTGGGCAGTACCCGGACGGCCAGTTCCTCATTGGAGAGGTCGGCGCCGGGCAGTTCGAGACCTTCTGCGGCCTCGAACTCGTCGACGTCGACGGCGGAGGTCGACTTGTCGTTCCGCCGGGCCTTCAGTTCTTCAAGACTGTCCGAGTCGACGTCGTCGTCGGTCTTGCGTGGGGTGTCGTAATCGGTTGCCATGTCGCTCTCCCCCTCTGGGTGTCTGCGGTGTCTCCAGCGCACGTAACGCGTGAGAGGCCGGACTTGTGCCCGACCTGAGGCGGAGATTTTGCCTCACATCAAGGTCTGTTACTCAATCGACACCCAACCGAACTCCTCAAGAGTGATCGGCTTGGATGGCGATGGGGACCGTACACGGTTCGAATGCCGCAGTTCAAAGCGGTCTCACCGTGTACTTCCCGTGATCAGGGCCCCCGAAAACCCGGATTTTCCCGGCTTTCCGACCCCCTTCATGATCACGCAGAGTAGATGGCCGGAAAACCGTCCATGTGATCGATCGCACATGAAGAGGTCGGTGAGGATGTCCGAAAATTCAGCGCAAAGCGAACATCCTCGAATGTCGAGGCCATGATCTCAGATCGGCAGGGTGACCCGCATCACGAGCCCTCCCCCCTCGCGCGGCTGCGCCGCGATGTGGCCGCCGTGCGCCCGCGCCACCGAGCGGACGATGGACAGGCCGAGCCCGACGCCCTTGTCGCTGCCGGTGCGCTCGGTGCGCAGCCGCCGGAACGGCTCGAAGAGATTGTCGATCTCGTACGCCGGTACGACCGGCCCGGTGTTCGTGACGACCAGGACCGCCTGCCCGCGTTCGGTGTCCGTGGTGACCTCCACCCAGCCGCCCTCGGCGACGTTGTAGCGCACCGCGTTCTGCACGAGGTTGAGCGCGATCCGCTCCAGCAGCACGCCGTTGCCCTGGACGACCGCGGGCCGCCGCTCGCCGCGGATCTCGACGCCCTTGGCCTCCGCCTCGCCGCGCACCTGGTCGATCGCCTGCGAGGCGACCTCGGCGAGGTCCACCGGCTTGCGCTCGACGATCTGGTTGTCGCTGCGGGCCAGCAGCAGCAGGCCCTCCACGAGCTGTTCGCTGCGCTCGTTGGTGGCCAGCAGGGTCTTGCCGAGCTGCTGCAGCTCCATCGGGGCGTTCGGGTCGGACAGGTGCACCTCCAGCAGCGTGCGGTTGATCGCGAGCGGGGTGCGCAGCTCGTGGGAGGCGTTGCCGACGAAGCGCTGCTGGGCCGTGAAGGCCCGCTGGAGGCGCTCCAGCATGTCGTCGAAGGTGTCCGCCAGCTCCTTCAGCTCGTCGTCCGGGCCGTCCAGCACGATCCGCCGGGACAGGTCGGAGCCGGCCACCGCGCGCGCGGTGCGGGTGATGCGGCCGAGCGGCGCCAGCACCCGGCCGGCCATGGCGTAGCCGAAGGCGAACGCGATGACGGCGAGGCCGAGCAGGGCCAGCAGCGAGCGGCTGAGCAGGCTGTCCAGGGCGACCTGGCGCTGGTGGTCGGTGCAGGCGCTGATCGCGGCGTTGAACTCGTCGAGCGACAGGTTGCCGTTGTTGACGCCGGGGCAGTCGTGGCTGAAGACCTTGAGGCTGTTGAAGTCGATGATCTTGAACAGCGGCTGATTGCCCGTGCGCAGGGCCTGGGCGGCGAGCAGGTAGATGATCGACAGCAGCAGGATGCCGGCGATCAGGAACATGCCGCCGTACAGCAGCGTGAGCCTTATGCGGATGGTCGGGCGCAGCCACGGGAAGGACGGCTCCGGCCGCCTGGGGTCCCAGGTGGGCTTCGGCGGCGCCTGGGGCGGCGCGGGGGAGGCTGCCACGGCGGATCAGATCCGGTAGCCGGAGCCGGGCACCGTCACGATCACCGGGGGTTCGCCCAGCTTGCGGCGGAGCGTCATCACGGTGACCCGGACGACGTTGGTGAACGGGTCCGTGTTCTCGTCCCAGGCCTTCTCCAGGAGCTGCTCGGCGGAGACGACGGCCCCCTCGCTGCGCATCAGCACCTCCAGGACGGCGAACTCCTTGGGGGCGAGCTGGACCTCCTTGCCGTCGCGGAAGACCTCGCGGCGGTTGGGGTCGAGCTTGATCCCGGCGCGCTCCAGGACGGGCGGCAGGGGCACGCTGGTGCGCCGGCCGAGGGCACGCACGCGTGCCGTCAGCTCGCTGAACGCGAACGGCTTGGGCAGATAGTCGTCGGCGCCGATCTCCAGCCCCTCGACGCGGTCGCTGACGTCGCCGGAGGCGGTCAGCATCAGCACCCGGGTGGGCATGCCCAGCTCCACGATCCGGCGGCAGACGTCGTCGCCGTGCACGAGCGGGAGGTCGCGGTCGAGGACGACCACGTCGTAGTCGTTGACGCCGATGCGCTCCAGGGCGGCCGCACCGTCGTACACGACGTCGACGGCCATGGCCTCCCGGCGCAGTCCGGTGGCCACCGCATCGGCGAGCAGCTGCTCGTCCTCGACGACGAGTACGCGCACGTCGCTGTCCTTCCTGTGTCCGCCCGCGTAGCGCCGCCTCGGGCGCACGCGGGCAGGGGTCTTCATGGGTGTGTGCCACCATCCTGCACTTTTCGGCCGTAAGTCGGCTGTAAGCCGGGAGGACGGCCGCCGAGGTCCGGGCGTGCGGCGGGTGAAGGGGGCGGGAACGGCGAATTTTTCTCGTGCGGCCGAGGTTTTGCCGCAAGGAAGGCTGGGGAGGACGGCTTTACACCCCGCGATCACGCTCTGCATGTGCCGCACCACCATGCGGTACATGGCAATCCGCTTCCGCAGAGCGGGCGTGGGTGTCCGGCACCGCCGCCGCCCGCAGGGCAGCGCTGGGCACCTGCGGGAGACGTGATCGCCCCTTCCCGACGGCACACCCCCGTGCCACCGACCCACGACCCAGGACGAGGGGGCGCAGCATGGACGCATTCACCGCAGGACTTCTGCAGCGCATAAAGGCGACCGAGTCCGACCTGACGCGGGCTCGCGACGAGGGCGACGACTTCCTCGTCGAGGTGGAGCTGGCCGAGCTCGACGACCTGCGCCGCCTCGCCGCCGAACACGGTGTGGAGGTCGGCGTGTCCGGCGTCTGACCAGCCTGTACCCGATCGGCACCGCGGAGCGGGGCCCCGGCGAATCCAGCGCCGGGGCCCCGCTCTTCGTGTGCGCGGGTGTGCGCCCGCCGTTCAGTCGTGCCAGGCGCCGAAGTCCTCCAGGAGGCCCTGCAGGGGCTCGAAGACGCCGGGTGAGGCGGCGATCGTCAGTTCGCCCGAGGGGCGCTCTCCGGGGCGGCCACCGGTCACGGCGCCCGCTTCCCGGGCGATCAGGTCCCCGGCGGCGTAGTCCCACGGGTGGAGCCCGCGCTCGTAGAAGCCGTCCAGGCGGCCGGCGGCCACGTCGCACAGGTCGACCGCGGCGGAGCCGCCGCGCCGGATGTCGCGCACCAGCGGGATCAGCCGCTGGGCGACGGCGGCCTGGTGGGCGCGGACGTCGGCGACGTAGTTGAAGCCGGTGGAGACCAGGGCCTGGTCCAGCGGCGGGGCGGGACGGCAGGCCAGCTTGCGCTCGCCGGCCCATACGCCGGTGGCCCAGGCGCCGCGGCCGCGCACGGCGTGGAACGTCTCGTCGCGCATCGGGGCGGTGACCACCGCCACGACCGGCTCGCCGTCCTGCTCGGCCGCGACGGAGACGGCCCAGGTGGGCAGCCCGTAGAGGTAGTTCACCGTGCCGTCGAGGGGGTCGATCACCCAGCGGATGCCGCTGGTGCCCTCGCTGGACGCGCCCTCCTCGCCGAGGATGCCGTCGGCGGGGCGCCGGTCGGCGATCAGGTCGGTGATCAGCTTCTCGGCGGCCAGGTCCATCTCGGTGACCACGTCGATCGGGCTGGACTTGGTGGCGGCGACGGCCAGGTCGGCCGGCCGTCCGTCGCGCAGCAGCTCCCCGGCGCGGCCGGCGGCCTGGAGGGCGAGCTGGAGCAGTTCGGTGTACAGGGCGTCGCTCACGGTGGTCCTCACGCGTAGGGGCTGTCGGCGCCCGCGGCGGCGGGCCGGGCGGTGCGGGCCGGGCAGCAGCCCACCGGGCAGACGTCGTGGCTCGCGCCGAGGGAGCCCAGGGCGCACGGGGTGATCCGCTGCCCGCGCTCGACGGCGGCGCGCTCGGTGATCAGCTCGCGGATCGCGGCGGCGAAGCGCGGGTCGGCGCCGACGGTGGCCGAGCGGCGCACCGGCAGGCCCAGTTCCGCGGCTTTGGCCGTGGCCTCGGTGTCGAGGTCGTAGAGGACCTCCATGTGGTCGGAGACGAAGCCGATGGGCGCCATGACCACGGCCGGGACGCCGGCCGCGTGCCGCTCCTCCAGGTGGTCGCAGATGTCGGGCTCCAGCCACGGGATGTGCGGGGCGCCGGAGCGCGACTGGTAGACGAGCTGCCAGGGGTGGTCCACGCCGGTGCGCTCGCGGACGGCGTCGGCGATCAGCCGCGCCACGTCCAGGTGCTGGCGGACGTACGCCCCGCCGTCGCCGTGGTCCGGCACGGGCCCGGAGGTGTCCGCGGCGGAGGTCGGGATGGAGTGGGTGGTGAAGGCGATGTGGGCGCCGGAGCGGACGTCCTCGGGGAGGCCGGCCAGGGCCTCGACCACGCCGTCGGTCATGGGTTCGACGAAGCCGGGGTGGTTGAAGTAGTGCCGCAGCTTGTCGATCCGGGGCAGCTCCAGCCCCTCGCCCTCCAGGGTGGCGAGTGCGTCGGCCAGGTTCTCGCGGTACTGGCGGCAGCCCGAGTAGGAGGCGTAGGCGCTGGTGGCCAGGACGAGGACGCGGCGGCGGCCGTCGCGGACCATGTCCCGCAGGGTGTCGGTGAGGTAGGGCGCCCAGTTGCGGTTGCCCCAGTACACCGGCAGGTCCAGGCCGTGTCCGGCGAAGTCCTTGCGGAGGGCGTCCAGCAGGGCGCGGTTCTGTTCGTTGATGGGGCTGACGCCGCCGAACAGGAAGTAGTGCTGTCCGACCTCCTTGAGGCGTTCCTTCGGGATGCCGCGCCCGCGCGTCACGTTCTCCAGGAACGGGACCACGTCGTCCGGCGCCTCCGGGCCGCCGAACGAGAGCAGGAGCAGGGCGTCGTACGGGGTGACATCGAGCGCGTCAGGCATGTCTCGATCCTGCCACCCGGCACGGACGGCCGGGTTGCCGACCCGCGACCGGTGGTGCGCCGGGGCGGCCCGGCCCGTAAGCTGTATCAGCTTCCTTCGCGCCTTACCGGACCCCCGGAGACGCCTTACCGGACCCGGAGAGACCGTGCCCAGCCCGTACCGCGCCCTGTTCGCAGCCCCCGGCTCCCGGGCCTTCAGCGCCGCGGGGTTCCTCGGCCGGATGCCGCTGTCGATGATGGGCATCGGCGTGGTCACGATGATCTCCCAGCTGACCGGCCGCTATGGCCTGGCGGGCGCGCTGTCGGCGACCATCGCGCTGTCCGCCGCGGCGATCGGGCCGCAGATCTCCCGGCTGGTCGACCAGTACGGGCAGCGCCGGGTGCTGCGGCCGGCGACGCTGGCCGCGCTGAGCGCGGCGGCGGGCCTGCTGCTGGCCGCGTACTTCCGGTGGCCGGACTGGGTGCTGTTCGTGTGCGCGGCGGGGATCGGTTCCGTGCCGTCCCTGGGCGCGATGGTCCGGTCGCGCTGGGCGGCGCTGTACCGGGGGACGCCGCAGCTGCACACCGCGTACTCGTTCGAGTCGGTGGTGGACGAGGTCTGCTTCATCTTCGGGCCGATCGTCTCCATCGGGCTGTCGACGGCCTGGTTCCCGGAGGCGGGGCCGCTGCTGGCCGCCTGCTTCCTGGCCGTGGGCGTCTTCTGGCTGACCGCGCAGCGGGCCACGGAGCCGGAGCCGCACCCGCGCGAGCACCACGGCGGGGGCTCGGCGCTGCGCTCGCGCGGGCTCCAGGTGCTGGTGGCCACCTTCGTGGCGACCGGGTCGATCTTCGGGTCGGTGGACGTGGTCACCGTGGCCTTCGCCGACGAGCGCGGCCACAAGAGCGCGGCGAGCGTCGTGCTCGCGCTGTACGCGGCCGGCTCGTGCACGGCGGGGGTGCTGTTCGGTCTGCTGCGGCCGTCCGGGGCGCCCGCCCGCCGCTGGCTGCTGGGCATATGCGCGATGGGCGTGAGTATGATCCCCCTCCTACTGGTCGGAAACCTGCCGTTTCTGGCCGTGGCGCTGTTCGTTGCGGGCCTGTCCGTCGCTCCTACGATGATCACGACGATGGCCCTCGTCGAAGAGCACGTACCGCGCGCGCACCTGACCGAGGGCATGACCTGGGTGAGCACCGGCCTCGCGGTCGGGGTGGCGCTGGGCTCGTCGGTGGCCGGCTGGGTGATCGACGCGGCCGGCGCGCGCTCGGGGTACGGGGTTCCGGCGGTGTCCGGGGCCGTCGCGGTCGCGGTCGGTTTCCTCGGGTACCGCCGGCTCAGCAGGCCGGCTCCGGGTCGGGGAGGCTCCGTTGGGCAGCAAGACGAGCGCGAAGAGCGGCACGTGGCGTAACTGGGGCGGCAACGTCAGCGCCCGTCCCGTGCGGGAGGTCGCGCCGGCCTCGGTGGAGGAGCTCTCGGCCGCGGTGCGCAAGGCCGCGGAGGACGGCCTGACGGTGAAGGCCGTCGGTACGGGGCACTCCTTCACGTCCATCGCCGCCACCGACGGGGTGTTGATCCGCCCTCAACTGTTGACCGGCATCCGCAGCATTGACCGGGACGCCATGACGGTCACGGTGGAGGCCGGCACTCCGCTCAAGAGGCTCAACATGGCCCTGGCGCGCGAGGGACTGTCCCTCACCAACATGGGCGACATCATGGAGCAGACGGTGTCCGGGGCGACCAGCACCGGCACCCACGGCACCGGCCGCGAATCCGCCTCCATCGCCGCGCAGATCAGGGGCCTGGAGCTGGTCACCGCCGACGGCGCGGTGCTCACCTGCTCGGCGACCGAGAACCCGAAGGTCTTCGCCGCCGCCCGAATAGGGCTCGGCGCGCTGGGCATCGTCACCGCGATCACCTTCGCGGTGGAGCCGGTCTTCCTGCTCACCGCCCGCGAGGAGCCGATGCCCCTGGACCGGGTGCTCGCGGAGTTCGACCAGCTGTGGGCGGAGAACGAGCACTTCGAGTTCTACTGGTTCCCGCACACCGGCAGCACCACCACCAAGCGCAACAACCGCAGCGCCGGACCCGAGCAGCCGGTGGGGCGCGTGGCCGGCTGGGTCGAGGACGAACTCCTCTCCAACGGCGTCTTCCAGGCGGCCAACTGGGTCGGCCGCGCGGTGCCCGCCACCGTCCCGGCGATCGCCCGCCTCTCCAGCCGGGCGCTGTCCGCGCGGACGTACACCGACATCCCCTACAAGGTCTTCACCTCGCCGCGCCGGGTGCGCTTCGTGGAGATGGAGTACGCCGTCCCGCGCGCGGCCCTGGTCGACACGCTGCGCGAGCTGAAGGCGATGGTGGACCGCTCGGGGCTGCGGGTGAGCTTCCCGGTGGAGGTGCGCACCGCGCCCGCCGACGACATCGCCCTGTCCACCGCCTCGGGCCGGGACAGCGCGTACATCGCCGTCCACATGTTCCGCGGCACGCCCTACCACCGGTACTTCACCTCCGCCGAGCGCATCTTCACCGCGCACGAGGGCCGGCCGCACTGGGGCAAGATCCACACCCGGGACGCGGAGTACTTCGCCGGCGTCTACCCGCGCTTCGGCGAGTTCACCGCGCTGCGGGACCGTCTTGACCCGCAGCGCCTGTTCCAGAACGACTACCTGCGGAGGGTGCTGGGGGCGTAGCGGTCGCGCCGGGCGCGGGGGTCGTGCCGCCGGTCCCGGACGTGCCGTCCTCGGTGCCGGAGCCGCCCGTCCCGGCGCCGCCGGTCGCGGTCCCGTCTTTGGCCGTGCCGCTCCCCGCCGTGCCGTCCGTTCCGGTTCCGGCGCCTCCCTTGCCGCCGGTTCCCGTGCTCGCGCCGGCGTCGGGCGTCGGGGCGGGGCTCGGTGTCGTACCGGCGCCGGGGCGTTCGGAGGCGGCGCCGCCCGGGGCCGTGCCGCCCGACGCGCCGTCACCGGCCGTCGAGCCGGGCGTCGGTGACGTCGACGGGTCCGGCGTGTCGTCGCCGGACGACGGCGAGGCGGCGTGCCGGCCGGTCACCGCGTCGCCGACCGTCGTGCCGTGCCCGCCGCTGAAGCTGTTGCCGGACATCGTCTCGTAGACCGTGATGCCGCCCATGGTGACGCCGAAGACGAGGGCCGCCGCGAGGAGGGGCCGCTTCCAGCTCTTGATCCGGGCCCGGTAGACGGTGCCCTGCGAGAACTCGCCCGGCGCCGGCGCCGTCCGCTCGGCGGGGGCGCCGGAGCGCGGGGCCGCCGGTACGTCGGCGGAGCCCGGCCGGGTGGCGACGGCCACCGTGCGGATCTGCTCGCCGGTGCGCCGGAAGAAGTGCTGGAAGACCGTGCCGCCGCAGGTGGCGATGACGCTCACGACACCGGCGCCGAGGATCGTGCCGTAGACGCCGAAGTACGAGGCGAGCTTCGCGGCCACCACCGCAGCGACCGCGCTGCCCGCGACCTGGGCCGCGTTCAGGTCGAGCCGCTTCCTCTTCGTCACCTCCTCCCCCGCACTCGAGACGTCACCACTGTCGGGCTTTTCTCGCATACCCGGACCTTGCCTGCCTCTCCCGTACATCGACGAAACTTCGGGACGTGATCGACCCACTGCACGAGAAAGGGACGTATGGACGAAACGGTTAGTTCCGTTTCTGGCGATTCCGTGAAGTACGCCACGTTCATGATCGATAAATCCGGTCAGGGACGGTCAAGTCCCGTCCCCGGCCAGAAGTTGGCCGCGCGCCAATCCACGCACGTGGTCCAAATGGAGTAGTGTTGCGAGCCCTGGGTCCGGTCTCCCGCCAGGGTGTCCGGGACCCGTCTGGACCGCCGGGAGGGGGCTGGTTGCACAGGGTGACGGAGTTGGTCACTTAGCGTTGCGAACAGGTAACCGTGCCATAACGGCGATCCAGGGCCCGTGCCCGACACGCCGGGCAACTCGGCAAGGTTGTGGCAGGCTGCACCCGGGCAGGCCACACTCGACTAGCGGAAGCAGCGACGCACGTGACGTCGGCAGGCACCACCCGGGAGGTCCCCATGCCCGAACTGCGTGTCGTGGCCGTCTCCAATGACGGCACACGGCTGGTGCTGAAGGCTGCGGACAGCACGGAGTACACGCTTCCGATCGACGAACGGCTCCGCGCCGCCGTGCGCGGCGACCGTCCCCGCCTCGGCCAGATCGAGATCGAGGTGGAGAGCCATCTCCGCCCCCGCGACATCCAGGCGCGGATAAGAGCAGGTGCGACCGCGGAAGAGGTCGCCCAGCTCGCCGGCATCCCCGTCGACCGCGTCCGCCGCTTCGAGGGGCCGGTGCTGGCCGAGCGCGCCTTCATGGCCGAACGCGCCCGCAAGACCCCGGTCCGCCGCCCCGGCGAGAACTCCGGCCCGCTGCTCGGCGAGGCCGTCCAGGAGCGGCTGCTGCTGCGCGGCGCCGAGAAGGACACCGTCCAGTGGGACTCCTGGCGCCGCGACGACGGCACCTGGGAGGTGCTGCTCGTCTACCGGGTCGCGGGCGAACCGCACTCGGCGAGCTGGACCTACGACCCGCCGCGCCGCCTCGTGCAGGCCGTCGACGGCGAGGCGCGCGCCCTGATCGGCGAGTCCGACGACCTCGGGGCGCCGGAGCCGAGCTTCCCGTTCGTGCCCCGCATCGCCCGGCTGCCGCGCGACCGCCCGCTGGACCGCGAGCACCGCGACCGGGACCGCCCGGCGCTGCCCGCGCAGAGTTCCGAGCCGGCCGAGGAGAGCACCGGCGAACGCGACTCGCTGACCAGCCTGCTGGAGGCGGTGCCGAGCTTCCGCGGCGACCTGGTGGTGCCCGAGCGGGCGCCGGAACCCGCCGCCGAGTCCGAGGAGGAGGCGGAGCTGGAGGAGCCGCCGGCCCCCGCGGCCTCCGCCGGCGCCGGGTCCGCCTACGCGGACGTCCTCATGCCGCGCTCCGTCGGCAGCCACCGCGACCGCCTCATCGGCGCCACCGACCGCCAGGCCGAGGCGGACGGCGTCCGCCCCGGCCGCCGGGCCGCCGTCCCCAGCTGGGACGAGATCGTGTTCGGCACCCGGCGCAAGAAGCAGGAGTAGTCGCGCCGGTCCCGCCGATGGGCGGGGCCGTGCGGGTTTCCGCCCCCGAGCGGGGCGGAAACGGCGCCGCACCGGGTGACAGCGTCACGCACACGCGCGTGGGCGTCGTCGTACGCGCATGAGGGCCGCCCTCCCCGGGGACGGCCCCCCTTCCTTTCCGCGCCCCGCTACCGCGGGTCCGGGCCCACCGCCACCGGCCTCGCCGGGTCCGAGGACCACTCCGACCACGAGCCGACGTACAGGGCGGCCGGGATTCCCGCGACGGCCAGGGCCAGCACCTCGTGCGCCGCGGAGACCCCCGAGCCGCAGTAGACGCCGACCTCCCTGCCGTCGCCCGCTCCCAGCGCCTTGAACCGGGCCTGAAGTTCGGCCGCGGGCAGGAAGCGGCCGTCCGGGCCGACGTTCTCGGTCGTGGGCGCGGACACCGCGCCCGGGATGTGGCCGCCCACGCGGTCGATCGGCTCCACGTCGCCGCGGTACCGCTCCCCCGCGCGCGCGTCGAACAGCAGCCCGGAACGCGCCAGTTCCCCGGCCGCGTCGGCGTCCAGCAGCGGCACCGCGCCCGGCGCCGGCGCGAAGTCGCCCTCGGCGGGCTCGGGGACGGCCGTCTCCAGCTTGCCCTCCCACGCGGCGAGGCCGCCGTCCAGGACCCGCACGTCGGGGTGGCCCGTCCAGCGCAGCAGCCACCAGGCGCGCGCCGCCGCCCAGCCCTGCCCGCCGTCGTACACGACCACCGGCCGGGCGGCGCTCACCCCGGCGCGGCGCATCGCGGCGCCGAACTCCTCGACGTCGGGCAGCGGGTGGCGGCCGTTGCCGCCCGGCGCGGAGGCCAGTTCACGGTCGAGGTCGACGAAGACGGCGCCGGGGATGTGCCCGGAGGCGTGGGCGGCGCGCCCGTCGAAGGGCGGCTCCCCGGCCGCCTTGGCCACGCTGAGCTGCCAGCGGACGTCGAGCAGCACCGGCGGGTTCGGGCGCGCGAGGGCGGCGGCGAGATCGGCCGCGGAGATGATGGCGTTCATGGTCACCATCCTTGCGCACGGGGTGGCCCCGGCGCCCGGGTCCGGCTACTGTGCACGGCCCCGGGTCCGGTCACGAAGGGTACGGAACCGGCCACATGCTGTACGGACGATCGACACACGCCGGCCAGTGCGCCGCAACGGGCGGGACACCGGCGGAAGCAGGCTTCAAGTGCCTGCGCCCGGCGCTCCGCCCGACGGGCGCGGGGCGTGCGGGCCGGACCCCGCGGGCCCGGCGCGCTCCGGGTGGGCCCGGCACGATCCGGACGACGGGCCGGCCGCGGCAGGGAGGACGCCGGGCCCGCTGCGGCCGGGAAGACGACAGGCCTCGGGACCGGGATGACGACGGGTCCCGGGGCCGGGAAGAGGAGGACGATGACCGAGGCACCGGAGTCCCCCGGCGACAGCCGCCGCGGACCGGCCCGCCGACGGCCCGGCACACCGTGCTGGGTCAGCCTGATGGCCCATTCCATGACGACCGCTCAGGCCTTCTACGGAGAACTGTTCGGCTGGGAGTTCCGGCCCGGCCCCGACCGGCTCCGCCCCTATGTGCGGGCCGTGCTGGCCGGCCGGGACGTGGCCGGAATCGGCCGGCTGCCGCCGGACCTGCCGCTGCCCGTCGCCTGGACGCCCTATCTCGCCTCCGACGACGTGGATCTGACGGCCGAGACGGTACGGCGGTGCGGCGGCACGATCGGGGTCGGCCCGCTGGAGACGGGCGACGCCGGGCGGCTGGCGATCGGCTCCGATCCGTCGGGCGCGGTGTTCGGCCTCTGGCAGGCCCCCGCGCACCGGGGCACGGACCAGGGCGGCGGACCGGGCACTCCGGTCTGGCACGAGCTGCACACCTTCGAGACGGCGAACGTCGCCAAGTTCTACGCAACTCTGTTCGACTACGGGACGGAGCGGCGGGAGCCGGAGGCGGAACTGGGGTCGGGGTCGGGGTCGGGGTCAGGGGCGGAGCCGAGGTCGAGGGCGGAGTCGAGGTCGGGGGCGGGGTCAGGGTCGGGCGCCTCCTGCGACGACCATGTGACGCTGTCCCTCGCGGGCCGTCCGGTCGCCGCGCTGCACGGGGCGGGTGCGGAGCTGCCCCGCGCGCGGGGTTCGCACTGGCTGACGTACTTCGCGGTCGCCGACGCCTACGCCTCCCTCGACCGCCTCACCGCCCTCGGCGGCCAGGTCCTCGCCCCGCCCCGCGACACCGGCCGCGGACGGGTGGCCACGGTGACGGATCCGGAGGGGGCGCGATTCGCGCTGCTGGAGAGGGGGTGTTGAGCTGCGCCGCCGCTCCCCTTGGGTGACGCCGACAGGAGAACCGACGGCAGCGGCCGGACCCGCGACCCCGTTCCCTCACCCGGCGGCGGGCATGCTCCGCCTGACGGCTGACACGATGCTGCACGGCCGAGTCCGCATGCTGACGCCCGCACTGCCGGACCCCACGGCCGGCTGCTGGCAGGGTGGATCGCCATGAGAGCGGCTGGTGAGCAGCGGCACGGCGAAGGAGACGGGCGTGGACACGCCGGATGTGGCGGTCGTCGGCACCGGCCCCAACGGGCTGGCCGCGGCTGTGACCATGGCACGGGCGGGGCTGCGGGTCGCCCTGTACGAGCAGGCCGAGGACATCGGTGGCGGTCTGCGCAGCGCCCCGCTCTTCGACGACGCGATCACTCATGACATCTGCTCGGCGGTGCACCCCCTGGCGGCGGTGTCCCCCTTCCTCCGCGGCTTCGACCTCGCCGCCCGCGGCGTCGAACTGCTGCACGCACCGGCCGCCTATGCGCATCCGCTGGCGAACGGCCGGGCGGCGGTGGCCTACCGGGACCTGGCGATGACCTGTGCCGGATTGGGGCGCGACGGAGACCGGTGGCGGCGGCTCATGCAGCCCCTGCTCGACCACAGCGATGCCGTGGTCGGCATGATGCTGTCTGCGCAGCGCACCCCACCCCGCGAGGTGGGAGCGGCACTGCTGGTCCTGCGTCAGATCCTGGTGCACGGCACGACGCTGACGAGGCACCGGTTCCGCACCGATGCGGCCCGCGCCCTGTTGACCGGCGTCGCGGCGCACGCGGTGGGCCCGCTGCCGAGCCCGGCTTCGGGTGCGGTCGCCTTGTTGCTCGGCCATCTGGCGCATGGCGCCGGCTGGCCCGTCCCCCGCGGTGGCAGCGGGCGTATCGCCGACGCGCTGGCGGATGACGTCCGGGCGCACGGCGGAACGTTCCACACCGGCTGCCGTGTGAACGACCTGGACGAACTCGGTCCCGTCCGGGCGGTCCTGCTGGACGTCGGGGCGAAGGAGTTCGTCCGGATCGCCGGGCGGCGACTGCCCACGGGATACGCCCGCGCGCTGACCGCCTTCCGCTACGGCCCCGGCGCGGCCAAGGTCGACTTCCTGGTCTCCGAACCGATCCCGTGGGCGAACCCGGAGGTCGGCAAGGCCGCGACGGTGCATCTGGGGGGCACCCAGGCGCACATGTGGCGGGTCGAGAGCAGGACCGCGCGAGGCCTGCCGTGTGCGGAGCCGTTCGTCCTGGTCGTCGATCCGGCCGTCGCCGATCCCGGGCGGGCCCGGCCCGGCCTTCGCCCGGTGTGGGCTTACGCGCATGTGCCCCATGGTGACCCCCGTGATCCGGTGGCGCTGGTCCGTTCCCGCATCGAGCGATTCGCGCCGGGCTTCGCTGACACCGTCGTCGCCTCGCGTGGCATCAGCGCCCGCGACTACGAGCGCTACAACCCCAACTACGTGGGCGGCGACATCGGCGCGGGCGCCATGACGCTGCGGCAGAGCGTGCTGCGCCCCACCCCGCGTCTGGACCCCCACACCACCCCGCTGTCCGGTGTGTATCTCTGCTCGGCCGCCACCCCACCAGGTCCCGGTGTGCACGGAATGTCGGGTCTGCTGGCCGCCCGTTCCGCGCTGCGCCGGGAATTCGGGATGCGCTCACTACCATCTCTGGAGCCCTCCGGGCGTCAATGGCGAGTGTTTCTCCGCCGAGAAACAGACTGACACGAAGTTGTTGCGGACTTTCCGCAAGCTGTCATTCGTCGGAGGGATTCGGACCGCATTCCGGGCGTAATCTTTCGATTGCCGGTGCAGACAACCCGTCGTTCACGGTCGAGGATCGACCGACGACGGTACCGGCGTCGACGAAAAAGCAATCGGGAGAAATGAATGAAGAAGGTCATCGCGGCAACGGGTCTTGTCCTCGGCGGTGCCGCCATGGTCCTGGCCACGCAGGGTTCGGCGCAGGCCGTGCCGGCCCGTCCGGTCACGCAGACGACCGCTGTGGCCGACGACGGTCAGCCCGCGCCGGCCGCCTTCGGCGGCCTGGTGCGCGCCGCCACCAAGGTGGGCAAGGCGGCCGGGCGGGGCTATGTGCACGCCAAGGCGGCAGCCGGTACGACTGCCCTGCGCCAGGCCGCCGGCAACATGACGAAGATATCGAGTCTCGGCTCCGCCTCGAACGGCCGGACCGGGGACGCCGGTGTCGGCGTCGAAGCGATCTTCGACCAGTGAGGCATCAGCTTCTGGCCAGGAGGGCGGTGCTGCTCGTCGGTACCGCCCTCCTGGGCGCCTATTTCTTCCTGGCCGCCTTCTCCCAGGCCCCGCTGAATCCGGAGAAGGTCCGGTACTCGGGCACGGTCGAGGAGATACTGAGTCCCTATTTATCGCAGGACTGGCAGCTTTTCGCACCGGACCCCCTCGCGGACGACCGCGGGATTCTCGCCCAGGCATTCTGCGCCGACGGGGAGACCACCGCTTTCTACGACGTGACGACTCCTTATATCCGCCGCACCCAGAACGACCGATTCTTCCCCTCTCGCATGTCCCGGCTCGTGTCCACCGGACTGCAGTCCCTGCAGAACACCGATCCGGTGCTGAACCGTCTGCGCCGGTGGGAGACCGAGCAGAAGAAGCCCGTGCTGCCGCCCCTTCCCTATGAGGAGCGCTCGCGCGACGACACGGTCCGGCTGCTGTCCAGGTACGCGCTCACCCAGATGCCCGGCGTGTGCGAGGGACGGCCTCAGAAGATCCAGGTACGTGTCTACGTCCACGAGCTGCGACCGTGGTCCGGGCGCGACGACCCCGCAGCGAAGGCCAAGGAGCCGGTGCACGTCGAGGACCTGGGCTGGCGAAAGGTGAGTGACCTGCGATGAAGAGGCTCTGGGCCTCACTGGACCGGCTGAGCGTCGCCCCCGCCGCCGTCACCGGTGTGTGCGGCACGCGCGCGCTGCTGGGCTTCACCGGCTTCATGTTCTACGCCGGCCAGTACAGCGACCGCCGATACCTGTTCGGTCCCGACGGCGTGTATCCCTGGCGGGACTTCGTCCAAGGCCTGCACGACAACGAGACGTTCAGCCTGCTGTCCCTGAGCGCGTCGGGTCTGTGGTTCGAGATCGTCTTCCATATGGGGTTGCTCGCCGCGCTCGCGGTCATGCTCGGGCTGGGCGGCCGGGCCGTACTGGTGCTGCACTGGGCGCTGCTGTGGTCGGTGTTCCAGCGTCAGCCGCTGATTCTCGACGGCGGAGACAATCTCGCGTACCTGGTGCTGCCCATGCTGCTGCTGACCCGTTGCTACGACCGGTTCGCCGTGTCGTTCGGGCTGGTGCGCCGCTGGGCGCCCCGGGTCCCTGGCACGCTGCGGGCGGTGACACCCGCACTGCACAACCTGGGGGTGGCCGCCATCGCCGCGCAGATCTGCCTGGTGTACGTCGTCAGCGGTCTGTGCAAGGTGCAGGGCAGGGTGTGGCAGGACGGGACAGCGCTCTTCTACGTGCTGCGCATCCCGGAGTTCGAGTGGCCCGGGGTGTCCCGCCTGGTGTACGAGAACGACCTGCTGGTCGTGGCCGGCACCTATGCCGCCACGCTGTTCATGGTGTACTTCCCGCTCGGCGTCCTGGTGCCGCGCCTGCGGTCGTGGGCGGCGGTGGGGTCCATCGGGCTGCACGTGTCCATCGCGCTGCTGATGGGTCTGACGGGTTTCGCGCTGACCATGGTGGCCTGCGATCTGGTCTTCCTCAGCCGGGGCCTGGACAACGCGGTGCGCGCGGCGCGCCGTGCCGGGGATCGGGTCCGCCGAGCGGCCGAGCGGCAACTGCCCTGGCTGTCCAGGCCTGTTGGCTCGATCACGGCCGGTGATGCGGCGGATAGGGTGACGGGTGGTCCCGACATCGAAAGGACAGGTTCGACCAGTGTCAGCGAACAGGCCGGCCGCTCCCCCGCCCGAACCGTCTGAGCCCGTCCGACCGGACGGCCGGGGAACGGCGGTGGGTCTCTTCTGGATCGACGACGGCTGCTGGCTGGGCGCTCCTGCGGACGCGCTCTGCACGGGCCTGCTGCTGACGGACCGTGGTGCCGAGGCGGTCGAAGCGCTCGGCGCGACGGGGCATGAGGCGCCGTCCGCCGGGGACAGCTGCCGGCCGGCCCGGGTGTGGGACTGGCCGGAGGTCGACGAGATGGCCGTACTGGCGGTGCCCACCGGATCCCCGCTGCGGCGCCGTATGGGGGCGGCGGCCGGCCTGGTGGCCGCCGCGCTGGGCTTCGGCGGGGCCGAGGCCGCACCGCGGATGACCGTGCGCCTGCGGCACACGGACGGCGAGAGCGAGTGGGACGTGTCCGCGACGGTTCGCGCCTACACCGAACGCGAAGTACTTCTCTCTCAGGCGGTGTTGGATCGTTTCGTCACTGGCGAGCTGTGCCCCTCCGTACTCGTCGGGTGGTGGCACGGTGCCGGGCGGCCAAGTGGTCCGAGCGCCGCCGCGTGTGAGGCGCTGCTGGAACGGTGGGCGGCCCGGTGATCTCGCGGGCCCGCCGACGCGTCCCGCAGGCCGTGCTGCGCGCGGGGGGTCCCACCCTCGTGGAACACGGGCACGACCTGGACCGGTTCGTCGAGATCGGTTCGCTGACGAAGGTGCTCACCGGTACCGCGCTGGAGCGCCTCGCCCGAGCTGGGGTCCTGGAACTCGACGACCCGGTGCGCAGATGGCTGCCGGACGCGCCCGAGACCGGCATCTCGCTGCGCCATCTGATGGAGCACACCTCAGGACTGCCGCGGCTGCCTCCCGGCCGGTACGGTCCCGGATGGGATCCCTACGCGGGCTTCACCGGAGAGCGGCTGCGGGATCTCGTGGGCCGGCTCGATCAGATCGCCGAACGTCCCGCCGGGGAGCGGGAGGAGTACTCCAACCTCGGTTACGCGCTGCTCGGTGCGGCGCTCGAGGAGGCGGCCGGGCAACCGTACGCCGAGCTGGTGAGCGAACAAGTACTGCGGCCGTTGGGCATGGCCGACGGCGTGACGCACGCGCCGCCCGCCGACCGTCTGCTGCGGGCTCGCGGCCGCTTCGGCGGCGAGCGGTCGAGCTGGACCATGAACGGGGCGATCCTGCCCGCGGGCGGCATGTGGGCCACCCCTCGCGCGGTGGCCGCCCTGGTCACGGGCCTTCTGGTGGACCGCGAGCTAGGCGAACCGGCCGCGTCCTGGCAGACCGCGGGCGAACTGCGGTGGCACAACGGCGCGACCCGGGACGCCTCCGTCTTCGCCGGTGCGTTCGACGACACGGGCGACTGGGTCGCGGTGCACCGGCTCGGCGGGCCGCCGGAAGCCACGGACCGCATCGGCGTCGATCTGCTGACGCAGGCGCGCGCCGCCTCCGGCCAGGCTCGCGGCCAGACAGGCGCGGAAGGCCCCGGCTCATAGCGACGTGCGTCGCTCCCCGGCACGCGACAGAGTGGGTTCCAGGCGCCGACAGGTGCCGAACGGGGGGACGGACGCGGGGCGAACCGACGGACGTCGCACGGGCGGACGGGAGTCCGGCCGACGGGAGCGGGGTGGGCCGGCCGGAGGTGGTCCGGTCGGCCCACCCGCCCGCCTCATATCCAGCCGCGTTCGCGTGCGATCAGTGCGGCCTGTACCCGGTTGGAAGCGCCGAGCGCGGTCAGCAGATCGGCCACGTGGCGCCGGTAGGTCCGCACCGACACCCCCAGCGCACGGGCACCGGCCTCATCCTTGGTGACCCGGCACATCAGGTCAAGCACCCGGTGCTCGATCTCCTTCAGACCGTCGCCCGCACCGGACCAGTCGTCGGCGGGCAGTTCATCGGACGCCTCCCACACGCTCTCCAGCAAGGAACGGAATGCGGCGATCAGCTCGCCGTCCCGCACGGCCAGGGCGTCACTCGGCATGTCGCCGGGCGCTATGAGCACGGCGTCGTCGTCGTAGACCAGAGCGCGGACCTCGATACCCTCGGCCACCCTGATCTCGGCGCCCTGCCTGAGCAGGTCACGCAGATACAGCCGCGCCTGGGGGTGACGCAGCATCTCCTTGCGCACGACCCGGCGTACGCGTACGCCGCGCCGCAGCAGGCGCTCGTCGAGCGGTGCGGCCACCATGGCGTCCTCCGCGGTGAACACAGTGCGCGGCTCCATCGAGAGGAACTCCCGGCGGCAGAAGAACGTCAGGTCGTCGATCCGGCCCCGCAGTTCGGGCGCGTCCCGCAGCCGTTCCACGCCCCGGGGCTCGCCCGTCCGGTCCGTGCGCTCGCGGCGGTCGGCCCGCAGCACGCCGACGAGACGCCGGGAGCGGGTGATGTCCTGGAACTCCTGATGCAGTTCCCGCAGCCGCAGCTCCGCCAGATGGTCGATGGCGGCCTCGGGATCGACTGCGTCGAGCCGTCCTTCCTGATTTTCTTCGAGGATTCCCAACGCGCACAGACGTGCCACCGTCTTTTCCGTCCGCGCACGCGGGACACTCAAACCGATAATGTCGCCGGCACCAGCGACTCCAGGGTGGCGCAGAACATACTGATAAACGTCGCTCTCGTCCTGCGAGAGCCCCAGAACGGACATGTCGACTTTGAACAAAGTTCCCCCATGACGGTACGGAATCCCTGTACGCACCCGATGGTCAGGCGGGTGCGCGCCGACGGGATTCCGGCGGGCGGGACGCGATTCGGTCAGGGGGCGTGCCGTGCGGCGGGAGATGACGGGCGGATGCCCGTGTACCGTCGCGGAACAGGTCCGACGGGATGTCCGGCGCCGAATCCGGGCCGGGAGGGGCTCCGCTTGCCGGGCACCTCACGAGCGGAGCCCGTGGGGGCACGGCGCCCCTGGCGCACAGCACGGGTGCTGGATTCCGGAAAGGCGTGATCTCCCCTGCGCACAACACCCCCCGATGAATTGCGAAATTCCTCTGCGGAGCGCGAGCGGATTACGCGAAAGTTCACCCCGCTTTCCGGTCGCATCCGCCGTGAAATACTATCCAGCAGCCCGATCATGGCAAAGCAAAGGTATTGTGATCATGACCACATGCCCTTCGTGATCGGTTCGACGGTGAACAGCGACTTCGGGCCCTGCGGGGATTACCAGGCCTTACTGGCGGCCGCGCCGCGGTACGAGCGAACGACGCCAGTCCCTCAACGCCGGTCCGAAACCACCGGCAGTACGTCCGGGGACAGGGCCGCCGCGCGGGCCGAGGCTGCGGTCATCCGGCGGCGGTGGTGGCGGCGGCACAGCACCTCGTAGCCGACCTCGTCCGCCGCGTGGTCCACGTCGCCGACGACGACCTGGGCGCCCTCCATCACCATGACGCCGCCCACCGTGCGGGCGTTGTGGGTGGCGCGGGCGCCGCACCAGCACAGCGCCTCCACCTGGAGCACCTCGACGCGGTCGGCGAGTTCGACCAGCCGCTGCGAGCCGGGGAACAGCTTGGAGCGGAAGTCGGTGGTGATGCCGAAGGCGTAGACGTCGATCTCCAGATCGTCGACCACGCGCGCGAGCTGGTCGATCTGCTCCGGCGCGAGGAACTGGGCCTCGTCCGCGATCACATAGTCGGCGCGCCCGCCCCGGGAGAGATGGTCGACCAGGTAGGCGTACAGGTCCACGCCGTCCTCGACCTCGACCGCGTCCGTGACCAGGCCGAGGCGCGAGGACAGCTTGCCCTCGCCGGCCCGGTCGTCGCGGGTGAAGATCATGCCGACGAGGCCGCGCGCCGAACGGTTGTGCTCGATCTGGAGAGCCAGTGTCGACTTCCCGCAGTCCATCGTTCCGGAGAAGAACACCAGCTCGGGCATGGGAGGTCGGGCACCTTTCGGCGGGGCGGGGAGGGAGGTCGGCGGGCCGCGGTGTACGGGCAGCGCGTCAGGGGCGTACTTCGAGGAGGGGCACCAGCTGCTCGGCAGGGGTCATCGAGCCGTGGTTGCCGGCCATCGAGGACTCCTTCGGCTCCCGCTCGGAGGCGATGAGCAGCACGTCGTCGCGGGCGGCGGCGATCACGTCACCGAGCCGTTCGTACACGCGGTCGTCCACCCGCGGCCCGAACCAGCCGGCCGCCACCGCCTCGTCCCGGGAGGCGACCCAGAACTGCTCGCCGAGCACCTCCCGCCAGCAGGTCAGCACATCGCCGGCGGCGCCGGGGACGGCGTACACGTGCCGGGCGCGGCCCTCGCCGCCGAGCAGGGCGACGCCGGCGCGCAGCTCCCAGTCCTCGTCGAAGTCGATGCGGTGCTGCTCGTCGAACGGGATGTCGACCATGCCGTGGTCGGCGGTGACGTAGAGGGCGCTGCGCTCGGGCAGCTGTTCGGCCAGGCGCTGGACCAGCCGGTCGACGTGCATGAGCTGGCCGCGCCAGGTGTCGGAGTCCACTCCGTAGCGGTGGCCCGCGCCGTCGAGTTCGGAGTAGTACGTGTAGACGAGGGCGCGGTCGCCGGCGGCCAGCTGCTCGGCCGCGACATCCATGCGGTCCTCGCCGGTCAGCCGTCCCAGGAACGTTCCGCCGGTGAGGGCGACCTTGGTCAGCGGGGTGTTCTCGAAGGTCGGCGAGGACACCTGCGCGCTGTGCACGCCGGCCCGCTGGGCCAGCTGGAAGACGGTGGGGTACGGCTGCCAGGCGCGCGGATCGGTGTACGGCTGCCAGCGCAGCTGGTTCATCAGCTCGCCGGTGGCCGGATTGCGGACCGTGTAGCCGGGCAGGCCGTGGGCGCCCGGCGGCAGGCCGGTGCCGACGGAGGCGAGGGAGGTCGCGGTGGTGGCGGGGTAGCCGGCGGTGATCGGCCGGCCGGTGCCGCCGCGCGAGCTGTCCAGCAGGGAGGTCAGGAAGGGCGCCTCCCCGGGGTGCGCGCGCAGCTGCTCCCAGCCGAGCCCGTCGATCAGGAAGACACAGGCGCGGTCGGCCGGGGTCAGCTCGGGGATGGCGGCCGTCATGTCCGGTACGCCCATGCCCGCGGCCAGCGTGGGCAGCAGGTCGGCGAGGGAGCCGGAGCCGTACGCGGGGACGGGCGCGGAGGCGACGGCGAGCGGCTCGGGGTGGTCCCAGGCGGTGGACAGTGTCATCAGCGGGTGACGTCCGCGGTGGCCTCGGAGATGGCCTGGGCGAAGGCGAGGGCCTGGCGCACCGTCTCGGGGCCGTCGCCGGCCTCGCTGACGCGCAGGCTCAGGTCGTCGGCCGTGGAGTTGCCCGTGTATCCGTGGTCGGCCTCGCAGTTGGGGTCGCCGCAGGCGGCGGGCTCCAGGTCGATGCGGGAGACGGCGCCCCAGCCGATGGTGAGGACCACCTCGCGGGGCAGGGTTCCCGGCGTGTACTGCTCGGGGTTGGCGACCATCCGGCTGACGACGACCGACGAGATCCGGTCGATCCTGACCGACTCGGTGGAGGTGGTGGCGTACGGCGTCGGGGAGGTGGTGTCGGCGGCCTGCTCGTCGGTGTGGCTGACGATGAAGCGGTTGTCGGTGAGGACGAGCACCGTCACATGGCGGCGCACTTCGTTCTGGTCGAAGGTGGTCTCCTGGTGGACCAGGTACGACCGGATGGGCTCGCCGCCCACGGCGGCCTCCACCGCCTCGGCCACGAGAGCCGGGTAGTAGCCGCTGCGTTCGATCGCCGCCCGCAGCCCCTGGGTCGTCGTACTGGTCTTGGCCATGCCGTCCATCCTACGGGGGCGCGGCGACTGCGAGGCACCGCTGCGCGCGGGACAAGCGCCGTCAGTACGCCGGGAGCGTGCGCGGTCCGAGATCGTCCCGCGCGGGCGGGGGCGCCAGGCGCACGCTGGCGCTGAGGACGCTCACCCCGCGCGGGGCGACGACGGCCGGCTCCAGGGTGACGGCGACCACTTCCGGGTGGTCGTCCACGAGCCGCGACACGCGCAGCAGCAGTTCCTCCAGGGCGGGCGTGTCCACCGGTGCGGAGCCGCGCCAGCCGAACAGCAGGGGGGCCGTCCGGATCGAGCGGACCATGGAGGTCGCCTCCCGGCCGGTGACGGGGACGAGCCGGTGCGCCATGTCGTCGAGCAGCTGGGAGGCGGCGCCGGCGAGCCCGAAGGAGAGCACCGCGCCGGCCGCCGGGTCGATGACCGCCCGGACGACGGTGTCGACGCCGCGGGGCGCCATCGCCTGCACCACCGGCCGCAGTTCCTCCGGCTTGCCGAACAGTTCGGTCAGCTCGGCGTAGGCCCGGCGCAGTTGCTCCTCGTCGGCGAGGTCCAGGCGTACGCCGCCGAGGTCGGCGCGGTGGCGCAGATGCGGGGCGGTGGCCTTCAGGGCGACGGGGTAGCCGAGGCTGCGGGCGGCCTCGACGGCGGTGTCGGGGGTGGGCGCGGGCAGGGCCCGGCGGACGTGGACGCCGTAGCGGCCGAGCAGCTCGCAGGTCTCCTCGGGGCCGAGGGTGAGGCCCTGTCCGCGCGCGAGGAGGGTGCGGATCAGCTCGGCGGCACCCCGCTCGTCGATGTCGTCGTACTCGGGCACCTTGCCGGGATCGGCGGCCTCCCGCCGCCACTGCCCGTAGCGGACGGCTTCGGCGAGGGCGCGGACGGCGCGTTCGGCGGCGGGGTAGGCGGGGATGAGGCGCGGGCCGGCGGCGGGGCGGGGCGGGGCCGCGTCGGACGGCTGCGCCGGGGTGGCCTGCGGGGCGGCGGCCGTGGTGGAGGCGGTGAGGGCGCCGGGGCCGGTCGCGGGGTCGGCGGGGGCGGCCTGCGGGCCGGTGCTGGCCGCCGCGGACAGGGCCTCGGCCAGGCCGCCCAGCTCGACGTGGACCACCAGCACCGGCTTGCCCGGCGCCGCCTCGGCGGCCGACTGCAGCGCCGCGGCCAGGGCGGCGTCCTCGGTGGCGCCCTCGCCGAGGGCCGGTATGGCGGTGACGACCACCGCGTCGCTGGTCTCGTCGGCGAGCGCCTGCGCCAGCGCGGCCCGGAAGTCCTCGGCGGACGCGGCGGTGGTCAGGTCCCGGGGCGGCTGGGGGCGCAGCCCTTCGGCGAGGCACCGGTCGTACGTCAGGACGCCCAGGGACTCGGAGTTGCCGAGGATGGCCACCCGGGGTCCCGAGGGCAGCGGCTGGCGGGCGAGGAGCAGTCCGGTGTCCACCAGTTCGGTGATGGTGTCCACGCGGATCACGCCGGCCTGCCGCAGCAGGGCGGAGACCGTGGCGTGCGGCAGCCGGGTGGCCCGTACGGCGTGTCCCTGGGGGGCCGATCCGGCGCCCTGCACGACGACGAGCGGTTTGGCGGCGGCCGTGCGCCGGGCGAGGCGGGTGAACTTGCGCGGGTTGCCGATGGACTCCAGGTACATCAGGGCGACGTCGGTGTCCGGGTCGTCGTACCAGTACTGGAGGACATCGTTGCCGGAGACGTCCGCGCGGTTGCCGGAGGAGACGAAGGTGGACACGCCGGTGGTGCCGGTGACGCCGCCGCCGCGCCGGTGCAGCCGGGAGAGCAGGGCGATGCCGATGGCGCCGGACTGCGCGAACATGCCGATGCGGCCGGGCCGGGGCATCTCGGGGGCGAGGGAGGCGTTGAGCCGGACGCCGGGCGAGGTGTTGACGATGCCGAAGGCGTTCGGGCCGATGATGCGCATCCCGTACGCGCGCGCGTGCCGCACCAGGGCGCGCTGGCGCTCGCGTCCCTCGGGGCCGCTCTCGGCGTACCCGGCGGAGATCACGACGAGGCCCTGCACCCCGTGCTCGCCGCACTCGGTGACGACCCCGGGGACGTGCTCGGCCGGCACCGCCACCACCGCGAGGTCGACCGGTCCGTCGATCTCCCGCACCGAGCGGTGGGCGGGCACCCCGGCGATCTCCGTGCGGCCGGCCTCGAAGGCGCGGTTGACGGCGTGGAGTCGGCCGGTGAACCCGCCGTCGCGGATGTGGTCGAGGATGCTGCGGCCCACTCCCCCGGGCGCGCGGCCCACGCCGACCACCGCGACCGAGCCGGGCACGAGCAGCCGGCGCACCGACCGCGCCTCGGCGCGCTGTTCCCGCGCGCGCTGCACGGCCAGCGAGCGGTCGGTGGGCTCGATGTCGAACTCCAGGCGTACGACGCCGTCCTCGAAGCTGCGCTTCTGGGTGTACCCGGCGTCCGTGAACACCTTGATCATCTTGGTGTTGGCGGGCAGCACCTCGGCGGTGAACCGGCGGATGCCGCGCTCGCGGGCGACGGCGGCGATGTGTTCGAGCAGTGCGGAGGCGACTCCGCGGCCCTGATGGGCGTCCTGCACCAGGAAGGCGACCTCGGCCTCGTCGGACGTGCCGGCGCCGGCGGGCTGCCCGGCGGCGCCGATCCGGTCGTAGCGGACGGTGGCGATGAACTCGCCGCCGATCGTGGCCGCGAGGCCGACCCGGTCCACGAAGTCGTGGTGGGTGAAGCGGTGGACGTCCTTGGCGGACAGGCGCGGGTAGGGCGCGAAGAAGCGGTAGTACTTGGACTCGTCCGACACCTGTTCGTAGAAGCTGACCAGCCGGTCGGCGTCCTCGGCGGTGATGGGCCGGATCCGCGCGGTGCCGCCGTCGCGGAGCACCACGTCGGCCTCCCAGTGGGCTGGATACTCGTGCCGGTCCGACGCGGTCTGCATGGGCCCCAGAGTACGGCTAGCCACCGACAGCGGCGCGAGGCAGTCTGTGGGGACCACACCGGTGGGGACCCGCCGGCACCCGCCGGGACGCCTGCGAGCCGCCGCCGTCCGGGGCGCGGTCCGGCGTCCGGGCCCGGGGCGGTGACCGTGCCGCCCGGGCGGTCCTCCGGATGTGGGAAACTGGTCTAGACAACCCGGTACACCTGAAGGGCAGCATCACATGGCTGAGCGCCGCGTCAACGTCGGCTGGGCCGAGGGTCTCCACGCCCGCCCCGCCTCCATCTTCGTCCGGGCCGCCACGGCCTCCGGCGTCCCCGTGACGATCGCCAAGGCCGATGGCGCGCCCGTCAACGCGGCCTCCATGCTGGCCGTCCTCGGCCTCGGCGCGCAGGGCGGCGAGGAGGTCGTCCTGGCCTCCGACGCCGAGGGTGCGGACGCCGCCCTGGACCGCCTGGCCAAGCTGGTCGCCGAGGGGCTCGAGGAACTTCCCGAGACGGTCTGATCCCGGGTCCGGCGGATCACCTGGATCACCTGGATCACCTGGATCACCTGCCGGACCACACGCCGAAGCCGCGCCGCCCTTCCCGGGCGGGGCGGCTTCGGCGTTTCCGGGGCCTCGGCGCTTCCGGACTCCGTAGCCGCCCCGGTCCGGTGCTCTCGGGATCCGGCGGGTCCGAGATCCGGCGTGTCCGGGTTTCTGCGCCCCCGGATTTCCGCGCGTCCGGGCCCCGGCGTTTTGAGGCAGGACGGACCGGGCGTCTCCGGTGGACGCGCTCAGCGTATTTCCGGGCAGCCCCGAAGAATCCGCCGCACCGCACTCGTACGGGAATTACGGAAACCCGGAAAAGGGCAGCGGTAATTCACCTCGGTCGGATATCCCTCTTTGTATACGGGCATCGTGTTAATGCCACGCGCCCGACATGTTTACGGGATGTTGCGAAGTCCTCACGCGGCACCCGGCGGCCGTCCGCTCGGTGTGCGCGGCGGTCAGCGCACGCGCGCGTTCGCCGTCGCGGCGCGCCACGGCGTCCGCGATGGCGCCGTGCTCGGACCAGGCCGCGACGGGGTCGGCCGGGGTCTCCACCACGTACATCCAGGCGATCTTGTGCCGCAGCTGGGTCAGCGTCGCGGTCAGCGCCGGGCTGTCGCAGGCCTGCGCCAGCGTCTCGTGGAACCAGCCCCCGAGCGCCCGCAGTTCCTCGCCCGAGCCGCTCGCGGCCCGCTCCTGCCCCAGCCTGACCAGGCCGCGCAGCACCTTGAGGTGAGCCTGGGTGCGCCGCTCGGCGGCCCGGGCGGCGCACAGCGGCTCCAGCAGCCGGTGCATCTCCAGCAGGTCGGCGGCCTCCTGCCCGGTCGGCTCCGCCACGCACGCGCCCGCGTGCCGCCGCGTCACCACGAAGCCCTCCGCCTCCAGGGTGCGCAGCGCCTCGCGCACCGGGACGCGGGAGACGCCGTAGCGGCGGGCGAGGACTTCCTCGGTGAGCCGGCTGCCGCGCTCATGGACACCGGCGACGATGTCGTCCCTGATCGCCGTGCACACCGAGTGCGCCGGAACACGCATTCCCGACCTCCGCCCGAATCCCGCTGAAATCACCGTGCCGTGCCGGCGACGGACGACACCTGTTCCGTGACTCTATTGCAATACGCCGGGATTTCCGACGGGCAGCCGGGTTCCATGGGAAATTTTTGGACAAGCAAAATACCTCGGGCGGCCGGAAACGCCGAAAGCCCCGGCTCGGGGCCGGGGCTTCGTGGACCTTCGGTGGTCTTCCGCGCGCTTCCGCGCGCTTCCGCGCTCTTCGGCGGTCGTGGACCGATGGTCAGACGTTCACACCGTGCCGGCGCAGGTAGGCGACCGGGTCGACGTCGGAGCCGTAGTCCGGGGTGGTGCGGGCCTCGAAGTGGAGGTGCGGCCCGGTGACGTTGCCGGTCGCGCCGGACACGCCGATCTGCTGCCCCGCGACGACCTGCTGGCCCACCGTGACGCCGATGGACGACAGGTGGCCGTACTGCGTGTACATGCCGTCGGCCATCCGGATCACGATCTGGTTGCCGTACGCCCCGCCCCAGCCGGTCTCCACGACGGTGCCGACGCCGACCGCGTGCACGGTGGTGCCGCTCGCGGCGTGGAAGTCGACGCCGGTGTGGGAGCCGGAGGACCACAGGGAGCCGCCGGTCTTGTAGCCGGTGGAGACGTAGGAGCCGGAGATCGGCGGCACGAAGGTGTTCAGGCGCTTGCGCTCGGCCTCGCGGGCGGCGCGCTCCTTGGCCTCGCGCTCCTTCTTCGCCAGCGCGGCGGCCTTCTCGCGTGCGGCCTGCTCGGCCAGCTTCTGCTCCGCGGCGTGCTGCTGGGCGGCGGCCTGGGCGTCGATCCTGGCGGCGACGGTGTCACCGATGGTGATGACCGGGGTGAGGCCGGTGTCCTCGGGGGCCGGGGTCTCGGCGGCGAGCGCCGGAGCGGCGGCCAGGGTGCCGAGGACGCCGGTGGTGGTGAGGGCCGCGACGCCCGCCGCTCGGGCGGTGGTGCGGTGCATCCGGCTGGGCCGGCGGTGCTTCCCGGTGGCGCGCGTGAACGCCATGCAGACGTGGGTCCTTTCCTTCCCTCTCGCCTACCGGGTTAGCTGACGGGTTCGGAGCAGGAAGGTCTCCTACGGACCCCCTCGCTGGCGCGCGGGCGTCCGATTCACCCCAGGGACTGCGTGGGTCCCCGGCTCCCCTGGCTCGCGCCGTACGGGGACTCGGCGATGACTGTCCGGTGCCGCGGGTGCGGCGCACTGCCCGACGAACAGCCGGACCGACGCTAGACGGGGCCGCTTTCAATTCCCAAACGGATCCGGTGTTTTGTAGCGCAGGCCACAGGTCAGACGGGCAGCCTCTCCCGCAATTCGGACATGACGGGGCCCTGGTGACGCTTCGGTCACCAGGGCCCCACGCGCACGCGTGCGCCGCTGCCGCCCCGCGCGGGCGGCGGATGCCGCTACTCCGCGGCGACGACGGTGACCTGACCGATGCCCAGGGCCTCGACCGGCTCCTTGATCTGCGCCGCGTCGCCGACGAGGACGGTCACCAGGCGGTCCACCGGGAAGGCGTTGACGACGGCCGCGGTGGCCTCCACGGTGCCGGTGGCGGCGAGCTGCTGATAGAGCGTCGCCTGGTAGTCGTCGGGCAGGTGCTGCTCCACCTGGTCGGCCAGGGTGCTCGCCACGGCCGCCGCCGTCTCGTACTTGAGCGGCGCCACGCCGACGAGGTTCTGCACGGCGACGTCCCGCTCGGCGTCGGTGAGACCGCCCGCGGCGAGCTTGCGCAGCACCGTGAACAGGTCGTCCAGGGCCGGGCCGGTGTTCGGCGTGTCGACCGAGCCGCTGATGGCGAGCATCGCGGCGCCCGAGCCGTCGGGGGCCGAGCGCAGCACCTGGCCGAAGGCCCGCACGCCGTAGGTGTAGCCCTTCTCCTCGCGCAGGACGCGGTCCAGGCGGGAGGTGAGGGTGCCGCCGAGGCAGTAGGTGCCGAGCACCTGCGCGGGCCACACCCGGTCGTGCCGGTCGGGGCCGACGCGGCCGATGAGCAGCTGCGTCTGGACGGCGCCGGGCCGGTCCACGATGACGACGCGGCCGGTGTCGTCGGCGGTGACCGGCGGCACGGGACGCGGCTTGGCCGGCGAGCCGGTCCAGGCGCCGAGGGTCTCGCCGAGCAGTTCGTCCAGGTCGATGCCGGTGAGGTCGCCGACGACCACGGCGGTGGCCGTGGCGGGCCGTACGTGGCGGTCGTAGAAGGCGCGGACGGCCGCCGCGTCGATGGCGCGGACGGTGTCCTCGGTGCCCTGGCGCGGGCGCGAGATGCGCGCGTCGGCCGGGAACAGCTCCTTGGAGAGTTCCTTGGCGGCGCGGCGGGAGGGGTTGGCCAGCTCGTGCGGGATCTCGTCGAGCCGGTTGCCCACCAGCCGCTCCACCTCGGAGTCGGCGAACGCGGGCGCCCTGAGGGCGTCGGCGAGCAGCCCGAGGCCCTTGGCCAGGCGGGAGGCGGGCACCTCCAGGCTGAGCCGGACGCCGGGGTGGTCGGCGTGCGCGTCGAGGGTGGCGCCGGCGCGCTCCAGCTCGGCGGCGAACTCCTCGGCGGAGTGCTTGTCGGTGCCCTCGGAGAAGGCTCGCGCCATGATCGTGGCGACGCCGTCCAGGCCTTTCGGCTCGGCGTCCAGGGGCGCGTCGAGCAGCACCTCGACGGCGACGACCTGCTGGCCGGGGCGGTGGCAGCGCAGCACGGTGAGCCCGTTGTCGAGGGCGCCGCGCTCGGGCGCCGGGAACGCCCACGGCCTGGCCTCGCCGGGCTGCGGCTGGGGGTGGAAGTCCATGGTGGCCAGTTCGGTCACTTCGCCGTCTCCTCGGTGTCGTCGGTGGCCGCGGCGTCCGCGTCCTGGGCGTCGGCCGCTGCGGCGGGCGTCGGCTCGTAGACGAGCACCGCGCGGTTGTCGGGGCGCAGGCGGGCCTTGGCGACCTCCTGGACCTCCTCGGGGGTCACCTCCAGGACGCGCTGGACGGCGGTCAGGGCGAGCTGCGGGTCGCCGAACAGGACGGCGAACCGGCACAGTTCGTCGGCGCGGCCGGCGACGGTGCCGAGCCGGTCCAGCCACTCGCGCTCCAGCTGCGCCTGCGCGCGCTCCATCTCCTCGGCGGTCGGGCCCTCCTCGGCGAACCGGGCCAGCTCCTCGTCGATGGCGGCCTCGATGACCGGCACCTCCACGTCGCCGGAGGCCTTGACGTCCAGCCAGCCGAGGGAGGGCGCGCCGGCCAGCCGCAGCAGGCCGAAGCCGGCCGCGACGGCGGTGCGGTCGCGGCGCACCAGGCGGTTGTAGAGGCGGGAGGACTCGCCGCCGCCGAGGACGGTGAGGGCGAGGTCGGCCGCGTCGCACGCGCGCGTGCCGTCCTCCGGCAGCCGGTAGGCGGCCATCAGGGCGCGGGCCGGGACCTCCTCCTCGACGACCTCGCGCAACTGCTCGCCGAGGACGTCGGGCAGGGAGCCGTCGCGCGGCTCGGGCTTGCCGTCGTGGGCCGGGATGGAGCCGAAGTACTTCTCGATCCAGGCGAGCGTCTGCTGCGGGTCGATGTCGCCGACGACCGACAGGACGGCGTTGTTGGGCGCGTAGTAGGTGCGGAAGAACGCGCGGGCGTCCTCCAGGGTGGCCGCGTCCAGGTCCGCCATCGACCCGATGGGCGTGTGGTGGTACGGGTGCCCCTCCGGGTAGGCGAGGGCGGTCAGCTTCTCGAAGGCGGTGCCGTAGGGGACGTTGTCGTAGCGCTGGCGGCGCTCGTTCTTGACGACGTCGCGCTGGTTCTCCATGGACTCCTCGTCCAGGGCGGCCAGCAGGGAGCCCATGCGGTCGGCCTCCAGCCAGAGGGCGAGTTCCAGCTGGTGGGCGGGCATGGTCTCGAAGTAGTTGGTGCGCTCGAAGCTGGTGGTGCCGTTGAGCGAGCCGCCGGCGCCCTGCACCAGTTCGAAGTGGCCGTTGCCCTTGACCTGGGCGGAGCCCTGGAACATCAGGTGCTCGAAGAGGTGAGCCAGACCGGTGCGTCCCTTGACCTCGTGGCGGGAGCCGACGTCGTACCAGAGGCACACCGCCGCGACCGGGGTCAGGTGGTCCTCGGAGAGCACCACGCGAAGGCCGTTGGCCAGGCGGTGCTCGGTCGCTGTCAGGCCGCCGGAGCCTGCCTCGGCTGTGGCCGTGTGACCCATGGGCATGTACGTCCCTTCGATCGCGATGGCGGTCTGGAAACCGCCCTTTTCCTGCCGGTCCTGCCACTGTATGCAAGCGCGCGCACCCCTGGCGAAGTTCCCGGACGTCGTACGCCGAGAGCGAGAACGAAAGAGGGACGGCGACCCGCCGCGCGGGGAGCCCCGGGGCGCGGCGAGGGCGCGTGCGGCGCACGGGAGCGCCCACGGCGCGTGGTGGGGCGTGAGGGGTGCGGGGCGGCGCGCGGGGGGGTGCGGCGGGGGCGCGTCAGGGTGTCTGCGCGGGCCCGCGCAGGGGGTGTTGGACGGGTCCGCGGGCGGTGCGTCCGGCGGCCAAGGGGCGGGGCCCGGTCCGCGTTGTCAGTCGGGCGGTCCACAATGGTCCGCGTCAGATCCCGTCACACGCTTCAGCAAGGAGCCGGCAGCGATGGCCCGCCGCAGCACGAAGACCCCGCCGCCCGACGAGCCGTACGAGGAGAAGATCCTCGACATCGACGTCGTCGACGAGATGCAGGGCTCCTTCCTCGAGTACGCGTACTCGGTCATCTACTCGCGCGCCCTGCCGGACGCGCGGGACGGCCTGAAGCCGGTGCACCGCCGCATCGTGTACCAGATGAACGAGATGGGGCTGCGCCCCGAGCGGGGCTACGTGAAGTGCGCCCGCGTCGTCGGCGAGGTCATGGGCAAGCTCCACCCGCACGGCGACGCGTCGATCTACGACGCGCTGGTGCGGCTGGCGCAGTCCTTCTCGATGCGCGTCCCCCTGGTCGACGGCCACGGCAACTTCGGCTCCCTGGGCAACGACGACCCGCCGGCCGCCATGCGGTACACCGAGTGCCGCATGGCCGAGGCGACCAGCCTGATGACCGAGTCGATCGACGAGGACACGGTCGACTTCGCGCCGAACTACGACGGCCAGGAGCAGGAGCCGGTGGCGCTGCCCGCCGCCTTCCCGAACCTGCTGGTCAACGGCGCGTCGGGCATCGCCGTCGGCATGGCCACGAACATGCCGCCGCACAATCTCGGCGAGGTGATCGCGGCCGCCCGGCACCTGATCCGCTACCCGAACGCCGACCTGGACGCGCTGATGAAGCACGTGCCGGGCCCCGACCTGCCCACCGGCGGCCGGATCGTCGGCCTCTCCGGCATCCGGGACGCCTACGAGAGCGGCCGCGGCACGTTCAAGATCCGCGCCACGGTGACGGTGGAGACCGTGACGGCCCGCCGCAAGGGCCTGGTCGTCACCGAGCTGCCCTTCGCGGTCGGCCCCGAGAAGGTGATCGCCAAGATCAAGGACCTGGTCGGCTCGAAGAAGATCCAGGGCATCGCGGACGTCAAGGACCTCACCGACCGCGAGCACGGGCTGCGCCTGGTCATCGAGATCAAGAACGGTTTCGTGCCCGAGGCGGTCCTGGAGCAGCTCTACAAGCTGACGCCGATGGAGGAGTCCTTCGGCATCAACAACGTCGCCCTGGTCGACGGCCAGCCCCTCACGCTGGGTCTGAAGGAGCTGCTGGAGGTCTACCTCGACCACCGCTTCGAGGTCGTGCGGCGGCGCAGCGAGTACCGCCGCGGCAGGCGCCGCGACCGGCTGCACCTGGTCGAGGGCCTGCTCACGGCGCTGGTGGACATCGACGAGGTCATCCGGCTGATCCGGTCCAGCGAGAACTCCGCGCAGGCCAAGCAGCGGCTGATGGAGCGGTTCTCGCTGAGCGAGGTCCAGACGCAGTACATCCTCGACACCCCGCTGCGCCGGCTGACGAAGTACGACCGGATCGAGCTGGAGGCGGAGAAGGAGAAGCTCACCGCGGAGATCGAGGAGCTGACCCGGATCCTGGATTCGGACGCGGAGCTGCGCAAGCTGGTCTCCACGGAACTGGCCGCCGTCGCCAAGAAGTTCGGCACCCCCCGGCGCACGCTGCTGCTGGAGGCCGGCGCCGTGCCGGTCGCCGCGGTGCCGCTGCAGGTGGCGGACGACCCGTGCCGGGTCCTGCTGTCCTCGACGGGCCTGCTGGCCCGCACGCCGAACGACGAGCCGCTCCCCCAGGACGCGGACGGCAAGCGGGTCAAGCACGACGTGATCGTCTCGTCGGTGCCGGCCACCGCGCGCGGCGAGGTGGGCGTGGTGACCTCCGCCGGCCGCCTGCTGAGGGTGAACGTCGTCGACCTGCCCCAGCTGCCCGAGACGGCGACCGCGCCGAACCTCTCCGGCGGCGCGCCGATCACCGAGTTCGTCTCCCTCGGGGACGACGAGACGGTGATCTGCCTGACCACGCTGGACGAGTCCTCGCCGGGGCTCGCCCTCGGCACCGAGCAGGGCGTCGTGAAGCGGGTGGTGCCCGACTATCCGGCGAACAAGGACGAGCTGGAGGTCATCACCCTCAGGGAGGGCGACCGGATCGTCGGCGCGGTGGAGCTGCGCACCGGCGAGGAGGACCTGGTCTTCGTCACGGACGACGCCCAGCTGCTGCGCTACCAGGCCTCCCAGGTCCGGCCGCAGGGCCGCCCGGCCGGCGGTGTGGCGGGCATCAAGCTCGCCGACGGCGCCAAGGTCATCTCGTTCACGGCGGTGGACCCGGCCGCGGACGCGGTGGTGTTCACGGTCGCGGGCTCGCGCGGCACGCTCGACGACTCGGTGCAGACGACGGCGAAGGTCACCCCCTTCGACCAGTACCCGCGCAAGGGCCGGGCCACCGGCGGCGTGCGCTGCCAGCGGTTCCTGAAGGGCGAGGACTGCCTGTCCTTCGCGTGGGCGGGCCCGGTCCCGGCCCGGGCGGCCCAGAAGAACGGCGCCCCGGCCGAACTCCCGGACATCGACCCGCGCCGCGACGGTTCGGGCGTGTCGCTGGCCAAGACGGTGGCGGCGGTGGCGGGCCCGGCCTGATCCGACCGGGAGGCCTCCGGGCCTCCCGGCCTAGGGTGCCCGGCCGGGGAGTCGGGCGCCTTGGGGGGTGAGACCTGCGGGCCTCGGGTGCCCTGCGGAGGGTTGGGGGCCTCGAAAGTCGGGGCCTGCAGGCCTCGGGTGCCCGGCGGAGGGCCGGGGGCCCTTGAAGGTCGAGGCCTCCCGGCCTCGGGTGCCCGGCGGGGGCGGGTGTCTCGACGGCTGGGGTCTCCCGGGCGGGCGTCCCGGCGGTTGGGCCTCCGGGGTGCCGTGTCTAGAGGTCCGGCTCTTCCGGGTCGGGGGTGTCGAAGTCCAGATCCTCCGGGTCGAGGGCGGCCGAGCCGGGTTCCCGCGGGTCGGAGGCGTCGAGGCCGGGAGCACCGGAGGCCTGGCGGGCTTCCGGTCCGTCCGGCTCGTCCGGCTCGTCCGGCTCGTCCGGCTCGTCCGGCTCGTCCGGCTGCGGCACGTAGCGCAGGACGCCCCACATGGCGTGTTCGTCGGCGGTGTGCGGGCCGTCCGCCCCGCACGCCTGGAGTTCCTTGTCCAGGGCCGGCACGTCGACGCCCGCGCCGATGAGCACGAGCTGGGTGCGGCGCGGCTCGCCGGCCGGCCACGGCTCGGGATAGAAGCGCAGGAAGCGGCCGACGGCGTGCACCGCGTAACGGTTGCGGGCGTCGTGGGCACCGAAGTCGACGTACCCCTTGACGCGGTACAGACCCTCGGGCCGGCTGTCGAGGAAGCGCATCAGCCGGCGCGGATCGAGCGGCGTGTCGCAGGAGAAGGAGAGCGTGTCGTAGCCGGTGTGCAGATGGCCGCCGTGGCCGTCGGCCGCCTCGTCCTCCTCGTGCGTGTGCAGGTCGTCGAAGGAGAGCTGCCCGACGCGCTCCTCGCTCGGCCGGCAGTCGAACAGGAACTCGGGGTCGATGCGGCCGTAGGAGGCCGGGACGACGGCGGCCCGGTCCACCAGAGACCGTACGAGCCCGAGCACCCGCTCTCCCCCGTCGGCGCGGTCGGCCTTGTTGACGACGACGAGGTCGGCGAGCGCGAGGTGCCGGTCGATCTCCGGATGCCTGGCGCGCGTGGCGTCGAACTCGGCCGCGTCCACGACCTCGACCAGTCCGCCGTAGACGACCCGGGGGTTCTCGCTGGCGAGGACCATGCGGACGAGTTCCTGGGGCTCGGCGAGCCCGCTGGCCTCGATCACGACGACGTCGACGCCGGCGGCGGGCCGGGTGAGCCGGTCCAGGTAGAGATCGAGTTCCCCGGCGTCGACCGCGCAGCACAGGCATCCGTTGCCGAGGGAGACGGTGGAGTCGCCGAGCGCCCCGGCCACCGCCATGGCGTCGATCTCGATGGCGCCGAAGTCGTTGACGAGGGCGCCGATCCGGCTGCCGCCGCTGTGGTGCAGGAGGTGGTTGAGGAGCGTGGTCTTCCCGGAACCGAGGAATCCGGCCAGGACGACGACCGGGATCTGCCGCACCGTGGGACCCGGGCCCGCCTCCGGGTTCGACTGCTGCACCGCGCTACCTCTCTCACGCCGACGCGTGCACCGGCTCACGGCCGCGTGCACGTACGAGACTGAATGCCGCCCCAGGATACGAGCCGCGCGAATCATGCCGAAGTGAACGATTGTTAGCAGCGTCCACCGGGCAGACGTTGGGCATGGCGCCGGAGCGTGCGACCCTCGCTTCCCTCCGTGCGCCGCCTCTCCGCCTCCCCGCCGACCAGAGCCGCTCGGCAGTCTGGGAGACGGCAAGCGCCGCCCACCGCTCGCCGGTTCCCGTCACCCGGCCCAGACCCCGACGACCGGCGGACGGCCGCCTGATACGGGGGTTGACATGGCCACACAGAAAAAGGGCACGGGGAGGTTCGGTTCCGCCGCGACCGGTCTGCTGCTCGCCACCGCCGCACTCACACTGGCCGCGCGCCAACGCCGCCTGGAGGCCGAGCGGCTGGCGGCACGGCGGCTGGAACTGGAGGAACTCTCCTCCCGGCGCACCGCCCTCCGGCACCAGCAGCGCATGCACTGGGAACTGCTGGCCAGGGCGATCGACGATCCCTCCCTCGCCGCGGTGATCAACACCTACGACGCGGGCATCCCCGTGGAGAAGCGCCGCCAGTTCCTCTACGCCAACGCCTGGTACGTGAACCTCTACCACCTCTACCGGGCGGGGCTGCTGGACGAGCGGGAGCTGTTCGGACGGCTGCGCGAAATCTTCCAGAACCCGGTGATGCGGGAGTACTGGGAGGCCTCGAAGGAACAGCGCGCCACCCTCGAACACGCGTCGGACGAGGCGCGGATCGGGCGGATGGTCGACGGTCTCATCAGGGATCTGGACGAGGCGGACACGGACGAGTGGTGGGTGGTGGGCACGCCGCCTCCCGCGGCTTCCTGACGACTTCACCCGTGTCCTCCCGGCGGTTCCGCCGGGGCGCGGGGGCTCCGCCGGGGAGGCAGGGGCTTCGCCGGGGGCGCGGGGGCTTCGCCGGGGGCGTGGGGGCTCCGGCCGTCGTCTGTCCGCGCGGGGGTCCGGCTTTCCTCGGTCTCGGCGTCATGGGCCGCCCCGTCGTCCGTCTGTCCGCGCGGCGGGGTCCGGCGGGGCGCGGAATCCCCGTTCGGTACGCCGCCGCTCGGGTGACTTTTGCGCCATGCGGCCACATCGGCCCCGCGGTCCCCAGTAGCGTGTTCTGGCCACAACTGTGCCCAGAACGTGTAAGGACCGGTAACCCTTGAAAATCGTGCGCCGCATCGGTGTGCCGCCGAGCGCCCGTGGCAGTACCTCGGGAGCCAACTGCCCCGATCTCTTCGAGCTGAGCGACGGCAACTTCGCCGTGATCGGCACCGAGGCCACCGAGGCGCTGGAGCGTGAGCTGCCCGCCGACGCCTCCCGCGCGGACTACGAGCGCATCGTCGTCGTCAGCCGGGAGACCCTGATTCGCGCCAAGGCGGACATCCCCGACGCCTGACCCTCCCGCCCCTCCCGGACGAGCACGCGTCCACCCCCGACCCGTCCCGTCGCACGTCCCGGCCGTACGCCACCGCCCCGCGCGCCGGTTCCGTCCACCCGGCGAGCAGTCCGGCACCCCGCTCTGCTCGACGCCCCGCCGATGAGGCCTGGCGCCAGAACGGCACCAGGCCGCACGCCCGTCGTCCTGTCTGCCGGTCCGTCCGGCTCAGGCCGCCGCCGGCAGTTCCGCCGGCGCCTGCGGCCCCACATACCGCGCCGCCGGGCGGATGATCTTCGAGTCCTCCGCCTGTTCGAGGATGTTCGCGCTCCAGCCCACCACGCGGGCCGCCGCGAAGGTCGGGGTGAACATCTCGCGGGGCAGCCCGCACAGTTCCATGACGACCCCGGCGTAGAACTCGACGTTCGTGTGGAGTTCGCGGCCGGGCTTCAGCTCGGCCAGGATCGCCTCCACGCGTCGTTCGACCTCGACGGCGAACTCGACCCGCGGGCCGCCGAAGCGCTGTGCGGTCTCGCGCAGCATCCGGGAGCGGGGGTCCTCGGTGCGGTAGACCGCGTGACCGAAGCCCATGATGCGCTCACCGGCCAGTACGCGCTCCCGGATCCAGGCGTCGATGCGGTCGGGCGTGCCGATGGCATCCAGGGTGTCCAGCGCGCGGCTGGGCGCGCCCCCGTGCAGGGGCCCCGACAGCGCGCCGACCGCGCCCACCAGACAGGCCGCCACGTCAGCGCCCGTCGACGCGATGACCCGCGCGGTGAAGGTCGACGCGTTGAATCCATGGTCGATGGTGGAGATCAAGTACTGCTCGACCGCCCTGACCCGCTCAGCGTCCGGTTCCTCGCCGGTCAGCATGTAGAGGTAGTTGGCCGCGTACGAGAGGTCCTCGCGCGGCTCGACCGGCGCCAGTCCCCGGCCGAGCCGGTACAGCGCGGTCAGCAGGGTGGGGACGGCCGCGCACGCCACCAGCGTGTCCTGGAGCCGCCGGCCGGCGTCGATGTCGTACACAGGGCGGAAGTCCCGCGCCGCACCGAGCAGGGAGAGCGCGGTGCGCAGACCGGCGAGCGGACCGGAGCGGGCGCTCGCCGCCGCCACGCCGGGCAGCGCCGCACGGACCTCGTCGGGCAGCCGGCGCAGCGCGGCGGTACGGGCCGCGAAGGCGGCGGCGCGGTCGGCGTCCGGCAGTTCTCCGTGGACGAGCAGGTGCCAGACGTCCTCGAACCCGCGGCTGTGGGCGAGGTCGACGGCGGAGTACTGGCGGTAGTGGTAAAAGCCCTCGCGTCCGCGGACATCACCGATTCGGGTGTCTGTCACCACGACTCCGGCGAGCCCTCGTGGCGCCTCGACGAGAGTGGACGCGGCTCTGTTGCTGGTCATGATTCCTCCCTGTACTTGATTTGACTGTCCATGCTTGAATATCGGCCTGTCAATATTGATTAAATCAATGCTCTATCTGTATGTCAGGACGGATACGGTGGCCTGCATGCGTGATCAAGTACCTCCCACCGGCCCCGCCGAGCGGCGGCTGAGCACCAAGGAGACCGCCGAACTCCTCGGCGTGAAGCCGGAGACCGTGTACGCGTACGTGAGCCGCGGCCAGCTCGGCAGCCGCCGCGAACCCGGCGGCCGGGGCAGCACCTTCGACGCCGCGGAGGTCGAGGCGCTCGCCCGCCGCAACCGCCGCGAGAGCAGCGCCCCCGCGGGCTCCGGCGCGGAACTGTCGGTACGCACCCGCCTCACGCTCATCGAGGGCGACCGGTACTACTTCCGCGGCGTCGACGCGACGGAACTGGCCGCCCGGCACAGCTTCGAGGAGGTCGCCGAGTGGCTCTGGACCGGACGCCTGCGCCCCGGCGCAGCCTTCACCGCGCCCGAGGAATCCGTCGCCGTGGCCCGCCGGGCCGTCGAGGCGCTGCCCGAGCACGCGAGCCCCACCGACCGGCTGCGGGTCGCCGTGATCGCCGCCGCCGCGGCGGACCCCCTGCGGTTCGACCTGTCCGAGGACGCCGTGCTCGGCACCGCGCGGGTCCTCATCCCGACGCTCGTCGACGCGCTGCCGCCGGCCCCGCTCGGCCGCCGCGAGCGCCGGGGACCGCTCGCCCACCGCCTGTGGGCGCGGCTGACCGGCCACCCCGCCGACGACGCCTCCCTGCGCGTCCTGGACACCGCGCTGGCCCTGCTCGTCGACCACGACCTGGCCGCCTCGACCCTCGCCGTGCGGGTGGCCGCCTCGGCCCGCGCCCACGCGTACGCCGCCGTCTCCGCCGGACTGGGAGTCATCGAGGGCCCCCTGCACGGCGCGGCCGGCGGGCTCGCCCACCGGCTGATCCTCGAAGTGCTGGACCGCGGGGCGGCGGGCCCGGTCATCGCCGACGAACTGCGCGAGGGCCGCCGCATCCCCGGCCTCGGCCACCGCCTCTACACCGGCGAGGACCCACGCGCGCGTGCCCTCTTCGCCCTGCTCGAAGGCCTCCCGCACGCCGCGCCCGCCCTGGCCGCGGCCCGGGACATCGAGGCCACCGCCGCCCGCAGCACTCCGCTGCACGCCAACGTCGACCTGGCCCTCGCCGTGTTCACCGCCTCCAGCGGCATGCCGTCCACGGCGAGCGAGACCGTCTTCGCCGTCGCCCGCACGGCCGGCTGGATCGCCCACGCCCTGGAGGAGTACGGGGAGCGCCCGCTGCGCATGCGCCCGAGCGGCCGGTACGTCGGACAGCGGCCCCCGCAGCCCCTGCCGGAGTAGCCCGCCGGGCGGCCGGAACTCACCGAGCGCCGAGACAGGTTAGGCTTACCTCTGTGAGTACGTGCGCGACCGCCTCGCTCCAGCTCGACGAGCCGGTGTCCGCCACCGCGCCCACGGCGACGACATGGCTGCTCCTGGAGCAGCCCGGGCCGTGGGGCGCCAAGGCGCTCACTTCAAGCCACCTCGATCCGGCCCTGGGACGCGCCCTGGAACGGGCCGCCCAGGGCACCGGGGTCAGGATCGCTCTGATCCGCCGCCCCGGCCGGCACGCCGACTGCCACGCCCCGGCCGCACGGCACGTCTACGCGGCCCACACCGTCCCCGGCGGCACCTGGGTGCACGGCGCCCTGACCACCGAGCCGGACCGCCTGCTGGACCTCGACTTCACCGCGCTCGGCAAGGGCGACCACCGCACCTTCGACGCGGCCCTCGGCGGCCGGCCGTACACCGGCGACCCGCTCGCCCTCGTCTGCACCAACGGCAGGCGGGACCGGTGCTGCGCCCTGCTCGGCCGGCCGCTCGCGGCGGAACTGGCCGCCTCCGGGGTGCGCGGCACCTGGGAGTCCACCCACCTCGGCGGCCACCGCTTCTCGCCGACGCTGCTGCTCCTGCCGTACGGATACGCGTACGGCAGGGCCGAGGCGCACCTGGTCAAGGAAGCCCTCCAGGGCGTCCGGGAGGGCCGCGTGGTCCTCGACGGCTGCCGGGGCCGCACCGCCTGGCCGCGGCCCGCACAGGCCGCCGAGCTGGCCGTGCGCGAGGCGGCCGACGAGTACGGCGCCGACGCGCTGACCGTGGCGCGCACCGACGCCCTGGACACCGGCGGCGGCGCACCCCGCTGGGAGGTGACCGTCGGCCACGCCGACGGCCGCCGGTGGCACGTCGTCGTCGCCCAGGGCGCCGCGGAGCCGCCCCGCCCGGAGAGCTGCGGCGCGGCGGTGCTCGGCGGCCCGGCCCGCATGGACGTGGTGTCCGTCCGGGAACCGGCACTGGCACGGCACAGCGGCTGAAAGCCGAGGTCGCCGCGGTACGGGCCGCGGCCGCCGGAAGGCACGCGCGTGGTGGTCCCGAGGCCGCTGCCAGGCGGCCGAGGCGGACGGCGCTCCGGCCTGCGGCGCACCGCGCGGCGGCTCGTACGGGCCGGATCGGAGCGGGTCGGATCGGAGCGGGTCGGATCAAGCCGGGTCGGATCAGGCCGGGCGGGACCGGAGCGCGCCGGACCGGGCCGGGCCGGGGAGCGCGCGCTAAGATCCGCGCCGCACCCCTGTGGGCGGCCCCCGCGCACACGTACCGTCGTCGCCATGAGCCCCACCGCCCCAGCCCGCCGTCGGCGTCTCGGCCTGCCCCGGCGGGCGTTCTCGCAGGTGCTGCTGATGCAGCTGACGGTCGCCGCGGGAGTCGCCGTCCTCGCGACCGGGCTGTTCCTGGCCCCGCTCAGCCATCAGCTGGACGACCAGGCGATGCGCCGCGCGCTGGCCATCGCGGAGACCACCTCGCAGGACCCGCAGATCGCCCGGGACCTGCTGAGCACCGCCCCGAGCGTGAGCGGCCCCGTGCAGCGGGAGGCGGAGCGGATCCGGCTGGCCACGAACGCCGAGTACGTCGTCGTGATGGACATGCGCGGGACCCGCTGGTCCCACACCGACCCGCGGCAGATCGGCAACCGCGTCTCGACGGACCCCAGCGCCGCCCTGAACGGCCACGAGGTCATGCAGATCGACACCGGCACCCTGGGCCGCTCCGCCCGCGGCAAGGTGCCGCTGTACGCCCCGGGCGGCCACCGGATCATCGGCGCGGTCTCGGTCGGCATCGCCTACGACAGCGTCCGGGGCAGGCTGGTCGACGCGATCCCGGGTCTGCTGGCGTACGCGGGCGGCGCGCTGGCGGTGGGCGCGCTGGCCGCCTGGCTGATCTCCCGACGCGTCCAGCGCCAGACGCGGGACCTGGCCTTCTCGGACATCGCCGCCCTGCTCGCCGAGCGGGAGGCGATGCTGCACGGCATCCGGGAGGGCGTCGTCGCCCTGGACCGCGGCGGTCGCGTCCGGCTGCTCAACGACGAGGCCCGGCGGCTGCTCGGCATCGGCGACGAGGCCATCGGCCGCACCCCGGACGAGGCGCTCGGCCGGGGCCGTACGACCGATGTGCTGGCCGGCCGGGTGACGGGCACCGATCTGCTCACCGTGCGCGGCCGGCGGGTCCTGGTGGCCAACCGCATGCCCACCGACGACGGCGGCGCCGTCGCCACCCTGCGCGACCGCACCGAGCTGGAGCAGCTGGGCCGGGAGCTGGACTCCACGCACGGTCTCATCGACGCGCTGCGCGCGCAGGACCACGAGCACGCCAACCGCCTGCACACCCTCCTCGGGCTGCTGGAGCTGGAGATGTACGACGACGCGGTGGAGTTCGTCGGCGAGGTGGTCGGCGATCACCGGGCCACGTCGGAGCAGGTGACGGAGAAGATCCGGGACCCGCTGCTCGCCGCGCTGCTGGTCGGCAAGGCGACCGTCGCGGCCGAGCGCGGGGTCGCCCTGTGGGTGTCGGACCGGACCTGGCTGCCGGACGGGCTGGTCGATCCGCGGGGCCTGGTGACGGTGGTCGGCAACCTGGTGGACAACGCGCTCGACGCCGTGGCGGCGACCCCGCACGCGCGCGTGGAGGTCGAACTGCGGGCCGAGGGGCGGACCGTCGTCCTCAGGGTGCGCGACACGGGCCCGGGGATACCCGCCGACCGGCGCGACCTGATCTTCACGGAAGGGTGGTCCACCAAGGAGCCCCCGGCGCACGGCAAGCGCGGTCTCGGTCTGTCCCTGGTGCGCCGGCTCGCCGAGCGGCAGGGCGGCGGCGTGAGCGTGGGCGACGCGCATGGTGGCGGCGCGGAGTTCACCGTTGTCCTGCCCGAGGCGCTCGCCGAACCGGGCTTGCGGCCGGCGCCGACGCGCCACGCCGGGGCGGACTCGGTGGCGCGGGCCGCCGTCGTGGAGACGGCGGGCGAGGAGGCGCGGTGAGCGCGGTGCGGGCGGGAACGCGGCACGGGCCGCCCTGGACACCGTTCGGTGTGGGCGGCCCGCGCCTGGGACACGGCTCATGGGGCGGGGGCAGAGACCGTGTCCCCTGATGCATACGGATCCGGCCGGTGATCTTCTCGACTCGGGCCGGACGCCGTCCGGTCGTCGCGTCAGCCGGTGGCCTTCTCCACGAACTCGGTGGTGTAGGTCTTGCTCAGGTCGACGTCGGCGTTCTTGATGGTGGGGTTGAACGCCTTGAGGACCTTCTCGACGGTCTCGGGACCGTTCTTCGGCATCACACCGTCCTCGGTGAACATCGGCAATGTGCTCTTGATGGCCGCCGCGTACAGGAACTTGTTGCCCTGGGAGTAGTCGGCGGGCATCTTGTCGGCGATCTCGGTCGCGCTGTGGGTGGACATCCACTTGAGCGTCTTGACGAACGCGTTGGCCAGCTTCTGGACGGTGTCCTTGTGGCTGTTGACCCAGTCCGTACGCATGTAAAGACTTGACGAGGGATACGGGCCGCCAAGGGCCTCCAGCGATCCCTGCGGGGTCCGCATGTCGATGAGGACCTGCCCGGCCTTCTTGTCCAGGATGGTCGCGACGGTCGGGTCGGTCGTCATGCCGCCGTCGATGGAACCCTGCTGCAGCGCGGAGATGAACGTCGGCCCGGCGCCGACGGCGACCGGCGTGAACTCGCTGACGTTCACGCCGTTCTTGACCGCGAGGTACTTGGTGAGGAAGTCGGTCGAGGAGCCGAGGCCGGTGACGCCGAGCTTCTTGCCCTTGAAGTCCTTGGGCGAAGTGATCTCGTCCGCCGCCTTGTTGGAGACGACCTCCACCTCTCCGGGCGCTTGCGAGAACTGCACCACGGACTCGATGTCCTTGCCCTTGACCTGGAGATCGAGGGTGTGGTCGTAGAAGCCGACGGCGCCCTGCACCTGCCCGGAGACGAGCGCGGTCTCGGCCTGGACGCCTGCGGGTTCGCTCAGCAGCTCGACGTTCAGGCCCTCCGCGGAGAAGTAGCCGAGGCGCTGGGTGAGCATGGCGGGCAGGTAGATGACCTTGTCCAGGCCCCCGACCATGATCTTGACGTGTTCGCCCTTGCCGCCGCCACCGCTGCCGGAGTCGGCGCCGGTGCCGGCCGCGTCGTTGGCGCAGGCGGTCAGGGAGGACAGGGCGAGCAGGCCGGCGGCGGTGGTCGCCGCGAATCTGGCGGGCTTGCGCATGGTGGTTCACGTCCTTGTGAAGGGGCGGTACGAAACGGAGGGAGGTGGGCGCTCGGTCAGTGGCCGGAGTCGGCGGGCTTCCAGCGGAAGATGCGGCGCTCGGCGAAGGTGAGCAGCCCCTCGGCGACGAGGGCGACCGCGGCGAGGATGACCATCGCGGCGTAGACGCCGGCCGCGTTGAACGTGCCCTGGGACTGCGCGACGAGCAGGCCGATGCCCTTGGTGGCGCCGATGTACTCGCCGACGATCGCGCCGATCAGCGCGAAGCCGAAACTGACGTGGAGGCTGGTGAAGATCCACGAGGTCGCGGACGGGATGACCACCTGGAGCGTCACCCGGCGGTCGCTCGCGCCGAGGATGCGCGCGTTGGAGACCAGGTTGCGGTCGACCTCGCGGGCGCCCTGGAAGGCGTTGAAGAACACCGGGAAGAAGACGAGGACGACGGCGGAGGCGACCTTGGAGACCGGTCCGAGGCCGAACCAGATCACGAAGATCGGTGCGAGCACGATCCTCGGGATGGAGTTGAGCACCTTGATGTACGGGCCGAGGACGTCGGCGAGGAACGCGACGCGGCCCAGCGCGATCCCGAGGACCACACCGGCGACCACGCCGACCACCCAGCCCAGCAGCGCCTCGTAGAGCGTGTACCAGATCTGCTCGCCGAGCGAACCGAGGGCGGTGCCGTGGGTGACCCAGGTCCAGATCTGGTCCCAGATGCGCGAGGGCATCGAGAAGTTGAACGGATCGATGACCTCGGCCCGGGAGAGCACCTCCCACAGGCCGAGCACGGCCAGCAGGAGCAGAGCGCGGGCCGCGTTGACGACGGCCTTGCGCCGGCGGGCGGCGCGGGCCCGGGACTGCGCCCGGTCGGGCGTCTTGGCCGTGTCGGCGACCGGAGTGCCGAGGACTTCAGGCGACATGGGCGGCGCCCCTCTCGCGGGTGATGCGGACCTCTTCGCCGAGGGACTGCCAGATCTCCCGGTAGATCTCGATGAAGTGCGTCTGCAGGCGCACCTGCTCGACCTTGCGCGGCCGGGGCAGGTCGATGTCGAAGACCTGCTTCACGGTCGCGGGACCGGCCGTCATCACCACGACCCGGTCGGCGAGCGCGATGGCCTCCTCCAGGTCGTGGGTGACGAAGACGACCGACGCGCCCGTGCCCTCCCACAGCTCCAGCAGCTCGTCCGACATCAGCGCCCGGGTCTGCACGTCGAGCGCCGAGAAGGGCTCGTCCATCAGCAGGATCTCGGGGTCGTTGACGAAGGTGGCGGCGAGGGCGACGCGCTTGCGCTGGCCGCCGGAGAGCTGGTGCGGGTAGCGGTCCTCGAACGCGGCGAGACCGACCCGGGCCAGCCAGGCGCGCGCCCTCTCCTTGGCCTCCGCCTTCGGCACACCGCGAAAGCGCGGCCCGGCCATCACGTTGGACAGCACGGTGCGCCAGGGGAAGGTGGCGTCCTGCTGGAAGACGAAGCCGACCTTGCCGCCGACACCGCGAACCGGCTCCCCGGCCACCAGCACATCGCCCTGCGTGGGCTCCTCCAGGCCGCTGACCAGCGTCAGCGTGGTCGACTTGCCGCAGCCGGTGGGGCCGACCACGGCCACGAACTCGCCCCGGCCGACCGTGAGGTCGAGGTCCCGCACGGCCGTGTGCAGTCCCCCGGACGGGGTCCTGAACGTCTTGCTCGCGCCCCGCAGTTCGATGGCGGGGCTGGTGTCTGTGCTCATGGCCCGGGACGGTAGGTGTGGCCCCGGCCACAGCAGCAGTCTTTGGTGCGCAAGCCGTTCTTTTGCTCGCAAGGACCTGTTGTGCTCGTTTTGCTCGCGCTACAACAACGGAGCCGAAACACGGGCTTAACACTCGCCCGGCCTGGAGGAAGAGGCCCGATGATTGACGTCCTGGTGGTCGACGACGACTTCCGTGTCGCCGAGATCAACGCCAAGTACGTGGGAAAGGTTCCCGGTTTCCGGGTGGCCGCCCGCGCGCACAGTGCCGCCCAGGCGCTGGCCACCGTGGAGCGCGGCGACATCGACCTGGTGCTGCTCGACCACTACCTGCCCGACCGGACCGGCCTCGACCTCGTCCACCGCCTGCGCGAACAGGGCCTCGGCACCGACGTCATCATGATCACGGCGGCCGGGGACGTCGCCACCGTGCAGCAGGCGATGCGGCTGGGGGCCCTGCACTATCTGGTCAAGCCGTTCACCTTCGCCGCGCTGCGCACCCGGCTGGACTCCTACGCGGCCCTGCGCCGCACCGTCGACCGGGTCGGCGGCCGGGGGGTGGCCGGGCAGGAGCAGGTGGACCGGATCTTCGGCGCGCTGCGCACCGGGCCCGCGCCCTCCTCCCCCGGCCTGCCCAGCGGCCACTCGGAGCCGACGACGGACCTCATCTGCGGCGTTCTGCACCGCGCCGGGCATCCCCTGTCGGCCCACGAGGTGGCCGCCCGCACCGGCCTGAGCCGCTCCACCGCGCAACGCTACCTCCGCCACCTCGAACAGGCCGGCCGCCTGCGCCTGTCCCTGAAGTACGGCGACACAGGCCGCCCGGAGCACCGCTACGCGTGGGTGACGCCGTAGCGCTACGGCGGTGGCGGACGGCCGACCCGTGCGGCGGCGGAGGACGGCCTGCCGGCGCGGTTGCGGAGGACGGCCTGCCGGTGCGGTTGCGGTACGGCGAGCGGCGCCACGACGGCGGACGGGCCGGGCCGCTGCCGCACCGGTCCTGCACGGCCCGCAGCGGTCCTGCACAGTCCCCGCCGCGGCGGCCCTACACGGCCCCCGCGCCGGTCAGCGACCGCACCTCCGTCTCCGCGTGCTTGGCCTCGTCCGGCAGTTCGGCGGAGGTGACGGTGCCGAGCCAGCCGGCGAGGAAGCCGAGCGGGACGGAGACGAGGGCGGGGTTGTCCAGCGGGAAGAACTGGAAGTCGACGCCCGGGAACAGCGAGCCGGGGCTGCCGGAGACCACCGGGGAGAGCGCGACGAGTCCCAGCGCCGGGATCAGCCCGCCGTACACCGCCCACACCGCGCCGCGGGTGGTGAAACCGCGCCAGAACAGCGAGTAGAGCAGCACGGGCAGGTTCGCGGAGGCGGCGACGGCGAAGGCGAGACCGACCAGGAAGGCGGTGTTGAGGTCACGGGCGACCAGGCCGAGGGCGATGGCGACCACCCCGATGCCGACCGCCGCGCCACGCGCCACGGCGACCTCGCTGCGCGGCCGGCCGCCCCTGCGCCGCCGCAGCGACGCGTACAGGTCGTGCGCCACCGACGCCGAGGAGGCGAGTGTGATCCCGGCGACCACGGCGAGGATGGTGGCGAAGGCGACGGCGGCCACGACCGCGAACAGCACCGTGCCGCCCGTGGAGGAGGCGCCGCCGCCGAGGTCGAGGGCGAGCAGCGGCACCGCCGTGTTGCCGGCGCCGTTCGAGCCCTTCACGGCCTCGGGGCCCACGATCGCGGCCGCGCCGAAGCCGAGCACGATCGTCATCAGGTAGAACGCGCCGATCAGCCCGATGGACCAGATGGTCGAGCGGCGGGCGGCCAGCGCGGTCGGCACGGTGTAGAAGCGGGACACGATGTGCGGCAGGCCGCCGGTGCCGAGCACCAGGGCGAGGCCGAGGCTGATGAAGTCCAGGCGCGCGGTCCAGTCGCCCCCGTAGTGCAGGCCCGGCGCGAGGAAGGCGCTGCCGTGTCCGCTGCGTTCGGCGGCGGTGAGCAGCAGGCGGTCGAGGTCGCCGTGGAAGCGGATCATGACGAGCACGGTCAGTACGACGGTGCCGCCGAGCAGCAGCACCGCCTTGACGATCTGGATCCAGGTGGTGGCGCGCATCCCGCCGAGCGACACATAGATCACCATGAGCGCGCCGACGCCGATGACCGTCCAGACCTGGGCCGCCCCGCCCGTACGCCCGAGCAGCAGCGCGACGAGGCTGCCCGCGCCGACCATCTGCGCCACCAGGTACAGCACGGACACGGTGACCGAGCTGGTGCCCGCGGCGATCCGCACCGGCCGCTCGCTCATCCGCGCCGCGACCACGTCGGCGAGCGTGAACCGCCCGCAGTTGCGCACCAGTTCGGCGACGAGGAACAGCACCACGAGCCAGCCCACCAGGAAGCCGACCACATACAGCACCCCGTCGTAGCCGAACAGGGCGATCAGTCCGGGCACGCCGAGGAAGGAGGCCGCGGACGCGTAGTCGCCGGCGATGGCAAAACCATTCTCCATGGGCGAGAAGAGCCGTCCGCCGGCGTAGAACTCCTCCGCCGAACCGTGCCGGTTGCGGCTCACCCAGGTCGTGATGCCCAGCGTGACCGCCACGAACACGCTGAACAGCAGCAGCGCCAGGGTCTGGTGGTCACCGGTCACAACACACCGCCCCGAGCGCCGCGGGCCAGTTCCTGGGTGTTCCAGCGCAGTTCGAGCGCGGCGCGGTCCCGGCGCAGCCGTGCGTGCCGGGCGTAGGCCCAGGCGAGGAGGAAGGTGGTCAGGAACTGCCCGAGGCCGGCGAGCATCGCCACGTTCACCGCGCCCGCCACCGGCCTGGCCATGAAGTCCGGTGCGGTCGTGGCGGTCACGACATAGGCCACGTACCAGGCGAGGAACGCCGTCACCGCGGGCACCACGAACCTCCGGTAGCGCCTGCGCACCTCCTGGAACTCCGGGCTGCGCTGCACCTCGAGGTACGCCTCGGCCGCGGCGCGGGCGCCCCCTCCGGGGCGGTCCTCACGGCGTGCCGCCGGGACCGGTGCGACGGGGGCCGCGGTGCCGTCGCCCTCGCCCCAGCCGGAGGCCAGCGCGTCGTACCAGGGGTCGCGGTACGCCGTGTCCTCCCGTGCCTGTTCCTGTCCATCGTGGTTCCCGGGCGTTCTGTCGGGAGCGCCCCCGCCCCCTGGGGGACGGCCGTTGCTTGACTGCATGCCCAAGCATGGACAGAACGGGAAGATCCCCGACTTCCCTTCCTCCCGCTCTTCACCCCATCAGGTGATTCACTTCGCCGGTGGCCGCACCAGACCCTTCGCATAGGCGTAACGCACCGCCTGCGCCCGGTCCTTGAGGCCGGTCTTCGCGAAGAGGTTGTTGATGTGGGTCTTCACGGTCGCCGTGGACACATGCAGCCGGCGGGCGATCTCCTGGTTGCTCAGGCCCTCGGCGATCAGCACCACCACCTCGCACTCGCGCGCGGTGAGGCCGTCGGGGGCCTGGTCCGCCGGGGTCGCCCACGGCTCGGGCTCGGACAGGCGCTCCAGCAGCCGCCGCTGGATGCTGGGGGCCAGCCCCGCCTCACCGGACAGCACGCTCTCCACGGCCCGGACGATCTCGTCACCGCCCGCGTCCTTGGTCAGATACCCGCGGGCCCCCGCTCTGAGGGCGGGGAACAGCGAGTCGTCGTCCGCGAACGTCGTGAGGACCACCACCTGCGTCCCCGGGTGCTCCGTCCGGATCCGCCGGGTGGCCTCGACTCCGTCGCAGCGGGGCATCCGCAGGTCCATCAGGACCACGTCCGGAGCGAGTTCCGCGACGAGCTTCACGGCCTCGTCCCCGTCTCCCGCCGCTCCCACCACCTCGATGCCGGGCAGCAGTCCGAGGAGCATGACGATGCCCTCCCGCACCACGGTCTGGTCGTCGGCGACCACCACCCGCGCGGGCTTCTTCCCGTCCTCCCGCGTCATACCGGCACCTTCAACGTCACCGCGAACCCCTCCTCGCGCGGCCCGGCCTCCAGCGAACCGCCCAGCAGTTCGGCACGCTCGCGCATACCCAGCAGACCGTACCCGCCGCCGGCGCCGGTGAGTTCGCCCGGCGAACCGCCCGAGTCCCGCACGTCCAGCACGACCTGGTGCTCGCCGTAGTCGAGCCGCACCCGGACCTTTGCGCCCGCGGCGTGCTTGCGGACGTTGGTCAGGGCCTCCTGGGCCACTCTGCGCACGGCCTGCGAGGCCTCGGCCGGCAGCGGTCTGCGTTCACCCGAGACGGTGACCTCCGCGCCGTCGTCCGCGCCCACCAGATCGCTGAGGAACTCCTCCAGGGGCGTCAGCTCGCCGCGCAGGGCGGACAGCGCCTGCCGGGTCTCGGCGAGCCCGTCCCGGGCCATCCCCCGGGCGGCCACGACCCGCTGGAGGATCTGGTCCCGGTCCGCGTCCCGCTCGATGAGGAGCCGGGCGGCCTCCAGATGCACCAGCTGCGCCGAGAGGCTGTGGGCGAGCACGTCGTGGATCTCCCGCGCGATCCTGGCCCGCTCCGCGAGCGCCGCCGATTCCGCCTCCGCCGCACGCGCGGCCCGCTCCTGGGCGAGCAGCCGCTGGGCGTTGCCCCGGGCGTCGGCGTCCAGCCGCAGCACATAGCCGGCGAGGGCGAGACCGACCGCCGTGACGACTGTCGTGAGCAGTCTGTCGTCGTCGGCGACGGCGTAGGCGGTGAGAGCGAGTGCGGTGACGGGCGTGGCGGCGGCGAGCGGCAGCCGCTCCAGCGCCACGACGGCGCAGCCGCACCAGATGACGAGGGCGGGTACGCCGAAGTCACCGGCCCGGGCTGCGGCTCCGACGCCGAGGAGGGCCGCGACGAGTCCCAGGGAGGGCCAGAGGCGGTGTGCGAGGGTGGTCCGGAAGAAGGCCCAGGCGAGGACAGCGGTCGCCAGGAGGCCCGCCGCGGCCGCGACGGCCGCCCACGTGTGGGCGTGGTGGGCGTTGACGGCGCCCCACAGCAGCGTGCCGGCCACCAGCAGCCGCACACCCCAGCCGAGCAGGCGCCGGGGCCGTGAGATCCCTTCGCGCCCCAGTGCTTCCGGCGAGGGCCAGCGCGTCCAGAGGTTCTCCGTCATACCCGTTCCTTCCACGCGGGCCGGGGCCCCTCGCCACCGTACGCCGGGGTCCGCGCGTCCGCCGGGGCGAGGTTCCTGGTGCGCTGGACGAGGACTCCCGAGCGGACCAGGAGGGTCGCCGCGAGCGCGAGCATCACGGCGGCGCTGTCCTGGTGCACACCGAGCAGTGCGCCGATTCCGAAGAGGCCGACGCGCAGGAGGATGCCGCCGAGCCACACGGCGATGCTCGCCCTGGTGCTCTTGGTCCACACGGCGCCGTCCGGCTCCGTCCATATGCGTGTGGTCCAGGCCCAGCCGGCTCCTATGCCCAGGCCGACGAGCATCTCGACGGCGAGCAGCAGGGCGGACGCGGTGCGGTGGTGGGCGTCGAGCATGCCCGGTTCGCGCAGCGCGACGACCGCCAGGATCGCGGGCAGGACCCACCAGCGCCGGTCCGTGTCGAGCCGGCGGGCGCGGAACTGCCGGGTGATCACCAGTGCGGCGACGGCGAGGATCACCAGCGCGTCGACGAGCCCGGACATCGTGCCTCCGTGGGGCGGGAAGGAAAGGCCGGCGGCGGAGCGCTGCCGACGCCTTCGACGCTACGGAAGAGGGCGGGCTTCTTGATCGGACCACGGGTGGATCACGGGTGGACGCAGGAACGCCGCTGGTCTCCACCCGTGGGTGGAGACCAGCGGCGTTCACCGTCCGTGCGGCCGGGGATCGGGCCGGGTGCGGCTAGGCGTCGATGCGCGAGCGGTCCAGTGTGGCCGCCGAACTCGCGATGAACTCCTTGCGGGGCGCGACGTCGTTGCCCATCAGGAGGTCGAAGACCTGCTCCGCGGCCTCCAGGTCGGAGAGGTTGATCCGGCGCAGGGTGCGGTGGCGCGGGTCCATGGTGGTCTCGGCCAGCTGGTCGGCGTCCATCTCGCCGAGGCCCTTGTACCGCTGGATCGAGTCCTTGTAGCGGATGTTCTTGCTCTGGAACTCGAGCAGCTTGTCGCGCAGCTCCCGGTCGGAGTACGTGTAGACGTACTTGTCCTGGCCCTTCTTCGGCTGGACCAGCTCGATGCGGTGCAGCGGCGGCACCGCGGCGAACACGCGGCCGGATTCGACCATGGGCCGCATGTAGCGGTGGAACAGCGTCAGGAGCAGCGTCCGGATGTGGGAGCCGTCCACGTCGGCGTCGGTCATCATGATGATCTTGCCGTAGCGCGCCGCGTCCAGGTCGAAGGTGCGGCCCGAACCCGCTCCTATGACCTGGATGATCGCCCCGCACTCGGCGTTCTTCAGCATGTCCGTGACGGACGACTTCTGGACGTTGAGGATCTTGCCGCGGATCGGCAGCAGCGCCTGGAACTCGGAGTTGCGGGCGAGCTTCGCCGTGCCGAGCGCGGAGTCGCCCTCGACGATGAACAGCTCGCTGCGGTCGACGTCGTCGCTGCGGCAGTCGGCGAGCTTGGCGGGCAGCGAGGACGACTCCAGGGCCGTCTTGCGGCGCTGCGCGTCCTTGTGCTGGCGGGCGGCGATGCGGGTACGGGCGGCGGCGACCGCCTTCTCCATGACCACGCGGGCCTGCTGGGCGGCGTCGCGCTTGGTGGAGGTCAGGAACGCCTTGAGTTCCTTGGAGATCACGTTGTTCACGATGCGCCGGGCCGCCGAGGTGCCGAGGACCTCCTTGGTCTGGCCCTCGAACTGGGGCTCGGCCAGGCGCACGGTGACAACCGCGGTGAGGCCCTCCAGGGCGTCGTCCTTGACGATGTCGTCCTCGGCGACGCGCAGCAGCTTCTTGGCGCGCAGCACTTCGTTCATCGTCTTGGTGACGGCCTGCTCGAAGCCGGTCACGTGGGTGCCGCCCTTGGGGGTGGCGATGATGTTGACGAAGGAGCGCAGGGTGGTGTCGTAGCCGGTGCCCCAGCGCAGGGCGACGTCCACGCCGAGTTCGCGGGTGACCTCGGTGGGCGTCATCTGGCCGTGCTCGTCGAGGACCGGGACGGTCTCCTTGAAGGTGCCCTGCCCGCTGAGGCGGAGGACGTCGCAGACCGGCCTGTCGTTCGCCAGGTACTCGCAGAACTCGCTGATGCCGCCGTCGAAGCGGAAGGACTCCTCGCCCTTGCTGCCGCCCTCGCCGAGGCCGAACTCGTCGCGGACGACGATGGTCAGGCCGGGCACCAGGAACGCCGTCTGGCGGGCGCGCTGGTGCAGCGTCTCCAGGGAGAGCTTGGCGTCCTTGAGGAAGATCTGGCGGTCGGCCCAGTAGCGCACGCGCGTGCCGGTGCGGGACTTGGGGATCTTCTTGACCTTGCGCAGGCCGCTCGTGGCCTCGAACTTCGCCTCGGGGCCGCTTCCGGTGAAGGCTCCGGGCACACCGCGGCGGAAGCTGATGGCGTGCGTGTGGCCGCCGCGGTCGACCTCGACGTCCAGTCGCGCGGACAGGGCGTTGACCACGGAGGCGCCGACGCCGTGCAGACCGCCGGAGGCCGCGTAGGAGCCGCCGCCGAACTTGCCGCCCGCGTGCAGCTTGGTCATGACGACCTCGACGCCGGACAGGCCGGTGCGCGGTTCGACGTCGACGGGGATGCCGCGGCCGTTGTCGCGGACCTCCACGGAGCCGTCGTCGTGCAGGACGACCTCGATGTGGTCGCAGACGCCGGCCAGGGCCTCGTCCACGGAGTTGTCGATGATCTCCCAGAGGCAGTGCATCAGACCGCGGCTGTCGGTCGATCCGATGTACATGCCGGGACGTTTGCGCACGGCTTCGAGGCCCTCGAGGACGAGCAGGTGCCGCGCGGTGTAGTTGGAACCGTCCCGGTCTGCTCCTGCCAGCAGCGCTGTGGACGGCACGGACGTATCGGCGGTCACGCGGTTCGCTCCTCGCTGAATTTCAGATGAGGCCCTGATGGGTAAGGGCGCGGCTTCGGTTGCCGCTCAGAGGGTACCGAGGCCTGGTAGAGCCCTTGTAACGCAACCCTCGGCAGCGACCCAGACTAGTCCAGAGTCGCATGCACGTTCGATCCCTCGATGGAGTGAAGCACATATCACGTTCCCTTCGGGGCATGAACCATTTAGGCTCCGGGCACGTCCTCATGAACAACCGGCAACCCAGCCGGGAGGACCGACCATGACCGACAGCGCGAACCCGTAAGACACACAGACACGTAATACGGCACATTCGCCGCCAAACCGGCAACGGACAGCCGCCCGGAAAGATTTTTCCGGGAAAAGCCGCGAGCGGGAACGTTTGGGGCTGGTTGGATGTTGACCCTGGTACGACAGCTCGTCGAGCTAGAGAAGAGGCGACGTGACTACTGTTCTGACCCCCGCGAGCCCGCTGACGGCCGCTGATCGCTGCGACCGCTGCGGCGCCCAGGCATACCTGCGCGTCGTGCTGCTCAGCGGCGGAGAACTGCTCTTCTGCGCCCACCACGGGCGCAAGTTCGAGCCGGAACTCAAGAAGATCGCCGCTGAGATACAGGACGAGACGGAGCGCCTGACCTCCATCCCGGCAAGCACGTCCGAAGACGAGCGCTGACACCTCGCACGACGAGCCAGGACCGGCACAGGCCGGCGAACGGGCGGCCGCCCCTGTCACGACAGGGGCGGCCGCCCGTTTTCGTCTCGTCGGGCGCGTCAGGCCGGCGCCCGCCGTTCCTCCTCCGGCGCCGTCAGGACGCGTCCGCCCCCGGGTGCAGCGCCTTGGCGCCGACGGCCCCGCTCAGGGTCTTCACGACCTCGGACACCCGGGTGTAGACGCCGGGGCTGTCCGCGCGCCCGCAGCCGTTGCCCCAGGAGACCAGCCCGATCAGCCGCCCCTGGGCCACCAGCGGCCCGCCGCTGTCCCCCTGGCAGGCGTCCCGGCCCCCGGTGGTCTCGCCCGCGCACAGCATCGTCTCGGCCGTGTACGCGCCGTCGCCGCCGCCCGGGTAGGCCCGCTCGCACCGGGCGTCGGGCAGGACGTGCACCCGCGCGCCGTACAGACGGTGCGCGTACGAGCCGTTGCCGTCCGTGTCGCCCCAGCCGTAGACCGTGGCGCCGGTGCCGGGCGTGTAGGCGGGGTCGCCGGCGCCCGCCATCGGGATGACCGCGCCGCGGGGCAGCGGCTCGGCGAGGGTGACCACGGCGAAATCGCCGCTGTTGGTCGCGCGGTCGTAGCCCGGATTGACCCAGACGGAGCGCACGGCGATCTCCTTGCCCTCGTCGGAGAGAAGGTCCGTGCGGCCGGTGATGACCTTGAGATCGGGTGTCGGCGGCGCGCCGACGACGTCTGTGCCCATGCAGTGGGCCGCGGTGAGCACGGCGTTCGGGGCGACGGCCACCCCGCCGCAGAACTGCCCCGCGCGGGTGCCTCCGAACAGGTCACGGCTGGCGAGCGCCACGGTCCACGGGCTCTGTGACACGTCGACGGGGAAGCCGCCGACGACGACGCTGTCGGCGGTCGCGGGCGCCGCGTTCAGCAGCGGTATCGCGGTCCCGACGGCCGCCATGACCAGCGGCCGGGCCAGTGCCCGGGCAATACGGCCTCGCATGCGCGCTCCTCACTCTGGATGATCGTTGGACACCCAGAGTCAGACAGGGCGGCGCGCACCGCAGCACGAGAGCCCGGCTCCCCCACGAGGGAGCCGGGCTCTGGGTGCAGAACGGGCCGCGGCCTAGTCGAGGTAGTCGCGCAGGACCTGCGAACGCGACGGGTGGCGCAGCTTCGACATCGTCTTGGACTCGATCTGGCGGATCCGCTCACGCGTGACGCCGTAGACCTTGCCGATCTCGTCGAGGGTCTTCGGCTGGCCGTCGGTGAGGCCGAAGCGCATCGAGACGACGCCCGCCTCGCGCTCGGACAGGGTGTCGAGAACCGAGTGCAGCTGTTCCTGCAGCAGGGTGAAGCTGACCGCGTCGGCCGGGACGACCGCCTCGGAGTCCTCGATGAGGTCGCCGAACTCGCTGTCGCCGTCCTCGCCGAGCGGGGTGTGCAGCGAGATGGGCTCGCGGCCGTACTTCTGGACCTCGATGACCTTCTCCGGGGTCATGTCGAGTTCCTTGGCCAGCTCCTCCGGGGTGGGCTCGCGGCCCAGGTCCTGGAGCATCTGGCGCTGCACGCGCGCGAGCTTGTTGATGACCTCGACCATGTGCACCGGGATGCGGATGGTGCGGGCCTGGTCGGCCATGGCGCGGGTGATCGCCTGCCGGATCCACCAGGTGGCGTACGTGGAGAACTTGTAGCCCTTGGTGTAGTCGAATTTCTCCACCGCGCGGATCAGACCGAGGTTGCCCTCCTGGATGAGGTCCAGGAAAAGCATGCCGCGGCCGGTGTAACGCTTGGCCAGGGAGACCACCAGGCGGAGGTTGGCCTCCAGCAGGTGGTTCTTGGCCCGGCGGCCGTCCTCGGCGATGATCTCCAGCTCGCGCTTGAGCTTGGGGGCGAGCTTGTCGGAGTTGGCCAGCTTGTCCTCGGCGAAGAGACCCGCCTCGATGCGCTTGGCCAGCTCGACCTCCTGCTCGGCATTGAGCAGGGGGACCTTGCCGATCTGCTTGAGGTAGTCCTTGACCGGGTCGGCCGTGGCGCCGGCCGCGGCGACCTGCTGCGCGGGCGCGTCGTCCTCGTCCTCGTCGGAGAGCACGAAACCGGCGCTCTCGGTGCCCTCGGGCTCCTCGGCGGCCTTCGGGTCCTCGAGCACCTCGTCCTCGAGAAGCTCGACGTCGTCCTTCTTGCCGGCGGTCGTCTTCTTGGCCGCGGTCTTCTTGGCGGCGGTGGTCTTCTTGGCCGCCGTCTTCTTGGCAGGGGCCGCCTTCTTCGCCGCCGCCTTCTTGGCGGGGGCGTCGTCCTCGACGGGCGAGTCGACGGCGGGCGCCGCAGGCGTGGCGGTGGCGGTGGCCTTCCTCGTGGTCACCGTCTTCGCCGCGACCGTCTTGGTGGCGGTGCGCTTGGCCGGGCTCTTCGCTGCGACGCTCTTTCGGGTGCGCTTGTTGGGCTCCGCGGCACTGACCATCAGCGTCACACCCTCTTCCTCGAGGATCTGGTTGAGGCTGCGCAGTACGTTCTTCCACTGAGTGGCCGGAATCTGGTCAGCTTCGAAGGCCCGACGCACATCGTCGCCGGCGATCTGCCCCTCAGCCTTTCCCCGCTCAATGAGCGCCATGACAGAGACGGACTCGGCGATCTCCGGCGGGAGCGTACGGGATGTGCTGGCCGACACGAACAACCTCTCGGAACGTTGGAAAACGGCTTCCGGCCCCGTCCACAGCGGACAGGAGCCGACCACCGGCCTGGGAATGGGCCGACGGCGCGGGCGGGGGCCGGGAAGATGCACAGCGCCATGAACGGCGTCCGTATTCCCTCCGCGGCTGTCACCTCTTAGGTCATCGCGCTGTTTCCAGGAGCGTTACGCCCAATCCGCGTGGCCCGAGTCACACCCCGTAAGCGCTTAAAAGCGGCCATATGCGAACAAAAAGGATCAGCTGAAGTCATGGGTGATCGCGATACGGCGACACTCACCGAGGCCCGTCCGCCCGCCACAGACGCGGACCCCGCCGTACGCGGAGGAACCGGCGGGGTCCTGCGGGAGGCCGCTCACCGGCCCGACGGGGCCGCCGGAGGACGGCAGGGCGCGGTCGCCGTGCCGTCCGGGCCCGAAGCAGCGCGCACGGGTCAGTGCTCGCGCGGCGCGGGAACCACCCGCTCGATCTCCGGGTGCACGGTGAGGAGCTGGCGCATGGCGCTCTCCGCGGCCGCCCCGTCGGCGGCCGCGAGCGCGTCGACGATCCGGGCGTGCTGCGCGACCGAGGTCTCGTTGGGGCGGTCGCAGCCCGTGACGGGGCCGCCGGAGACCTGGAGGGCGGCCGAGACGATCCCGGAGAGGTGCTCCAGCATCCGGTTGCCCGCGACCTGGATCAGCAGCGAGTGGAACTCGCTGTCGGCGCGGGAGAAGGTGAGCGCGTCGCCCTGCCCGAGGGCGTGGCCCATGATCTCGACCATGTCGACGAGGCGCTGCTGGACGTCCTCGCGCCCGTGCCCGGCGGCGAGCCGCGCGGCGAGCGGCTCGATCGTCCAGCGCAGCTCGCTCAGCTCGCGCCGCTGGTCGTCGCGCTGCGGCCCGAAGGCGCGCCATTCGATGATGTCCGGATCTAGGAGGTTCCAGTCGCTGACCGGGCGCACGCGCGTGCCGACGTTCGGCCGGGCGCTGACCAGGCCCTTCGCCTCCAGGACGCGGAGCGACTCACGGACGACGGTGCGGGAGACCTCGAAGCGCTGCCCGATCTCCTCGGGCACCAGCGGGCGGTCGGCGCCCAGGTCCCCGGAGACGATCATCTGTCCGAGCTGCTGGACGAGTTGGCCGTGCAGCCCGCGGCCGCGGCCCGCGGCGCGCCGGCTGACGCGGCCCAGCTCGGGCTCCGCGCCCTCCCAGGCGGGGCTTCCGACACGGTCGGGAACGGGCGCCTCGGCGTACGGGTAGCGGTCGAGTTCGCCCGGGCCGACAAGACCGGAGTCTGTGGGGCGGGCGGCGGTCATCATGGTGTGCGCAAGGGTACTCACGCATCCTTTGTCGGCGTCGTTTCCAACTCCCTTGAGGTCTTTGGTGAAAAGCACACGAAAGGGTGATCGCTCACTCTGCCGCAATTGACGCCTTATTGGAAAGAAATGGACTTTCCGTGAGGAGTTGTGTGCAGTGTGCGACCGAAAATGCTCGAGGTTTTTTCATCGGCATCGGCTCCGCAGGGCCGTCAGCACGTACCCGCACCCCAGCGTCACCAGCGACAACACCAGTGATCCCGCGAGAGGTTGAGCAATCATGCGGGCCGCCGCGGCGAAGTAGCGATCCCCCCCGAAAGGCCACTCCAGCAGAAATGCCCCGCGCAGCCTCGTGGGCAGGCCGTCCGCGTCCCAGTCCGCCCCTCCCATCGCCGCCTGCGCGAGCGGTGCGACGACGACCGGTACGGCGAGCACGGCGGCCAGGCCCGCCGTCGTCGACCGGAACAGCCCCGCGGCCAGCAGGCCGGCCCAGGCGCATCCCACGACGAGCCCGAACCAGTCGGCGCCCAGCGAGAGCCAGTCGCCGGGAACCTGCGTGAGTTCCCGTCCGTAGACGAGGTAGAGCACTTCGGCGTCGCAGCCGATCGTGAGGAAGGCCAGCGCCAGCGCGGTCGCGGCGGCGACGAGGAGTTTGGCGGCGAGCAGTCCGATACGGCGCGGCACCGTGCCGCGGTCCACCGCCAGCGCGGGATGGCGGAACTCGTCGCCGAAGGCCAGGGCGCCGAGCAGCCCGGCGCCGAGGGCCGTGGGCGGCAGCGGAAGTTGCTGCGGCCACGCGGCCAGCAGCCGGGGCTGCGGGCTGTGTCCCATGGCCCCCATGACCAGGGCGGTGAGGGCGGACACGGCCAGGACGGCGGCGCTGGTGACGAAGCCGGTGCCGATGCCGCAGGCGCGGCGCAGTTCGTAGCGGAGGGGGCGCAGCGGGCCGGGGCCGAGACGGACGGAGATGGGGGGTGGCAGCGGGGACGAGGGGTCGAGCCTGACGGCTTCGGCGGGACGCGGGGTGGGGATCGAGGCGTGGGCGCCGGCGGGGGGCGGTGTCGTCGGCTGTCCGGCGGCGGGGCGGGCGGTGGCGGACCGCGCCGCGCCGTGACGGAAGTCGGCGCGGCGGAAGTCGCCGTGCTCGGTGTCGGCGTGGCGGGGGTCGGCGCGGCCGGGGTCGGCGTGCTGTGCGGACGCGGGCTGCCCCGGGGCGGGGCGGGGGTCGTCCGGCGCACGTCCGGGCGCCGCCTCGGAGGTCTCCGAGTGACGCCCGGAGAGGCGCGCGGCGTCCGGACGGTCGGACGTGAGGGCGCCGCCGAGGCCCCTGGAGACGGACGGTCGGTCCTGGTGCGGCGACGCGGAGTGGGTGTCGGGCTGGGTGAGGGCCGCCGGGGGCGGGTTCTCGGAGGCGATGACGAGGGCGCGGTGCTCGGCGCGGGCGCGGGCCGCGCCGGAGCCGCCGTCCGCGCCCTCGGGGAGGCGGTCGTGGTCCCGGCCGACCGACGCGGTTCCGCTGTCGGTGCGGACCGTGGCAGAGGCGCCGTCGGGGCGCTGCGCGACGGCGACCGCCTCGGCGGAGCCCGTCCTGGCGGAGCCCGTCCTGGCGGAGCCCGTCTTGGCGGCGCCGGACGTCCGGGCGTGGGCCGCCCCGGCAGCGTGGGATGCCTGGCCGGAGTTCACCGCGCCCGGCGCGCCGCCGGGAGGCGCGGCGTGCGCCGCCGCCTCGGGGGGCCCGTCATCGGCGGTGGTCTGCTCCTGGTCGAAGAACGCCCCGCCGGACGGCCCCGGGCGGTCGGTCGAACGGGCGTCCTGGGCCCCTCGGGCGACGGCGGGCTCGCGACGCGCGGCGGACGGCGTGTTGACGGACGGCTGCCGCTTGTCGACGGCGCTCACGGCCGCCACGGCCCGGCCCTGCTGCCCGGCCCGGGGGGCGGCGGCCCTCGGCGCGGCTCCCGCTCCAGGGCCCATGTCGCCGACCTCGTCGGCGAGTTGATGGACGAGGATGCCGTGTCGGAACGCCACCTCGCCGACGTCCGCGCAGGTACTGCCGTAGACGGACAGCCGGTTGCCGTCCTCCCGGACGACTTCCACGGAGCGGCGGCCGGTGCGCGCCTCCTTGGCGAGCAGGTCCGCGAGGCGGGCGGCGTGCGGGCTGCGCACGGCGACGCGGGGGCGCAGCCGGTGGCGGGCGAAGTCCGTCGCCTCCTGGTCGGCGACGAGCACGCCGCGTTCGAGGGTGAGGACGCGGTCGGCCGTGCGGGCCGCCTCCTTGGGGTCGGCCGTGGTGAACAGTACGGTGCCGCCGCGGTCCGCGTGGGCCCGCAGCATGCCGTGCAGCCAACGGCCTTCGCGCGCGGAGAGTCCGTCGGCCGGGTTGTCGAGCACCAGCGTGTGGGGCTCGGGCAACAGGGCGCAGGCCAGCCCCAGACGACGGTCCATGCCGCGGGAGAGGGTGCCCAGCCGCTCCTCTCGGAAGCTGACGAGCCCGACGGCCTCCAGGACTTCGTCGGCGCGCCGCGCGGGCAGGCCGGCCGCCGCGCACAGCATGCGCAGATGACCCCGCACGGTGCGGGAGGGATGACCGGGGACGTCGCCGAGCAGCGCGCCGACCTCACGCGCCGGGCGGGGGATGCGGTGCAGCGGCCGCCCCCTGAAGTAGGTGATGCCCCGGCCCTGTTGGAGTTCGAGCATGAGTCTGAGCGTCGTCGTCTTGCCCGCGCCCGCCGCCCCCAGGAGCGCGGTGACACGCCCCGGGGGCACTTCGAAGGAGACGTCGTCGACGGCGGAGGGAAGGTCCTTGCGGGAGTCGCTGGTCAGTCCGAAGGCCTGGATCACCCGCAGCAAGATAGCGCGTTATGTCCCTTTTATTGTGATCACGACGCGCGTACGGCGGCCACCGAAGCCGCCGCTCGCCCCTGTGTTCGCCTTTCGTGAGAACAGTTCATTCGCGGCGCCTCTCACAGCCCGGAGGAAATCAGACCTCGGGGCGGAGCATGGGCGGGTTGAGCAGCGTGGCGCCGCCGGCTCTGAAGAGCTGTGCCGGGCGCCCGCCCTGGCGCGTGGTCGTGCCTCCGGTGGGCACGAGGAAGCCCTGAGTGCCCGTCACCTTGCGGTGGAAATTGCGCGGATCGAGAGCGACGCCCCATACCGCTTCGTAGACGCGGCGGAGTTCCCCGACCGTGAATTCGGGCGGGCAGAACGCCGTGGCCAGGGACGAGTACTCGATCTTCGAGCGGGCCCGCTCCACGCCGTCCGCGAGGATCTGCGCGTGGTCGAAGGCGAGCGGCGCCACCGGTTCGCCGTCGCGGCCGTAGCCGTCCTGCTGCAGCAGCTCCGCCACGGGCGCCCAGCGGGCGTCGCCCGCGTCGCCGCCCGCCCGGGGCGCGGGCAGGTCAGGGGCCAGGGCGAGATGGGCGACGCTGACGACGCGCATCCGGGGATCGCGCTCGGGGTCGCCGTAGGTCGCGAGCTGCTCCAGGTGGGCACCGTTGTCCGGGCCGGGCGACGACGGGTCGTGGGCGTGCAGGCCGGCCTCCTCGGCCAGTTCCCGCGCCGCCGCCTGCGCCAGATCCTCGTCGGCCCGCACGAAGCCGCCGGGAAGCGCCCAGCGCCCCTGGAACGGCGGCTCCGCCCTGCGCACCGCCAGCGCGCACAGGGCATGGCGGCGCACGGTCAGCACGACCAGGTCCACGGTCACGGCGAAGGGCGGAAAGGCTGACGGGTCGTAGGACATGCGGCGATCATAGTCGTCTGCCTGACGATAAACACTCCCTTCGCCGGTCGTGAGGGCCGCGGCCTCGCGCTCGCCCACGCGCCCGGAGGCGGCCGCGCTGTACGGCGTCGCCTGCCGCAAAGCCGGGTCGTCGGAGCCCGGTCACGCCCGGCCCTCGGGGGTGTGCCGTCGGAGGCCGGCTCCGGGCTGACGCGCGTCCCGGCGTCGGGGCGCAGCCCCCTTTCCCGCGGCGTGCGGGCGGGTGCGGCTCGGTGCCGGGGAAGGGCCGGGGCGGGTGCGGCCGCCGCCGGGAGCCGTCGGGCGGGTGCCCTCGGGAGCCGGGTGGGCCGCCGTGCCGGAGCCGTCGGGCCGCGGCCGACGCCGACGCGCGGGCGTCGCGTCGGGCACCGCGCGGGCGACGCCCCGGCCCCGGTGTGCGGTCGTGTTCCGTGCCCCGGAGCCCGCGTCGTCCCCTGCGGGAGGAGCGTCCTGAGGGACTCCGCCGTCCGCTCCTCCCCCGCCGCGCACCCCGACTGCACCGCCTCCGCACGGTGTGCCGCCCACACCTCCGTCGTCTTCTGCCACGGGCCCCTCTCCCGGTCCGCCTGTGTCGATGTCGTCGTCGGCCGGCCGGATGCGGGCCTCGCGCTCCGTGCGCAGGCAGCGCCGTACCGATTCCGGGTCCAGGCCCTCGTTGCAGGCCTGGTGCAGGAGGCGGGCGAAGAGGTAGTCGGGGTCCGCGCCCAGGGCCATGGCCAGCGCCTCCCGGGCCTCGATGCCGTCACCGGTCGACCAGGCCACCCAGCCCGCGAGGGTCAGCGGCACCGCAGCGTGCTCGCCGTACGGACCGACGCAGCGTCGGGCCAGGGCCCGCCACAGCCGGAGCGCCGGACCGGCCTCGTCCCCCTCCATCCACTCGGCGGCGCGGTCGCGGGTCGTGCGGTCCTGCAGACCGAGGATCAGCGAGGCCGCCTCCTCGTCGCGGAGCAGTGCGTCGTCGCGCAGGTCGGCGGCGGGCGCGTCGGCGAGGAAGGACGCCTGCGCGAACCGGCGCATGACGCGTTCGGCGAGGTCCAGGGTCTGTGCGGCCACCTCGGCCCGCTTGTCCTCGTCGAGGATCCTGGGCACCAGCGCCCTGTTCGCGGCGTCCAGCGCGCTCTCCTGGCCGCGGTCCGCACCGGTCTCCCGGGGGAGCAGCCTGGCCCGCAGCTCCCGGAGACTCCCCCGCACCTGGATACCGGCGTAGGTCGCCGCGGCGGCCAGCACGGAGGTGCCCGGCAGCCCCATGGGCAGGCCCTCGTCGGGGCAGCATCCGGTGCTGGGGCAGCAGTAGGACCAGAAGCGGCCGGCGGAGATGCACAGCGCCTCGATCACGGGCACGTCGAGGCGGCCGCATTCCGTGCGCAGTTTCTGCGCCAGGGGCCTCAGCCTGAGCATGACCTCGCGTCCCGTCTCGCCCGGCGACGGCTCCTGGCAGACGAAGGCGACCATCTGTTCCGGCTTGGCGCCCCGGCGCTCGCTGCCGGTGATGAGCCCCTGGGCCAGCTGACGGGCCGCGGACGGCCAGTCGGCCGGGTTCGGGGGGATGCCGAGCCGGGCCCGGCCGCCGAACCTGCCGCGCCCGCCCTGGTCGTGCAGGGCGGCCAGGACGATGCTGTCCTCGGGCGGATATCCGAGCAGATACGGCAGCGCGTCGGCCAGCTCGGCCGGGGTGCGCAGGGTGATCTGGTGTTCGGGGCCGGGGCCGTCGTAGGTGATGTCGCCGTTTTCGGACGGTCCGGCCGTTTCGCTGTGATTCGTCATGCGCCGACGATCTCGCGGATCGCGGATTTCCGCTGGGCCCTGTGGATAAGTCCGGCCAGGGACACGTCAACCACCACGATGCGCGCCCCCTACGGTCCGGTCCGACGGCCCGGACCGCCCCGGCTGTCGGTGCCGTTGTCAGCGGCGTCCTGTTGTATGGAACGCATGGAGCACACGAGCAACGCGGAACTCCGGGCGGCGGCCGACGCGGTCCTCGCCCGCCTCGTCGGCGATCCCACGGGCACGGCCCGGCTGCGCGAGGACCAGTGGCGGGCGATCGAGGCGCTGGTCGCCGAGCGGCGCCGGGCCCTGGTCGTCCAGCGCACCGGCTGGGGCAAGTCCGCGGTCTACTTCGTGGCCACCTCCCTGCTCCGGGCGCGCGGCAGCGGCCCCACCGTGATCGTCTCCCCGCTGCTCGCGCTGATGCGCAACCAGGTGGACGCGGCGGCCCGCGCCGGCATCCACGCCCGCACGATCAACTCCGCCAACACCGAAGAGTGGGACACCGTCCAGGCCGAGATCGCCGCCGGCGCGGTCGACGTCCTGCTGGTGAGTCCCGAGCGGCTCAACAACCCCGACTTCCGCGACCAGGTGCTGCCCAAGCTGTCCGCCGCGACGGGGCTGCTCGTGGTGGACGAGGCGCACTGCATCTCCGACTGGGGCCACGACTTCCGGCCCGACTACCGGCGGCTGCGGACCATGCTCGGCGAGCTGCCGCCGGGCGTCCCGGTCCTCGCCACCACCGCCACCGCCAACGCACGCGTGACGGCCGACGTGGCCGAGCAGCTGGGCACCGGCGACTCCTCGGACGCCCTGGTGCTGCGGGGCCCGCTGGACCGGGAGAGCCTGAGCCTGAACGTGCTGCGGCTGCCGGACGCCGCGCACCGGATGGCCTGGCTCGCCGACCACCTCGACGACCTGCCCGGGTCCGGGATCGTCTACACGCTCACGGTGGCCGCGGCCGAGGAGGTGACCGCCTTCCTGCGGCACCGCGGGCACCCGGTCGCCTCGTACACCGGCAAGACGGAGAACGCCGACCGTCAGCAGGCCGAGGACGACCTGCTCGCCAACAAGGTCAAGGCCCTCGTCGCCACCTCGGCCCTCGGCATGGGCTTCGACAAGCCGGACCTCGGTTTCGTGGTGCACCTGGGCTCGCCCTCCTCCCCCATCGCCTACTACCAGCAGGTGGGCCGCGCCGGCCGTGGTGTCGAGCACGCCGAGGTGCTGCTCCTGCCGGGCAAGGAGGACGAGGCGATCTGGGAGTACTTCGCCTCGCTCGCCTTCCCCTCCGAAGAGCTGGTGCGCCGGACCCTGGACGTGCTGGCCCGGGCCGACAGGCCGCTGTCGCTGCCCGCCCTGGAGCCCCTGGTGGAGCTGCGCCGCTCCCGGCTTGAGGCCATGCTCAAGGTGCTCGACGTGGACGGCGCGGTCCGGCGGGTCAAGGGCGGCTGGGTCTCCACCGGCCGGCCGTGGACGTACGACGCGGAGCGCTACGACTGGGTCGCACGGCAGCGGGCGGTCGAGCAGCAGTCGATGCGCGAGTACGCGGCCGCCTCCGGCTGCCGGATGGAGTTCCTGCAGCGCCTGCTGGACGACGAGAGCGCCAAGCCGTGCGGCCGCTGCGACAACTGCGCGGGCGCCCGCTTCACCGCCGACACCTCCACGGCCGCGCTCGACGCCGCCCGTGTGGATCTCGGCCGGGCCGGGGTGGAGGTGGAGCCGCGCCGTATGTGGCCGACGGGCCTGCCGGCCATCGGCGTCGACCTCAAGGGCCGCATTCCGGCCGGTGAGCAGGCCGCCGAGGGGCGGGCGTTGGGGCGGCTGTCGGACATCGGCTGGGGCAACCGGCTGCGTCCGATGCTCGCCCCGCACGCACCGGACGGCCCCGTGCCCGAGGACGTGGCGCGGGCCGTGGTGGGCGTGCTGGCCGACTGGGCGAAGGGGCCCGGCGGCTGGGCCGCCGGGGCGGCGGACGCGCAGCCGCGCCCGGTCGGCGTCGTCACGGTGGCCTCCCGCACCCGGCCCCGGCTGATCCAGTCCCTGGGCGCGCACATCTCGCAGGTCGGCCGGCTGCCGCTGCTGGGGTCCGTCGAGTACGCCGAGGAGGCGCCCCGGGTGCCCCGGAGCAACAGCGCGCAGCGGCTCAAGGATCTGGACGGGGTGCTGACGGTGCCGCCCGCGCTGGCCTCCGCGCTCGCGGACAACCCGGGTCCGGTGCTTCTCGTGGACGACTACACCGAGACCGGCTGGACGCTGGCGGTCGCCGCCCGCCTGCTGCGCAGGGCCGGTGCGCAGGGAGTGCTGCCGCTGGTGCTCGCCGTCCAGGGGTGAGCCCGAGCACCGTCGACGCCATCCAGGAGTGAGCCAGTGCCGCGTCGACGCCGACAGGGGGTGAGCCCGAGCACCGTCGACTCCGGCCCGGGTCGAGCCGGCGCCGTACCGGTCGGCCGGCCGTCGCGGCCGCACCCGCGCACGCCGGGCCTCACGGACAGTGATCGGCCCGGCCGGATCCGGAGCGGCCGTCCGGAAAGGCCGTACATGCCCGCTGACCGCCGTGTCTGCGTGCCGCGGCGGGGCCGGGACGCCGGGCTCTCGGCGCCTCAGGCGTCGTAGCGCAACACCCTGGGTAGGGATATAAGGCGCGGGTCGTCCGATAACGGTCGGTGGCCCCAATTGCTCGTTGCCGCATCCAAGTTCGACAGGAAGAATTGAAGTCCGCTCCCCGCACGGCCCGGCCGTGGTCCGGCAGGGCTCTACTGCGGTGTGCGCCCCCCGAATTCCCACCCCGCCCGCAGTGTGGGCGCGTAGCCGAAGGGAGGAACGTGACCTTCGGATTCGCTCCGTCCTCGGCGGCATCGTTGTCTGCGTCCGCCGCCTCCGCCCATCGTGTGCTCGAACCCGCGGAGTGGGCCGCCGCGGGCATACCCCTGCTGCGCAACCCGCGGGAGGTCGTCAGCGGACTGCACGCCCGGCACCGTCCCGGTCCCGCCACCGCCGTGGTCGCGGTCCTCGACCCGGACGAACGGCTGCGGGCGAGCGCGTCGTTCACCCGCCGTTCGGCGGCCGCCGACGGCTGGCTGTTCCGCAACGCGCTGCTGGCCCAGCTGCGCCGGGTCATCCCGCACGACCTGCGCCGCCGCACCCCCGTGCGCACCGCCGTGCTGCTGTACTGCCGTGAGGGCGACGCGCGTTGGACGGAGGAGGACGGCGCGTGGATGTGGGGCCTGCGTGACGCCTGCACGCTGCACGGGCTGCGCTGCGGGGCGTACATCACGCTGACCCGGGACGGCTGGCAGGTCCTCGGCGAAGGCCGCGGCGGCCGGCGGCCGAGCGCCGGCTCCGCGCCCGAGCCCTTCGGCTCGGCCGGGACGCAGCCGCCGCCGTCCCGCACCGGCGGAGCGGCCTCCGAGGTACTGCGGCGAGCCGTCGCACGCTGACCTCCGGGTCGCCTTGGGGCCTGCCTCCGGACCCGCCCCAGCGCCCCCTCCGGGCCGCCTCGGGGCCCTCTACCGACCTCCTCGGCGCCCCTCCGGCAGGCCGCACCGCGTCCGTGATCCGGGCACGGCCCATGGTCCGGGCACGCCGAAGCGGCCGTCGCGCGGTGGTGCCGCGACGACGGCTGCGGTCCGGCCCGGCCCCGGGACGGCGGAGCCTTCCGGACGCCTCCGGAACGACTCAGACGCCCGCGCCCAGCACCGAGTTGATCTGCTGCGGGTCGCCGCAGACGATCAGCAGGGCGCTGGCCCGGGAGTGGGCCAGCGGCAGGGCGGTGGCGGCGGTGCCGTCGGCGCCGCCGTTGACGGCGACCACGACCACCGGACGCGACGCGGCACGGGAGGCGACGGCGGCGTCCGTGTAGAAGACGTCGTCGCCCGCGTCGTGCTGCGCCCAGTAGGAGGCCTCGCCGAAGGACAGCTCGTGCGCGGCCCAGGGGTGCGGATCGCCGGTGGTGATCACCAGGATGTCACCGGGGGCGCGGCCCGACTCCAGGAGCAGGTCTACGGCCTCCTCCGCGGCGTCCAGCGCGCCCTCGGCGGAAGCCGGGAGCAACTGGATCTGCGGGGCGGCGGGGGCAGCCGGACCCGAGAGTCCGGGCTTGGTGGCGGCCGCGTCCCGCGCCGTGCGTTGCACCGGCGGCGCCGGCCGCGCGGGGCCGGGACGACCGGGGCGCGACGGAGCCGCGGGACGGGGGCCGGGTACGGGACGGGGGGTCGGCGCGGTGCGGCCGGTGGCCGGAGTGACGCGGGGACCCTGGGCGCTCTCGTGAATCTGAGGCTCCTCGGGAATGAGAGGCATGGGCTGATATTTATCAAACGTTGGTGCGGCCCGCGCGGGCGGGTGGCAGATCCGGACAGGCGGAACCGTCAGAAATCGAAGCCGAGCTGGCCCTCGATCTCCGGAACGCCTCCGTCCGCCGGGACGCGGACCTTTTTGAGGTGCTGCCACCGCGGCAGCGCATCAAGATACGCCCACGACAGCCGGTGGTACGGGGTGGGTCCCCGCTCCTCCAGCGCGGCCTTGTGCACGGGCGACGGGTAGCCGGCGTTGGCCGCGAAACCGAAGTCTGCATGCTCGCTGCCGAGTTCGGCCATCATTTTGTCGCGATGGACCTTGGCGATCACCGAGGCCGCCGCGACGGCCACGCACGACCGGTCGCCCTTGATGACCGTGCGGACCTTCCACGGGGCGCCGAGGTAGTCGTGCTTCCCGTCGAGGATGACCGCGTCGGGACGGACCGGAAGCGCCTCCAGGGCCCGCGAGGCCGCGAGCCGCAGCGCCGCGGTCATCCCGAGGTCGTCGATCTCCTCGGGCGAGGCGTGGCCGAGGGCGTACGCCGTCACCCACTTCCGCAGTTCCGCGTCGAGTTCGTTGCGTCGCTTGACGGTGAGCAGTTTGGAGTCGGTGAGGCCCACGGGGGGCCGGCGCAGTCCGGTCACCGCCGCGCAGACGGTGACGGGGCCGGCCCACGCACCGCGCCCCACTTCGTCGACACCGGCAATGACCTTCGCTCCGGTCGTGGCTCGCAGGGAGCGCTCGACGGTGTGAGTGGGTGGTTCGTACGGCATGGCGCCCTTAGCCTACGCCGCCCCGATCCCGCTTCGACACCCCGGTTTCCGCCACCGGTCGAACCATCGGATCGTTCGCTCCCGCACACGCTCGACCGATGGGTCTCCATGATCCGGATCCCGGGGAGGGTAGCAGCCGCCGCCCGCGGCAGGACGCAGTTCTCGCCGTCTGGTTGCGGGGCTCACCACGTCCTGCGGGCGGCCGGGACAAGTGCCGCGGTCTCGGCGACGACCTCGGCGGACCCATGCCCCGTCCTCCGCGGATCGCACACGGGAATCACGGAGCGAAGCGAAGGGTCTGGCGGGGCAGCCACCGGCGCCCGCCCTCTCACACCGCCGTCGGCACCCACTCCGGCAGTGCCTCCGTGCGCCGTGCCCACTCGGCGGGCGGCGTCCCCGCCTTGCCCGAGGCCAGTACGCCGCCCACGATGGCGCACGTGGTGTCCACGTCGCCGCCGGCCTGGGCCGTCGTCCAGAAGGCCTCCTCGTAGTCCCCGAGCCGGCGGGCGGCCGACCACAGCGCGAACGGCACCGTGTCGTGGGCGGTCGTGCGCCGTCCGCAGCCGAGGACGGCCGCGACCGTGCCCGCGTCGCCGAAGTCGAGCATGTCGCGGGCCCGGCGCAGTCCCGCGCCGACGGCGCTGCGCGCCGGTACGAGCGCGATGACGCCGTCGAGCAGCGCCTGCGGGCTCGGCGGACCGCCGGGAGCGGCGGCCAGGGCGGCGGCGGCCGCCACGGCCATGGCGCCGACGACCGCCTCCCGGTGCTGATGGGTGGGGTAGGCGGAGATCTCGGCCTGGTGGGTGGCCTGCTCGGGGTCGTCCGCGTACCAGGCGCCGAGGGGCGCGATGCGCATGGCGGCGCCGTTGCCCCAGGAGCCCTGGCCGTCGAAGAGGGCGGCGGCCAGCTCCCGCCAGTCCCCGCCCTCGCGCACGAGGCGCAGCAGGCGGTTGACCGCGGGGCCGTAGCCCCGGTCGAAGTCGTGGTGCCGGGCGAAGGACAGGGCCAGGGCGTCCTGGTCGATGCGCTGGTGGGCGGCGAGCACGGCGATGACGGAGCAGGCCATCTCCGTGTCGTCCGTCCACTGCCAGGTGCCGGGCGGCAGCTCGCGCCGCTTGAGGAGGGGATAGTTGGCCGGGACGAAGAACTGGGAGCCGAGGGCGTCTCCCACCGCGAGTCCGCGTGCGCTGGCCAGGGCGCGTTCCAGGCGCCCGCCGGGAGAGGAGTCAGGGGTCATCGCTCAGCCACTCTATCCAGTCGTCCCAGTCGTCCCGTGCTGTCCGGTGATCCCGTAGGGTTCCGGCTCACGCCAGCGGTCGAACGGCCGGTTCAGGACGTATCTGCCGTCGTCACCGAGAACGAGCATCCGCATCTCGCCGTTCCCCGGGTTGGACAGCGACTCGAACTCCGCGACGGTCCAGTGGAACCACCGCATGCAGAACAGCCGCATCGCCAGGCCGTGGGTGACCAGGAGGACGTTGGGCGGGTGGTCGGGGGCCTCGAAGCTGCGGAAGAGGCTCTCCAGGAAGCCGCCGACCCGGTCGTAGACGTCGGCGCCGGACTCGCCCTGGGCGAAGCGGTAGAAGAAGTGGCCGTAGGCGTCGCGGTAGGCCTTCTGGAGGCGTACGTCGTCGCGGTCCTGCCAGTTGCCCCAGTCCTGTTCGCGCAGCCGCGGCTCCTCGCGCACCCGTATCAGGTCGGGGTCGAGGTGGAAGGCGCGCAGGGTCTCGTGGGTGCGGCGGTAGGGGGAGACGTAGACGCTGACGCGTTCCCTGCCGAACAGGTCGCGCAGTTCCTTGCCCGTCTCCTCGGCCTGCAGGCGGCCGCGCTCGGTGAGGGCCAGGGCGTGGTCGGGCTCGCGCTCGTACACCGAGTCGTCGAGGTTGCCCTCCGACTCGCCGTGCCGGACGAGGACGATGCGCCGTGGTCGTGCCATGCCAAAACACTAGATCGGGTGAGGGCCGATCGAAGACTCGAGCGGCCCCCGTACGGTGTACGTCACACGGACCGCACGGACGGTTTCCGGGAACCGCCCGGTGGACCGGGCGGCGCCGCTACACCGTCCAGGCGGGTTCCAGGGCCACGATGTCGCCGGTGAGCGCCGCGACGTCGGCCTCCGTCTGGGCGCGCAGGGCGAGCCGTTCCACCCGTTCGGCGCGGTACTTCCCGTGCTCGGCGGAGGACTGCCACATGGACAGCACCAGGAACTCGCTGCCCGGGGCCTCGCCGAACAGTCCGCGGATCATGCCGGGCGAGCCGGCCATCGCCGGGTTCCAGACCTTCTCCTGCATCAGCGCGAAGTGCTCGGCGCGCTCCTCGTGGACCCGGCACAGGGCGACGCGCAGCAGGTCGGCGTCGGTGAACCGGGGCTCGAACCCCGTCTTCACGTCGAACCGGTGGTCGAACAGCCGGACCTGGGCGTCCTTGAAGGTGCCGTTCTGGGCCGCCGCCAGCCGGTCGTGGGAGCGGGCCATGAAGGAGTCGTAGAAGGCGCGGCTCTCCCAGAAGGCGAAGATGTGCGCCACGTCCTGCCGCCCCCGGCTCCAGCCACCCCCTTGTCCCCGAAACCCCGGCTCCCCCGGAAGCCCCGCCCACTTCCGCTGCCCCCGCTCGAACCCCCGGCGGTCCACCACGGTGCAGCGAGTCCACTTGACCAGCACCGCGCCATCGTACGGCCCCGGAGCGTGGCGTTGGTCACTTCCGCGGGGACGGCGCCCGCGCGGGCACCCCGGCGGACGTGGCACGATGGGACAACCAGCGCCCGCCGTGAGGCAGTTGAAGCAGAGAGGGCGCACGGGAACCGGGAAGGGGGAGTCCGGTGAGCGGGCTCAGCAAGGGAATCCGCAAGGTCGAGGTCGCGGTCAAGTGGGATCCCAGTCCGGCGGGGCAGCCGCCCACCGACCTCGACATCGTGGCGGGGACCTATCTCGCGAGCGATCCGTACGGCGCGGCCGACTATCTGGTGCACTTCGACAGCCGCTCCCCCGACGGCACGATCTACCTCAACCGGGACAGCACCGACGGCAAGGGCTTCGGCTGGGACGAGGTCATGACGCTGGAGCTCGAGCGGCTGTCCGAGCGGTACGCGCGCGTCGTCGTCGGCGTGGTCATCCAGCAGCGGTCCGCCCCGCGCACGTTCTCCGGGGTGCTCGACGCGGGGCTGCGCATCCGGGAGGGCTACACCGTGCTGGCCGAGGACGACTTCGGCGGCGTCCCGTCGGCGACGGCGGCCGCCGTGGCCGAGTTCGTCCGCGACGGCTCCGGGAGCTGGCAGTTCCGCCCGGGCGTCCTCGGCTTCGAGGGCGACCCGGCGGAGTTCACCCGGACCATGGGCGCCGTGCACCGACGCTGATCGGCCGGTGGGAACGGGTAAGGGGCGTCGGCCATGGCCGACGCCCCTTACTTCATCACATGCCCGTCAGATCAGCTGCAGCCGCTGGTCGAGCCGCAGCCCTCGCAGATGTAGCAGGAGCCGGCCCGCTGCATCTTGGTGCCGCAGGAGAAGCACAGCGGGGCGTCGGCCTGGATGCCGAGCTGCATCTCCACCAGTTCGGCGCTGGTGTGCGCCTCCTTCGGAGCGGGCGCAGCCGCCTCGATCTCGGCCTTCGGCGTGGCGACGGCCTTGAGGTCGGTCTGCCGCGGCGCGGACTGGGCCAGCCCCTCGACGTCGACGTCCTCGTCGATCGGCTCGTAGGAGCCGGTCTCCAGGTGGCGCTGGCGCTCCTCGGCGGAGTGGATGCCGAGCGCGGAACGGGTCTCGAAGGGCAGGAAGTCCAGCGCCAGGCGGCGGAAGATGTAGTCGACGATCGACTGCGCCATCCGCACGTCCGGGTCGTCGGTCATGCCGGCCGGCTCGAAGCGCATGTTGGTGAACTTCGAGACGTACGTCTCCAGCGGCACGCCGTACTGCAGGCCCACCGAGACGGCGATGGAGAAGGCGTCCATCATGCCCGCGAGGGTCGAGCCCTGCTTGGACATCTTCAGGAAGACCTCGCCGAGACCGTCGTCCGGGTAGGAGTTGGCGGTCATGTAGCCCTCGGCGCCACCGACGGTGAAGGACGTGGTGATGCCGGGACGACCCTTCGGAAGGCGCTTGCGGACGGGGCGGTACTCGACCACCTTCTCGACCTTGGCCTGCGGCTCCTCGACGGCCTCGGTCTTCTTCTCCGAGTCCTTCGTCTTGGCGGACAGCGGCTGGCCGACCTTGCAGTTGTCGCGGTAGATCGCCAGCGCCTTGACGCCGAGCTTCCACGCCTCGTAGTAGATCTCCTCGACCTCCTCGACGGTCGCCGTCTCCGGCATGTTGACCGTCTTGGAGATGGCGCCGGAGATCCACGGCTGGATCGCGGCCATCATGCGGACGTGGCCCATCGGGGAGATGGCGCGCTCGCCCATGGCGCAGTCGAACACCTCGTAGTGCTCCTGCTTGAGACCGGGGGCGTCGATCACATTGCCGTGCTCGGCGATGTGGGCGACGATCGCCTCGATCTGCTCCTCCTGGTAGCCCAGGCGGCGCAGGGCCTGCGGGACGGTGCCGTTGACGATCTGCATCGAGCCGCCGCCGACCAGCTTCTTGAACTTGACCAGGGCGAGGTCGGGCTCGACACCGGTGGTGTCGCAGGACATGGCCAGGCCGATGGTGCCGGTCGGCGCGAGGACGGACGCCTGGGAGTTGCGGAAGCCGTTCTTCTCGCCGAGGCGCAGCACGTCCTGCCAGGCCTCGGTGGCGGCGGCCCACACCGGGGTGTCCAGGTCGTCCATGCGCACGGCGGCGGCGTTGGCGTCGGCGTGCTGCTTCATGACGCGCTGGTGCGGCTGGGCGTTGCGGGCGTAGCCGTCGTAGGGGCCGACGACCGCGGCCAGCTCGGCGGAGCGCTTGTAGGCGGTGCCGGTCATCAGGGAGGTGATGGCGCCGGCGAGGGCGCGGCCGCCGTCCGAGTCGTAGGCGTGGCCGGTCGCCATCAGCAGGGCGCCGAGATTGGCGTAGCCGATGCCGAGCTGGCGGAAGGCGCGGGTGTTCTCGCCGATCTTCTGGGTCGGGAAGTCGGCGAAGCAGATCGAGATGTCCATCGCGGTGATGACCAGCTCGACGACCTTGGCGAAGCGCTCGACCTCGAAGGACTGGTGGCCCTTGCCGTCGTCCTTGAGGAACTTCATCAGGTTCAGCGAGGCGAGGTTGCAGGACGTGTTGTCCAGGTGCATGTACTCGCTGCAGGGGTTCGAGCCGTTGATCCGGCCGGACTCCGGGCAGGTGTGCCAGTGGTTGATCGTGTCGTCGTACTGGATGCCCGGGTCGGCGCAGGCCCAGGCGGCCTCGGCCATCTTGCGGAAGAGGGATTTGGCCTCGACCTCTTCGATGACCTCGCCGGTCATCCGGGCGCGCAGCCCGAACTTGCCGCCCTGCTCGACCGCCTTCATGAACTCGTCGTTCACACGGACGGAGTTGTTGGCGTTCTGGTACTGGACGGACGTGATGTCGTCGCCGCCCAGGTCCATGTCGAAGCCCGCGTCGCGCAGGGCGCGGATCTTCTCCTCCTCCTTCACCTTGGTCTCGATGAAGTCCTCCACGTCGGGGTGGTCGACGTCGAGGATGACCATCTTGGCGGCGCGGCGGGTGGCGCCGCCGGACTTGATGGTGCCGGCGGAGGCGTCGGCGCCGCGCATGAAGGAGACGGGACCGGAGGCGTTGCCGCCGGAGGAGAGCAGCTCCTTGGAGGAGCGGATGCGGGAGAGGTTCAGGCCGGCGCCCGAACCGCCCTTGAAGATCATGCCCTCTTCCTTGTACCAGTCGAGGATCGACTCCATGGAGTCGTCGACGGACAGGATGAAGCAGGCGGAGACCTGCTGGGGCTGGGGCGTGCCGACGTTGAACCAGACCGGGCTGTTGAAGCTGAAGATCTGGTGCAGGAGGGCGTAGGCCAGCTCGTGCTCGAAGATCTCGGCGTCGGCGGGCGAGGCGAAGTACTTGTGGTCCTCACCGGCCTTCCGGTACGTCTTCACGATGCGGTCGATCAGCTGCCTCAGGCTGGTCTCGCGCTGCGGGGTGCCGACGGCACCGCGGAAGTACTTGCTGGTGACGATGTTGACCGCGTTCACCGACCAGAAGTCGGGGAACTCGACGCCACGCTGCTCGAAGTTGACCGAGCCGTCGCGCCAGTTGGTCATGACGACGTCACGGCGCTCCCAGGCCACCTCGTCGTACGGGTGTACGCCGGGGGTGGTGTGGATGCGCTCGATGTGCAGCCCCTTGTTCCCCGCCTTCGCGCCCTTGGCTCGGGAACCTCGTGCCGGACCGCTCGCCGTCTCTGTCATGCCGCCTCCCTGTACGGGCGAAAACGCCCTGAAGTGCCCCGATGTTCCGGGACACGGTGTTCTGTCTGGTGCTGCGGGCACCTGTTCCCTGCCGCCCGCAGCCGTCTTTCCCGCCGCCGCTGAGCCGGCCCCGGATGTGCGTCCGGACCGGCCCGCCTGTCAGTCGGCGGCGCGCGCGGGCGCGGGGACGTCGGCCGTCCCGCCCTGCCCGCGGTCGTCTTCTTCCGGGCTCCCCGCGACGGCGTCCTCGCCGTCCCGCTGCTCGGCGGCGGGGCGCCGCGCGCCATCCCTGAGTTCCGTGATGGCGGCCTCGAAGTCCTCCAGCGAGTCGAACGCCCGGTAGACGGACGCGAACCGCAGATAGGCGACGAGGTCGAGTTCCTGCAAGGGGCCGAGTATGGCGAGCCCCACCTCGTGGGCGGCGACCTCGGCGCTTCCGCTGGCCCTGATCGCCTCCTCGACCCGCTGCCCGAGCTGGGCGAGCGCGTCCTCGGTGACCGGCCGCCCCTGGCACGCCTTGCGCACACCGTTGATGACCTTGGTGCGGCTGAAGGGCTCCGTGACACCGGACCGCTTGACCACCATGAGCGAGCACGTCTCCACGGTCGTGAACCGACGGGAGCAGTCAGGGCACTGGCGGCGCCTGCGGATCGACGTGCCGTCGTCCGTCGTACGGCTGTCGACCACACGGCTGTCGGGGTGCCTGCAGAAGGGGCAGTGCATGGACTCCAACCCTCCTCACAGCAGACTCATGAGCCTCGTCGGGCCTCATGGGCCCCGCGAAGCAGCCCCAAGCATAGGCGATGAAAGAGGCGCCGCAGACCCGGGTCACCACAACTTCTGGGATGCCTTGACCGAACAGCCACTAGATGTGGGGATCGACTCGCGCGCAGTCACCATCGGCGGCGTGTCGCGCGCGGCGGCAGCGGCGTGTCGCGGGAAGGACCAGAGGCCGTATGCCCCGACAGCGGCGGCGAACACCCTTGCGGACGACCCCGCCGCGCGGGCGCGCGCCGCGACGCCGGGCGCGCCTCGTGGGGGCGAGCCGTGCGCACCGCATGGAGGTGCTGTGCGACCGCGGCGCGGGAGGGCGCCGGTGCTCGGCGAAGGGGGCGCCGGATGGCAGACTGGGGCGCGGACGACGGACTTCCGCCCCGGCGGTGAAGAGTACCGCAATGGGACCTTTTGTCCGCGAGGTGCGGCGCGAGCCTATACACCCCAAGACGTGATCAAGTCCGGCTCTCCACGTTTTTTCACTCGAACGTGTGTTTGGCGCAACCTTTCGAAAGCCACTACCGTTGTGCCGGAGGGAGACCATCGAGAGGGGCCGACGTGACCACCACCGCAGACAGTGCCACCATCACTGCCCAGGACCGCCCCCAGGGCCGACTCGAGCCGGTGCATGCCATGAACGAAGCCGTGAACCCTGAGGGACCCAAGCGCTCCCTGCCGGGCCGACCTCCAGGGATCCGGGCGGACAGCTCGGGCCTCACCGACCGGCAGCGCCGGGTGATCGAGGTCATCAGGGACTCCGTCCAGCGGCGCGGCTACCCGCCGTCGATGCGTGAGATCGGCCAGGCCGTCGGCCTCTCCAGCACCTCCTCGGTCGCGCACCAGCTGATGGCGCTGGAGCGCAAGGGCTTCCTCCGCCGCGACCCGCACCGCCCGCGCGCCTACGAGGTGCGCGGCTCGGACCAGGCGGCCACGCTGCAGCCCACGGACACCGTCGGCAAGCCCGCCGCGTCGTACGTCCCGCTGGTCGGCCGGATCGCCGCCGGCGGCCCGATCCTCGCCGAGGAGTCGGTCGAGGACGTCTTCCCTCTTCCCCGGCAGCTGGTCGGCGACGGTGAGCTGTTCGTGCTGAAGGTCGTCGGCGACTCGATGATCGAGGCCGCGATCTGCGACGGCGACTGGGTGACGGTCCGCCGTCAGCAGGTCGCCGAGAACGGCGACATCGTGGCCGCCATGATCGACGGCGAGGCCACCGTCAAGCGCTTCAAGCGCGAGGACGGCCATGTCTGGCTCCTGCCGCACAACGCGGCCTACGAGCCGATCCCGGGTGACGACGCGACCATCCTCGGCAAGGTGGTGGCCGTCCTGCGGCGCGTCTGAGCGACCGCCGAGGACGCGCTCGCCGCGACCCGCCCCCCTGATCGGGCCCCGGAACCTCTGCGCCGGTTCCGGGGCTCTGTGCTGTCCGCGTCCCGCGCCGGAACGGCCCGCATTGCCGGGGCGGTCTGCCTCCGTCGGTCCCCGGGGCGGTCTGCCTCCGTCGGGCGGTCCCAGGCCGGAGCGCCGGGCGGCCTGCCTCCGGGCGACGGCCGAACCGCCGGATGGCCCGTCTCCGGGCGACGGCCTCCCGGACCGGCCGGGGACCCGATCGGTGCGGCCCGATCGGTGCGGCCTGCTCGGTGCGGCCCGATCGGTGCGGGGCGGCTGGTGCCGGGGCGGCCCACGCCCGTCAGGCCGCCCGGGGACGTACTGCGGCCGTCACTCCCCCTCCGTCTGCCGTGCCGCGGCGTCGATCGCGGCCAGGGACTTGCGCACCTGGTTGCGGTCCGTGGTGTACCAGAAGTCCGGGAGCGAGGCCTTCAGATAACTGCCGTACCGCGCCGTGGCCAGCCGCGGGTCCAGTACGGCGACGACGCCCCGGTCCCCCGAGGCGCGGACGAGACGCCCGGCGCCCTGCGCCATGAGCAGCGCCGCATGGGTGGCCGCGACCGCCATGAAGCCGTTGCCCCCGGCGTCCTCCACGGCCTTCTGGCGGGCGCTCATCAGCGGGTCGTCCGGACGCGGGAACGGGATCTTGTCCATGACCACCAGCTGGCAGCTGGGCCCGGGCACGTCCACGCCCTGCCAGAGCGAGAGCGTGCCGAACAGACAGGTCTTCGGGTCGGCGGCGAAGTTCTTGATCAGTTCGCCCAGCGTCTCCTCGCCCTGGAGCAGGATCGGGAACTCCGGGACCCGGCCGCGCAGCTCCTCCGCGGCGAGCTGAGCGGCCCGCATCGAGGAGAACAGGCCGAGCGTGCGGCCGCCGGCCGCCTGGATCAGCTCCGTCAGCTCGTCCAGCATGTCGCCGCGGTCGCCGTCCCGCGCCGGGCGGGCCAGGTGCTTGGCGACGTAGAGGATGCCCTGCTTGCGGTAGTCGAACGGCGAGCCGACGTCCACGCCCTTCCACTGCGGCACGTCGTCGCCCTCGGTGCCCTCCGGGGCGAGGCCGAGGGAGGCCCCCACGCCGTTGAAGTCGCCGCCGAGCTTCAGGGTCGCCGAGGTCAGGACCACCGAGCGGTCGGTGAACAGCTTCTCCCGCAGCAGCCCCGAGACGGACATGGGCGCCACCCGCAGGGACGCGCCGAACCGGTCGTGCCGCTCGTACCAGACGACGTCCCACTCGGAGCCCTCGGTGATGCGCTCGGCCACGTCGTGCACGCTCTCCACGGAGGCCAGGGCCTGCTTGCGGACCGCGTCCTCGTCCTGCACCGACTTGTCACGGGTCGCGCCGATCCCCGAGATCACGTTGCGCGCGGCGTCCCGCAGCGCCAGCAGCGCGTAGCCGAGGTCCTCCGGGATCTCCTCCAGCCGGCCGGGCAGGGCCAGCTCCATCAGCCGCTCGAAGCCCTCGGCGGCGGTCTGCAACTGGTCGGCGACCTTCTCGTTCACCAGTTTCGCGGCGCGCCGCACCGCGCGGTTGACCTGCCCCGGGGTCAGCTCGCCGGTGGCAACGCCGGTGACCCGCGACACCAGTTCGTGCGCCTCGTCGACGATCAGCACCTCGTGCTGCGGCAGCACCGGGGCGCCCTCGATCGCGTCGATCGCGAGCAGCGCGTGGTTGGTGACGACGACCTCGGCGAGTTTGGCGCGCTCGCGGGCCATCTCGGCGAAGCACTCGGCGCCGTAGGCGCACTTCGAGGCGCCCAGGCACTCCCGGGAGGAGACCGACACCTGCGCCCAGGCCCGGTCGGAAACGCCGGGCGTGAGGTCGTCGCGGTCGCCGGACTCGGTCTCGTCCGACCAGTCGCGCAGCCGCAGCAGGTCCTGGCCGAGCTTGCTGGTGGGCGCCGCCGCCTCGAACTGGTCGAACAGGCCCTCCTCCTCGTCCTGCGGGACGCCCTCGTGCAGCCGGTGCAGGCACAGGTAGTTGGAGCGGCCCTTGAGCATGGCGAACTCCGGGCGGCGGCGCAGCAGGGGGTGCAGGGCGTCGACCGTGCGCGGCAGGTCCCGCTCGACCAGCTGGCGCTGCAGGGCGAGGGTGGCCGTCGCCACGACGACGCGCTCCCCGTGGGCGAGCGCGGGCACGAGGTAGCCGAGGGACTTTCCGGTGCCGGTGCCGGCCTGCACCAGCAGATGCGATCCGTCGTCGATCGCGTCCGCGACGGCCTGGGCCATGGTCACCTGGCCGGGGCGCTCCGTGCCGCCGACGGCGGCGACCGCGGCGTGGAGGAGTTCGGGGAGGGAGGGCTTCGTCATAGCGCGACCACCCTACGGCCCGGGACCGACAAACGTGTCCCCGAGCCGGGGACGGGCGGCTCACCCCCGCCCCGACACGGTCAGCACCGATCAGATCCGGTCACGGCCGTAAGGCGCCCAAAGCGACGGCGACCTGTTCGCGGCGGCCTCCTGCCCCGCGGACGCGGCCCGGCCCGCCGCCACATGCAGCCCCGCCCGCCGTCACTTGCGACCCGGCCCCCGTCACATCAGGTGCCGCAGCGACCGGTCCCGGATCATGAGGGCGGCCCGCTTGCCGGGCAGATCCAGCTCGGCCGCGTAGCGGAAACCCGCGGCGAGGAACGCGGTCACGGAGGGCGCGTTGCGCAGGTCGGGCTCCGCGACGACGCGGGCGCAGGCGGGCCGCCTGTCGAGGATCAGGTCGGCGACGGCTCTCAGCAGTGCGCTGCCGAGCCCCCGCCGGCGGTCGGCGCCGCTGCCGATGAGGAGGTGGACGCCGGTGTCGTGCGGGCGGGCCGGGTAGTGGCGGGCCAGCGGGTCGAGATCGGCCCGGTAGATCTCCCAGTAGCTCATCGGGGTGCCGTCGAGCAGCCCGAGGCAGGGAAGGCTGCGTCCGTCGCCGTCGAGCTGTCCGCGCAGGTGGACCTCGGTGAGCCGCTGCTCGCCGGCCAGCTGCCAGAACTCGGCGACGGCGGGGTCGTTCATCCAGCGGGCGACGACGGGCAGGTCGCGCTCCAAGCGGACGGGCGCCAGCTGGAAGGCGCCGGCCCGGGTGCTGACCGCTCCCCAGTCACCGGCCCCGTCCAGCAGGTCGTCCGGGGGCGGGTCGCCGACGCCGTCGGTGAAGCGCGCGACGAAGTCGTCGGGCAGGTGCAGGTCGAGCGTGTCCTCGGTGTCGGGCCCGCCGCCGCCCCTGGTGTCGGTGACCGTCGGCGCGGGCGGATCGGGGAGCCGGACGGCATCGGGGGCGGTCGTGGCGGCGGGGGCCTGCTCGACGGCGGTGCCGGCGTCGGTGGGAGGCATGGCGCGCTCCTCTCGGAGGACGGGGAGGCAGGTGGGGTGGGTGGTGTGAGACGGAGTCCTGGGTGGGGAACGGGGTGCGGTACGGCCCTGCGGCGACGGTGCCGGCGTACGGCTGTTCCGCCCCACGACCATGCCGACGTACGACACGACCGGTGCCGACGTACGACACGACTAGTGCCGACGTACGACCGTGCCGTCCGGCGCGGACGCCGGGTCGCCGGACGGCGGTGGGCGCGGGGGCGGATTCGGTCAGGTGTGCAAGGGGTTGGCGACGGTGACGTAGACGGACTGGGTGTCGACCGGGCCGACGAGTTCGTCCAGGCCGTGCAGCCGGGTCAGCAGATTGGCCTTGCAGCGCAGTACCGGAGAGTCGAGCAGCCGGGCCGGCAGGGTCGAGCGCATCCGGGCCGGACCGGCGGCGGCGTCGCCGAGGAACCGGCGGAAGGCGGCCAGCAGCAGCGTCTCGTCGGCGAGCCGCTGGGAGCCGAAGGCGCCGATGAGGCCGAAGACGTTGTTGACGGCGAGGTAGTAGGCGAAGCGTTCGTCGGCGACCTCGTCGGCGACGAAGGTGTCGCTGCGCTCGCCGATGCCCGGCAGCCGTGCCGCCAGTTCCGCCTGCCGGGACGCGCGGAAGTAGTAGCCCTGGTTGTCGCGGTAGCGGCCGCCGGCGGGCCAGCCGTCGGGGTCGAGCAGCACCAGCGTGTTCTGCTGGTGGGCTTCGAGGGCGATGCCCGCCTCGCCGTCCAGCCAGAGCACGGGCCGGATCACCTGTTCGAGATAGCGCAGGAACCACTCGGCGGCGACGGCTCCGCGCGGGCGGCCGGTGCGGGCGGCGAGCCGCGTGACGAGGTCGGCCAGGCGCGACCGCGCACCGGGAACGGCACCGGCCCGCGGGGAGCCGCCGGGCTGCGGATACGGCCGGGGCGCGACGAGTCCGGCGACGCAGGCGACGTCGTCCGCCGGGGCGAACGGGTTGTGCCGGATCATCACGTCCAGGCCGGGCACCGGCGCCCCGTTCTCGTCGTCCACGGCCAGCCAGGCCGGGTCGCGGACGATGTCGAAGCCGTCGTGCGCCGCCTGCCACTCCTGCCGCAGACCGCTGCGCAGCAGACGGTGGACCTCTACGCCGCGGTGCAGTTCCTTGCGGAGGTTCTCCCGGCGGGAGTTGGTGATGCGCAGCCCGAGGGAGAGCTTGAGCATGGCGGCCGCGCCGGTGCGGTGGACGGTCCGCACGGAGGAGGTGGGGTGCCAGGCGGGGCCGTACGGGCCCAGGTCGCGCAGGAGTCCCGCCGCCAGGAGCGCCGCCGTGTCGGGGCGGTGCCTGACCTCGCGCGCCTGCCAGGGGTGCAGCGGCAGGGCGGCGTAGCCGTCGGGGAGCGGCAGTGGCGTCCCGGCGAGGCGTTCGGTGAGCCGGTCCGCGGGCACCGGGCGGCCGCGCTCGGTCCACGCCGAGTCGGCGGCGAGGAGTCGGCGGGAGACCGCCGTCCAGTGCAGCGGGAAGGAGCCGCGCAGCTCGGGCGAGCAGGGTCCCGTCTCCGCTTCGGTCAGGCCCTCCCGGCTCTTGGGCGCCGGATGCAGCGGGTGCCCGAGGACGAGCGCCTGTTCGGCGGCGAGGAAGAGGTCGGGGCCGTCGGCGGGGCGCTCGCGGCGGTCGGTGAGGAAGAGCGCGGTACGGCGGACGGAGTCGGCGACCCGCCCCACGAGGTCCACGGCGTCGGCCGGGGCGGTGGCGGCCTCCCCCGGAGTCTCCGCCGGCTTCTCCCCCGGGCTCCCGTCCGGGCTCGCTTCCGGGGCCGCCTCCGGTGCCGGCCCCGTCGCCTCCCGGGTGAGCAGCGCGGCGACCGTGACCGCGTCGGCCGGTGCGGCGGAGGCCGGGGCGCCGGCGAGGCGCGGCAGGCCGAAGCGGTGCCAGCCGGTCGGGGACCAGTGGCGGACGGGCACGAGCAGCGCGGTGCCGCTGGCGGGGAGGGGGATGCGCAGGACGTCGCCGTCGGGGGTGGCGGCGCCGGTCTCGCGCACCCAGCAGCGCAGCAGGTTCTCGACGCCCGCGGCCTGGGCGGCGGTGTGCGGGTCCGGGTGGTCCAGAAGGTCGGTGCCGCGGTGGTCGTCCGGCCCTTGCAGGTGGGGTGACCTGGTGGCTTGGCGGGGAACCGTGTCCGCCGGTTCGTGCGGGTCCTGCGGAGGGGTCGGGTGGCCGTGCGGGGGCGGGGCGGTGGTCAAGACGGTTCCTCGGGGTGTCGTACTGATCGAGTCGTGCTGATCAAGTCCTGCTGATCGCCGGCCGGGGGCGGAGGCGGCGGCCGGACGCGCGGTTCAGCCCGCACCGTCCGCGGGCGCGGTGGTCGCGGTGGTCGCGGTGGTGGAGCGTCGTGCGGGATCGCCACGCCCTCGGCGGCGACCGGCACGCCGCCGCGGCGGGGAGCGGCGGGTCACGGGCGGGCGATCCCGCCCGCGTGGTCCCGGGCCACCGCGTCGACCGCGTCGGCCAGCCGGTCGAGCACGGCCGCCGCCTGCTCGTCGGTGATCGTCAGCGGCGGAAGCAGCCGTACGACGCTCGCGTGCCGGCCGCCGAGTTCGACGATCAGGCCGCGCCGCAGGCACTCCCGCTGGACCGCGGCGGCGAGTGCGGGCGCGGCGGGCCGGGGCTTCGGGGAGTTGCCCCACATCAGGGTTACGCCCTGGTCCTCGGCCACGGCGCCCTGGTCCTCGGCCGCGATGCCGGGGCCGTCGGCCGCGATGCCGGGGTCGTCGTGGCCCGGCTCGGTCTCCGGGTCGACCAGTTCCACGCCGAGCATCAGCCCGCGCCCCCGCACCTCCCCCACGCACGCGTGCTCCTCGGCCAGCCGGCCGAGTTGCGCGAGCATACGGGCGCCCAGCGTCGCGGCGCGTTCGGCGAGGCGGTTCTCGCGGACGTGGGCGAGGGTGGCGGCGCCCGCCGCCATGGCGAGCTGGTTGCCGCGGAACGTGCCCGCGTGCGCGCCCGGCTCCCAGACGTCCAGGTCGTCCCGGTAGACGACGACGGCCAGCGGCAGGCTGCCGCCGATGGCCTTGGACAGCACCATCACGTCCGGTGTCACCCCGCTGTGGTCCACCGCCCAGAACGCGCCGGTGCGGCCGACCCCGGTCTGGATCTCGTCGGCGATCAGCGGGATGGAGCGCTCGGCGGTGATCCGCCGCATGCGCCGCAGCCACGCGTCCGGCGCGGGATGGACGCCGCCCTCGCCCTGCACGGGTTCCAGGATCATCCCGGCCGGCGCCGGCACCCCGGACTTGGGGTCGTCCAGCACGGACTCGGTCCAGCGGGCGGCGAGTTCGGCCCCCCGAGCCCCGCCGACTCCGAACGGGCAGCGGTACTCCTGCGGGTACGGCAGCCGGGCGACCCGTACGTCCTCGGCGTGCCCGGAGGCGGCGGAGGCCCCGGCGGTCATGCCGTGATAGGCGCCGGTGAAGGCCATGACCGTGCTGCGGCCGGTGGCGGCGCGGACCAGTTTGAGGGCGGCCTCCACCGCGTCCGTGCCGGCCGGGCCGCAGAACTGCACGCGCGCGCGTGCCGCGAGTCCGGGCGGCAGCGTGGCGAAGAGTTCGGTGACGAACGCGTCCTTGACGGGTGTGGCCAGGTCGAGCGCGTGCAGCGGGGCGCCCGACTCCAGCACCCTGCGCACGGCGGCGAGGACCACGGGGTGGTTGTGCCCGAGGGCGAGGGTCCCGGCGCCGGAGAGGCAGTCCAGGTAACGGCGGCCGTCCGCGCCCTCGATGGTGAGCCCGCGCGCCCGCACCGGGACGATGGGCAGGGTGCGGGCGTAGGTGCGCGCCGCGGACTCGCGCGCCGACTGGCGTCGCAGGATCCCCTCGTGCAGGGCGTACTCGTCCGCGGAGGCGTGTCCTCCGGGCGCAGACTCCGTCACGGTCACGGTTTCCCGTCCTCCCGCTGTCCCAAGGTCTCGGCCGCCACCTGTCCCGAGGGGCCCGGCTCCCACTCCCCGCACGACAGCGCACGTCAGCGGCGGGGACCCGGACGCGGACAGCGGGCCCCCGCCGCTACAACCGCCGGCCGTCCGCCGGGTTACGGGTTGCGGCGAGATCCACGCCGACGCAGCAGCCCCCGGCCCGGCGCGCCTCCCCGCCGCGCCCCCGGACCAGGCGTCGCCCCGCCGCCGACCGCACCCGCGCAACCGCGGCAAACCGGCGGAACTCCGGACGATCGGTCCAGGTCAGCGGCTGTAGCCGAACCGTTGCCGTTCCGTCGGCACCGCCCCACAGCGACCGCATAGTGTGTGGTGGCGTTCCGGCACGCCGTGACACGCCCGTATCCGTGCGGAGTTGGGCGCGTGGTCGCGGCGGCAGCAGCAAGTCCGTTCATCCCAGGGGGAGTCAGAGCATGCGACCCATACGCCCGTCCGTCACCGCTCGTCGGGGAGGGAGCGCCCGGCGGGGGACCTCCCCCGTACTGGCCGCCGCCGCGCTGGTCTCGGTCATGGCGCTCACCGCCACCGGCTGCAACTCGGGCGACGACCACGCGGACGCGAAGTCCTCCCCTTCCGCGGCCGCCGACGGGTCGGACGCCACCGGCGACGGCAAGATCAAGATCCCGGACCAGCTGCGCCAGAAGCTCAAGGACCACGGGATCGACATCGACAAGTGGAAGAACGGCGCCTGGAAGAACTGGGACAAGGACGACTGGCTGCGCGAGGCCGACGACTTCGTCAACCCGATCATCCAGGGGCTGTGGGACCCGGACCGGATGCGCCGGGCCGATGACCCGGACAAGGGCGTGGACGACAACGACATCTCCGGTGACCAGGGCGTCACGGACCCGACGCCGGCCCCGGTCCAGGCGCAGGCGGTGGCGCCGAGCTACCACGCCAACGCGGCCACCGCGGGCAAGGTGTTCTTCGACTCCCCCGAGGGCACGATGGTCTGCTCGGCGACGGTCGTCGAGGACCCCGCCCACCCGGGCAAGTCGAACCTGGTGTGGACGGCGGGCCACTGCGTGCACGCCGGCAAGAAGGGCGGCTGGTACCGCAACATCGCGTTCGTGCCGTCGTACAACGACGCGGGCCGCAGCGCCGCTCAGTTGCAGGGCGCGAGCCGTGACGAGGTCGCCCCGTACGGCGTGTGGTGGGGCGACTGGGCGCAGACCTCCGACCAGTGGATCGCGAACGGCGGTGCGACCGGCGGCCAGGGCGCACCGTACGACTACGCGGTGATCCATGTGACGCCGGAGAAGGGCGGGAACGGCAAGTCCCTTCAGGAGACGGTCGGCGCGGCGCTGCCGGTGAACTTCGACGCCCCGGCGGTGCCGAAGGTGAGCAGCATCACCGCGACCGGTTACCCGGCGGCCCCGCCGTACGACGGGCAGCGGCTGTACCGGTGCCAGGACAAGCCCGGGCGACTGTCGGTGACCGCCTCCGACCCGACGATGTACCGCATCGGCTGCACCATGACCGGCGGTTCGTCCGGCGGCGGCTGGGTCGAGACGGGCGCGGACGGCAAGCCGGCGCTGGTGTCCAACACCTCGATCGGCCCGGTGTCGGCGGGCTGGCTGGCCGGGCCGCGGCTGGGTCCGGTGGCGAAGAAGGTGTACGACTCGGTCAGTAAGAAGTTCGCCGGGCAGTGACCGCTCCTCGATGAGCCCGCGGTGACCGCACCCGCCTTGAGCACGCGGTGACCCGTGCCGCGCCGGGCACGCGGTGAACGCGCAGGCGGCGGGGTGCCGCACACCCACACCCCGCCGCCGGCCCGCGCCCGAGCGGCGCGCCACGCGACGGAAACGACGAAGCCGAGCAGCAGCAGACGAACCTACGGGGCCCGCAGCTGGGCCGGGGCGCGCAGGCGCTGTACGAGAACATGAGCCGCGCCCACGGCGGCGGGTGACACGGGCCCCGGCACGAGGCACGCCCACGAGGCGCGGCACAGGTCCCGCCCCTGAAGACGACGAGGGCCCGCCCCCGGTGAATCGGGGGCGGGCCCTCCTGTCGTGCGTCCGGCTGTCGTGCGTCCGACTGTCGTGAGCCCGGCGCAACCGGGCCGTCCGGTCGACTACAGCGCGGAGGCCGGCACGTACGGCGCCAGGTCGGCCGCCAGCTCCTCGTGCACCCGGGCCTTGAGCAGGGTGCCCTCCGCGGTGTGCTCCTCGGAGATCACCTCGCCCTCGGTGTGGGCGCGGGCGACGAGCTTGCCGTGCGTGTACGGCACGAGCGCCTCGATCTCGACGGACGGGCGGGGCAGCTCGGCGTCGATCAGGGCGAGCAGCTCGGGGATGCCCCGGCCGGTGCGGGCCGACACCGCGATGGAGTGCTTCTCCACCCGCAGCAGCCGCTGGAGGACCAGCGGGTCGGCCGCGTCCGCCTTGTTGACGACGACGATCTCGGGCACGTCGGTCGCGCCGACGTCCCTGATCACCTCGCGCACGGCGGCCAGCTGCTCCTCCGGGTTCGGGTGCGAGCCGTCCACCACGTGCAGGATCAGGTCGGAGTCGCCGACCTCCTCCATGGTGGAGCGGAACGCCTCGACCAGGTGGTGCGGCAGGTGCCGGACGAAACCGACGGTGTCGGCCAGCGTGTAGAGCCGGCCGCTCGGGGTCTCGGCCCGGCGCACGGTCGGGTCCAGGGTCGCGAACAGCGCGTTCTCGACCAGGACGCCCGCGCCGGTGAGACGGTTGAGCAGGGAGGACTTGCCGGCGTTGGTGTAGCCGGCGATGGCGACGGAGGGCACCTTGTTGCGGCGCCGCTCCTGGCGCTTCAGCTCGCGGCCGGTCTTCATCTCCGCGATCTCCCGGCGCATCTTCGCCATCTTCTCGCGGATCCGCCGCCGGTCCGTCTCGATCTTGGTCTCACCGGGACCTCGGGTGGCGAGGCCGCCGCTGCCGCCGCCCATCTGCCGGGACAGCGACTGACCCCAGCCGCGCAGCCGCGGCAGCATGTACTGCATCTGCGCGAGCGCGACCTGCGCCTTGCCCTCGCGGGACTTGGCGTGCTGGGCGAAGATGTCCAGGATCAGGGCCGTGCGGTCGATGACCTTGACCTTGACGATGTCCTCGAGGTGGATCAGCTGGCCGGGGCTCAGCTCACCGTCGCAGATGACGGTGTCGGCGCCCGTCTCCAGGACGATGTCCCGCAGCTCGTCGGCCTTGCCGGAACCGATGTAGGTGGCCGCGTCGGGCTTGTCGCGGCGCTGGATGACGCCGTCGAGCACCATCGCGCCCGCGGTCTCCGCGAGGGCGGCCAGCTCGGCGAGGGAGTTGTCCGCGTCCTGCACGGTCCCCGAGGTCCAGACGCCGACGAGGACGACCCGCTCCAGCCGGAGCTGGCGGTACTCGACCTCGGTGACGTCCTCGAGTTCGGTGGAGAGGCCCGCGACGCGGCGCAGGGCCGCGCGCTCGGAGCGGTCGAACTGGTCGCCGTCCCGCTCCGTGTCGACCTCGTGGCTCCAGGCGACGTCCTCCTCCATCAGGGCATCGGCCCGAAGACCTTCGGGATAGGTGTGCGCGAGGCGCTTGGTGGCCTGGGAAGAGGAAGAAGAGGAGGTCATTGGGTCCTTACGTCGTTGGGGAATCCGTGGTGCGGCGCGGGGGCGCGGTCACACATCTGATGCGCCGCGACGGCCACTCCGTCACTGTCGACAACGTCCGGGCTCTCCGGGAGATTCCCGGCGCCGGGCCGCGCCGACCGGAAGATGGTCGCACGGCACGGCCCGTCTCGTCACGGTGTTATTTCCCCGCTCGCCCGTCCTGTCACCTCTTCCCGGGCGCCGATGTGCGCCGCCGCGTCACTTCTTCGTCTTCACCGACTTCAGGGGCGGCTGCTGCTTCCAGTCCGGGTGGCCGGGCATCGGCGGGGTCTTCTCGCCGTACAGCCACGCCTGGAAGAAGGCGCTCAGGTCGCGGCCGGCGATCTGGGAGGCGAGGCGCTCGAAGTCGGCGGTGGTGGCGGTGCCGTCCTCGTGGTCGCGCACCCAGGAGCGCTCCAGGCGTTCGAAGGCCGGCTTGCCGATCTCCTGGCGCAGCGCGTACAGGACGAGGGCCGCGCCGTCGTAGATGTTCGGGCGGAAGATGCTGATCTTCTCGCCGGCCTTCGGGGCCTTGGGCCGCGCGGGCGGTCCGCCGGCCGCGCGCCAGCCGTCGGAGGCGCCGTAGGCGGCCTTCATCCGGGCTTCCATGGGCCGGTTCGCCTTCTCCTCGGCGTACAGGGCCTCGTACCAGGTCGCGTGGCCCTCGTTGAGCCATACGTCGGACCAGGAGCGGGGGCTGACGCTGTCGCCGAACCACTGGTGGGACAGCTCGTGCACCATGACCGACTCGACGTACCACTTCGGGTAGGCGGCGTCGGTGAACAGGTCCTTCTCGAAGAGGGAGAGGGTCTGCGTCTCCAGTTCGAAGCCGGTCTTCGCCGACGCCACGAGCACGCCGTACGTCTCGAACGGGTAGTCGCCGATCTTGCCCTCCAGCCAGGCGATCTGGTCCGGGGTCTTGGCCAGCCAGGGTTCGAGGGCGGCGCGGTCCTGGGCGGGGACGACGTCGCGGACGGGCAGGCCGTGCGGGCCGGGGCGGTGCAGCACGGCGGAGCGGCCGATGGAGACCTGGGTCAGCTCGGTGGCCATCGGGTGCTGGGTGCGGTACGTCCAGGTGGTTCCCGCGCGGCTGCGGGCGGCCTGGACGGGCAGGCCGTTGGCGACGGCGGTGTAGCCCTCGGGCGCGGTCACGTGGATGGTGAACATCGCCTTGTCGGAGGGGTGGTCGTTGCACGGGAACACCAGGTGGGCGACGTCGGCCTGGTTCGCCATGGCCAGTCCGTCCGCGGTCTGCACCCAGCCGCCGTCCCGGCCCTTCTGGGGGACCGGATTGCTGGTGTGGCGCACGGTGATGCGCGTCCGGCTGTGCTCGGGCAGCGGGTGCTTCGGGGTGATCACGAGATCCTCGTCGGCGAAGGCGAAGGCGGCGGGCTCGCCGTCGACCTCGACGGAGTCGACGGTGCCGTGCGTGAAGTCCAGGTTGACGCTGTCCAGGGTCCTGGTCGTGCGGGCGTCGATCGTGGTGACGGCCTGGAGCGGCTTGCCGTTGTCGCCGGAGTAGGCGAAGGAGAGGTCGTACGCCGACACGTCGTACCCCGGGTTGCCGAGGTACGGGAAGAGCCGGTCGCCGACCCCGAGCGGTGCGGGCGGGGCGCTCGCGGCCAGCAGGCAGACGCAGGCGGCGGACGCGAGGAGGGTCGCCTTCAGGCGACGCGGGACGTGGTGACGGAGGGTGCGCGGCATGCACACACCGCTATCAGCGCCTAGTGCGAGTACGGCGGCGACGCGCGCCCGGGCCACCCGAACGGGTTCTTCTGGAGCCGGCGCTCAGTCTTCCGCCCGGCGCGCTCCCGTACGCCCCGGCGGGTGCCCGCTCACGCCCCCGGCGGCTGCGGCTGGGCGCGGCTGACGTCGTAGACGCCGGGGACGCTGCGCATCGCCCGCATCAGGGCGGGCAGCCGGGCGGCGTCGGGCAGTTGCAGGGTGTAGGTGTGGTGGACGCGCTGCTGGGCCGGTGGGGCCACGGTCGCCGAGACGATCTCGACGCCTTCCAGCGCGATGGCCTCGGTCAGGTCGGCGAGCAGATGAGGCCGGCCGAACGATTCGGCCAGCAGCGTCACCCGGCAGGCGGTGGTGTCTCCCCAGCGCACGCCGACCTCCGCGCGCCCCGTGCCCTTCATCCGGGCGACCCCGGGGCACTCGACGCGGTGCACGGTGACCACTCCCCCGCGCACGGCGAACGCGGCGACCCGGTCGGGCGGTACGGGCGTGCAGCAGCCGGCGAGCCGTACGGCGGTGTGGGGGGCGTCCACGACGACCGCGCCCGCCGCATCGGACCGCCCGCCGAGCGCCTCGGCACCGGGGCCGGCGGGGGCTTCGGCAGCCGGCCCGCCGAGGGCGCCGGTCACCGGGCCGCCGAGCGCGTCGGTCGTCGGCTCGGCCAGGGCGCCGGAGGCGTCGGCGGTGTCCGGGGCCGCCGCGTCGCGCAGGTCCCGTTCCTCCTCCGGCTCGTCGTCGGCCGGGGCCGGGTGGGTCGCCAGCCAGCGCTGGATGGCGATGCGGGCGGCCGGGGTGTGGGCGTGCTCGAGCCACTCCCGGGAGGGTTCGGAGGCCGGGTCCTGGCCCATCAGGAGCTGGACGGTGTCGCCGTCCTTCAGGACGGTGCTCAGCCTGGCGAGGCGGCCGTTGACGCGGGCGCCGATGCACGCGTGCGCGTCCTCGCCGTACTGGGCGTAGGCGGCGTCCACGCAGGTGGCGCCGTCGGGCAGGCCGAGGGTGCCGCCGTCGGGCCGGAAGACGGTGATCTCGCGGTCCTGGGCGAGGTCCTCGCGCAGGGTGGACCAGAAGGTGTCGGGGTCGGGCGCGGCCTCCTGCCAGTCGAGGAGGCGGGAGAGCCAGCCGGGGCGGGTGGGGTCCACGCGCTCGCCGTCGCCCGCGCTCTGCTCCTCGGCGGGAGCGGCGTAGGGGTTTCCGAGGGCGACGACGCCGGCCTCGGCGACCTTGTGCATCTGGTGGGTGCGGATGAGGACTTCGACGACCTGGCCGTCCTCGCGGGCGACGGCGGTGTGCAGCGACTGGTACAGGTTGAACTTGGGGACCGCGATGAAGTCCTTGAACTCCGAGACCACCGGCGCCATACAGGTGTGCAGTTCGCCGAGGACGCCGTAACAGTCGGCGTCCTCGGTGACCAGGACCAGCAGCCGGCCGAAGTCGGCGCCGCGCAGCCGGCCCCGTTTGCGGGAGACCCGGTGCACGGAGACGAAGTGCCGTGGCCGGACGAGGACTTCGGCGGCGATGTCGGCCTCGCGCAGCACCCCGCGCACCTGTTCGGCGACCTCGGTGAGCGGGTCGCCGGGGCGGCTCGCGTTCTCCGCGATCAGTTCGCGGGTGTGCCGGTACTCCTCGGGGTGGAGGATCGCGAAGACCAGGTCCTCCAGCTCGGTCTTGAGGGCCTGCACGCCGAGCCGTTCGGCGAGCGGGATGAGCACGTCCCTGGTCACCTTGGCGATCCGGGCCTGTTTCTCCGGGCGCATGACGCCGAGGGTGCGCATGTTGTGCAGCCGGTCGGCGAGTTTGATCGACATCACCCGCACGTCGCTGCCGGTGGCGACGAGCATCTTGCGGAACGTCTCGGGCTCGGCGGCGGCGCCGTAGTCGACCTTCTCCAGCTTGGTGACGCCGTCCACGAGATAGCGGACCTCGGCGCCGAACTCCTCGCCGACCTGGTCGAGCGTCACGTCGGTGTCCTCGACGGTGTCGTGCAGCAGGGACGCGGTCAACGTCGTGGTCTCCGCGCCGAGTTCGGCGAGGATCAGGGTCACGGCGAGCGGGTGCGTGATGTACGGCTCGCCGCTCTTGCGCATCTGGCCGCGGTGCGAGGACTCGGCCAGGACGTAGGCGCGGCGCAGCGGTTCGAGGTCGGCGTCCGGGAAGTGGGCCCGGTGCGCCTCGGCGACATGGCCGATGGCGTCGGGCAGGCGGTCGCGGGCGGCGGGGCCGAGCAGTGCGGCCCGCCCCAGGCGGCGCAGGTCGAGCCGCGGGCGGGCCTTCCTGCGGGGCGCCGCCGGCACCACCGCTCCCGGGGCCGCGGGATTCGTGGCATCCGCACTCATGGGCACCTCCGGCTGCGTGGACCGGTGGACGGGGTGCCCCAGGGCGTACGCGGCTCAGGGGTTGGCGTCGGATCCCCCGTCCGGGCCGGTGCTTGATGCTACCGAGCCCAGCACACTCGGCCGACCACCTCTCGGGGAGCGTGAAACGGATCACCCATTCGAGCGACGATCCGGAGGTTTACGGTTTTCGGTCACCTGACATGCGGGTGACCGTGGATTCCCGCGTGCGTCCGGATCTCCGCCCTGGGTCTTGTCGATCTTGCCGCGCGCCGGCCTTGCGATCGGCCGGCGGGGGCACGGTCAGCCGGCGACGCTTTCCAGCCAGTCCGCGGCGATCTCGCCCTCGGCGACGATCACCGCGGCGCCGGTCATCTCGATCTCGCCGTCCGGCCGCTCGGTGATGACGAGGGTGCCGCCGGGCACGTCGACCGTGTACGTCGCCGGGGCGCCGGTGACGGCGGGGTCGGCGCCGTCGCGGCGGGCGGCGGCCACGGCGACGGCGCACGCGCCCGTGCCGCACGAGCGGGTCTCGCCCGAGCCGCGCTCGTGCACGCGCATCGCGACGTGGCGGGGGCCGCGGTCGACGACGAACTCGACGTTCACCCCGTCCGGATAGGCCGCGGCCGGGCTGAACAAGGGCGGGGAGAGCAGGTCGCCGGCGTCCGCGAGATCGTCCACGAAGGCCACCGCGTGGGGGTTGCCCATGTTCACGTTGCGCGCGGGCCAGCTGCGCTCGCCGACGCTCACGGCGACGTCGCCCTCGGGCAGGCGGGCCTTGCCCATGCCGACGGTGATGTCGCCGTCCTTGGCGATGTGGATCTTCTTCACGCCGCCCCGGGTGGCGATCGCGAGGTCGCCCTCGGCGGCGAGGCCGGCGTGCTGGAGGTAGCGCGCGAACACGCGCGTGCCGTTGCCGCACATCTCCGCGACGGAGCCGTCGCCGTTGCGGTAGTCCATGAACCACTCCGCCTCGGCCGCCATGGCGCGGGCCTCCGGGTGCGCGGCCGACCGCACGACGTGCAGCACGCCGTCGCCGCCGATGCCCGCGCGCCGGTCGCACAGGGCGGCGACGGCGGCCGGGGACAGGTCGAGGGCGTTGTCCGGGTCGGGGAGGATCACGAAGTCGTTCTCCGTGCCGTGCCCCTTGAGGAAGGCGATGCGCGAGCTCATGCCTCGATCGTACGGTGCGGGTACGACAGACCCGGTGCGGGCGGCCCTAGCGCAGGCGGGCGACGCGCCAGACCGCGAGGACGACGGCCAAGGCGACGATCAGGGCGTAGGCGCCGATCAGCCGCCAGTCGGCGCGGCGTCCGGCGCCCCGCGGGGGCAGACCGGGCCAGGTGTAGCCCACGCGGCGTGCGGCCATCATGCCCCAGCCTGCCGCGCAGGAGCAGATCAGCAGCCCCAGCATGGCGATCATCGCGCCGCTGTCGCCGTCGAAGGCGAGCGGGAAGGCGAACATCAGCGAGCCGACGGCGGCCAGGCCCACGATGGGCGCCAGCTGCCAGATGCGCAGCCGCCGCTGCGGGCGCAGCTCGACCTCCACCTCGGGCCCGGCGAACATCTCCTCGGGCCCGGGACCGTCCTCGGTCACCCCGCCCTGCGTCCCGTCAGGACCGTCAGGGCCGTCGGGGCTGAGCGTCGGCTCGTCCGGGTCCGCACCGGCGTGCTCGGCGGTGACGTGCTCGGTGCCGCCTTGTGCGGTGTCGCGAGGGCCGGCCTCCATCGCCACGCGCCCTCCCAACTAGGACTTCATTCGGTGGATCGAAGCACGATGATGGCACGCCGCCGCAGGCCTGGATGACGGCCTGGGCGTCCCGATGCCATCACGTGATCAGGCTGTAACCGGTCGTTCGACCAACGCCAGCGCCAGGTGCGGAAGTTCCGTGACATCCGCGGCGGCGCCGCTGAGCCAGTGCACGCGCGGGTCGCGGCGGAACCAGGAGTCCTGGCGGCGCGCGAAACGCTTGGTCGCGCGGACGGTCTCCGCGCGCGCCTCCTCGATCGTGCACTCCCCCGCGAGCGCCGCGAGGACCTGCTGGTAGCCGAGCGCGCGGGAGGCCGTACGCCCCTGTCTGAGGCCCTGTGCCTCCAGCTCGCGCACCTCGGCGACGAGCCCCGCCTCCCACATCCGGTCCACCCGGCGCGCGATGCGCTCGTCCAGCTCGGGACGGGCCACGTCGACGCCGATCTGGACGGTGTCGTAGACGGAGTCGTGGCCGGGGAGGTTGGCCGTGAAGGGGCGGCCGGTGATCTCGATCACTTCGAGCGCGCGGACGATGCGGCGGCCGTTGCTGGGCAGGATCGCGCGCGCCGCCTCGGGGTCGGCGGCGGCCAGACGGGCGTGCAGGGCGCCGGAGCCGCGCAGGGTCAGCTCCTCCTCCAGCCGGGCCCTGACCTCCGGGTCGGTGCCGGGGAACTCCAGGTTGTCGACGGCGCCGCGGACGTAGAGGCCGGAGCCGCCGACCAGGATCGGCCAGCGGCCCTCGGCGAGCAGGGCGTCGATCCGCTCCCGGGCGAGGCGCTGGTACTCGGCGACGGAGGCGGTGACCGTCACGTCCCACACGTCCAGGAGGTGGTGCGGTACGCCGCCGCGCTCTTCGGGCGTCAGTTTCGCGGTGCCGATGTCCATCCCTCGGTAGAGCTGCATGGAGTCGGCGTTGACGACCTCGCCGCCGAGGCGCTGGGCCAGGAAGACGCCGAGATCGGACTTTCCGGCCGCGGTCGGGCCGACGACGGCGATGACGCGGGGTGCGGGGGGTGCGCTGCTCACCGCACCAGTTTCGCAAACCCCGCGGGGGTGTCTCGAACGAGTTACGTGACGGCGCGGTCACGGTCTCGTTGCCCGGTGAGAGGTACCCGCGCCCGGATCGCGTCAGGGCGATGGCGCGGGCGCCGTGAACGGACACAGCGGACCACGCGGGATTTCGCCCGCACAAGTAACGTATGGAGTTGACATGGGCGTTTTTGCGCGACTTTTCCGGAGGTCCGAGGCTGTGGAGGGCACGTCTGTGGAGGGCGCGTCGGTCGCCGAGGAGCCGGCCGGTCCGGCTCCGGCCGGTGCGGTGAGCGCCGGTACGGCGGCGGACGGCGCCGCCGGGAGCGACCCGGAGGCGGCGGAGACCGGGGACGGCGCGGCCGCCCCCGAGGCCGCGGCGGACGCCGGCGGCGACGGCGTGGACATCCCCAAGCAGCAGTCCGCCGAGGAGGCGGCCGAACAGGAGACCGGCAAGGGCGCCCGGACGTGATGTCCCGCAAGGGAGGCTGAACCATGGGTCTGCTGGACAACATGAAGGCCAAGCTCGGTCCGGCCAGGGAAAAGGTCTCGGACCTCGCGCAGCGGCACGGAGGCCAGATCGGCCAGGGTCTCGACCGGGCCGCGAAGGTGGTCGACGAGAAGACCAAGGGCAAGTACCGGGACAAGATCCACGCGGGTACGGACAAGGCGAAGGAGGCCGTGGACCGGCTCGCCCACCAGGGCGGCGACGCCGGCACCGGCCCTGGCCCCGGCACCGGTCCTGGTGCCGGCCCCGAGGGCCGGGGCGGCGACGAGCCGGGCGCGGGCCCGCGGACGCCTCCGCCGCCGACGTCCTGAGCGGGACGCGACGCGCTCGGGCGCGGCCCGGAACGCGTCGCCGCGGGTGAAGGACGCGGGGGCGCGGTGCCGTCCGGCCGGGAGTACATCGGCGGGTGGCCGGTGAGCCGCGTGCTCGCCGGTCGCCCGCCGGGGCGATTCCTCGCGGCCGCCGGCCGGCGCCGGTCGCGGTCCCGCGGCCGGTGCGCGACCGGCCGGGGTCCGTCAGGTCCAGGTGGCCACCAGGTAGCCGACGCCGTAAGGGGCCTCGTCGTAGAGCAGGGCGCCGGAGAGGTTCGCGGTCTCGGCCGCGCCCGCCAGGACCTGCCACGGGGCCCGGCCCGACGCCTTCAGCTCGGCGGCCAGCGCCGCGTCGAGCGCCGCGAGCGCCGGTACGTCCGCGGCGCCCAGCGCGCGGGCGGCCTCGGCGTCGAAGGGCTCGGCCCGTTCGTCGAGGTATCCGGGCGCCTTGAGCGACCGGCAGGCGCTGGCGTCGCCCATGACCAGCAGCGCCACCCGGTCGGCCCGTACGGCGAGGTCGCGGCCGGTGGCCAGGCAGCGCTCGGGCGCCAGCGAGGCGTCCACGCCCAGTCCCTCGACCGGGGCGTCGGACCAGTCCGTGCGCTCCAGCAGGTGGGCGGCGACGGCGAGCGAGGGCGGCAGTTCGCGGTCCGGCGCTGTGCCGCCGCCCTGACCGAGGCGTACGTCCGCGTCGACGCCGAACCCGCGGAAGGACCCCCGGGCGCCCTCCGGGTACGGGCCGTGCCCGGCCGCCTCGGTGGGGCCGACGACCACGAGGCGGTCCGGCCGGGCGGCGGCGAGGACGCCGAGCGCGTCCGTGCACGCGGCGCGCGCGGCGTCCAGTTCGGGCGCCGCTCCGGCGGCGACCACGGGTACGAGGAGCGGCGGGCAGGGGCAGACTGCGGCGGCGACAAGCATGATCGGCAGCGTAACCCCGTGGGCGGTCCGGCCGCCTCACCCCTGCCGCCGTCGCTCCGGCCGCGCCGCCGAGCGGTCCGCCCCGCCCGCAGCCGCGTCGCGGGACGCCCGGCGGTTCCGCGGACGGCGCGGTGGTTCTGGGGGGCGCGGAGGTCCTGGGTGGGGTGTCCGATGGGTTCGTTCCGCCCCCGCCGCCCCTACCCGTCCCGTCCCCGGGGGCTTCGCCCCCGGACCCCCCTTCTTCCCGCCTCCGGAGAGGGTGGGTGCGGGTCTCGGAAGGCCGGGCGCGCCGTTCCCCGCGCCCCTTGGCGGGCACGCGCCCCGGGTCGGGACAGCCGCAGCGTTGCCCGCCGGCACGCCACGGCGGGTGTGCGGGGGCCGGGCGCGCCGTTCCCCGCGCCGCCGCGCCCCCAGAGGCGCGTCAGTCGCAGCCGCAGCCGTTGCCCGCCGGAACCGGCTGCGGGGCCGGGGCGCCGATCTTCGGGAGGCCGAGCATGACGCCGGCCGGCTTCGCGGCCTCCGCGGCGGTGCGCTTCTGCCAGGCGTCGCCCGCGCGGGTGCGGCGTACGGCCAGGGTCGGGCCCTCGGCCAGGAGGTGGTGCGGGGCGGCGTAGGTGATCTCGACGGTGACCACGTCGCCGGGGCGGACCTCCTCGTCCGGCTTGGTGAAGTGCACGAGGCGGTTGTCGGGGGCGCGGCCGGACAGGCGGTGCGTGGCGCCGTCCTTGCGGCCCTCGCCCTCGGCGACCATCAGCTCCAGCGTGCGGCCGACCTGCTTCTTGTTCTCCTCCCAGGAGATCTCCTCCTGGAGGGCGACCAGCCGCTCGTAGCGCGCCTGGACGACCTTCTTGGGGACCTGGTCGTCCATCTCGGCGGCGGGGGTGCCGGGCCGCTTGGAGTACTGGAAGGTGAACGCCTGCGCGAACCGCGCCTCACGCACCACGTGCAGCGTCTGCTCGAAGTCCTCCTCGGTCTCGCCGGGGAAGCCCACGATGATGTCGGTGGTGATCGCGGCGTGCGGGATCGCGGCGCGGACCTTCTCGATGATCCCGAGGTAGCGCTCCTGGCGGTAGGAGCGGCGCATCGCCTTCAGGACGGTGTCCGAGCCGGACTGCAGCGGCATGTGCAGCTGCGGCATGACGTTCGGCGTCTCGGCCATCGCCGCGATCACGTCGTCGGTGAAGTCGCGCGGGTGCGGCGAGGTGAAGCGGACCCGCTCCAGGCCCTCGACGTTCCCGCAGGCCCGCAGCAGCTTGCTGAACGCCTCGCGGTCGCCGATGTCGGAGCCGTAGGCGTTGACGTTCTGGCCGAGCAGCGTGATCTCGGAGACGCCCTCGCCGACCAGCGCCTCCACCTCGGCGAGGATGTCGCCGGGGCGGCGATCCTTCTCCTTGCCGCGCAGCGCCGGGACGATGCAGAAGGTACAGGTGTTGTTGCAGCCCACGGAGATCGAGACCCAGGCGGCGTACGCGCTCTCGCGCCGGGTCGGCAGCGTGGAGGGGAACGCCTCCAGCGACTCGGCGATCTCGACCTGGGCCTCCTCCTGGACGCGGGCGCGCTCCAGCAGGACGGGCAGCTTGCCGATGTTGTGCGTGCCGAAGACGACGTCCACCCAGGGCGCCTTCTTGACGATGGTGTCCCGGTCCTTCTGCGCCAGGCAGCCGCCGACCGCGATCTGCATCCCGGGCCGCTTCGCCTTCTTCGGGGCGAGGTGGCCGAGGTTGCCGTAGAGCCGGTTGTCGGCGTTCTCGCGCACGGCGCAGGTGTTGAAGACGACCACGTCCGCGTCGCCGTCCGAGCCCTCCGGCGCCCGCACGTAGCCCGCGTCCTCCAGCAGCCCGGCGAGCCGCTCGGAGTCGTGGACGTTCATCTGGCACCCGTAGGTGCGGATCTCATAGCTGCGAGTGACGCCCACTTCTCGGCTCCGGTCGATGCTGCTCATGCCATAAGGGTAGGCGCTCGGCGAAGTGCCCCCGGACGGCCCGGGGGCCACGGGCGGACGGCCCGAAGCCAGTGGCGGACGGCCCGGAGCCACGGGCGGACGGCCCAGGGCCACGGGCGGGCGGCTCCGGCCGGATCGCGGCACAAGCTTCCGCCCGGTTCGCGACACGAGGCGGGAGCTGCCTCCCATACCGGGACGGCAGCTCCAAAATAGGGACACTCCGCACCGCTCGGTGACGGCATTCCCGCGCCGCTCACGGCCGCTTCGCCCCGAGCGGCCCCGCACAGTGACAGGTACCCGATGCAGCTTCGTGACGCCGTGCGGGCCTCCGCACCGCGGGCGCCCGCGGCCCCGGCGCTGCGCGCCTGGCTCCTGCGGCCGGCCGGTCCGGTCCCGCTCGCCGTCCTCGCCCTCGTCCTGCTGGCCCGCGCGGCGCACGTGGCCCTCGTGCACCCGCAGGGCGGCATGGACAACGCCTTCGTCGTCCACGCCGGGCGGGTGTGGCTGGACGGCGGCGCCCCGTACGGCGACCGGCGGTTCCTCTACCTGCCGAGCGCCGTGCTGTTCGCGGCGGGGCAGGCGCTGCTGCCGGCGCCCGTACTGCGGGTGGCCGCGCCTGTGGTGTGCGTGGGGCTCGTCACGGCCGGCTGGTGGTGCGCCGTGCGCCTGTTCCGCGTGCCGGCGCGCTCCCGGTTCGCGGTGCTGGGGCTGCTGGGCCTGGTGCTGTGCTGGGTCCCGGTCGGTCATCTGATCGACCTGGGGAACTGGACCGCGGTGAGCGTCCTCGCGCTGCCGGCGGCGCTGCTGCTGGCGGACCGGGGCCGCTGGGACGCGGCCGGGGTGGTGCTCGGGCTGTCCTTGGCGGTGAAGCCGCTGCTGGTGCCGGTGGTGCTGCTGCTGGTGCTGGCCCGGCGGTGGCGGGCCCTGGCCTGGACGGTGCTGGTGCCGGCGGCGCTGTCCGCGGGTGCGGCGCTGGTCATGCCGGACCCGGGCGGGTTCCTCACCCGCACGCTGCCCTTCCTCCTCAGGGGCGGGGACGCCCTGATGCGGCCGTTCGACTGCTCCTGGCCGGCGGTCCTGCCGCGCCTCGGGGTGCCGCCGGTGGCCGCCGAGGCGCCGGCCCTGATCGCGGCGGCGGCCGGGGTGGTGTGCGCCGGGCTGCGCTGGCGGCGCGGCGACGCGGGCCCCTCGCGGCTCGTGGAGACGGCCGCGATGCTCATGCTGGCGTCGCTCCTGGTCTCCCGGCCGTCCTACGAGCACTATCCGGTCGTCGTCGTGCCGCTGCTGCTCGCCGGGGCGACGGCCGCCGACTCGGTGGCGCGCTCGCCGTGGTTCTGGGCGGCGCTCGTCCCGCAGACGGCCGGCTTCGTCTTCCCGTACCTGGAGCCCTCGACGCGCAGGGCGTTCAAGGACGTGGTGACGCTGACGGGGCTGGCGCTGGTCCTGGCCGTGCGGTGCGCGCGCCCACCGGCCCGGCGGACGGCCGCGCCCGCGGGGAGCGGCCCGGCGGCGGACGTACCGGCCCCGGCGCCCTGAGCCCCCGGCCGAAAGGGCCTTTCGCCGTCGCTCAGGCGGCGTCCGGGTCCCAGCCCTGGCGGCGCAGTACGGCCGCCACGTCGGGCGCGCGGTAGTGGTCGCCCTTGAGGACCTTGCCGTCGGCGCGGCGGGCGACCTCTCCGTCGGGGCCGAGCTTGCTCATGTTGGCGCGGTGGATCTCGGCGATCACCTCGTCGAGGTCCACGCCGTGCACCAGGGCGGTGCCGTAGGCGACGTAGACCACGTCCGCGAGTTCGTGCGCCAGCCGGTCGAGCGGGCCCTCGACCGAGACCTCGGCGACCTCGGCCGCCTCCTCGGCGAGGAGTTCGCCGCGGTGCGCGGCGAGCGCCGGCGGCACCCGGGTCGGCGTGCTGCGGGCGTCGAGGCCGAAGGCACGGTGGAACTCACGGACGAGAACGGCGGGCGAACTGCTCATGCGGCGACTCTATCCGCCGTCGCCGACAGCCCCCGGCGGCCTGGTCAGCACCGGCCTCCGGCTGGCAGGATCGCGCGCATGTCCAAGCTGTTCTCCTCCTTCGGCAGGCGCCGCGGCCTGCAGGGCGCGGCCGTCGGCGCCGTCGTCCTCGGGCTGCTGCTGTGGTGGCTGCTGCCGCTGGGCGAGCGGCCGCCGAGCGGGACGATCACCTTCAGCACCGGGACCACGCGCGGGGTCTACCAGGAGTACGGCGAGCGGCTGCGCACCGCGTTCGGCAAGGACATGCCGAACCTGAGGGTGAAGCTGCTGACCAGCGACGGTTCCCAGGAGAACGTGACGCGGGTGGCGACCGGGAAGGCGGACTTCACCATCGCGGCGGCCGACGCGGTGGAGACGTACGAGCTGGAGCAGCGGCCGGGCGCGGCGCGGCTGCGCGGGGTCGCCCGCCTGTACGACGACTATGTGCAGCTGGTCGTCGCGCGGGACTCGCGGATCAACTCGGTGGCGGACCTGCGGGGCAAGCGGGTGGCGGTCGGGCCGCCGGAGTCGGGCGTCCGGCTGATCGCCGAGCGGGTGCTGAAGGCGGCCGGGATCGATCCGCGCCAGGACATCGAGCCGATGGCCGACGGCATCGACACCGGTCCGGGGCGGTTGCGGCAGGGCTCGATCGACGCGTTCTTCTGGTCGGGCGGGCTGCCGACGGACGGGCTCAAGCAGCTCGCCTCGAAGTTCGCGTACCGGTTCGTGCCGATAGAGCCGGAGCTGGTGAGCAAGCTGCACGCCGAGGGCGGCGCCATGCGCTACTACCGTGCCACCAACATGCCGGAGTCGGCGTATCCGAGCATCCAGAACGGCTCGACCGTGCCGACGATCGCCGTCTCCAATGTGCTGATGACGCGTGCGGACGTGGACGCGAGGCTCACCGAGTGGGTGACCCGGACCGTGATCAAGAGCCGGGACGGCATCGGCGCCCACGTCCACTCGGCGCAGTTGGTGGATCTGCGCACCGCCATCTACACCGATCCGCTGGTGCTGCACGAGGGCGCGCGCCGCTACTACCGGTCGGTCAAGCCGTAGCCGCGATCGGGTCGTTCAGCGCTGTGCCGGGTGCGGGTCCGGCCGCCGCGGGTCCGTGCGCGGGACGCTGACCGTCACCTTCAGTCCGCGCGGCTCGCGGTCGTGGTGGTGGTCGTAGGCCAGCGAGCCGCCGCCGGCGGCCAGCAGGGCGCGGGTGATGGAGAGGCCGAGGCCGGAACCCTTGATGTTCTGGTGGCGGCCGCTGCGCCAGAACCGGTCGCCGACGCGGGCGAGTTCGTCGTCGGTGAGACCGGGTCCGTCGTCGGCGACGACGACCTTCGAGGTGTCGCCGCCGCCGGAGACCGTCACCGTCACGCTCTTGCCCTCGGGGGTGAACTTCACGGCGTTGTCGATCACCGCGTCCAGTGCGGAGGACAGGGCCACGGGGTCGGCCCAGGCGGTGGTCGCCGGGCAGTCGCCGGTCAGCCGGACGCCCTTGGCGTCGGCGGCCGGCGCCCAGGCCGCCACGCGTTCCGCGGTCAGCTCGCCGATGTCGATGAGCTGGAGGTCCGCCTCGGCGTGCTCGGCGAGCGCGAGGTCGAGCAGATCGTCCAGGACCTGCGCGAGGCGTTTGCCCTCGGTGCGCACGGAGGCGATCTCCTCGTTGCCCTCGGGCAGTTCGAGGGCGAGCAGTTCGATGCGCAGCAGCAGCGCGGAGAGCGGGTTGCGCAGTTGGTGGGAGGCGTCGGCGACGAAGGCGCGCTGCTGCTCCAGCACGTTCTCGACGTTGTCGGCCATCTCGTTGAACGACCGGGCCAGCCGCCGCAGTTCCGGTGGTCCGCCGGCCGCGGCCACCCGGGACTTGAGCCGTCCGGTGGCGATGTCGTGGGTGGTGGCGTCGAGCACCCGTACGGGCCGGAGCACCCAGCCGGTCAGCCGCAGCGCCGCGCCGACGGCGACCAGCATGGCGACGATCTCGCCCGCGCCGACGAGCAGCCAGCCGTGCAGGGTCCGCGAGCGCATCTGACCGGTCGGCGAGTCGGTGACGACGACGGCGACGACGTCACCGTCCCGGATGACGGGCGAGGCGACGACGAGCCGGTGCCGCTGCCAGGGCCACACCTGTGCCGGGTCGTGGCTGCGGCGGCTCAGCAGGGCCTCGTCGAAGGCGGCGCGCACCTCGCCCTCGAAGGGCGGGGACCAGGCGGCGGGCGCGTTGGCCATGGGCGTGCCGGAGCGGTAGAAGACGCCGGCCCGGATGCCGTAGACGGTGTAGTAGCTGGCGAGTTCGCGGCTGAGGGTCTCCAGGCGCTCGTCGGGGACGGTCTGGCGGGAGCCGGTGGGCCGGTCGGTGACGAACTGGGCGAGGGCCGCGAACCGCGCCGTGTCGTCGATCCGGTCGACGACCACCTTCTGCTGCTCGCCCGCGGCCATGCTGACGGCGAGCGGGAACCCGAGGGCGAGCAGCACCGCCGCCATCAGGACGATGAGCAGCGGGAGGAGACGTGTGCGCACCCGGCCCCGCTAGGCGGCCGGGGCGACGAGGCGGTAGCCGACGCCGCGTACGGTCTCGATCAGGGCCGGCATGCGCAGCTTGGCGCGCAGGGAGGCGACGTGCACCTCCAGCGTGCGGCCGGTCCCCTCCCAACTGGTGCGCCAGACCTCGCTGATGATCTGCTCGCGGCGGAAGACCACGCCGGGGCGCTGGGCGAGCAGGGCGAGCAGGTCGAACTCCTTGCGGGTGAGCTGGACGACGGCGCCGGCCACGCTGACCTGCCGGGTGGGCAGTTCGATGCGCACGCTCCCGAGGCTCAGGGCGCCGTCGCCGTCGTCGCCGGTCGTGTCCTCGTGGACGGTGCGGCGGCTGACGGCGTGGATGCGGGCGAGCAGTTCGCCGGTGTCGTAGGGCTTGACCACGTAGTCGTCGGCGCCGAGATTGAGGCCGTGGATGCGGGAGCGGACGTCGGAGCGGGCGGTGACCATGATCACCGGGATCGCGGTGCGCTTGCGGATCTTGCCGCAGACCTCGTAGCCGTCCTGGTCGGGCAGGCCGAGGTCGAGCAGGACCACGCCGAAGCCGGCCCCCTCGGGGACCAGCGCCTGGAGGGCCTCCTCGCCGCTGCGGGCGTGGGTGACGTCGAAACCGTGCCGGGCCAGGACCGCGGACAGGGCGGCCGCCACATGGTTGTCGTCCTCAACAAGAAGCAGTCGCATCCGGCCCCCTTCGGTTCATCGTCATCCGGCCCCCTCCGGTTCATCCGTCGTTCGGTCGTTTCTGAATATGGTCGTTTCGAGCGGTGGGCGTGCGTAGGCGTGCGCGCACGACGAGTGAGCGCGCGCGGGCGTCACCGCACCATGGCAGTCACGCCGATGGATAAGGATGGCGTCAAGAGGCTTCCGGTTGCGCGCCCGCGTCGTTACCCAGCCGGTACGCGCCCCGGCACGGTCCGCTACGACTCGTGTCCGGCCGCTACCGGATCGTGATGCTCAGATCTCCCTCAGATGTGGTGACGCCGGACACAACGCCTGGCTATGGTCCCCCAAACCGAGGAGGACGGAGCCCGAAAGCGATGACCGAAGTATCGATGGCCAAGGAAGATGTGGCCTCGACCGGCGATCTGGTCGTCCTGAAGAGCGTCAACAAGCATTTCGGCGCGTTGCACGTGCTCCAGGACATCGATCTGACGATCGCCCGCGGCGAGGTCGTCGTGGTCATCGGACCCTCCGGGTCCGGCAAGTCCACCCTGTGCCGCACGATCAACCGCCTGGAGACCATCGACTCGGGCGAGATCTCGATCGACGGCAGGCCGCTGCCCCACGAGGGCAAGGAGCTGGCCCGGCTGCGCGCCGACGTCGGCATGGTCTTCCAGTCCTTCAACCTCTTCGCGCACAAGACCGTGCTGGAGAACGTCACGCTGGGCCAGGTCAAGGTCCGCCGCAAGGACAGGAAGCAGGCCGAGGAGCGGGCCCGTACGCTGCTCGACCGGGTCGGGGTGGGCGCGCAGGCCGACAAGTACCCCGCGCAGCTCTCCGGCGGCCAGCAGCAGCGCGTGGCGATCGCGCGGGCGCTGGCGATGGAGCCGAAGGTCATGCTCTTCGACGAGCCGACCTCCGCGCTGGACCCGGAGATGATCAACGAGGTGCTGGAGGTCATGCAGCAGCTCGCCCGGGACGGCATGACGATGATCGTCGTCACCCATGAGATGGGCTTCGCCCGGTCCGCCGCGAACCGGGTGGTCTTCATGGCCGACGGCCGGATCATCGAGCAGGCCACGCCGGACCAGTTCTTCAGCAACCCGCGCAGCGACCGGGCCAAGGACTTCCTGTCCAAGATCCTGCACCACTGACCCCGGCCGCACCCCGACCCGACTCCCGAACCATCCGGCCGGCGACGGGCGCCGCACCGCCGACGGCCTGCCGGCCCGCCCGCGGACGGTCCGCCGGCGGACGGCCCCGCCACCGGCCCGCCAGCCGGGCACGGCCGTCGTCTCCCGACGCCGCCCGGCCGTCCGGTCCGGCGCCCTCAGGGCCGGCCCGTACCTCCTCAACACCCGAAGGATGTTCACCATGAAGCTCCGCAAGGTCACCGCCGTCTCGGCCGTCGTGCTCGCCCTCGCCGTCTCGGCGACGGCGTGCGGTTCGGACGACAAGAAGGACGAGGGTTCCTCGGGCGGCGGCAAGAAGATCGCCATCGGCATCAAGTACGACCAGCCGGGCCTCGGCCAGAAGACGCCGCAGGGCTACTCCGGCTTCGACGTGGACGTGGCCAAGTACGTCGCCAAGAAGCTCGGTTACAACGAGGACCAGATCGAGTGGAAGGAGTCGAAGAGCGCCGACCGCGAGACGATGCTGCAGCGCGGTGACGTCGAGTTCATCGCCGCCACCTACTCGATCACCCCCGAGCGCGAGAAGAAGGTCGACTTCGCCGGCCCCTACCTGCTCGCCCACCAGGACGTCCTGGTCCGCGCCGACGACACCTCGATCAAGTCGCCCGCCGACCTGAACAGCAAGAAGCTGTGCTCGGTCACCGGCTCCACCTCGGCGCAGAACATCAAGGACACGCTGGCGCCCAAGGCGAACCTGCTGAAGTACCCGACGTACTCCGCCTGTCTGACCGGCCTGCAGAACAAGGCCATCGACGCGCTGACCACCGACGACTCGATCCTCGCCGGTTACGCCGCTCAGGACCAGTTCAAGGGCAAGTTCAAGCTCGGCGGTCTGAAGATGACCAACGAGAACTACGGCATCGGCGTCAAGAAGGGCAGCGACCTCAAGGCCAAGATCAACAAGGCCCTCGAGGAGATGGTCTCCGACGGTTCCTGGCAGAAGGCCGTGGACGCCAACTTCGGCCCCGCCAACTACAAGAACGACCCGGCGCCGAAGATCGGCGACATCAAGAGCTGAGTCAGCGCCCGCCGGTGCGCCGCCCACGGGGGAGCGGCGCACCGGCGTCCATCAACACGCGGAAGCGCGGGAGATCGTGTTCGACTTTCTTTCAGGCTATGACCTGCTGGGAGCCTTCTGGGTGACCGTGCAGCTGACGCTGCTCTCGGCCGCCGGCTCCCTGGTCTGGGGCACCCTGCTGGCCGGTATGCGCGTCGGCCCGGTTCCCCTCATGCGCGGCTTCGGTACCGCCTACGTCAACATCGTGCGGAACATCCCGCTGACGGTGATCATCCTGTTCACCTCGCTGGGCCTGAACCAGACCCTCGGCGTCAACCTGGGCAGCCAGAACTTCGACACCATCAACTTCCGGTTCGCCGTCCTCGGTCTGATCGCCTACACCTCGGCGTTCGTGTGCGAGGCGATCCGTTCCGGCATCAACACGGTGCCGGTCGGCCAGGCGGAGGCCGCCCGCGCGCTCGGGCTGAGCTTCACACAGGTGCTCACCCTGGTGGTGCTGCCGCAGGCGTTCCGCTCGGTCGTCGGCCCGCTGACCAACGTCCTGATCGCGCTCACCAAGAACACCACGGTGGCCGCCGCGATCGGCGTGGCGGAGGCGGCCTTCCTGATGAAGTCGATGATCGAGAACGAAGCGCAACTGTTGGCGATCTCCGCCGTGTTCGCGTTCGGGTTCGTGTGCCTGACGCTGCCGACCGGCCTGATCCTCGGCTGGGTGGGCAAGAAGGTGGCGGTGAAGCGATGAGCGCCTCGGTGCTGTACGACGCGCAGGGCCCCCGGGCCAAGCGGCGCAACGTCGTCTACTCGATCGTGTTCCTCCTGGCCCTCGCGGCCCTCGTGTGGTGGGTCTACCGGGGCCTGCACGACAAGGGGCAGCTGGACTGGGCGAAGTGGAAGCCGCTCCTGGCCGGCTCCGAGTCCTGGACCACGTACATCCTGCCGGGTCTGAAGAACACGCTGATCGCGGCGGCCCTGTCGATGGTCATCGCGCTGCCGCTGGGCGCCTTCTTCGGCATCGCGCGGCTCTCCGACCACGTCTGGGTCCGGGTCCCGGCCACCGTGGTCGTGGAGTTCTTCCGCGCCATCCCGGTGCTGATCCTGATGATCTTCGGCAACGCCCTGTTCGCGCAGTACACGGACGTCAGTTCGGACGACCGGCCGCTGTACGCCGTCGTCACCGGCCTCGTCCTCTACAACGCCTCCGTCCTCGCGGAGATCGTGCGCGCCGGCATCCTGGCGCTGCCCAAGGGGCAGACGGAGGCCGCCCAGGCGATCGGTCTGCGCAAGACCCAGGTCATGACGTCGATCCTGCTGCCGCAGGCGGTCACCGCGATGCTGCCGGCGATCGTCAGCCAGCTGGTGGTGATCGTGAAGGACACCGCGCTCGGCGGCGCGATCCTCACCTTCCCGGAGCTGCTGGCCTCCGTCGGCCCCATGAGCTCGTACTACGGCGCGAACACCATCGCCTGCTTCACCGTCGTGGCCGTGATCTACGTCGTCCTGAACTTCGCCCTCACCAGCTTCGCGAGCTGGCTGGAGCGGCGGCTGCGGCGCGGCAAGAAGTCGACGGGGGCGGTGCTGGCCCCGGCGGCGGTGGCGGGCACCCAGGCGACCGGCGCCGGCGGCGGCGACATGGCCGGCGGCTACGCCGGCAAGACCCACACCTGACGGGCACTCACCCGACGGATGTGACACAGGGGCAGTGGAGTGATCACCACTGCCCCTGTCGCTTGACGCGGGCACCGGCAATAGGTTGCATACGTTCTGTGATCGTGCACCCTGCTCCAACCATTTGTTCACGTCTGTCCGTCAGGACGCCGCCGCGGGCAGGGAGCGTCGCGCCGTGGACCCGGTGATCGTCGTCGGGGCGGGGCCCGTGGGGCTCGCGCTCGCCCTGGCGCTGGCCCGCCAGGAGGTGCCGTCCGTCGTCCTCGACGAGACGCCGGGCCGGGACGCGCCGCGCGCCGCCCGCACCGTCGTGCTGCGCGAGGACACGGCCGCCCTCGTGGAGCGGCTGGCCGGCGTGCCGCTCGGCGGCGCCGGACTGCGCTGGTCCGGATGGCGGTCGCTGCGGCGCAAACAGGTGACGAACGAGGTGGCCTTCGACGACGCCGAACCCGCCCCGCTGCACATCGCCCAGCACGTGCTGACCGCCGCGCTGCGCGCGGCCGTCGCCCGCGAGCCGCTGATCGAACTGGCCGTCGACAGCCGGCTCGACACCATAGAGCAGGAACCGGCGGGCGTCACCGCCCACACCCGCGGCGCCAACGGAACGTGGTGGCGCGGCAGTTACCTGGTCGGCTGCGACGGTCCCCGCTCGACCGTGCGCAAGCTCCAGGACATCCGCTTCCCCGGCCGCACCGCCGTCGAACGGCACGCGGTGGCGGCGCTGCGCACCGAGCTGCCCCGGCCCGAGGAAGCGTTCCTCCACCGCAGCCCGCCGTGGCGGACCTCCGGCCCGTTCGCCGGGGAGATCACCGCCCGCCCGCTGCCGGACGGCGTATGGCGGCTGGACTGGCTGCTGCCGCCCGGAAAGGACCTGGTCACGCCCGAACTGCTGCTCGCCCGCATCCGGGAGACCCTCACCGGCTGGACCGGCGAGGGCGCCCCGGCGTACGAGCTGCTGGACACCGGCGTGCACACCGTCCACCACCGGCTGGCCCGCCGCTGGCGCGCCGGACGCGTCTTCCTCGCCGGGGACGCGGCCCATCTGCTGGGCGCGCTCGGCACCCACGGGCTGGACGAGGGGCTGCGGGACGCCGACAACCTCGCCTGGAAACTGGCGACGGTCCATCACCACGGCCCGCACAAGGCGCTGCTGGACAGCTACCAGACCGAGCGGCGCGCCGTCGTCGCCGCCCGGCTGCGCGCCGCGGACCAGGTGCTGCCGGTGCTGCGCGGGGGCGGCGGACTGCGGTCCTACGTCCCCGGGGCCGGACGCCAGCACGACGCGCTGCTCATGGACGGCCATCTGGGGCACGGGGCGCTCGGCGCGCCCGGCTCGTACGCCGGCTCACCGCTCGCGCCCGAACCCGTGGACGCGGAGACGCCCGTGGACACGCCGGTGGGCGAAGCGGTCGCCGATGTGGTGGTGACCGCGGAGGACGGCACGTTCGTGCCGCTGCGGGAGCGGCTGGGCCGCGGTGCGCTGCTGGTGGTGCTGGTGGCGCCGGGCACGGTGGTGTGGGAGCGGCGGCACTGGGTGAGCGCCGGGATCATGCCCCGGCTGGCGGCGGCGGTCGCCGCCCTGCCGCACCCCGCCGAGCTGCTGGTCGCCGAGAGCTATCCGGGCGCGGCCCCGCACACCGTGCTCCTGGTCCGCCCCGACGGCCACCTGGTCACCGCCCTCGGCGGCGTCCACCCGGCCGCCCTCTACGCGGCGGCCGAGGCCACCCTGGGCGGCGCCACGGCAACGACCCGAGCGGAGGAACACGCGGAGGCGGGGGCATGGTGAGGGGCGGGGGCGGAGCTTGGGCGGCTGTGTAGGGGGCGGGGCGGGGCCTGGGCGCTGTGTAGGGCGCGGGGCGGATCTTGGGCGCGATGAGGGGCGCGGGGGCGGAGCCTGGGGCGCGATGAGGGGTGCTCGGGCCGGCGTTCGGGGGTGAGGTGCGCTCGGCGGAGGCCTCGGTGCGGGGGCGCCCGGGGCGGCGGTGGTTCGGGGGCGGTGAGAGGCCGCCGGCGGCGCTGGGGCGAGAGCGGTGAAGTGGGGGCGCGGCGGCGCTCGCTGGGCCAGGGGTTGCGCGACGGCGCGCGGTGAAGCGGGTGCAGGCGGAATCCCGTGGGGGCGGATCGGCTGCGAGGCGCGCGCCTGAGGAGGCGGGCGCACGACGGGCCGAGGCCTGGCCCGCTGCCGGAGCGGCCCGGAGGGAGCGGGACGCTCGGGGGAGGAAGCGGGACCCTCGGGGGGGTGCGCGGGCGCGGAGGACGGCCGCGGTGGGGGCGGCGCCCGGCGGCGGCGATGTGCGCCCCCGCCGTACGTTCCGTCGTCGTCCGGTCCGCATGGTGACGGTCGGTTGACCGTGTCGCGGGGGCATGGTGTACTCCCGATCGTGACCGACACCGATGTGCGCCTGTGGCGGAGGGTCCATATGGACCTCGTCCGCTATGCGGGCTGCGTGTGTCGCCCCTCCTGCTGAACTCGCGTCTTGCTTCCCCCTTTCGCGCGCGCACCGTTTCCGTGTCGCCGCGCGCTTCCGCGAACGTTCCTCAGGACGGTGTACGTGTCTGCCTCCTCCGCTGTGTCCGCCTCCGCCTCCCTGTCCGCCCCCGCCGCTCCGGCCCCGGACGACGCCTCCGCGGGCGCCGCTGCTTCGGCGCCCACCGAGGCGGAACTCCTCGACTTCGTCCGGCGCGCCGCCGCCGACCCCGAGCTGATCGCCTCCCTGCCGCTCGACCCGGAGGGCCGCACCTGGGTACGCCTGGAGGGGCCCAAGGGCAGCGAGGCCTGGCTGATCGGCTGGCCGCCCGGCACCGGCACCGGCTGGCACGACCACGCCGACTCGATCGGCGCCTTCCTCACCGCCGACGGCGAGCTGACGGAGTACTCGCTCGCCGCGCGGCTGCCCACCGACGGCTGGAAGACCCTCGAACTCACCGACGGAGTGGACCGTACGCGCAGCCTGCCGGCCGGCCGGGGCCGCGCCTTCGGCCGCCACCACGTCCACGAGGTGCTCAACGAGTCCGCCGACCGGCACGCGATCTCCGTGCACGCCTACTACCCGCCGCTGCCGCAGATCCGCCGCTACAGCCGCACCGGTCAGACGCTGCGCCTGGAGCAGGTCGAGCGCCCGGAGGACTGGCAGTGAGCGAGGCGAGACCGCCGGTCGGGATCGACGACCTGCTGGAACGGGTCCGCCGGAGCTACGAGCGCATCGAGCCCGGCGAGGCGTACGCCGCCTCCCGGGCCGGCGAGGCCCTGCTCGTGGACATCCGGTACGCCGCGCTGCGCGAGCGCGACGGCCTGATCCCCGGCGCCCTCGTCGTCGAACGCAACGAGCTGGAGTGGCGGCTGGACCCCTGGGGCGGTCACCGCCTCCCGGAGGCCACCGGCCACGACCTGCGCGTCGTCGTGATCTGCAACGAGGGCTACGCGTCGAGCCTGGCCGCCGCCTCCCTGCACCAACTGGGCCTGCACCGGGCCACCGATCTGATCGGCGGCTTCCAGGCCTGGCGCGCGGCCGGGCTTCCGGTGACGACGCCGTAGGGCCCGTGGCACGCGAGGTGCGGCCGCGTAGGCCCGTGGCGCGCGGCGGGGACATGACCTACGCGCCCGACGGCAGCGGCTGACCGGGCGGCGGCTGCGCGGGCGCGCGCGGGCATGACCTCGCCGCCCGCGGACGGCCGGACGCGGATGCCGCAGCCGACCGGACGGGCGGGCGAGCGTCGCCATCGGCCGGAGCAGGTGTGGCGCCCGGCCGGACGGGCGAGCGTCGCCACCGGCCGGAGCGGGCGCCACCACCGGTCAGAGCGGGCGTCGCCACCGGCCGGAGCGGGCGTCGCGCCTGACTGGAGCGGGTGTCGCGCCGGGCCGGAGCAGGTATCGCCTCTGTGGCTGAAGCGAGTGTTCGCGGCCGATGGGAGCGGAGGCCACGCCCCCTCTCCACGGCCTCAGAACTCCCCGTCCTCCAGGAAGTCCGTGTCCTCCCCCTCCTCCTCCAGCGCCTGGCGGACCACCTTCAGGGCGAGCCCCTGTGAGTAGCCCTTGCGGGCGAGCATGCCGGCGAGGCGGCGCAGCCGCTTGTCGCGGTCCAGGCCCCGGGTGGAGCGCAGCTTGCGGGCGACCAGTTCGCGCGCGGTGGCCTCTTCCTGGTCGGCGTCGAGCCGGCCCACCGCCTCGTCGATCAGCGTGGCGTCCACGCCCTTGGTCCGCAGTTCCCGGGCCAGTGCGCGCCGGGCCAGTCCGCGCCCGTGGTGCCGGGACTCCACCCAGGCGTCCGCGAACGCGCTGTCGTCGATCAGCCCGACCTCCTCGAACCTGGACAGCACCTCCTGCGCCGCCTCGTCGGGGATCTCCCGCTTGCGCAGGGCATCCGCGAGCTGCTTGCGAGTGCGCGGGGTCCCGGTGAGCAGGCGCAGACAGATCGCGCGCGCCCGCTCCACCGGGTCCCCCGGAGACTCCCCCCGCTCGGCCCTCGACAAGGAGGAAGCGTCTCCGTCCACCGCGGACGCCTCGCCGAAGTCCCGTCGGCGACGCCCGCGCCCGCCGTACGGCCCGCCGTCACGCGAGCCGCCCCGGCGTGCTCCTCTCGCCCGTGGGCCGCCCGTACCGCGCGTCCCACCGTCGCCCGTGCCGCGGCCGTCGCCCGGCTCGTCGCCCCCTTGTCCCCCGTACTCGCCGTGTCCCCCGAGTCCGCCGTACTCGCCGTGTCCCCCGAGTCCGCCGTATCCGCCGTGTCCCCCGAGTCCGTCGCCCGGGCCGTCGCCCGCGAAGCCGGCCTCCGGCCCGTGCACCCCGTCACCGTCCGGCCAGTACGGGTCGTCGCCCCGGTACGCGTCCGCGCTGTCCGCCCCGGCGCCGGGGCGGTTCCCGGTGCCCCTCCCCCGCGGGGCACCGGAATCGGCGTGTCCGTGCTCGTACTCGTGCCCGGCCTCGTACTCGGCCCAGTCGGTTCGCCGTGTCACGGGTCAGCTCTTGGCTGCGGCGGCCTTGGGCTTGGTGGCCTTGGCGGCGGCCGGGGCGGGCACCGTCTTGGCCGCGTCGCCCACGGCGGCGGAGACCGCGGCGTCCGCGCCCGGCTCGGCGGCCGGCTCCTCCGGGCGCACGCCGACGCCCAGCTTCTCCTTGATCTTCCGCTCGATCTCGTTGGCCAGGTCGGGGTTGTCCTTCAGGAAGTTGCGCGCGTTCTCCTTGCCCTGGCCGAGCTGGTCGCCCTCGTACGTGTACCAGGCGCCGGCCTTGCGCACGAAGCCGTGCTCCACGCCCATGTCGATCAGACCGCCCTCGCGGCTGATGCCCTGGCCGTAGAGGATGTCGAACTCCGCCTGCTTGAAGGGCGGCGCGACCTTGTTCTTGACGACCTTGCAGCGGGTGCGGTTGCCGACCGCCTCGGTGCCGTCCTTCAGGGTCTCGATCCGGCGGATGTCGATGCGCACGGAGGCGTAGAACTTCAGCGCGCGGCCACCGGTCGTGGTCTCCGGCGAGCCGAACATCACACCGATCTTCTCGCGCAGCTGGTTGATGAAGATCGCCGTGGTCTTGGACTGGTTGAGCGCGCTGGTGATCTTGCGCAGCGCCTGGCTCATCAGACGGGCCTGCAGACCCACGTGCGAGTCGCCCATCTCGCCCTCGATCTCCGCGCGCGGGACGAGCGCCGCGACCGAGTCGATGACGATGAGGTCGAGCGCGCCGGAGCGGACCAGCATGTCCACGATCTCCAGCGCCTGCTCGCCGTTGTCCGGCTGCGACAGGATCAGGTTGTCGATGTCGACGCCGAGCTTGCGCGCGTACTCGGGGTCGAGGGCGTGCTCCGCGTCCACGAAGGCGACCTGGCCGCCGGCCTTCTGCGCGTTCGCCACGGCGTGCAGGGTCAGGGTCGTCTTGCCGGAGGACTCCGGTCCGTAGATCTCCACGACGCGCCCGCGCGGCAGGCCGCCGACGCCGAGGGCCACGTCGAGCGCGGTCGACCCGGTCGGGATGACCTCGATGGGCTCCTTCGACCGCTCGCCCATGCGCATGACGGCGCCCTTGCCGAATTGTCGTTCAATCTGTGCGAGCGCGGCGTCGAGCGCCTTCTCGCGGTCGGTTCCTGCCATGGGTTCCACCCGGTTTGCTTGAGTCGATCGCTTCACGTCAAAGACGCTAACGCCTGCCACTGACAATGCGCCTCGACGCATGTCCGGCCTGTGGATAACTAAGGTGCAGATCAACCCGAAACCGGGCGAATCACCCTTCGTTCCGTCTCGCCGGAGCCCCCATAAGAATAGATGTTCGATTTTCGTGTCAAGCGAGCCACACCGTCACCGCGCCCGCTGTCCTGCTCCGCCCGGAGCAGGGCGGGAGCCTCCTCCCGGACGACGACAGGCGGCTCCTTCCCCGCGACGCTCGGGGCATGGCAGTCTCCGTGTCCCGACCGCGCCCCTCGCCCCTCACGGCGTCCGTACAGGCCCTGCGCCCCGCCGAGCGGCTGTGCCACGCCACCGGCCTCCTCCTCGTCCTGTCCGGCCTGGTCCACCTGGTGGTGTTCGCGATCGACGGCGGGCCGTGGGACGGGCCCGTCTCCTGGCGCAAGCCCGTCACGTTCGGACTGTCCTTCGGGGCGACGCTGATCGCGCTCACCTGGGTCACGTCGTACCTGCGGATCGCGGAGCGGACGCGGACGGTGCTGCTCGGGGTGTTCGCCGCCGACTGCGTCGTCGAGGTGGGCGGCATCACGCTCCAGGCGTGGCGCCGGGTGCCCTCGCATCTGAACATGCAGACGCCCTTCGACACGGCGGTGTCGATGACGCTCGCGGTGGGCGGCGGGGTCCTCGTGGTGCTCCTGACCGTCTTCGCGGTCGCGTCCTTCCGGCGCGTCCCCGCCAGCCCCGCGGGGATGGCGCTCGCGGTGCGCTCCGGGTTCGCGATCCTGCTCGTCGCCCTGGCGTCGGGCGCCGCGATGATCGCGCGCGGGGTGCTGCTGACCCGGACCGGTCACCAGCAGGCGGCGTACCACTCGACGGCCCCGCTCAAGCCGCTGCACGGGGTGAGTCTGCACGCGGTCCTGGTGCTGCCCGCGCTGGCCCGGCTGCTGTCGCGCACGGCGTGGAGCGAGCGGGCCCGCCGACGGGCCGTGGCCGCCGCGGTCGGCGCCTACGCGGCCGCCGTCGCCGCCGCCGGCCTCTGGCCGCTCGTCGGCCGCTGACCGGACCCCGGCCCCGGGTCGCCGCCCCGCACAGCCGCCGACCGCCGTCGGCGACCCACCGCCAGGGCCGCCCGGCCGCCCCGTCCCCGTCCTCGGCGGTGGCTCACGCGTCCGCGCCGGAAGCGCCCGCGTCCGCCGTCGTCCCGGTGCCCGCGTCCGCCGCGGCTCCCGTCCCGGCCGCCGCCGGCTGCGCCCACAGCCGCCGCACGCGCGTGAACAGGCCCGGCGCCGAGGGCCGGCTGGGGTGACCGTGGACACGGGGGTCGTCGGTGACGTCGTACCGCTTCACGTACGCGCCCAGGAATGCCTGGAGCGTGGCGACGGCCGGGATGGCGATCAGCGCGCCCACCGCGCCGAGCAGTGCCGTGCCGGCGATGACCGAGCCGAAGGCGACCGCGGGGTGGATGTCGACGGTCTTGGAGGTCAGCTTGGGCTGCAGCATGTAGTTCTCGAACTGCTGGTAGACCACGACGAAGACCAGCACCCACAGCGCGTACCAGGGGTTGACCGTGAAGGCGATCAGCATCGGCAGGGCGCCGGCGAGATAGGTGCCGATGGTCGGGATGAACTGCGACACCAGCCCCACCCAGACGCCGAGCACGGGCGCGTACGGCACGCCGAGGGCCTGGAGCAGGACGTAGTGGGCGACTCCCGAGACGAGGGCCATCAGGCCGCGCGAGTAGAGGTAGCCGCCGGTCTTGTCGACGGCGATCTCCCACGCGCGCAGCACCTCGGCCTGGCGGGCGGGCGGCAGCACGGAGCACAGCGCCCGGCGCAGCCGGGGGCCGTCGGCCGCGAAGTAGAACGAGAACAGGGCGACCGTCAGCAGCCGGAACAGGCCGCCGAGCACCTGCGCGGACACGTCCAGCACGCCCGCCGCGCTGTTCTGCGCGTACTTGCGCAGCCAGTCGGAGTGGAGCAGCCCCTCCTGGATGTCGACGCGCCGCAGATGACTGTGGAACGTGGCGTTGACCCAGTTGATGACGGAGTCCAGGTACTCCGGGAAGCCCTCGATCATCTTGATGATCTGACCGGCGAGCATCGAGCCGAGCAGGGTGACGAATCCCGCGGTCGCTATCGCCAGCCCGAGGAAGACCAGGAAGGTCGCGAAGCCCCGGCGCATGCCGCGGGAGGCCATGCGGCTCACCGCCGGCTCGATCGCCAGGGCCAGGAAGAACGCGATGAGGATGTTGATCAGCAGGCTGGTGACCTGGTGGAACGCCCAGCTGCCGAACTGGAAGGCGGCGATGAGCGCGAGTGCGAGCACCATGGCCCGCGGCAGCCAGCGCGGCATGCGCGCGCCGGGCCCGGCGGCGCCCGCGACCGGCGGGTCGGAGGGCGGCGTCGTAGCGGTGGAGGGTGCTTGCCGGGCCGTCAGCCCGGACTCGTCAGTGCGTGCCACGGTGCAAGTCTCGCCCACGCCGCCGACAATCGGATACGCCCCCGCCGGCGCGGCCCCCGGTCAGCGCTTCTCCCCCGGGACGTCCATGACCTGGCAGACCACGCGCCACACGTCCTTGGCCGCCCAGCCGTCCGCCAGCGCCTCGTGCACCGTGCGTCCGCCCAGCTCCGACATCACGTGGTCGCGGGCGAAGGTCTCGGCGTACCCCGCGCCGAAATGCTCCGCCATCCGCTCCCAGAAGACCGTCAACCGCATGCGTCCAGTATCCCGCCCCTGCGGGTGACCCCGGACCGGGACGGGCTGCCGGAACCGCTTTCCGCCCTACGGTCGGACCATGGCCGAAACCGCAGCTGCCCCCTCCGCCCCGCCGCCGGCGGCGTCCTCCCCGCTGGCGCGCGCCGAGCACTTCGTGTGGCTCACCGCGCGCGTGCTGGAGCAGCGGATCTTCGCGCACGAGTTCCGGGGCGGCGGCGCGGACCCGGTGGAGACCGCGCTGGACGCCTACCGCAACGAGGACGGCGGGTACGGTCACGCCCTGGAGCCGGACCTGCGCGGCCCCGTCAGCCAGCCGCTGCACACGGCGCACGCGCTGCGCGTCCTGGACCTGATCGGGCGCTGCGGCGGGGCGCGGGTGGAGCGCGTGTGCCGCTATCTGACCGCCGTCTCCACCCCGGACGGGGCGCTTCCGGCGGTCCATCCCGGCCAGCGCGGCTATCCGGCGGCCCCCTTCGTGCCGGTCGTGGACGACCCGCCGAGCGATCTGCTCGCCACCGGGCCGGTGGTGGGCCTGCTGCACCGCAACGCGGTGTGGCACGCCTGGCTGTTCCGGGCGACGGACTTCTGCTGGCAGCGGATCGAGTCCCTGGAGAACTCCCACCCCTACGAGGTGGAGGCCGCCGTCGCCTTCCTGGACTCGGCGCCCGACCGCCCGCGCGCGCAGGCGGCGGCCGAGCGGCTCGGCCGGCTGGTGCGCGAGCGGCGGCTCGCGGTGCTGGACCCGGCGCGCGCGCAGTCCTGGCCGCTCGCTCCCGGCTACGCCCCGGGCGAGCACCACTTCCCGTACGACTTCGCGCGGACCCCGGACTCCCTCGCGCGCGCGTGGTTCACGGACGAGGAGATGGCCCGCGCGCTGGACTTCCTCGCCGGCCGGCAGCAGGAGGACGGCGGCTGGCCGGTCACCTGGCGCCAGTGGGCTCCGGCGCCCGCGCTGGAGGCGCGCCCCATGGTGACGATCGAGGCGCTGCGCACCCTCAGGGCGTACGGCCGCGGCATCGGCTGAGGACGCGGGCGGCGACGGCTCGCTCCCGAGCGGCCCGCACGACCGCCCTTCAGCCGCCCATGGCCCGCACCCCCGCCGTGACCACGACGGCGGCCGCGACGACGAGCAGGAACGGCGCCCGCAGCACCAGCGCCACGGCGGCGGCGCCGAGCCCGGCCGCCCGCGCGTCCAGGACGAGCGTGTGCCCGTCGGCGAACGTCTGCTGGGCGGTGAGGGCGGCGAGCAGCGCCACGGGCAGCAGCGCGGCGAGCCGCCGCACCAGCGGGCGTTCCAGGACTCCCGCCGGGACGAGCAGTCCGGCGAGCTTGACGGCGTAGCAGCCGACGGCGGTCACGGCGACCGCGATCCAGACGTTCACCGGTCTTCCTCTCGTACGTCTCGTGCGCCTCGCGCGTCTCGTGCCTCTTGGGCGCCGTCCCGCGCGCGTTGTTCTCGTCCGTCGTCCCGCGCGCGTGCCGCGCGGCGACCGGTCAGGTACAGCACGGCCGGTGCGGCGAGCGCCGCCGCCAGGACCGGCACCCCGGCCGGCAGCACGGGCAGCAGCCCGAGCCCGAGGAGGACGGCGAGCGCGGCGACGGCCCGCTCGGTGGCGGTCTTCAGCATCGGGGCGAGCAGGGCCAGGAACACGGCGGGCCCGGCCGCGTCCAGCCCCCACGCGTCGGTGTCCCCGAGCGCCTTAGCCCCAAGCGCGCCGAGGAACGTGGTGAGGTTCCACAGCACGTACAGGCTGGCCCCGGTGACGGTGAAGCCGATCCGCGCGCCGCGCCGGGTGGGCTGGGCGAGGGTCACCGCCGTGGTCTCGTCGATGACCCATTGGGCGGCGAACGGCCGCACCGCGCGCGGGAGGGCGAGCAACTGCGACAGGCGCAGTCCGTAGAAGGCGTTGCGCACCCCGAGGAAGAAGGCCCCCGCGGCGGCCGTGAACGGGTTGCCGCCCGCCGCGAGCGCTCCCACCAGCGCGAACTGGGACGCCCCGGTGAAGACCAGGAGGCTGAGCGCGCAGGTCTGGAGCAGGGTGAGCCCGCTGCCCGCCGAGGTCACCCCGAAGGCGAACCCGGACAGTCCTACGGCGACGCCCACGCCGAGGGCGTCCCGGACGACGGCGGCGTCCGGTTTCCCGTCGTCGGCTCCCCCCGGCCCGTCGGATCGTATGTCTGCGAGAGCTGTGTCTTCTGCCACGTCCCGGACGGTAGGAGAAGGCCCGGCCGATCGTCTTGTACGTTCTTGCGCTCGCGCTGGTAGGCGCCCGGAGGCACGCCCACGATGCGGGAGAAGTGGCGGCTGAGGTGGGACTGGTCGGTGAAGCCGACGGCCGCGGCGACCGCCGCCGGGGCGGCGCCCGCGTCCAGGAGCCGGCGGGCCCGGCGCACCCGGGCGTCGGTCAGCCAGCTGTGCGGGGGCATCCCGTAGGCGTTGCGGAAGGCGCGCAGCAGGGCGAACGGGCTGACGCCGAGGTCGGCGGCGAGCCGTTCCAGGGTCGGCGGTTCGGCCAGGCGCTCCTCCAGGACGGCACGCGCGCGTGCCGCGATCCGGGTCCCGGCCGTGCGCACCTCGCGCCGCGGCAGCGGTCCGCCGTTCAGGTGCAGCAGCCGGGTCACCGCGACCCGCAGCAAGGTGTCGGCGGCCAGGGCGTTGCCCTCGTCCACGGCGCGGAGCACCTGGTGCACCAGGGCGGCGGCCCGGGGATCGTCCAGGACCGGGGCGACGAAGCCGGGCGTCCCGCGGATCGAGGTGGTCTCCGCCGCTATCTCGGCCACCAGTTCGGGCGCCGGGTACACCGCCCCGTACCGCCAGCCCTCGGGCACGCCGGCCCGGCCCGTGTGCGGGGTGTCCGGGTTGACCAGCGCGAGCGCTCCCGGGCCCGCTGACACGTCGCCGCCGCCGTGGTGGAAGACCTCGACGCCCTCGGCGATGGCCGCGATCACGAAGTGCTCGTGGGTGTGGCGCACGAACTCCTTGCGGACGTACCGGGCGCGCAGCAGGTCCACACCGGGCAGTTCCTCGTACCGCCAGTGCCGTGCCTTCTCCTCGCCGGACGCCGCCATGGCCCCATTGTCCGCCGCCGCCCCGCCTGGTCGTCTCGCCGCCCGGCCGCGGCGCGGGCCACACCGCACCGCCGCCCGATCGCCGGGCGGGCCGTGCCGGCACCCGGTCGGCGCGGGCGAAAGCGCAGGTCAGGGCGATTGTCAGTGGCCGGGTGCAGGATGGAACGCATGGCAGGCGATCCGCACCCCGCCCTCGGCGGCTTCTCCCCCGCGACCCGCGGCTGGTTCACGGGGGCCTTCTCCGCGCCCACCGCGGCCCAGGCGGGGGCGTGGCGGGCGATCGGCGAGGGCTCGGACGTGCTGGTGGTCGCCCCGACCGGCTCCGGCAAGACGCTGGCCGCCTTCCTCGCCGCCCTCGACCAGCTCGCCTCCACGCCTCCCCCGGCCGACCCGAAGAAGCGCTGCCGGGTGCTGTACGTCTCCCCGCTCAAGGCCCTCGCCGTCGACGTGGAGCGCAACCTGCGCAGTCCGCTCACCGGCATCCGGCAGGAGTCGGTGCGGCTGGGGCTGCCCGAGCCGGAGGTGAAGGTCGGCATCCGCTCCGGCGACACCCCGGCCGCCGAGCGCCGCGCCCTCGCCACGCGCCCGCCGGACATCCTGATCACCACCCCCGAGTCGCTGTTCCTGATGCTGACGTCCGCCACGCGCGACGCGCTGACCGGCGTCGAGACGGTGATCCTGGACGAGGTCCACGCGGTCGCGGGCACCAAGCGCGGCGCCCATCTCGCACTGTCCCTGGAGCGCCTGGACGAGCTGCTGCCCAAGCCGGCCCGGCGTATCGGCCTGTCCGCGACGGTCCGCCCGGTCGACGAGATCGCCCGCTATCTGTCGCCGCGCCGCAAGGTGGAGATCGTCCAGCCGGAGTCCGGCAAGGAGTTCGACCTGTCGGTCGTCGTCCCGGTCGAGGACCTCGGCGAGCTGGGCGGCTCCCCGGCGGCCGACGGCGGCGACGGCGCGGAACGGCCCTCGATCTGGCCGCACGTCGAGGAGCGGATCACCGACCTCGTCCAGGCGCACCGCTCCACCATCGTGTTCGCCAACTCGCGCCGCCTGGCCGAGCGCCTGTGCAACCGGCTCAACGAGATCGCCTACGAGCGGGCCACCGGCGAGTCCCTGGACGAGCACCACTCCCCGGCCGAGCTGATGGGCGGCTCGGGCGCGGCGCACGGCGCGCCCGCCGTCATCGCCCGCGCGCACCACGGCTCGGTCTCCAAGGAGCAGCGCGCCCTGGTCGAGGAGGACCTGAAGGCGGGCCGTCTGCCGGCGGTGGTGGCCACCTCCAGCCTGGAGCTGGGCATCGACATGGGCGCCGTCGATCTCGTGGTGCAGGTGGAGTCGCCGCCGTCCGTGGCCTCCGGGCTCCAGCGGGTGGGCCGGGCCGGGCACCAGGTCGGCGCGGTCTCCACCGGCGTCGTCTTCCCCAAGTACCGCGGCGACCTGGTGCAGGCGGCGGTGGTCACCGAGCGGATGCGCTCGGGAGCCATCGAGTCGCTGAGGGTGCCCGCCAATCCGCTGGACGTCCTCGCTCAGCAGCTCGTGGCGATGACGGCGCTGGACACCTGGCAGGTGGACGACCTGCTCGCCACGGTCCGCCGGGCGGCGCCGTTCGCGTCGCTGCCCGAGTCGGCGTTCACGGCCGTGCTGGACATGCTCGCCGGCCGCTATCCGTCCGACGCGTTCGCCGAGCTGCGCCCGCGCGTGGTGTGGGACCGCGTGGCGGGCACGGTCACCGGGCGGCCCGGCGCGCAGCGCCTCGCCGTCACCTCCGGGGGCACGATCCCGGACCGCGGCCTGTTCGGGGTCTTCCTCGCCGGCTCCGACCCGAAGAAGGGCGGCGGCCGGGTCGGCGAGCTGGACGAGGAGATGGTCTACGAGTCCCGGGTCGGCGACGTCTTCACGCTGGGCACCAGCTCCTGGCGCATCGAGGACATCACCCGCGACCGGGTCCTCGTCTCGCCCGCGCCGGGCGTGCCGGGGCGGCTGCCGTTCTGGAAGGGCGACCAGCTCGGCCGCCCGCTGGAACTGGGCCGCGCGGTGGGCGCGTTCCTGCGCGAGGTCGGCTCCCTGTCCCAGGAGGACGCCCGCCTCCGGCTGCTGACGGCGGGCCTGGACGCGTGGGCCGCCGACAACGTCCTCTCCTACCTCGCGGAGCAGCGCGAGGCCTGCGGCCATGTGCCCGACGACCGGACGATCGTCGTGGAGCGCTTCCGCGACGAGCTGGGCGACTGGCGGGTCGTCGTCCACTCGCCCTTCGGCGCGCAGGTGCACGCCCCGTGGGCGCTGGCGCTCGGTGCCCGGCTCTCCGAGCGGTACGGCATGGACGCGCAGGTCATGCACGCCGACGACGGCATCGTGCTGCGGCTGCCGGACGCCGACCTGATGGGCCTGGACCTCCTCGACCAGGAGCCCGCCCGGGCCGGCACGCAGTACGACGCCGAGCAGGCGCCCGTCGGGGCGGGGGACGTCGTCTTCGACAAGGGCGAGGTCGACCAGATCGTCACCGACCAGGTCGGCGGCTCGGCCCTGTTCGCCGCCCGCTTCCGCGAGTGCGCCGCCCGCGCCCTGCTGCTGCCCCGCCGCAGTCCGGGCAAGCGCACCCCGCTGTGGCAGCAGCGCCAGCGCGCCGCGCAGCTGCTGGAGGTCGCCAGCGAGTTCGGCTCGTTCCCGATCGTCCTGGAGGCGATCCGCGAGTGCCTCCAGGACGTCTTCGACGTGCCCGGACTGGTCGAGCTGATGGGCGACATCGAGTCCCGCAAGGTCCGCCTGGTCGAGGTGACCACACCGGAGCCGTCCCCCTTCGCGCGCTCCCTGCTGTTCGGCTACGTCGCGCAGTTCCTGTACGAGGGCGACTCGCCGCTCGCCGAGCGCCGGGCCGCCGCGCTCTCGCTGGACTCCCGGCTGCTGGCCGAACTGCTCGGCCAGGCGGAGCTGCGCGAGCTGCTGGACGCCGAGGTGCTGGCCGAGCTGGAGCGGGAGCTGCAGTGGCTGACCGAGGACCGCCGGATCAAGGACGTCGAGGGCGTCGCCGACGTGCTGCGGCTGCTCGGCCCGCTCACCGACGCGGAGCTGGCCGAGCGGGGCGCGGAACCCGGCTGGGCCGAGGAGCTGGCCGGGGCGCGCCGCGCCATCCGGGTCCGCATCGCCGGCACCGGCCACTGGGCCGCGATCGAGGACGCGGGCCGGCTGCGCGACGCGCTCGGCACGGCGCTGCCGGTCGGCGTCCCGGAGGCGTTCACCGAGCCGGTCAAGGACCCGCTGGGCGACCTGCTCGCCCGCTATGCCCGCACCCACGGCCCGTTCACCTCGGCCACGGCCGCCGCCCGCTTCGGCCTGGGCGTCGCGGTCACCGACGGGGCACTGCACCGGCTGGCCGGGGCGGGCCGGGTCGTCCAGGGCGAGTTCCATCCGGCGGGCATCGGCCAGGAGTGGTGCGACGCGGCGGTCCTGCGGCGGCTGCGGCGGCGTTCGCTGGCCGCGCTGCGGCACGAGCTGGAGCCGGTGCCGCCGGCCGCGCTGGCGCAGTTCCTGCCGCAGTGGCAGCACATCGGCAAGGGCCACGGCCTGCGGGGCGTCGACGGACTGGTGCGCGCGGTCGAGCAGTTGCAGGGCGCCTCGGTGCCCGCCTCCGCGCTGGAGAAGCTGGTCCTGCCCTCCCGCGTGACGGACTACAGCCCGGCGATGCTCGACGAACTCACCGCGGCCGGCGAGGTCGTGTGGGCGGGAGCGGGCGCGCTGCCCGGCAAGGACGGCTGGGTCTCCCTCTACCTCGCCGACGCGGCCCCCCTGCTTCTGCCGCCGCCGCACCCGCTGGAGCTGACGCCGCTCCACCAGTCGGTGCTGGACGCCCTGTCAGGCGGCTACGGACTGTTCTTCCGTCAGATCGCCGACCAGGTCCGCGCGACCACCCACCCGGAGGCGACCGACCCGCAACTGGCCGACGCCCTCTGGGACCTGGCCTGGTCGGGCCGACTCACCAACGACACGCTCGCCCCGATGCGGGCCCTGCTCGGCTCGGGCCGCACCGCCGGGTCCACGGCGCACCGCGCCAAGCGCACCGTCCCGCGCGGGCGTTACGGCTCGCTGACCGCCGCCGCCCGCACCGCCTCCCGCACCGGCCCGCCGACCGTCGGGGGCCGCTGGTCCCTGCTGCCGGGCCGCGACACCGACGCCACCGTGCGCGCCCACGCCCTGGCCCGCACCCTCCTCGACCGGCACGGTGTGGTCACCCGGGGAGCGGTGTCCGCCGAGGGCGTGGAGGGTGGTTTCTCGGCGGTGTACCGGGTGCTGTCCGTCTTCGAGGAGAGCGGCCAGGCCCGGCGCGGCTACGTGGTGGAGGGGCTGGGCGCGGCCCAGTTCGCGATGGACGGCGCGGTCGACCGGCTCCGCGCGGCGGCCAACGCCCGCGAGCGGGGCGAGGGCCTGTCCGGCACGGAGTTCGGACGCGGCGGCGCGCAGGACGCCTTCGGGTCGTTCCCCGCCGCCCCGCCGTCCACCGCCTTCGAGCAGCCCCCCGGTCTCGCACAGGGCAACGGCTTCGACCAGGACAGCGGTTTCGCACCGCCCCTCGCTTCCCGACCGCCCGACGGGTCCGCGCCGTCCGACGGGCCCGTGCCGCCCGACGTTTCCGCGCCGTCCGACGGGTCCGGACCGTCCAGCGGCTTCGGGCTGCCCGACGGCTTCGGCGCGGACCTCGACGGCGACTTCGACTGGCTCGACGCCGAGCGCGGCGCGCCGGGCGGCCGTACCCCGCCCCGGGGCTTCGGCTCCCCCGGCTACGGCGGCCCGAGGGGCGGAGACTCCGGCGGTCCCCGTACCTCCGGCTTCGGAGAGCGGCGGGGACGCGGCGGCGCGGCCGACTCCCGGGCGATCGTCCTCGCCGCCGCGGACCCCGCCAACGCCTACGGGGCGGCCCTGCCCTGGCCCGAACCGCCGACCGGCGCCGGGCACAAGCCGGGCCGCAAGGCGGGCTCCCTGGTGGTGCTGGTGGACGGCGAACTGACGCTCTACATGGAGCGCGGCGGGAAGACCCTGCTGGCGTGGCCCGCCGACCCGGACGGCTCGGTCACCGACGACCCACGCCTGAGAGCCGCCGCCGAGGCCCTGGCCACGGCCGCCCGCGCGGGCTCCCTCGGCACGGTCACCGTGGAGCGCGTCAACGGCGCCGCCGCGCTGACCTCCCCCATCGGCGCCCTGCTGGAAGGAGCGGGCTTCATCGCCACCCCGCGCGGACTGCGCCTTCGCGCCTGACCGGACCCGACATGACCGAAGTGACCCCCTACGTCGAAGCAGACCCGCACGCAGAAGCGGACCGGTACGCCGAAGCGAGCCCGCGCCCCGAAGCAGACCCGTACGCAGAAACGGACCCATGCGCCAAAGCGAGTCCGCGCCTCGAAGCGGACCCGCACCTGATCGACACCGCGGCAGCGGAGGCGGCCGAAGCGCCGCCGCACAGCCGCGTGTCACCCTTGAGCCATGCCCGAAGGTGACACGGTCTGGCAGGCCGCCCGGCGGCTGCACGAGGCGCTCGCCGGCCGGGTGCTGACCCGCAGCGACTTCCGGGTGCCGCAGTACGCCACGGTCGACCTCTCCGGCCGCACCGTGCTGAACACGATCGCCCGCGGCAAACACCTGCTCACCCGCGTCGAGGGCGGCCTGACCCTGCACACGCATCTGCGGATGGAGGGCGCCTGGAAGGTGTACGGCGACGGCGAGCGCTGGAAGGGCGGCCCCGCCCACCAGATCCGCGTCGTCCTGGCCACCGCCGGACGCGCCGCCGTCGGCTACCGCCTCCCCGTGCTGGAACTGCTGCGCACCAGCGAGGAGGACCGCACGGTCGGCCATCTCGGCCCGGACCTGCTCGGCCCCGACTGGGACCCGGACCTCGCCCTGGCCAATCTCCTGGCCGACCCGGCACGGCAGCTCGGCGAGGCCCTGCTCGACCAGCGCAATCTCGCCGGCATCGGCAACGTCTACAAGAGCGAGCTGTGCTTCCTGCTCGGAGTGACCCCGTGGCTGCCCGTCGGCGCCCTGCCCGCCGACCGCGCCGCCAAGCTGCCGGCCCTCGCCAAGAAGCTGCTGGAGGCCAACCGGGACCGGGTGGTGCGCCGGACCACCGGCCTGCGCGGCCAGGATCTGTTCGTCTACGGCCGGGCGCCCCGTCCCTGTCTGCGCTGCGGGACCTCCGTCCGGGTGGCCGACCAGGGCGACGGCGCCCAGGAGCGCCCCACCTACTGGTGTCCCACCTGCCAGAAGGGCCCCGCCCCACCGCCCGGCTCACCCCAGAGATGGCGCGACCGCTACCGCCGTACGGACAGGTGACGCCGTCCGGTCGCCGAACCACCGCGGCTCACACCGCCGCGTCCACGCCGTCCGCTCCCGTGTCCCCCTCAGCAGCCACGCCCTCCACAGTCACGCCGCCCGCAGCCACACCGTCCGCAGCCACGCCTTCGGCATCCGCCGTCCTCGCGGCCCCCTCGTCGTCACCCCCGTCGACGGCCCCAGCCGCCGCACGCCCCGCAGCCCTCCCCGCCGCCTTCCCCTCGCCCTTCGGCACACAGTGCACCGGCAGCACGCTCACGCCCCAGCCGCCCGCCGTGATCGCCCCCTCGAGCACGCCCGCGTCCCTGGAGAACACCAGCCGCAGCACCGCCCACCACCACACCGCGCCGAGCCCCAGGGCGGCGCACCAGCGGACTGCCGGCCCAGCCGTCGCACCCACGCACCCACCTCCAGCCCGACGCTAGAACGCCGCCCACGCCCACAGGAGGGCGCACCGGGGTACGCGGGGGCGCTCGCTCACGCGTCAGCGCCGGTCGAGCGCACCGCGGCCCGGCCTCCACCATCACCGCACGGCACCCCCGCGGCAAACGCGCCGGACACCCGGGGCGACGACCGCGTCCCGCAGCACACGCACGAAGGCCCCGGCCAGGTCTCCCCCGGGGTCTCCCGGAGAGCCCCGGCCGGGGCCTCACGAACGCAGGCGTCAGTGCACGCGCGTGCGGCAGGTCACGCCGCGACCACGTCCACCGCCTCGGCGGGCGCCTTGATGGTCACCCGTTCCGGTGGCACACCGGTCACCGACACGGAACCCAGCATCGGGCGAACCGGCGTGGGCACGCTCTCGGTGGCCGCAGCAGACTGGGCCAGCTCGGCGAGGGCGAGCTCGTCGCTCACTTCCCTCATCAGCTCGGACATCCGTACGTCCAGCGCGTCGCAGATCGCGGAGAGCAGCTCGGAGGAAGCCTCCTTCTGCCCCCGCTCCACCTCGGAGAGATAGCCGAGCGAGACTCGGGCGGACGAGGAGACTTCGCGCAGAGTACGGCCCTGGCGTTGGCGCTGCCGACGCAGCACGTCACCCAGCAGGCGACGGAGCAGAATCATCGGTGGCTCCCTCCTCGGACCGCGTAGCCGCATCCTTCACGCCCCACCGTACCGCCTCGCGCTGCGGCCGTGCGGGGAGCGATGTCGTGTTCACTCAGGGCTGCAAACATCAAAACCCCCCGTTCCGTTCCGTATCCTGTGCCCGCTCATTCCCAGTCTGTTCGCCCGCAATCCGCTCCAGGAGCAGTGCGAGTACGCTCCGTACACTCTCCATACGAATTTCCGCCCGGTCGCCGTTCAACCGCAGCGCGGCCGTTTTCCCGTCGCACGAGGCGCCGGAACCGGCCCCCGCGGGCCCGCTCACGGCCACGAAAACCGTCCCGACGGGCTTGCCGTCCTGGGGGTCCGGGCCCGCCACACCGGTGGTCGCGATGCCCCAGTCGGCGCCGAGCGCCGTGCGCACACCCGCCGCCATCTCGGCCGCGACCTGCGGATCCACCGCACCGCGCTGCGCCAGCAGGGTGGCGTCCACCCCGAGCAGCCGATGCTTCAGCTCCGTGGCGTAGGCGGTGACGGAACCCCGGAAGACCTTGGAGGCCCCGGGCACCGAGGTGATCTCGGCCGCGACCAGTCCACCGGTCAGCGACTCGGCGACGGCGACCGTCTCGCCCCTCACCGTGAGTAGGTGCACCACTTCGGTGGCCGGCGAACTCACCCTTGCGACTCCTCCAACGCCGCGCGGCGCTCGGCGATTCCCCGCCGCCGCAGCACGATGGCCTGCCGCACATAGTCCAGTCCCGTCACCACGGTCAGCACCACGGCGGCGGCCATCACCCAGAACCTGAGGCTGGCCAGCCAGCCCGTCAGCGCCAGCACGTACATCCCGACGGCGACGCCCTGGGTGAGGGTCTTCAGCTTGCCGCCACGGCTGGCCGGGATGACGCCGTAGCGAATGACCAGAAAACGCAGCAGGGTGATGCCGAGTTCCCGGCCGAGGATCACTCCGGTCACCCACCACGGCAGATCGCCGAGGCCGGACAGACAGATCAGCGCCGCGCCCATGATCGCCTTGTCGGCGATCGGGTCGGCGATCTTCCCGAAGTCGGTGACGAGGTTGTAGGTCCGTGCCAGATGACCGTCGAACAGGTCGGTGATCATGGCGATGGCGAAGGCGGCCCAGGCGAAGGAGCGCCACGCCGGGTCGTAGCCGCCGTCGGCCAGCATCAGCGCGACGAAGCCGGGCACCAGGAGCAGCCGCAGCATCGTCAGCAGATTGGCGACGTTCCACACGCTGGCCTGGTTGACGGCGGCGGCCGTGATCTTCCCGCCGCGCGGGGTCCGGCCGCCGTCCTGCTGGGGCGCGCCGCCGCCCGCCGGGCGGGAGGCGGCTTTGGAGGCGCCGGAATCACCGGAGCCGAGACGGGCGGTGCCCAAAGGCCCAGAGGTCCCGGAGGTCCCAGTGGTCCCGGAGGCCCCGGGGGTCTCCAGGGCGCCGGTGGCGCCGCGCGCGTCGGCGCGGCCGGCGGCCGCTCCCTGCGCGCCGGAGGAACCGCCCGCCGCGGATGCCGGGACTCCGGTCATCTGCCCGTCTCCTCACTACACGCGAACGCGCCCGTCAGCGGCTCGGCCACCAGGTCGACACCCTCCGTACCGACCACCTTCGCCTCGACCATACGGCCGGCGGTCAGTCCCTCGGCGTCGGTGAGCCGCACCTGGCCGTCCGTCTCCGGAGCCTGGTGCTCGCCCCGGCCGAGGGCGCCCTCCTCGGCGTCCACGGACTCCACGAGTACCCGCACCGTCTCGCCCAGGCGCTCCTCGGCGCGCTGGGAGACGAGTTCCTCGGCCAGCCGCGAGATGTGCGCCAGCCGCTCGTCGACGACGTCCTGGTCCAGCTTGTTCTCGTACGTCGCCGCCTCGGTGCCCTCCTCGTCGGAGTAGCCGAAGACGCCGATGGCGTCCAGCCGGGCGCCGTTCAGGAAGCGCTCCAGCTCGGCGAGGTCGGCCTCGGACTCGCCGGGGAAGCCGACGATGAAGTTGGAGCGCACGCCGGCCTGGGGCGCCTTGCTCCGGATGGTGTCGAGCAGCTCCAGGAAGCGGTCGGTGTCGCCGAAGCGGCGCATGGCGCGCAGCACGCCCGGCGCGGAGTGCTGGAAGGAGAGGTCGAAGTAGGGGGCGACCTTCGGGGTGGAGGTCAGCACGTCGATCAGGCCGGGGCGCATCTCGGCCGGCTGGAGGTAGCTGACCCGCACCCGCTCGATGCCGTCGACCTCGGCCAGCTCGGGCAGCAGGGACTCCAGGAGGCGGATGTCGCCGAGGTCCTTGCCGTAGGAGGTGTTGTTCTCGGAGACCAGCATGATCTCCTTGACGCCCTGCTCGGCCAGCCAGCGGGTCTCGTTCAGCACGTCGCTGGGGCGGCGGGAGATGAAGGAGCCGCGGAAGGACGGGATGGCGCAGAACGAGCAGCGCCGGTCGCAGCCGGAGGCGAGCTTGACGGAGGCGACCGGGGAGCCGTCCAGGCGGCGGCGCAGGGGTGCGCGCGGTCCGGAGGCCGGGGCGACGCCCTCGGGCAGGTCGGCGGGGCCGTGCCCGGGCAGGGCGACGGCGGCGCCCGCCTCCTGGCGCTCGGCCGGGCTGATCGGCAGCAGCTTGCGGCGGTCGCGCGGGGTGTGCGCGGCGTGGATGCCGCCGCTGAGGATGGTCTGGAGGCGGTCGGAGATGTCGGCGTAGTCGTCGAAGCCGAGCACGCCGTCGGCCTCGGGCAGGGCCTCGGCCAGCTCCTTGCCGTACCGCTCGGCCATGCAGCCGACGGCGACGACGGCCTGCGTTCTGCCGTGGTCCTTGAGGTCGTTGGCCTCCAGGAGGGCGTCGACGGAGTCCTTCTTGGCGGCTTCCACGAAGCCACAGGTGTTGACCACGGCGACGTCCGCGTCCGCGGCGTCCTCCACGAGCTGCCAGCCGTCCGCCTCCAAACGGCCTGCGAGCTCCTCCGAGTCCACCTCGTTACGGGCGCAGCCGAGAGTGACGAGTGCGACGGTACGGCGTTCAGGCATGGGCTCAAGACTACTTCGTCTCCGCTGCGGCCCACGTCGAAGGGGTTGGCCGATCTTGGCCAACCCCTTGTCCGCGTGCCCTGCCGGGCCCCTGCTCACGGGCTATCCGACCTGCGGGTCGCCCTTGGTGTACGTGAGGCGTTCCACTGCGCCCGGCTGGAACTGGTCCTCGATCTTCTTGCCGTTGACGTACAGCTCGATGGCGCCGGCGTCGCCGAGAATCAGGTTGATCTTGGTGTTGTCCTGGAAGGTCTTGGACTCGCCCTTGTTCAGCAGGCCGTCGAAGAGCATGCGGCCGTTGTGGTCCTTGGCGGAGATCCAGCTGCGGCCGTTGGGGGCGCTGACCTGGACGGTCACCTTGTCCTGGGGGGCGGCCGCGATGGCGCTGTCGGACGGGGCGGGCTTGGGGTCGGCGGGCTTGGTCTTCTTCGGGGCCGGCGCGGCGGAGGTGCTGGTGCTCGCCGTGGCGCCCTCGGCGAGCTGCGTCTTGTCGGAGCTGTCGCCGCCACCGCCCTTGACGGCGGTGAAACCGACGAATCCGATCACGACGACGATCGCGGCGACCATGGCGGCGGTCCAGTTCGGTCCGCGCCGCTCGGGGCGGATACGTTCCGCCTCGAAGAGGGGGGCGGCCGGGGTGGGCGCGGGCCGGCCGCCGTGCTCGGCGGCGTACTGGTCGAGCAGCGGGGCGGGGTCGAGATGGACGGCGCGGGCCAGGGTCCGGATGTGTCCGCGGGCGTAGACGTCGCCGCCGCAGGGGGCGAAGTCGTCGGCCTCGATGGCGTGCACGATGGCGATGCGGACGCGGGTGGCGGTACTGATCTCGTCGACGGTCAGGCCGGCGGCGAGCCGCGCGTCCTTCAGGACACGGCCGATGGAGGGGCGGGCTTCCTCGGAAACGTCTTCGAACGGACGCTCGTCTTCAGGGGAGTTGCCGATGGACACGGGGGCGCCTTTCGAGCGTGTAGCCGCCTGTGCTGGACATTCAGTCTAGGGGTGTGCCAAAGGGTGGAGCGACCCGGCGGTACGACTTTGTACGCCATCGGAATGGCCGGTCAATCCGATGGCGGGACAGCTGCGAAACCCGTGGTGGGACTTGGTGGGGCCCACACCGGACCTCTTGCTGAACTGGACGTGCGGCCGGCGCGAAGGGTTGCCCGCCGGCGGCTAACGGGACGATCACGAAAACCGTCCGCCCGCAAGCCGCGGCGGGCGAAGCCGCCGGAGGGACTGCTCCCCCTCGCCTACCCCTCGGACTCTCCCCGAATCAGCGCCAGTACACCGTCCAGGTCGTCGGGTTTCACAAGAACGTCACGCGCTTTGGAGCCCTCGCTGGGGCCGACGATGTTCCGGGACTCCATCAGGTCCATGAGCCGTCCGGCCTTGGCGAAGCCGACGCGCAGCTTGCGCTGGAGCATGGAGGTGGACCCGAACTGGGTGGAGACGACCAGCTCGGCGGCCTGGCACAGCAGGTCGAGGTCGTCGCCGATGTCCTCGTCGATCTCCTTCTTCTGCTTGCTGCCGACGGTGACGTCGTCCCGGAAGACGGGCGCCATCTGGTCCTTGCAGTGCCGTACGACGGCGGCGACCTCGTCCTCGGTGACGAAGGCGCCCTGCATCCGGGTGGGCTTGCTGGCGCCCATCGGCAGGAACAGCCCGTCGCCCTTGCCGATCAGCTTCTCGGCGCCGGGCTGGTCGAGGATGACGCGGCTGTCGGCGAGCGAGGAGGTGGCGAAGGCGAGGCGGGAGGGCACGTTCGCCTTGATCAGACCGGTGACGACGTCGACCGAGGGCCGCTGCGTGGCGAGCACCAGGTGGATGCCGGCGGCGCGGGCGAGCTGGGTGATGCGCACGATGGCGTCCTCGACGTCGCGCGGCGCCACCATCATCAGGTCGGCCAGCTCGTCCACGATCACCAGCAGGTACGGGTACGGCTGCAGCTCGCGCTCGCTGCCCTCGGGCGCCTTCGCCTTGCCGCTGCGGACGGCGGCGTTGAAGTCGTCGATGTGCCGGAAGCCGTACGCGGCGAGGTCGTCGTAGCGCAGGTCCATCTCGCGCACCACCCATTGCAGCGCCTCGGCGGCCCGCTTGGGGTTGGTGATGATCGGCGTGATCAGATGCGGGATGCCCTCGTAGGCGGTCAGCTCGACCCGCTTGGGGTCGACCAGGACCATCCGGACGTCCTCCGGGGTCGCCCGCATCATGATCGAGGTGATCAGGCAGTTGATGCAGGACGACTTGCCAGAGCCGGTGGCGCCGGCGACCAGGATGTGCGGCATCTTCGCGATGTTCGCCATCACGTAGCCGCCCTCGACGTCCTTGCCGAGCGCGACCAGCATCGGATGGTCGTCCTCGGCCGCCGCGGCCAGCCGCAGCACGTCGCCGAGGTTGACCATCTCCCGGTCGGTGTTGGGAATCTCGATGCCGACCGCGGACTTGCCGGGGATCGGGCTGATGATCCGCACATCGGGGCTGGCGACGGCGTAGGCGATGTTCTTCGTCAGCGCGGTGATGCGCTCCACCTTCACGGCGGGCCCGAGTTCGACCTCGTAGCGGGTGACCGTCGGGCCGCGGGTGAAGCCGGTGACGCGGGCGTCGACCTTGAACTCGGTGAAGACGGTGGTGAGCGATTCGACGATCGCGTCGTTGGCGGCGCTGCGCGCCTTGCCGGGGCCGCCGCGCTCCAGCAGGTCCAGGGCGGGCAGGGCGTAGGTGATGTCGCCGGACAGCTGGAGCTGTTCGGCGCGGGGCGGCAGGTCGCGGGTCGTCTCGGCGGGCGGGCTCTTGGTGAGGTCGGGCACGCCGCCGGTCGGCTCCTCGCGCGCGGGCCGGGGGGCCGGCGCCTCCGCGCGGGCCTTCGCCGCCGGGGCGTCCTGCTCGGGACGCGCGGCGGGAACGGGCGTGGGAGCGACGGCCGGAGCCGAAGCGGAGGCCGGGCTCGGCGTGGGAGTCGGCGTCGGTGCCGAGGACTCCCCGCGCTCGGCGCCCGCGGTGACGCCCTGGGTGAGGTCCGCGACGACCGGCGAGGGCGGCATGCCGTGCAGCACGGCGCCGTCGAGCGCGGCGGCGGCAGCGGCGGCGACGTCCACGGCGTCCAGCCGCTGGTCCATGTCGGGCTGCGGCACGGCGGAACGCCGGGGCCGGCCGCGCCGCTTGGCCAGCGCCTCCTGCTCGACGCCCTCAGGGTTGTACCCCTGGGGGGCGCTCCGCCGCTTGCGGGGGCGCGCGGGCAGCGCCTCGCGCCACTGGTCGTCGTAGCGGGCGTCGTCCTCGGTGTACTCGGTGTACGCGTCGAACTCGTCGTCCTCCGGGTCCGGCAGCAGGCCGAGCTTGACCCCGAGCAGCCGCAGCCGCTGCGGGATGGCGTTGACCGGGGTGGCGGTGACCACCAGCAGGCCGAACACGGTGAGCAGCACCAGCAGCGGCACGGCCAGCATCTCGCCCATCATGTACGTCAGCGGGGTGGCCGCCCCCCAGCCGATGAGGCCGCCGGCGTCCCTTATCGCCTGCATGCCGTCGCTGCGGGCCGGTGAGCCGCAGGCGATGTGCACCTGCCCGAGCACGCCGAGGACGAGCGCGGACAGGCCGATGACGATACGGCCGTTGGCCTCGGGCCTCTCCGGGTGCCGGATGAGGCGTACGGCGATGATGCCGACCAGGATCGGCACGAGCAGGTCCAGCCGCCCGAAGGCCCCGGTCACCAGCACCTCGACCAGATCGCCGACCGGCCCGCGCAGATCGGCCCAGGTGCCGGCGGCGACGATCAGGGCGACGGCGAGCAGCAGCAGGGCGACGCCGTCCTTGCGGTGCGCGGGGTCGAGATTCCGGGCGCCCTGCCCTATCCCCCGGAACACGGCGCCGACGGCGTGCGCAAGCCCCAGCCAGAGGGCGCGCACCACCCGGTACACGCCCCCGGTCGGACTCGGCGCGGGCCGGGCCGCGGGCCGGGCGGCGGCCTTCTTGGCGGGCGCCTTACGGGCGGGGGCCTTCTTCGCGGGGGGCCTTTTCGCAGCGGCCTTCTTCGCCGGAGCCTTGGAGGGAGCGGCCGCCTTCTTGGCGGGCTGCTTCTTGGCTGCGGAGGGACGTGAGGCCATAGGTGTGAGATTACCGGTGGAGAGGACGCCGGACACGTGTGCGCCCGCCTTCACCCGTTCGTGTCGCCCGCGCAGAGACGCCAAGCTGACGCGACCTCACCAGGGCCGCCAAGCCGCCGATTCGCCCCGGCTCACCCGGCCCGTCGGCCGCTCGACCCGACAAGTGGCGAAAACGGGCCACCCGTTGCGGCTCCTAAGGCCGAACATGGCCCAACCCAACCACTCATAACGCCCCCCCACCCATCGCCGGGCAGACAGCCGCTCCCTCAGCAAGCCCACCGCGCACCCGCCCACGCCACCACCCCACCCGGCCGCCACGGCCGGCCCGCGCCCGCCCCCAAGGAGGCCAACCCGCCCCGGCAGCCACCGACCCCTCCCGCCCCCCGCCGGCACCCCGCCCGCCCTCAGCCCCACCAGCGCCCCCGACCCCCGACCGGCCCCCGATCCCCGGCCGGCGACCGACCCCGCCCGGCACCCCTCAAGAAGGCACCGAAGCCCCGCTCCCCGTCCCCGGTTCCAGCGCGTCCAGGGCCCGGCGCAGGCCGGTCAGCTTCCGTTCGAGGTGCGCCGCCGTCGCGACGGCGGCCGCGTCCGCGGACTCGTCGTCCAGCTGCTTGGACAGCGCCTCGGCCTGTTCCTCGACGGCGGCCAGGCGCGCGGACAGCTCGGCGAGCAGGCCGGCGGACTCCTTGCCCTCGCCGGTGCCGCCCTCCTTGCCGCCGCCCTCCAGCTGGAGGCGGAGCAGAGCGGCCTGCTCCTTGAGCTGGCAGTTCTTCATGTACAGGTCGACGAAGACCGAGACCTTCGCGCGCAGCACCCACGGGTCGAACGGCTTCGAGATGTAGTCCACCGCGCCCGCAGCGTACCCGCGGAAGGTGTGGTGCGGGCCGTGGTTGATCGCGGTGAGGAAGATGATCGGGATGTCCCGGGTCCGCTCCCGCCTCTTGATGTGCGCGGCTGTCTCGAATCCGTCCATGCCCGGCATCTGCACGTCCAGCAGAATGACCGCGAAGTCGTCCGTGAGCAGTGCTTTGAGCGCTTCCTCCCCGGACGATGCCCGCACCAGCGTCTGATCGAGCGCAGAGAGGATGGCCTCCAGCGCCAGCAGATTCTCCGGCCGGTCATCGACCAGGAGGATCTTGGCCTTCTGCACCATGGCCCGCCCTCCTCGCCCCGGCTTGGGGCCGCCCCTGTCCGCAGGAACCGGGGAGGCACCGGCGGGTGCCGCCCCAGGGGACGACTCCCGTGAGCCGTCCGTCCTTGTGCCGGTCATCGTAGCCGCACCCCGCCCGTCGCCACACCCTGTCACCGCGATGTCACTGTGCACGTAGCGGAAACGGAGCGGGAGACGAGAAGGTTCCCCGATTCCCGCACTTCTACACGGCTCCGGGCGCCCGGAGTCGATGACTCCGCCCGCGTCCCGAAGCCTGCCGCCCCGGCACTTACGCCACTTCCTCCCCTGCCCCGTGTTCCCCGGATCACTCCCGTTCCGTACGTCACTCCCCCCGCATCCACTGCTCCATCACGGACAGCAGATGGTCGGGGTCGACCGGCTTGGTGACGTAGTCGGAGGCGCCCGAGCCGATCGCCTTCTCCCGGTCGCCCTTCATCGCCTTCGCGGTCAGCGCGATGATCGGCAGCCCGGCGAACTGCGGCATCCTGCGGATCGCCGTCGTCGTCGCGTAACCGTCCATCTCGGGCATCATGATGTCCATCAGGACGACCGCCACGTCGTCGTGCTGCTCCAGCACCTCGATGCCCTCGCGGCCGTTCTCGGCGTACAGCACCGACAGGCCGTGCTGCTCCAGGACGCTGGTCAGGGCGAAGACGTTGCGGATGTCGTCGTCGACGATGAGCACCTTCTCGCCGCCGAACCGGATGTCCCGGTGCGCCTTCGCCGCGGCTTCGGCCTCGGCGGCCGTGGCGGACGTACCGGCCGGCCCCGGCTCCCGCTCGTCCTCGTACTCCTGGCCCTGGCCCTGCCCCTGGCCCGGTTCCTGCTGCCGGCCGGCGGGCAGCGCCTTGCGGCGGCGGCGGAACAGCGCGGCCGCGCCGTTCTGCGTCTCCTGGTACGACTTCACCTCGGCCGGCGTCTCCACCTCGGCCGCCGAGAGCTCGGACAGCTCCGAGAGGCCGGGCAGTTCGGACAGGTGCGGCTCGGCGGCCGCGACCAGCTCGTCGGCGTCGAGCGCGGAGGCGGGCTGCTGGTAGCCGTGCGGCGGCAGCTCGCCCGGGTGCAGCGGCAGGTACAGGGTGAACGTGGAGCCGCGGCCCGGTTCGCTCTGCGCGTGGATCTCGCCGCCGAGCAGCTGGGCGATCTCCCGGGAGATCGACAGCCCGAGGCCCGTGCCGCCGTACTTGCGGCTGGTGGTGCCGTCGGCCTGCTTGAACGCCTCGAAGATCACCCGCATCTTGCTGGCCGCGATGCCGATGCCGGTGTCGGTGACGGAGAACGCGATCATGTCCGCCTCCGGGTCGGTGAGCGACCCGGCCTCCAGCAACTGCTCCCGGATCGCCTGCGGCACGTCGTCCCGCGCCGGGCGGATCACCAGCTCCACCGACCCGGAGTCGGTGAACTTCACCGCGTTGGACAGCAGGTTGCGCAGCACCTGGAGCAGCCGCTGCTCGTCGGTGTGCAGCGTGGCGGGCAGCTCCGGCGAGACCCGCACCGACAGGTCCAGGCCCTTCTCGGCGGTCAGCGGCCGGAAGGTGGCCTCCACGTAGTCGATCAGCTGGACGAGGGCGATGCGCGTCGGGGAGACGTCCATCTTGCCCGCCTCGACCTTCGACAGGTCCAGGATGTCGTTGATCAGCTGGAGCAGGTCGGAGCCCGCGCCGTGGATGGTCTCGGCGAACTCCACCTGCTTCGGGGAGAGGTTCCCCTCGGCGTTGTCGGCGAGCAACTTGGCCAGGATCAGCAGGGAGTTCAGCGGCGTGCGCAGCTCGTGCGACATGTTGGCCAGGAACTCGCTGCGGTAGCGCATGGAGACCGCGAGCTGCTCGGCGCGCTCCTCCAGGACCTGCCGCGCCTCCTCGATCTCGGAGTTCTTCGCCTCGATGTCCCGGTTCTGCTGGGCCAGCAGCTCGGCCTTCTCCTCCAGTTCGGCGTTGGACGCCTGCAGCGCCTTCTGCCGCTGCTCCAACTCCTCCGACCTCAGGCGCAGTTGCTCGGTAAGCTCCTGGGACTGCTTGAGCAGCTGCTCGGTCTTGGTGTTGACGGAGATGGTGTTGACGCTGGTCGCGATCATCTCCGCGATCTGGTTCAGGAAGTCCTTCTGGATCTGCGTGAACGGCGTGAACGAGGCCAGCTCGATGACGCCGAGGACCTTTCCCTCGAACAGCACGGGCAGCACGATCACCTGGGCCGGTGGGGCCTCGCCGAGCCCGGAGGCGATCTTCAGATAGCCGCTGGGCGCGTCCGTGACGAGGATCGTGCGCTTCTCCTCGGCGGCCGTCCCGATCAGCGCCTCGCCCGGCCGGAACGACGTCGGCATGGAGCCCATCGAGTAGCCGTAGGAGCCGAGCATGCGCAGCTCGTAGGCGTTGTCCGGGTCGCCGCCGAGGTCGCTGCCGTCGGCCGGCGGCATGGCGACGAAGAACGCGCCGTGCTGCGCGGACACCACCGGCGTCAGCTCGCTCATGATCAGCGACGCCACGTCCTGGAGGTCCCGGCGGCCCTGCATCAGCGCCGAGATCCGGGCCAGATTGCCCTTGAGCCAGTCCTGCTCCTTGTTGGCGATCGTGGTGTCGCGCAGGTTGGCGATCATCTTGTTGATGTAGTCCTGGAGTTCCTGGATCTCGCCGGACGCGTCCACGTCGATCTTCAGATTCAGGTCGCCGCGGGTCACGGCGGTCGCCACGCGCGCGATGGCGCGCACCTGCCGGGTCAGGTTCCCGGCCATCTCGTTCACCGACTCGGTCAGGTCCCGCCAGGTGCCGTCCACGTCCCGCACCCGCGCCTGCCCGCCGAGCTGCCCCTCGGTGCCCACCTCGCGGGCGACCCGGGTGACCTCCTCGGCGAACGAGGACAGCTGGTCGACCATCGTGTTGATGGTCGTCTTCAGCTCCAGGATCTCCCCGCGCGCGTCGATGTCGATCTTCTTGGTCAGGTCGCCCTTGGCGATGGCGGTGGTGACCATGGCGATGTTGCGCACCTGACCGGTCAGGTTGGACGCCATCTGGTTCACCGACTCGGTGAGGTCCTTCCAGGTGCCGGCCACGCCGGGGACGTACGCCTGGCCGCCCAGGATGCCGTCCGTGCCCACCTCGCGGGCCACCTTGGTGACCTGGTCGGCGAACGAGCTGAGCGTCTTGACCATGGTGTTGAAGGTGTCGGCGAGCTGCGCGACCTCGCCGCGCGCCTCGATCGTCACCGTCCGCGTCAGGTCGCCGTTGGCGACGGCCGCCGCCACCTGGGAGATGTTGCGCACCTGCATGGTCAGGTTGTTGGCCATCAGGTTGACGTTGTCGCTGAGGTCCTTCCAGATGCCGACCACGCCCGGCACGTGCGCCTGCCCGCCGAGGATGCCCTCCGTGCCCACCTCGCGGGCCACTCGCGTCACCTGCTCGGCGAAGGAGGACAGCTGGTCGACCATCGTGTTGACGGTGGTGACCAGCTCCAGGATCTCGCCCTTGGCGTCGACGGTGATCTTCTTCGACAGGTCGCCCTTGGCGACGGCGGTCGTGACCTCGGCGATGTTGCGGACCTGGATGGTCAGGTTGTTCGCCATGAAGTTCACGGACTGGGTGAGGTCCTTCCAGGTGCCGGCCACCCCCTGCACCTCGGCCTGGCCGCCGAGGATGCCCTCGGTGCCCACCTCGCGGGCCACGCGCGTGACCTCCTGCGCGAACGAGGAGAGCTGGTCCACCATCGTGTTGAGGGTGTTCTTCAGCTCCTGGATCTCCCCGCGCGCGTCCACGGTGATCTTCTGGGAGAGGTCGCCGCGGGCCACGGCGGTGGCGACCTGGGCGATGTTGCGCACCTGCGAGGTGAGGTTGCCGGCCATGCCGTTCACCGAGTCGGTCAGGTCGCGCCACACCCCGGCCACGCCGGGCACCTGCGCCTGGCCGCCGAGCCGCCCCTCGGTGCCCACCTCACGGGCCACCTTGGTGACCTGGTCGGCGAAGGCGGAGAGCTGGTCGACCATCGTGTTGATGGTGTTCTTCAGCTCCAGGATCTCCCCGCGCGCGTCGACGTCGATCTTCTGCGACAGGTCGCCGCGCGCCACCGCCGTCGTCACCTGCGCGATGTTCCTCACCTGACCGGTGAGGTTGGACGCCATGGAGTTGACGGAGTCGGTCAGCTCCTTCCAGGTGCCCGACACGCCGTCCACGCGCGCCTGGCCGCCGAGGCGGCCCTCGGTGCCCACGTCCCGCGCCATCCGGGTCACCTGGTCGGCGAACGAGGACAGCTGGTCCACCATCGTGTTCACGGTGTTCTTCAGCTGGAGCATCTCGCCGGAGACGTCCACGGTGACCTTCTGCGACAGGTCGCCGTTGGCCACCGCCGTCGTCACCTGCGCGATGTTCCTCACCTGACCGGTGAGGTTGCGGAACGCGGTGTTGACGGAGTCGGTGAGGTCCTTCCAGGTGCCCGCCGCGCCCGGCACCTGCGCCTGGCCGCCCAGCTCGCCCTCGACGCCGATCTCCCGCGCCACCCGCGTCACCTCGGCGCCGAACGCCGAGAGCTGGTCCACCATGCCGTTGACGGTGTTCTTCAGCTCCAGCATCTCGCCGGCCACGTCGACGGTGACCTTCTGCGACAGGTCACCGCTGGCCACCGCCGTCGTCACCGCGGCGATGTCACGCACCTGGGTGGTGAGGTTGCGGAACACCGTGTTGACGGAGTCCGTGAGGTCCTTCCACGTCCCGGCCACACCGGGCACGTTCGCCTGCCCGCCGAGCCGGCCCTCCGCTCCGACCTCGTTGGCCACGCGCGTGACCTCGTCCGCGAAGATCCGCAGCGTCTCGGTCATCTGGTTGATCGTCTCGGCCAGCCGCGCGACCTCGCCGCGCGCCGGGACGGTCACCTTCTGCGACAGATCGCCGTTGGCGACCGCCGTCGTCACCTGGGCGATACCGCGCACCTGAGCCGTCAGATTGCCGGCCATCAGGTTCACCGAGTCGGTGAGTTCCTTCCAGGTGCCGTCCACCCCCGGCACATGCGCCTGGCCGCCCAGGATGCCGTCCGTGCCCACCTCGCGGGCGACCCGCGTCACCTCCGAGGAGAACGCGGAGAGCTGGTCGACCATCGTGTTGACGGTGTTCTTCAGCTCGAGCATCTCGCCGGCGACGTGCACCGTCACCTTGCGCGACAGATCGCCCTTGGCCACCGCCGTCGTCACCAGCGCGATGTCGCGCACCTGAGCGGTCAGCCGCGACGCCATGGTGTTGACGGAGTCGGTGAGGTCCTTCCAGGAGCCGGACAGACCACGCACCCGCGCCTGCCCGCCCAGCTTCCCCTCGGTGCCCACCTCACTGGCCACCCGGGTGACCTCGTCGGTGAACGTCGACAACTGGTCGACCAGATTGTTGACCGTCCGCCCGACCTTCAGGAACTCGCCGCGCAACGGATGTCCCGTGCCCTCGGCGGACTGGGTGCGCAGCTCCATGCGCGGCGAGAGATCGCCCTCGGCGACCGCCGACAGCACCCGTCCCACCTCGGAGACGGGCCGTACGAGATCGTCGACGAGCGCGTTGGAGTTCTCGATCGCCGCCGCCCAGGAGCCCTCGCAGGCGCCCGTCTCCAGCCGCTCGGTGAGTTTTCCCTCACGGCCGACCATGCGCCGCACCCGCGCCAGCTCGCCCGTCAGGTGCAGATTGCGGTCGGCCACCTCGTTGAAGACCGCGGCGATCTCCGACATCACGCCGTCGCCGGACACCGTGAGCCGCTTGCGGAAGTTCCCGTCCCGCATCCCCACCAGCGCGGCCAGCAGCCGGTTCAGGGCGGCCGTGTCCACCGCGGTGGTGCCGCCGCGCGGTGCGCGCCGGCCGGTCAGGGACGATCCGGACGGTCCGCCTTTCGCGCGCGTCTTAGTGCCCCGCGTCGCTGCGCCAGACTCCACTGTGTCCCTCCCGCAGGGGTCGACCTTCACTGCTGTGCTGACGGCACTACGGCTAGTAGTACCTACTGATCGGCGTATCAGTTACCGCCGCGTACGTCTGCCCGATGCGACCAGGCCACACGAAAGGGCTGCCTACCCGCAAGCGGAGAACGCACCCCGCCCGACCGAACCGACACCATGAGCCTGCCCAGTGTTTCACCCCCACCGAACCAGGCCATAACAGTTCGGCAGCTTCGCACACCGTCCGCACACCCTCCGGGCGAAATCACCGATGACCGGCATCCGCACGGGCGGCGAAGGTAAGTAACCTTGCATGCGGCTGTCCAGCCGCGCCGGTCCGGCCGGCCATGGGCGGTGGCACGGAAACGAGCGGGCATCGGAGGGCGGCCGCACACAATGACCACCGGAGTGATCCCCGGGGAACAGCCCCCGGAGCCGCGGCCGCAGGGCGCGCAGCTGCCGGAGCAGCGCGGCGAGCCGCGCGGCCCCGAGGACCCGCCTGTCGACAACCGGACGAGGAGTTCTGTGATCACCGCGCGCGCGGCCGCCAGTTTCGAGCCCCTGGGACGATCGGTCGCGACCGCCCGCTCCTTCGTCCGCGACACCCTCCAGGGGTGGGGCTTCGGCGACATCGTCGACGACGCCGTGGTCCTCACCAGTGAACTGGTCACCAACGCCGTCGTCCACGCCGGCACCGCCGCCGACGTGCTGTGCCTGCGCAGTGACGAAGGGGTACGGATCGAGGTCTGCGACCGCTACCCCGAACGTGAGATCCCCCTCCAGGGCGCCGCCGTCGACATGGGCAGCCCCGACCGCGAGGGCGGCCGCGGCCTGCAGTTGTGCGCCGCCCTGGCCGGCCGCTGGGGCGTCGAGTACACGCCCACCCACAAGATGGTCTGGTTCCAACTCGACCTGCCCGCACGCCCGGTCGGCACCCGCGCCGCCGGCCCCGCGCTGCCCGCCGAACTCCTCCCGCTCGCCGACGGCCGGGTCCGCGTCGCCGTCGTCCAGATCGACCGCGGCGGCACCATCACCGCCTGGAACGAGGACGCCGAGGAACTCTTCGGCTACGCACCGGAACTGGTCGTCGGCAAGCCGCTCACCGATCTCGCGGCCTGGCCGCACACCCCCGGCACCGGCACCGGCATCGCCGAGGCCCTCCGACTCTCCCGCTGGGAGGGCAGCTACGGCATCCGCGGCGCCCACGGCCGCGTCATCCCCGTCTACGCCTCCCATCTGCGCGTCCGCGACACCGGCGGCGAACCCTCCACCGTCTGCCTGCTCGTGCGCGACCACGAACGCGCCGTCCTGCAGACCCCGTTGCGCGTCCCGGCCAGCGGGGACACGGGCGCCGGAGCCGACGGCTCCGCCACCGACCCGTTCGAGGTCTTCATCGGCTCCCCGGCCCCCGACGACCTCGACGGCCTCCTCCAGCGCACCGTGGAACGCGCCCGCGACATGCTCGACGGCGACGCCGCCTTCCTGCTGCTGGCCACCGACGACGAGACCGAACTGGAGGTCCGCGCCTCCACCGGCCTGCCCTCCGCCCGCCAGCGCTTCGCCCGCGTCCCCGTCGAGGCCGGCCCCGGCCGCTACGGCTCGGCCCGCATGCCCGCCGTCCACGACGACCTCAGCGCCACCCCCGCAGCCGTCCCGCTGCTCGGCGGCACCGGCATGCGCTCGGTCGTCACGGTCCCGCTGAAGGTCGAGGGCCGCCTCACCGGCTCACTCGGCGTCGCCGCCGAAGCCCCCGGCCGGTACTCCAACGAGGAGGCGCTGCGCCTCCAGTTCGCCGCCGACCGCATCGCCCTGGCCGTCGAATCGGCCCGCCTCGGCGAGCTGGAGCGGCTGCGCCGCGGCTCCCTCAGCTTCCTCGTCGAGGCCTCCGACCTGCTGGCCGGCACCCTGGACCGCGACCAGACCCTCGCCCTGATGGCGCAGATGACGGTCCCCACCCTCGCCACCTGGTGCGCCGTCTACACCATCGCCGACCAGGCCTCCGAGCCCTACCTCTCCTACGTCCTGCACGAGGACGAGGAACTCATCGACGGCATCAAGTCCCTGCTGTCGAAGATCGCCCCGCCCGACCCGGTGCCGACCCCCGGAGCCCGCGTCTGGTCCGCCCCCGGCGAGGCCGCCCACCAGGCCGCCCTGCGCAGCTCCATGCGCAGCCTCAGCCTCGGCGACTCCCACCACCGCATCGGCAGCACCATCGGCCCCACCCTCGCCACCGCCGCCGCGGTCGGCGGAGAGACCGTCGTCCTGCCCCTGGTCGCCCGCAACCGCGTCATCGGCATGCTCACCCTCGGCAAGCCCACCGACGACCACTTCCGCCAGGAGATCCTGGAACTCGCCGAGGACCTCAGCCGCCGCGCCGCGCTCGCCCTGGACAACGCCCGCCTGTACTCGGAGCGCACGGCCATCAGCCAGTCCCTCCAGCGCAGCCTGCTCCCGCCCGGCCTGCCGCAGATCGACGGCGTCGAGGTCGACGTCATCTACCGCGCGGCCGGCGAGGGCAACGAGGTCGGCGGCGACTTCTACGACCTCTTCCCGATCCGCGACGGCGCGTACGGCTTCGCCATCGGCGACGTCTGCGGCACCGGCCCGGAGGCCGCGGCCGTCACGGGCCTGGCCCGGCACGCGCTGCGCCTCCTGGCCCGCGAGGGCTACGGCGGCCCGGCCGTGCTGGAACGCCTCAACTCCGCCATCCTGGACGAGGGGGCCCGCAGCCGCTTCCTCACCCTCCTCTACGGCGAGCTGTGGCCGCAGGAGGACGGCAGCGCCCATCTGAAGGTGGTCTGCGCCGGCCATCCGCTGCCGCTGCGCCTGCGCCAGGACGGCTCGGTGGAACCGGCCGCCGAACCGCAGCCGCTCCTCGGCGTCATGGAGGACCTGGAGCTGTACGAGCAGTCGGTGGTCTCCTGGAGCCGGGCGACGTCCTGCTGTGCGTCACGGACGGCGTCACCGAGCGCCGCGAGGGCACGCGGATGTTGGGCGACGACGGCCTCGCCGACGTCCTCACCACGTGCACGGGGCTGACGGCCGGCGCGGTCGCGGCCCGCATCATGCGCGCGGTGGAGCGTTTCGCCTCGGACGCGCCGTCCGACGACATGGCGATCCTCGCGATGCGCGTGCCGGAACTCCCGAGGGACTGAGCCCTGCGGCGACTTCGGAGTACGAGCTTCGGGATACGAAAAAGGCCCCGCCCGGAAGGGCGAGGCCTTTTCTCTTCGGAGCCCCCAAACGGAATCGAACCGTTGACCTTCTCCTTACCATGGAGACGCTCTGCCGACTGAGCTATAGGGGCCGGTCGCCTTTTTCGAGGTTTCCCTCGCGGCAACGGAATAGATCATACCCCGAATCCGGCCGTGCTCCCAACCACGATCGGTCCGCCCAGCGCGTTGCACGCCGACACGATCCGCTGCATCTCCCGCCGCGTCAGCGAGGCGTCCACGGGCAGCGCGAGCGTCTCCTCGGCGGCCCGCTCGGTCTCCGGCAGCGACAGATACCGGCGGAACGCGGGCAGTCGGTGCACCGGCGTCTTGACCGGCACCCGGCAGTCGACTCCCCTGGCCCGTACGGCGCGTGCGAAGGCGTCCCGGTCCGGCCGCCCGTTGCCCGGCACCCGCACCACGTACTGCTGGTAGGTGTGCCCGGCGCCGGCCTCGGGCGTGCGCACTCCGCGCAGCTTCGCGTCCAGATAGGCGGCCCGCTCCCGGCGCTGCGCCGTCTCGTCGTACGGCGCGTCAGACTCCCTGTGCTCCAGCACCAGCAGCCCGTGCCGCCGCCCCACCTCGCCCAGCCGCCGGGCGTCGGCCGGCCGCCCGAAGCGGTGGACGACAACGACGGCCGCCGTCCGGGGAGTGACGGCCGCTTCGACCGCGGTGGCGTCGAGACAGTAGGTCACCGGGTCTATGTCGGCGAAGACCGGCTGCGCCCCGGCCTGTATCACCGCTTCGGCGACCTCCACATTGCCGAACGCCGGTACGACGACCTCGTCACCGGCACCGACGCCGGCGGCCCTGAGCAGTGCGGTAGCCCTCATGGCGCAGATGCTCGTAGCGCAATGTGAACGGCGCGTGACGGCAAACAAAAAAGGGTTGGACCCGGAACCGAAGTTCGGGGTCCAACCCTTTG
>NZ_JAIOAB010000010.1 GCF_019890635.1 Streptomyces sennicomposti
GCTGTCCGGCACGCCCGCCCCGCTCGCGGACTACGTCTTCGACACCCCTCCGGCCCCCTGCGCGTCCCGCCCCGTCGTCACCGCAGGCGGGGCAGCCAGTGGTGCTCGCAGAACCAGCGGCCGAACATCGCGCCGCCGAAGACGACGAAGCCGACGCCGGTGAGCCACGACTCCACGACGAGGACGATCCCGACCGTGCCGTAGCTGACCGCGTTGTCGACGATGAGCGGGGTGAAGACCAGGTTGGAGAAGACGCGCAGCCCGCCGAGCCCCACCATGGTCGCGATCGCGCCCGGCAGCAGACGCCGCCAGGGGACCTGCCCGCCCAGCAGGAACCGCTGGCTCCACCAGAAGAACAGCGCGCCGGTGCTCGTGGACACCGCCACCCGCTCGAGGCCCTCGAACTGCTGCCGGTTCAGCACCTCCTGGTAGAGGTACGCCGTCATCACGGCCAGCCACGTCAGCTGCCGCCACACCCGGTGCCAGGGGCCGGGCGGCAGGCCCCAGATCCGTTCGTAGCCGTTCTGCACGCTGCCCGCGAAGGACACGCCGAACACGGCGAGCAGGACACCGCCCCAGACGCTGGTGGTGCTGATCACCTTGACCGGGGGACTGATGATGTCGGTCAGCACCCGCGCGGACCGGCCGGACAGCCCCATGCCGTCCACCAGCCAGTACGCGAAACCGCCCTCGCCCAGCGGATCGGCGGCGGCCACCACGATCAGCAGCGGCGCCAGCGTGACCAGCGAGAGGGTGGCGAACCCCATCGCGCGGTGCATCAGCTCCAGGTCGCGGCCCCGCCGGACCAGCGCGAACGCGCCGAGGCGGTCCTCCACGGCGAGCACGGTGCGCCGCAGCCGCGGGAAGCGGTGCCCCCCGATGTCCGCGCGCGAGGCCGTGGGCCCGCCGTCGTGCCCGGGCTCCTGGTGTCTGCTGTCACCGGTCATCCCGCCGCTCCTCGGGCTCCTCGGGGCCGCGGCCGTGCGGCGGATCGTCCGGTCGGGCGCGCCCGCGGTCCGGCGGCACCGCGTTCCCGCACAAACCGTAAGTCATCCGGACGCCGGTGACGTGCCCGGACGCGGGCGGCGTGCCTATCCGGACCCGGCCGGCTGCTCGGGGACCACCTGCGGTGGCCTGGGATGCTCGGTGGCCGCGCCGGAGGCCAGGGCGGAGGTGAGGGCGAGCAGCACGAAGACGATGGCGGCCAGGAGGTAGACGCGGCGGCGCGGTCCGGCGCGGGGCGGCCGGGGGGCGGTGATCTGCTCGAACGTCTCCAGCTTCTCCGCCAGCAGGGGGTCCTGCGTCACCAACTGCTTCTCGATCTGAGCGAGTTCGCGTTCGTAGTTCACGAGGGCTCCTTCGGATCCGGCGACAGGGCGGATACGGCGGTGCCTCCCGGCGCTCGGGCCGGGCGACGCCCGGCGCACGCGGGGGAGGCCGCCGCCCGGCCGGGGCCGATGCGGTCCGTAGCTCCGCAGTACCCCCGACGACGCCGGCCGACGCGGAATATCGCGCACCGGGCCGTCGGTCCCCGACGGCTGCTCGCGCCCACCGGGCCGTCGGGCCCCGCGGCGCGGCGTTCCCGCCCGCCGGGCACCCGTACGCCGTTCCTCACCCGCGCCCGCGCCGCGCCGACCGGTCCCGCAGCCGGTCCAGCGGTCCCCACACCTGCGCGGTGAGCCGTACCAGCGGGGCCGCGTCGGGGGCGGCGGGACGGGGCCGGGTCGGCGCGGCCGCCTCGGTCGCGCGGACCCGGTCGCCGAGGTCGCGCAGGACCTCCTGCGGACACCCGGCCTCCAGCCGCGGGAACAGCGTCTGCTCCTGCTCCACGAACTGCCGCGTCACCCGGGCGACCACCGCCACCAGGAGTTCCGTGAACTCCTCGCCCGCCGGGTCCGCCGCCGTCAGCGACGCGAGCAGCTCCTCGACCTCCCGGTGCGCGCGCAGCTCGCGCTCGGCCCGGGCGTCGCCGTCCGGCACATACCGGCGCACCGCCGGGTACAGCCAGGCCTTCTCGGCCACCGCGTGGCGCACCAGCGCGGCGGCCGCCCGCTCCACCAGGGCGGTGCGCTCCGCGCCGCCCGGGCGCGCGGCGCGGATGCGGTCGAACAGCGACCGGACGCGGGCGTGCTCCGCCGTCAGTTCCGCCACGACACCGCTTCGACCGTCCACACCGCGTCCTCACCGTCGCCGTGGCAATGGGGGTGCCCCCGGCACGCCTGCGCCGTGCGCGCGGGCCGCACACCCAAGATTGAAACACCCGGCGGTCCGGCACACCCGGTGGACGCCGGAGACGACACCCGAGGAGCGTGATGCGGCCGTGCTGACGCGGCGCCGCAAGGCGAGATTCCAGGCCCGGACCCGGCAGGCCGCCTTCCGGGCGTACGTCGTCGCCGACCGGCGCGCGCCCGTCTCCGAAATGGCCGGGCAACTGCTGCGCAAGGCCTTCCCCGACCACTGGTCCTTCCTGCTCGGCGAGATCGCCCTCTACAGCTTCGCCGCCCTGGTGCTGACCGGCTCGTTCCTCACGCTCTTCTTCGACCCGAGCCTGGCCGAGACGCCCTACCGCGGCGCGTACGGCCCCCTGCGCGGCCTGCTGGTCTCCCAGGCCTACGACTCCACCCTGTACCTCAGCTTCGAGGTGCGCGGCGGGCTGCTGATGCGGCAGATGCACCACTGGGCCGCACTGGTGTTCGTGGCGGCCATCGGGGCGCACATGCTGCGGATCTTCTTCACGGGCGCCTTCCGCAGGCCGCGCGAGACCAACTGGTTCGTGGGCGTCACCCTGTTCCTGCTGGCGCTCCTGGAGGGCTTCTGCGGCTACTCCCTGCCCGACGACCTGCTCTCCGGCACCGGTCTGCGCACCGCGAACTCCATCGTGCAGTCCGTCCCGGTCGTCGGCACGTATCTCGCCTACTTCGCCTGGGGCGGCCCCTTCCCGGGCCACCGGATCATCAGCCGGCTGTACATCGTGCACGTGCTGTTCGTGCCGGGCCTGATCATCGCGCTGATCGCCGTCCACCTGATCCTGGTGGTGTACCTCAAGCACACCCAGTGGTCGGGGCCGGGAAGGACCAACCGCAATGTGGTGGGGCCGCCCATGTTCCCGGCGTTCACCGCGAAGTCCACCGGACTGTCCCTGATGGTCTTCGGCGTCCTCGCCGTCGCGGGCGCGATCGCGCAGATCAATCCCATCTGGGCGTTCGGCCCGTACGTCCCCGACCAGGTGTCCACCGACGCGCAGCCGGACTGGTACGTCGGCTTCCTGGAAGGCGCGCTGCGCCTGATGCCCGGCGTCGAGTGGAACGTCGCCGGACACACCTTCATGTGGAACGTGCTGCTGCCGGCCGTGGTCCTGCCGGCGCTGCTGTTCCTGGTCCTCTACGCCTATCCCTCCTTCGAGCGCTGGATCACCGGCGACCTCGTCGAGCACCATCTGTGCGACCGGCCGCGCGACCGCCCGGTGCGCACCGGGCTCGGCGTCGCCGCGCTCGTCTGGTACGCCGTCCTGCTGCTGGCCGGCGGCAACGACGTCATCGCCTACGTCTTCCGTGTCTCCGTCAACGGCCTGACCTGGATCCTCCGGGTGCTGTTCTTCCTCGGCCCGGTCCTCGCCTTCCTGATCACCAAGCGGGTGTGCCTGGCGCTCCAGAGGCACGAGCGGCGGCTGCTGGAGGAGGGCGAGGAGACCGGCCAGGTGTACCAGGACCTGCCCGGCGGCATGTCCGAACGCCACACGGACGTCGATGCGCGGGACCGGTACAGGTTCCTCGTCCGGGACATCCCACTGCCCCTGGAACATCCGGGCCCCGGGGCCCCCTTGCGGCACCGGCTGCGGGCCGCGCTCAGCGCCTGGTACTACGGCGAACGCGTCGACGCGCCCACCACCGCCGAGGAACGGCTGCAGATCGCCGGCCGCACCGCCGACCCCGTGGCGGGCGGGAGCACCGCCCCGCGGGAGTGAGCGGACGGCCGCCCGCCGGGTCGCGGACGCCGCCTGCGGCGGACGGCCGGCCCGGCGGAGCGCCGTGCCCGTGCCCGGGGCACCGGCACGGCGGGCTCTCCCTCTGTGTCATCGGCGGCCCCGGTGGCCTTGACGCGCCACGCCGATGGTCAGCCCCATGGCCGCCAGGCCCAGCGCGGCGGTGATCGCGCCCACCCAGCAGTTGTTCCAGATGATGCCCGCCCGGGCGCTGTGCGTGAGGGTCACCACCCACGGGGAGATGAACAGCCACACGCCGAGCGGCACCAGCGCCCACGACAGCCGGAACATGCGCTCCGGGGCGAGGGCCAGACCGAGCCCGATCAGGCCGATGGTGATGCCCACGATCAGGTTGTTGACGGTGATGGCCGGCTGGATCGCGAAGTGCACGACCCAGGGGGAGATCGCCGCGTACAGACCGGTCAGGAGGATGAGACCTTCGATGGCGATCGCCGGGCCGCTCGACGCGGTGCGTTCGAGCCGCTCGCGCATCTCGGCCATCTCGGGATGCGAGTGCATCATCTCCGGATGGGTGGTGCTGCCCACGTCACTGGAGCTGGAGCGATGTGGATACGACATTGCTGTCGTCTCCTCTCCAAAAGGGTTCCTTTGCCTTGTGCAAGGGTTCCCCCGTGCGGGTGATTTATGCCCCTTTTATGTAGATTTTGGGGTTGAGTTTCAGGGCTCGCGGCATCCGTAGCCCTCCCGGCGCACCCCGCGTCAGCGGTCGTCGCGGTCCGCGAACTCCAGCACCATGCCGAGCAGTCCGATCGCCAGGACGCCGATCCCGATCATGAACAGCCAGAAGCCGTAGACGACGCCGACGGCGCAGAGCGTCACGCCGGCCGCGGTCACCACCGGGTTGCGGCTGTGCGGCGGGAAGAAGTCGAGCCGGCCGCTGCGCTCGTGGACCTCCCCGTCCTGCCGGTCCTCCGGACGCGGCCCCTTGCGCCGGTGGTTGACCAGGCAGAAGAACGCGATCACCGACGCCATGAAGCACGACACGGTCAGCGCGGCGATGCCGGCCGGCTCCCGCGCGAACCAGATGTAGGCCACGTCGGTGAGCAGGAAGAACACGGCCACACCGGCGAAGAGGTACGCCTCGGATTTCATTCGCTCTGCTTCCCCAGGGTGTCGGGAGTGGGCTCGACCGTCCCGTGCTCGGCCCCCGGCAGCTCCCGCAGGACCGCCGGATGGTGCAGGTCGAAGGCCGGCGAGTCGGACCGTACGCGCGGCAGCGCGGTGAAGTTGTGCCGCGGCGGGGGACAGGAGGTCGCCCACTCCAGCGATCTGCCGTACCCCCAGGGGTCGTCCACCTCCACCCTCGGCGCGTGCCGGGCGGTCTTCCACAGGTTGTACAGGAACGGCAGGGTGGACAGGCCGATCAGGAACGCGCCGATCGAGGACACCATGTTGAGCGCGGTGAACCCGTCGGCGGCCAGATAGTCGGCGTAGCGGCGCGGCATGCCCATCTCGCCCAGCCAGTGCTGCACCAGGAACGTCGTCTGGAAGCCGACGAACAGCGACCAGAAGTGGATCTTCCCCAGCCGCTCGTCCAGCAGCTTGCCCGTCATCTTCGGCCACCAGAAGTAGAACCCGCCGAAGGTGGCGAACACGATCGTCCCGAAGAGCACGTAGTGCAGATGGGCCACGATGAAGTAGCTGTCGGTCAGATGGAAGTCCAGCGGCGGCGAGGCGATCAGGACGCCGCTGAGCCCGCCGAGCAGGAAGGTCACCAGGAAGCCCATGCACCACAGCATCGGCGTCTCGAAGGACAGCGACCCCTTCCACATGGTGCCGATCCAGTTGAAGAACTTCACCCCGGTGGGCACCGCGATCAGGAACGACATCACCGAGAAGAACGGCAGCAGCACCCCGCCGGTGGCGAACATGTGGTGCGCCCAGACGGTGGCCGACAGCATGGTGATCGCGATGGTCGCCCCCACCATGCCCGCGTAGCCGAAGATCGGCTTGCGGCTGAAGACCGGGATGATCTCCGTGACGACGCCGAAGAACGGCAGCGCCACGATGTAGACCTCCGGATGGCCGAAGAACCAGAACAGGTGCTGCCACAGCAGCGCGCCGCCGTTGGCCGGGTCGTAGATGTGGGCGCCGAGCTTGCGGTCCGCCTCCAGGGCCAGCAGCGCCGCCGTCAGCACCGGGAAGGCCAGCAGCACCAGGATCGAGGTGAACAGCACGTTCCAGGTGAAGATCGGCATCCGGAACATCGTCATCCCGGGGGCGCGCAGGCACAGGATCGTGGCGATGAAGTTCACGGCGCCGAGCGTGGTGCTCAGGCCCGCGACGACCAGCCCCATCGCCCACAGGTCGCCGCCGTGGCCGGGACTGTGCTCGGCCCGGCTCAGCGGCGTGTAGGCGAACCAGCCGAACGGCGCCGCCCCCTCGTCCACCGCGAACCCGGACACCACCGTCACCCCGCCGAACAGGAAGAACCAGTAGGTGAGCGCGTTCAGCCGGGGGAAGGCGACGTCCGGGGCGCCGATCTGCAGCGGCATCACCGCGTTGGCGAACCCGGCGAACGTCGGCGTCGCGAACAGCAGCATCATGATCGTGCCGTGGATGGTGAACAGCTGGTTGTACTGCTCCTGGTCCATGATCTGCAGCCCGGGACGCGCCAGTTCGGCCCGCATCAGCAGCGCCATCACACCGGCCGCCAGGAAGAAGGCGAACGACGTGACCAGGTACAGATGACCGATCTTCTTGTGGTCGGTCGTGGTCAGATAGTCCCGGATCGTCTCCCCGGTACGGCCCCGCGGCGGCCGTGCGGTCCGCTGCGGGGCGGCCAGGCCGGGGTGTGTCTGCGACATGAGCGCCCTCCACGTGCTGAATCCGCGACTCGTCTCACTGCGTCCGGTCGGCTCACTGCGTCCGGTCGGCCGCGCCGCCGGCCGGGCGCGCGGCAGGCCCGGAACGGGGCGCCGGACCGGTGTGGATGTACAGCTCCCGGCGGTCGCCGACGGGCGCCGCGGGCGGCAGCGGGAGCCGGTAGCGGACGGGACGGCCGTGGTCGGCGAGCTGCCGCCGCGGGTTGTAGACGCGGTGGAACTTCCACAGCATCCGGGCGAAGTTGGTCTGGCCGTGCGCCAGCCGGTCCGCCAGGATGCGGGCCGCGCCGAACGCCGTGCGCAGACCGAGGTGTTTGCGGTGGATGACGGACTGGGTGCGCACCAGCTCCTCGTAGAACCGCGCCAGGGGCAGCGTGGTGGGCACCACCGCGTGCTGGATGTCGAACAGCCGGTAGTCCCGCGTCGTCAGCCGGCGCGACTCGGTGCGCCAGATCTCCGTGCCCGGATACGGCGTCATCACCGTCAGGTGCACGATCTCCGGCACGGACAGCGCGAACTCCCGCACCAGCCGGAAGCGTTCGGCGTCCCACGCCGGGTCCACGATCAGATTGACCGCCACGTTGATCCCGAGCCGCCGCGCCGTCTCCAGCGCGCGCAGATTGTCGTCGGGGTCGACCCGCTTGCGGAACCGGTCGAGCCCCTCGGCGTCCAGCGCCTCCATCCCGAGGAACATGTAGCGCAGCCCCAGCCGGGTCCAGCGCTCGAACACCTCGGTGTTGCGCAGCAGCACGTCGGCGCGGGTCTCCAGGTAGTACTGCTTGCGGATACGGCGCCGCTCCAGCTCGGCGGCGATGGCGTCGCCGTGCTCGGGCCGGATGAAGGCCACGTCGTCCACGACGAACACGTTGGGCTCGGCGATGGACGCCAGCTCCGCGGCGGCGGCCTCGGGGCTCGCCTTGCGGTAGCTGCGGCCGTAGAACGTCCACGCGGAGCAGAACGAGCAGTCCCAGGGGCAGCCGCGGGTGAACTCGATGGAGGCGCACGGGTCGAGTTCGCCGATGAAGTAGCGGCGCCGGTGGCGCATCAGGTCGCGCGCCGGGCGCGGCTCGTCGATGCCGTGCAGCATGCGCGGGGGCGGCCCGTGCCCGTCGGCGGTCACCACGCCCGGCACCTGGCCGAGGCCGCCGTCCGTCACCGCCGCCAGCAGCGGCGCCATGGCCGGCTCGCCCTCGCCGCGCACCACCGCGTCCACGGCGCCCTCGGCCTGGCGCAGCACGTCGTCGGCCACGAAGGAGACGCTGTGCCCGCCGAAGAACACGAAACACCCGGGCACCGCGCGCTTGATCGCCCGGGCCAGGTCGATGGCCTCGGGGATGTTGGCCAGGTAGTTCAGCCCGAAGCCGACCGCCTGCGGCCGGAACGCGTGCACGATCCGGCGCAGCTCCTTGTGCCCGAGGACCTGCAGATCGACCACCCGCACCTGGTGCCCGGCGGCACGGGCCGCGGCGGCCACCCGCTCCAGACCGAGCGGCTCCAGCCTGAGGAAGATCTCCGAGTACATCAGGGGGCTGGGATGGACGAACAGGACGCGCATGGTTTCACCTCGGGTTCCGCGGCGGAAACGGGGAAGCGGCCCCCGGTGCTGACCAATGGGGTCCCGCTCTGCGCGCCGCCCCATGCGGACGTTCGGCCGCCTGCGCCGCACCTTCCGTCTCACGAGTGACCCGCGGCGGCACAGCGGCCCGACGCCCACCCGGTTTACGGACCCCCGCACGGGTCACCCAAGGTGACGACCGAGGCTGTCGGCGGTGACAGCGGTGACGGCGAAGGAGTACGCATGGCACGGGTGCCCGGTCCCGACCGCCCGATCGACGCCGTGGACGTCCACGCCTTCACCCTGCCCACCGACGGACCGGACGGCGCCGAGCAGGACGGCACCCTGGAGTGGGACTCCACCACCATGATCCTGGTGCGGGTGCACGCCGGCGGACGGACCGGCCTCGGCTACACCTACGGAGACGTCTCGGTCGCCGCCTTCCTCTCCGGCGCCGTCGCCCCGCTGCTCCGGGGGCGCAGCGCCGTCGCCCCGCCCGCCCTGCGGGAACTGACGGGCCGCCGGATCCGCAACGCCGGCCGGCCCGGCGTCGGGGCCATGGCAGCCTCCGCCGCGGACATCGCCCTGTGGGACCTCAAGGCCAGGCTGCTGGACCTGCCGCTGGTCCACGTGCTGCCCGCCCACCACGACCGGGTCCCCGTCTACGGCAGCGGCGGCTTCACCAACTACTCCCTCGACCGCCTCGCCGGCCAGCTCGCCGGCTGGACGGAACAGGGCATCGGCCGGGTGAAGCTGAAGACCTCGCGCGATCCGCGGCGCGACCCCGAGCGGCTCACCGCGGTCCGCGCGGCGGTCGGCGACGCCACCGAGATCCTCACCGACGCCAACGGGGCGCTCGGCCGCAAGGAGGCGCTGTACTGGGCGCACCGCTTCCACGACGAGTGGGACGTGCGCTGGTTCGAGGAGCCGGTCAGCTCGGCCGACATCGAGGGCCTGCGCATGCTGAGCGAGCGGGGACCGGCGCGCCTGGAGATCGCCGCGGGGGAGTACGCCTACACCACACGCGACTTCGTCAACCTGGTCGCCGCTGGCGCGGTGGACTGCCTCCAGGCGGACGTCACCCGCTGCGGCGGGATCAGCGCTCTGCTGGAGGTCGCGGGACTGGCGTCGGCCCACCACCTGGACCTGTCCGCGCACTGCGCGCCCGCGGTCTCCGCCCACGCCTTCTGCGCCGTGCGCCGGCTGCGGCACCTGGAGTACTTCCACGACCACGTCCGGTTCGAGCGCCTGGTGTTCGACGGCGTCCTGTCCCCGGCCGACGGCGCACTGCGGCCCGACACCGGCCGGCCCGGCCTCGGCCTCGACGTCCGGTGGGCGGACGCCGAACCCCACCGCGTGTACGGCGAGCGCCCCGCCTGACGGCGGCGCACGGGCCCGCAGGGCGTCGGCGCCCCCGCTCGACGCGTGGCGCCGACGGTCCGGCGACAGCCTGCCGCTGAGGGGCAGCCACGTGTCCGACGCCGTGCTCGACCCGCTGCTGCGGCTGCACCCGACCACCCCGACCCCGTTCAGCGAACCGCATCTGCACCAGCTCGGCGGCGCCTTCGCCCGGGTGCCCGCCGACGCCACCGCGTTCGGCAGACGCGACGCGAGCGTGCTGTGCGACGTGATCGCGCGGTCCCCGACGGCGGCGGGCTTCGAGGGCGGCGGGCTTCGAGGGCCACGCGGCGTGGGTGCGCGCGGCCCGCCGGGAGATCACCGCCCACGGCGACGGCGGCCTGTACGTCGACTTCACCGGCGACGCCGGCGAGGACAAGGTGCGCGCCGCCTACCCGGACGCCGTCCACCGGCGGCTCGTCGAGGTCAAGGACGCCTACGACCCGGCGAACATGTTCCGCCTCAACCAGAACATCCGCCCGTCGGCGGGCCTGACGGCGACGGGCCGGTGACCCCGCCCGCCGGACGCGCCCACGCGTCGTGCCCGGCCCGCACGGAAGCGGACCGGGCACGACACGGGCGCCGACGGCTCACCCGGACCGGGCGCGGCAGGGCGCCGGGCGTCCGCACCGGGCCCGGGACGCGGGGCCGGTTCTCAGCGGCCGGGCGCGTGGCGCGTCACCGCGTCGGCTGGTCCGGGCCCCGGTCCTGGTCGCCCAGTTGCTGCTTCATCCTGTCCTGAGCCGTGTCGACCTGGCTGCGGTACTTGCCCTGGGTGCGTTCGTCGACGTAGTCACCGCCCTTGTCGATGCCCTTGCCGGCCTGCTCCTCGTGCCCCTTCAGCAGGCCCTTGAGCTTGTCCATCATGCTCATCGTGCACTCCTTCGCGGCGTCGTTCCCTCCCAGAATGGCCGACCGCGCGACCCCCCGCACCCGCAGACCGTACGGCCGCCCCGGCCCCCTGCGGGACCGGTCGCACCGCCGGCCGGCGGTGGCCGCGGCCCGCCTGCGGGCCGGCCCGGGAACCCGGCGGCGGGCGGGCGGACTTGACAGCGCCGGAGAGCGGAGTTTGCCGACGGAACGAGGGGCAAGGCGGTGCTACATGACGGAATCCAACGGCAGCACATCCAACGGCAGTACCGACCAGAAGAACACCGCCGCGAAGGCCCGGCGGGCCGCGGACAAGGCGACCGTGCCGGCCGCCCGGGCCGCCGACGCGGCGACGGCGAAGACGGACACCGCGGCCTCGGCCGCCAAGGCGGGCGCGGCGAAGGCCGCCGAGGCGACCAGCGGCGTCGCGCAGAGCGCCGCCAAGGGCGTCGCTGCGGGCCGCCAGGCCGTCGTCGCGGCCTCCGGGCAGGTCGCGGCCACCGCCCGCACGGCGTGGACGCTGATCGCCCAGCGCAAGATCGTCGCCGCGGGCCTCGGCGGCGGCGTCGCCGCCCTCAGCGCGGCCTCGTACGCGCTGGGCCGCCGGGCGGGCCGCCGCACCCAGGGCCCCCTCACCCGGCTCACCGGCGGACGGATCTGACCACGCCCGGCCACCGGGCGCACGGGCCGGGCGACACGGGACGGCGGACCGCGAGAAGCGGTCCGCCGTCCCGTGCCGTGTACCGGGTCGACCGGCCCACGCCGAGACCCGAGAGCCGAGGACCAGGTCACCGAAGACCCGGAGACCGAGGAGCCGGAATGCCGAAGCCCGGTCACCGCGGCCCTCGGCACCGAAGACCCGGTACGCCCGCCGCGCTGTCATCACGGCCGGGACGCACCGGGTCGGGACATGCCGAAGTCACCCCGTCGGCGAGACGGGAGACATGAGCAACTGAGCGGTGACCTGCTTGCCGAGCGCACGGTCGGTGACGGTCAGGCAGTGGCTGACCGCCTTGACGATCTCCAGGCCGTGACCGCCCACCCGGCGGCCGTCGTGCGGCCGGGGCCGGGGCGGCCGGGGCGAGGTGTCCCACACGCTGATCTGCACCAGCCCGCTGTCGGGCCACACCTCCAGGCGCAAGCCGCAGGCTCCGGGAGCGTGTCGTATGACATTGGTGATCAGCTCGCTGACCACCAGTTGCGCGTCCTGAGCCACGCGACGGGGGACGGTGATGCCGCCGGTGGCGCAGACACGGTCCAGGAAGCTGCCGACTGCCGCACGAGCCTCGGCCGCACTGATCGCCCCACTGTCCCAGTGGGCGTGCCAGCGCAGCGCGACACCCGTGTTCCTGTTCCGGTCCGGCCCATCCGACGCCTTCTGCCTAAGCGGGACGGCCATGTGGTTGCCTCAAAGTGTCACAGTGTGTTACTGCTCTTCCGCCTGTGCGGCTACCCCGCCCCGCGCGGAATAGACCGTTCACGATCCATTCACGGCGCCCGAATTCCGGATCGGGGGTGCGAGCAGGGCGAACGGCCCCGCGCCGGGGCGCGGAGCCGTTCGCTGTCGGTCGGGTACGGTGCCCGGTGCCGGGCCGGAAACGAGTGCCGTCCGGTCGGTCACCAATAGTGGCGATGGCCGGCCACCGCATGCCCCGTGCTGCCCAGCAGCCACAGGACCGCGCCGACCACGGCCAGGATGATGCCGATGGTCCAGAGGATGGAAATGCCGGTGACGAATCCGACCACCAGCAGAATGACACCGAGGACGATCATGACCGCCTCCGTATGAGGGGGTTGGTGCTCCTTCCACTGTGCACCCAAATCGGCCACAAATCCTCTCTCGGTGTACGTGACAATCGCCCGGCCACGGGTACGCGCCTCTCGGAACGAAGCCGGACGAGCCGGATGAGCCGGATGAAACGGAAAAAGCCGCCGGACACGGCCCGGCGGTCGTCTCCCGCGGAGGTGCCTTCGGTGCGGACAGGACTGCTGCGCGTGGTCGGGGCGGCGACGACCGTCTACGGAGTGACGGCCGTCCGCCGGCCGGACTGGCTGGCCCGCCCGGTGGGGATGGCCGGCGAACAGGGCGGGACCCACCCGTACACCGCCATGGCTCTGCGTCCGCTGGCCTGGCGCGACGCGGCCGGTGGCCTGGCGATGCTCCTCGCCCCGGCGGGACCGGCCCTGGTCACCGCGGCGGCCGTGCGCATCGCCTCGGACGTCGGCGACGCCGTGCTGTTCGGCCGTACCGTCACCGGCCGGGTCCGCCGGGCCGGCGCGGTCGCCAGCGCCCTCGGGTGGGCCGCCCTGACGGCCGCGGCCCTGGCCGGCGGCCGTCCCGATACGACGACGGCGGCGGCCCGTCCGGCCTGAGGCCCCCTCACCACCGCCCCGCCGGACCGGCCGCCCCCGCTCAGCGCACCGGGAACCCGGAGCTTCAGCGCACCGGGAAACCGAAGGAGTACCCCTGCTGCTTCAGCCACGGCAGCACCTCGCGCAGCGCGGCCACGGTCTGCGAGCGGTCCCCGCCCGCGTCGTGGAACAGCACGGTCGGACCGTTGGCGATCTCCTGCTTCACGGTGGCGACGATGGCCGCCGCGCCCGGCCGCTCGAAGTCCTTGGAGTCGACGTTCCAGCCCAGCGGCCGCATCCCGTGGGAGGCGGCCAGCGAGCGGCTGTACGGGGTGAACGCGCCGCCCGGAGCCCGGTAGTACATCGGCCGGACGCCCCCCGACGCCTCGGTGATCATGCCCTCGGCGTCGAGGATCTGCTGCGACTGGTACGCCTCGGACTTGTGGTCCATGGCGGTGTCGTGCGACACCGTGTGGTCGCACAGCCGGTGCCCGGCCGCCACGACCGCCTTCACCAGATCGGGGTGCGCCTTCGCCTGCGGGCCCACCATGCAGAACGTCGCCTTCACCCCGTACTCCCGCAGCACCTGGAGCACCTGCGGGGTCCAGGTGGGGTCCGGGCCGTCGTCGATGGTGATGTTGACGCCCCGCTCGCCCCGGTCGGAGGCGTGCGCGATGGTCACCGCCACCTTGGCCGCCCCGCCCCCCTGCGCGCCCGGCGTCCCCGCGGCCGACGCGGCCGGACGTCCCGCCGCGCCCGCCGCGTCACCGCCCCCGGAGGGGTCGGCCTGCGCGGTCCACACCGACGCGGCGGTGGCCACCGCGGTCACCCCGAGCGCCGCCGCGAGCACCCGACCGTGCCATCCCCGTCCGTTGTGCCGTGCCATGTCCCCGCCCCGCTTCTCGCCAGTCCGTGTCCGTAGCGCGCGCCTTGCGGGCACGCGCACTTCTGAGGACGGCGGAAACCCCCTCGGGGATCCCGCTGTTACCGATCACTGACAATTCCGCGGACGACCGGGCGCCGAACGGCCCGCCACCGCCTGACACACCGTCGCGATCCGCGCCGTTCGCACCGGTTCGCACCGAGTACGGACCCCCGGCGCACCACCGCACGGGGGAGACACCGGCGTGAGTGGCCCGGCTCACATGGCGTCACGGGGGTGTCGCCGACACCATGGTCCTCGTCACCGGCAGGCCGAAGGGATCCAGGATGTTCCGCAAGGTACTGGTCGCCAACCGCGGCGAGATCGCGATTCGCGCGTTCCGCGCCGGCTACGAGCTGGGAGCGCGCACCGTCGCCGTCTTCCCCCACGAGGACCGCAACTCGCTGCACCGGCTCAAGGCCGACGAGGCCTACGAGATCGGCGAGCCCGGCCACCCGGTGCGCGCCTACCTGTCGGTGGACGAGATCGTCCGCGCGGCCCGCCGGGCGGACGCCGACGCCGTCTACCCCGGCTACGGCTTCCTGTCGGAGAACCCCGAGCTGGCGCGCGCCTGCGCCGAGGCCGGCATCACCTTCGTCGGGCCGGACGCCGACATCCTGGAGCTGACGGGCAACAAGGCCCGCGCGGTGGCGGCGGCCCGCGCGGCCGGGGTCCCGGTGCTCGGCTCCTCCGCGCCCTCCACCGACGTGGACGAACTGGTCCGCGCCGCCGACGAGATCGGCTTCCCCGTCTTCGTCAAGGCCGTCGCCGGCGGCGGCGGACGCGGCATGCGGCGGGTCGAGGACCCGGCCGTGCTGCGCGAGTCCATCGAGGCCGCCTCCCGCGAGGCGGCGTCCGCCTTCGGCGACCCGACCGTCTTCCTGGAGAAGGCCGTCGTCGAACCCCGCCACATCGAGGTGCAGATCCTCGCCGACGGCGAGGGCGACGTCATCCACCTCTTCGAGCGCGACTGCTCCGTGCAGCGCCGCCACCAGAAGGTCATCGAACTCGCCCCCGCCCCCAACCTCGACCCCGCCCTGCGCGACCGGATCTGCGCCGACGCCGTCCGCTTCGCCCGCGAGATCGGCTACCGCAACGCCGGCACCGTGGAGTTCCTCCTCGACCGCGACGGCAACCACGTCTTCATCGAGATGAACCCGCGCATCCAGGTCGAGCACACCGTGACCGAGGAGGTCACCGACGTCGACCTGGTCCAGGCCCAGCTGCGCATCGCCGCCGGCGAGACCCTGGCCGACCTGGGTCTGTCCCAGGACACCGTGCGGCTGCGCGGCGCGGCCCTGCAGTGCCGTATCACCACCGAGGACCCCGCCAACGGCTTCCGCCCGGACACCGGCCGGATCAGCGCCTACCGCTCACCGGGCGGCTCCGGCATCCGCCTGGACGGCGGAACCACCCACGCCGGCACCGAGATCAGCGCCCACTTCGACTCCATGCTGGTCAAACTCACCTGTCGCGGAAGGGACTTCAAGGCCGCCATCGGCCGGGCCCGGCGCGCGGTCGCCGAGTTCCGCATCCGCGGCGTCGCCACCAACATCCCCTTCCTCCAGGCCGTCCTGGACGACCCCGACTTCCAGGCCGGGCGGGTCACCACCTCGTTCATCGAGCAGCGCCCGCACCTGCTCACCGCCCGCACCTCCGCCGACCGCGGCACCAAACTGCTCACCTACCTCGCCGACGTCACCGTCAACAAGCCGCACGGCGAACGCCCCGAGACCGTCGACCCGGTCACCAAGCTGCCGCCGCTGCCCGCGGGCGAGCCGCCCGCCGGCTCCCGGCAGCGCCTGATCGAACTCGGCCCCGAGGGGTTCGCCCGCGCGCTGCGCGAGTCGCCCGCCCTCGGCGTCACCGACACCACCTTCCGCGACGCCCACCAGTCCCTGCTCGCCACCCGGGTGCGCACCAAGGACCTCCTCGCCGTCGCGCCCGTCGTCGCCCGCACCCTGCCCGGACTGCTCTCCCTGGAGTGCTGGGGCGGCGCCACCTACGACGTCGCCCTGCGCTTCCTCGCCGAGGACCCCTGGGAGCGGCTGGCGGCGCTGCGCGAGGCGGTGCCCAACATCTGCCTCCAGATGCTGCTGCGCGGCCGCAACACCGTGGGCTACACGCCCTACCCGACCGAGGTCACCGACGCCTTCGTCCAGGAGGCCGCCGCCACCGGCATCGACGTCTTCCGCGTCTTCGACGCCCTCAACGACGTGGGCCAGATGCGGCCCGCCATCGACGCCGTACGGGCGACCGGCACCGCCGTCGCCGAGGTCGCCCTGTGCTACACCGCCGACCTGTCCGACCCCGCCGAGCGCCTCTACACCCTGGACTACTACCTGCGCCTGGCCGAGCAGATCGTCGAGGCCGGCGCACACGTGCTGGCCGTCAAGGACATGGCCGGGCTGCTGCGCGCGCCCGCCGCGGCCACGCTGGTCTCGGCGCTGCGCCGCGAGTTCGACCTCCCCGTCCATCTGCACACCCACGACACCGCGGGCGGCCAGCTCGCCACCTACCTCGCCGCGATCCAGGCCGGCGCCGACGCGGTGGACGGCGCGGTCGCCTCGATGGCCGGCACCACCTCGCAGCCCTCGCTGTCCGCGCTGGTCGCCGCCACCGACCACTCCGAACGGCCCACCGGCCTGGACCTGAAGGCGGTCGGCGACCTGGAGCCGTACTGGGAGGGCGTCCGCAGGATCTACGCGCCCTTCGAGGCGGGCCTCGCCTCCCCGACCGGCCGCGTCTACCACCACGAGATCCCCGGCGGCCAGCTGTCCAACCTGCGCACCCAGGCGGTCGCGCTCGGCCTCGGCGACCGCTTCGAGGAGATCGAGGCGATGTACGCCGCCGCCGACCGCATCCTCGGCCGCCTGGTCAAGGTCACCCCCTCCTCCAAGGTGGTCGGCGACCTCGCCCTGCACCTGGTCGGCGCCGGGGTCGCCCCGGAGGACTTCGAGCGCTCGCCCGACCGGTTCGACATCCCCGACTCCGTCATCGGCTTCCTGCGCGGCGAGCTGGGCACCCCGCCCGGCGGCTGGCCCGAGCCGTTCCGCACCAGGGCGCTCAAGGGCCGCGCACCGGCCAAGCCCGTGCGGGAGCTGACCGACGAGGACCGCGACGGCCTGGAGAAGACCCGCCGCACCACGCTGAACCGGCTCCTGTTCCCCGGCCCCACGCGGGAGTTCGAGACCCACCGCCAGACCTACGGCGACACCGGCGTCCTGGACAGCAAGGACTTCTTCTACGGCCTGCGCCCCGCCAAGGAGTACGCCGTCGATCTGGAGCCGGGCGTACGGCTGCTGATCGAGCTGCAGGCCGTGGGCGAGGCCGACGAGCGCGGCATGCGGACCGTGATGGCCACCCTCAACGGCCAGTTGCGGCCGATCCAGGTGCGCGACAGGGCGGCCGCCTCCGACGTCCCCGTGACGGAGAAGGCCGACCGGACGAACCCGGGCCATGTGGCGGCGCCGTTCGCCGGTGTGGTGACGCTCGCGGTCGCCGAGGGCGACGAGGTGACGGCCGGGGCGACGGTCGCCAGCATCGAGGCGATGAAGATGGAGGCCGCCATCACCGCCACCAAGGACGGCCGGGTGGGCCGCCTCGCCATCAACCGCATCCAGCAGGTGGAGGGCGGCGACCTGCTGATCGAGATCGCCTGACCCGACCCTCCCGCACGACCCGGCCCAGGGGCGCCGGCCACCGGAAACGGCGGCGGGCGCCCCTTCGCGCGCCCGCCGCCGGGAGCCGCACGCCATCAGGAGTGGCCCTCGTCAGGAGCCGCCTGCCGTCAAGGGCGGTTCGCCGTCAGAAGCCGCCCGCCGTCAGAAGCCGCCCGCCGTCAGGAGCCGCCCGCCGTCAGGAGTCGCCGGCCGGGATGTCCCGGCCGTTCAGCGCCCGGTAGGCGAACCGGGTGATCACCTCGACGGCCTCGTCCTCGGGGATGTCCGGCCACAGCTGGCCGAGGCTGTCGAACATCGAGGCCAGCAGGGTCAGGGCGACGTCGGGGGAGGCCGGCAGGTCCGGGATGTGGCTCAGATGGCCGCGCAGATCCTCGAACTGGGTGCGCCGCCAGTGCCGCAGGGTGCGGGCGAAGTTCTCGTCGACCAGCGCCGCCTGCTGGAGCGCGAGCATGGTCGCCGCGTGCTCCCGGTACACCCGCGCGTAACCGGCGACGTGGTCGCGGATCGCCTGCGGGTCGGTGAAGTCGGCCTTGTGCTCGGGGCGGGCCGCCTGGCGGTCGCCCGCCTCGGAGACCTCCGCGAGCAGCGCCTCCAGCAGCTCTTCCTTGCCCGCGAAGTGGGTGTAGAACGACCCCGCCGACCGGCCGGCCTCCGCCGTGATGTCGGTGATCTTGGTGTTCAGATACCCGCGCGTGGCGAACAGGTGCCTGGCCGCCGCCAGCAACGCGGCCCTGGTGTCGGCCGCCTGCGCCGCCCGTTTCACATGATCCTCCTCGCCCTTCTTGACAGCGCACGCTAGCAGCCCCCACGATGAATCTAAATTCAGTGAATGGAGATTCAATATGTTGCGAGTGCTGGTCGCCGGCGCCGGACCCACCGGTCTCACCCTCGGCATCGACCTGGCCCGCCGGGGCGTGAAGGTGCGGATCGTGGATAAGGCGGAGAGGTTCTTCGACGGCTCGCGCGGCGACGGGATCCAGCCGCGCACCCTGGAGGTCTTCGACGACCTCGGCGTCCTGGACGCCGTCCTGAAGGAGGGCGCGCCGCCCGCCCCGATCCGCGTCCACCTCGACGGCCGCCCGGCGGGCGTGCGCTGGATGTTCGAGCCGCGCGAGCCCCGCCCGGACGTGCCGTACCCGAACGCCTGGGTGCTCGGCCAGTCCCAGCTGGAGGGCATCCTGCGCGCCCGGCTCGCCGAGTTCGGCGTACAGGTGGAGCCGGGCGTCGCGCTCGTCGGGCTGGAGCAGGACGACGAGCAGGTCACCGCCCGCCTGTCCACCGGCGAGAGCGCCCGCTTCGACTACCTGGTCGGCGCGGACGGCGGCGCGAGCCTCGTCCGCAAGGCGATCGGCGTGCCCTTCCCGGGCACCACCGACGAGACCTTCCGGGTCCTGGTCGGCGACGTGACCGCCCCGGACCTCGACCCCGCCTTCGGCCACTGGTTCGCGGCGGCCGGCGACCCCATGTCCGGCATCGTCATGACCCCGCTGCCCGGCACCGGCATGTTCCAGTACGCCACCGTGCTCGGCGCGGGCGACGACGCCTCCCTGGCCACCATGCAGGCCGCCCTGGACCGGGTCTCCTCCGGTGTGCGCCTGACCGGGCACGGCTGGGCGACGGTCTGGCGGCCCAACGTACGGCTCGCCGAGCGCTACCGGGCCGGCCGGGTCTTCCTCGCCGGCGACGCCGCGCACGTCCACCCGCCCACCGGCGGCCAGGGCATGAACACCGGCGTCCAGGACGCCTACAACCTCGGCTGGCGACTGGCCGCCGAGACCGGCCTCGACCGCTACGAGACCGAGCGGCGCGCCGTCGCCGCCCGCGTCCTCGGCATCAGCACCGCACTGCTCGACCGCTACGCCGAGGGCCACGAGGACGCCTACCGGCGCGGCGAGGAGGGCTTCGGCCTCGACATCACCTACCGCGCCCCCGACGCCACCGGCGCCCTCGTCACCGGCGACCGCGCCCCCGACGCCCCGCTGCGCGACGCGTCCGGCGCCCCCGTCCGCCTCTTCGACCTCTTCCGCGGGCCGCACTTCACCCGCCTGGTCTTCGGCGGCGGCACACCCGACGCGGCCACGCCGGACCCACGTGTCCCGGCCGCGTCCGGCACACCGCACACCTGGATCGTGCTGCGCCCCGGCGAAGAGGCCCCGGCCGGCGCCGACGGCGCCCGCGTCGTCGTGGACGCCGACGGGCACGCGTACGCCGCCTACGCCGCCGCCCCGGGCGACGTCGTCCTGGTCCGCCCCGACGGCTACCTGGCCTGACCCTCGGGGCGCGCCCTCACCCGGCGGCCGGGGCGTCGCCCTGCCCCAGCCACTCCCGGGCGGCCGCGGTCAGCGCGGTGATCCCGGTGGTCAGGGTCGGCTCGACCACCGGGGCGAAGTGGGGGGAGTGGTTGGAGGGCTGCCGGCGCGCCACGTCGGCCAGCTCCTCGAAGGTCCGCGCCGAGGCGAAGGCGACCGGGTCCGCGCCGCCCAGCAGCCAGTAGACGCAGGGCGCACCGGCCGCCTCGGCCAGCACCCCGACGTCCTCGCTGCCGGTGGCGGGACCCGGGTCCACCAGACGCCCGGCGCCGAGCGCCCCGGTCAGCGCCGCGCTCGTGCGCTCGCAGGCCGCGGGGTCGTTGACGACCGCCGGGAACGACTCGGTGCGCACGATCTCCGGCTCGCGCGGCGCGCCCGAGGAGACCGCCTCGGCCCGGACGATCCGCTCCACGGCCGCCAGCACGCCCTCGCGCACCCCGGGCTCGAAGGTGCGGATGCTCAGCAGCAGCTCCGCCCGGTCCGGGATGATGTTGGGCTTGGTCCCGGCGTGCAGCGCCCCCACGGTGACGACGGCGGTGGAGGTCCCGGCCACCTCCCGGGAGACGACGCCCTGCAGCCGCATCACCGTCGCCGCGGCCATGACCACCGGGTCGACGCAGGCCTCCGGCCGCGAGCCGTGGCCGCCGCGGCCGTGCAGCACGACGCGCAGCGAGTCGGAGGCGGCGAACGCCGGACCGGGGTGCAGCCCGAGATAGCCGGCCGGCAGCGGCGCCACATGCTGGCCGAGCACCGCCTCGGGCCGCCCGAACCGCTCGAACAGCCCGTCGTCGATCATCGCCCGGGCGCCCTGGCCCATCTCCTCGGCGGGCTGGAACACCAGCAGCACAGTGCCCCGCCAGGAGGCCCGGTCCGCCGCGAGCGCGGCCGCCGCGCCGAGCAGGCACGTGACGTGCATGTCGTGGCCGCAGGCGTGCATGAGGGGCACCGGGCGGCCCTCGCCGTCCGTGGTCCGCGCGGTGCTGGCGTAGGGCAGGGCGGTCTGCTCCTCCACCGGCAGGGCGTCCATGTCGGCGCGCAGCGCGACCACGGGCCCGTCGCCGTTGCGCAGCACCCCCACCACGCCCGTGCCGCCGACCCCCTCGGCGGTCTCGTACCCGGCGGCGCGCAGCCGCTCGGCCACGATCCGCGCGGTGCGGTGCTCGGCGAAGGCCAGCTCGGGATGGGCGTGCAGATCGCGGTAGAGGTCGGCGAGGTCGCCGTGCGGGGATGCGGTGCGGGGCATCGTGCCACCTTCCGGTGCTCGGGGCCGGCGGCGCCGCCGTGCGGACGCGCCGCCAGGTGCCCAAGATAACCAGTGGACGATCTTCCGGTCCGCTCCGGCTCCCGCCCGCCGGCCGAGCCCCGTGGCCGGGTCGGCCGGTCAGCCGGTCGGCCGGTCGGTCAGCCCGCGGTGCGCCGCTTGCGGCCCGCCAGCACGGCGTAGACCACGACGCCGACGAACAGGAACAGCACGCCCTGGTACACCGCCGCGTACCCGGCGCCCGCCACCAGCCACAGCGAGAACGCCGCCGCGACCGCGGCCACCACCAGGTCCCGCGCCAGCCGCGCCGGGTTCACCAGCTCGCGCCGCCCGGAGACCAGGTGCATGAGCTGCGCGGCCGAGGCCAGCAGATACGGCACGGTCGCCGTGAACGTCGTCACCAGCACCAGGACCTGGAAGACCCGGGCCGAGCCCGACGTGTAGTTGTAGACGGTGAGCAGCGAGGCCAGCACCACGGTCACGCCCACGCCGACCGTCGGCACGCCCCGCCGCCGGCGCGCGAACACGGCCGGGAACAGCCCGTCGCGGGCCGCGGCGTACGGGGTCTGCGCGCTCAGCAGCGTCCAGCCGTTGAGGCAGCCGGTCATCGACACCAGCGCGGCCGCCGCGACGGCCCAGCCGCCCCAGCTGCCGCCGAACATCGCGTTCACCGCGTCCGAGAAGGGCGCCGCGGAGGTCACCAGCCGGTCGTGGGCCACCGTGCCGAAGACGGACAGCGTGCCCAGCAGATAGACCAGGGCCGCGCCCGCGGTGCCGATCACGGTGGCGCGCCCCACGTTGCGCCGCGGGTTCTTGACCTCGCCCGCGCTCACCGCGGCCGACTCCACCCCGAGGTAGGAGAACAGCAGCAGCGCGGCGGAGGCGGAGACGGCGCCGATCGGGCCCTGCCCGCTCGCGTTGAACGGCCCGAGGTTGTCCGGGTCGAAGAAGAACAGCCCGCCCACCGCGACGAGCAGCAGCGGCACGAACTTCAGCACCGTCGAGACCAGCTGCACCGCGCCCACGTAACGGGTGCCGGCGAAGTTGGCGAGCGCGGGCAGCCACTGGATCGCCAGGGCCGCCAGACACGCCGACCAGCGGTGGCCGCCGACCGGGATCAGCACGTCGAGGTAGCCGACGGCGGCGACGGCGAGCGCGGCGTTCGACACCCAGGTGGTGATCCAGTACGCCCACGCGGCGAGGAAGCCGGCGAAGTCGCCGAAGGCCTCGCGGGCGTAGACGTAGGGGCCGCCGGTGCGCGGATCGCGCTGCGCGAGCCGGCCGAAGACCAGGGCCAGCGCGATGGCGCCGGCGGTCAGGACGCCGAAGGCGACCAGGCTGACCGTGCCGTACGGGGCGACGGAGGCGGGCAGCAGGAAGATGCCGCCGCCGATGATGTTGCCCATGACCAGGGCGGTGGCGACGGGCAGTCCGAACCGGCGGGCGTGCCGGCCGGCGCCGGAAGCGTCCTGGCCAGGGATGCCGGGGGAGTCCTGGCCACGGGGGCCGGGGGCGGGGGCCGCAGAGGGGTCCTGCGGGGCCGGAGCCTGCTGCGCGGCGGTCCCGGTGACGTGCATGGGGTGGTGCGCCTCTCATCGAACTGGTGTCCAGGATCGCCGGACGGACCCCATGGTCCGGCATCTGCCGCAGTGGTGCCAAATCGGACATTTTTCTTCCGCGAGGTCTGGTGCGGTACGGGAAAAAGTGCGCCGCCGGGCCCGGCGGGCCGGGAATCCTTCGGGCGGGGGAGGCGTCGACCAGGGCGGGAAGCCGTCGGCGTCCTGGCCGGAGAGCTGTCGGCGTCCGGGCCGGGGAGCCGTCGGCGGCCGGGCGCGATCGACGGCTCGCGGCGGGGCGGGAGCGCGGCGGGAGCGTCCCTCTTCGGGCGCGGCGGGAGTGTCCCCGGCAGGTGGAGTGCAGGCGGAATGATCTAGCGTGGGCGCTATGTCAGAGTTGCCGCACGGCGAACACGGCCGCCCGCCCACCCCGGCCCAGCGGTGGGCCGCCTTCCGCGCCTCGCCGTTCCTGCCCGCGACCGTCCTGACGCTCATCCTGGCCGCCGCGGCCGGCCTCTTCGCCGGCTCCTACACCTACGCCATGGCCAACCCCACCCCGCACACCATCCCCACCGCCGTCGTCGGCGCCTACGACCAGCCGCAGGGGCGGCGCTTCATCGCCGGGATGGAGAAGGCACTGGCCGCCTCCCTGCAACTGCACGCCTACGACGACCGGGCCGCCGCCGAGACCGACGTGGACGACCAGCGGGTGTTCGCCGTGCTGGAGATCCCCACGGCCGGCGACACCGTCGTCCTCGACGTCTCCGGGGCCTCGGGGGCCACGGTCGCCCAGGTGCTGGAGGAGGCGGCGCAACAGGTCGGCAAGGCCACCGGCACACCCGTCACGATCCGCGACCTCAAACCGCTCCAGAAGGGCGACCCGCGCGGCCTGGCGATCTTCTACATCTCGCTCGCCGCCGTGATCATCGGCTTCGTCGGCGCCATCCAGCTCAGCGTGCACGCCCGCGCGCTCAACCCCTTCGAGCGCATCCTCTTCACGGTGGCCTACGCCCTGCTCGGCGGGTTCGTGATCGCCGCGGTGGTGGACTGGATGCTGGGCGCGGTGAACCTGCCGTTCGTCGAGTCGTGGATGATCCTCGCACTGACGATGTTCGCCTCCGGCATGGTCTTCACCATGTTCAACACCCTCTTCGGCCGGTGGGCCATGCTGCCGACCTGGGGACTGATGGTGCTGCTCGGCAACCCCTCCTCGGGCGGCGCGGTGTCCTGGCCGCTGCTGCCCTCCCCGCTCGGCGTCATCGGCCAGTGGCTGCCGCCGGGGGCCTCGGTGAACGCGCAGCACACCGCCGTGTACTTCGCCGGCCACCAGCACGCCTTCCCCTTCCTGGTGCTGGCGGCCTGGGCCGTCGTCTCCTGCGCGGTCTTCTGGTTCTGGCGCCACCGCCACCCCGGCGGCCGCGCCGCCGCCCCCGCCCACGCCGCACCCTGAACCCGCGCTCGCCCGCTCGCCCGCGAGGCTTCCGCACGCTCGCCCGGGAGATCCCGCGCCCTTACCCGAGAGGTCATCGACCCGTTCCCCGGCGCGTGCCAGGCTCGTCCCCGTACGGAGCGACGGCCCGGACCGGCCGTACGAACCCGGCCGCGGCACTCCGCGGCCGCCACCGAGCCGACCGACCGGAGGACGCCATGACCGCGTACGCCATCGCCCACCTGCGCGAGGCCGCCCCGCACCCGGAGATCGCCGAGTACATCGAGCGGATCTCCGGCACCTTCGAGCCGTACGGCGGACGCTTCCTCGTGCACGGCGCACGGCACGAGGTGACGGAGGGCGCCTGGCCCGGCCACGTCGTCGTCATCGCCTTCCCCGGCATGACCGAGGCGCGCACCTGGTGGGACTCGCCCGCCTACCGGGAGATCGCCCCGCTGCGCTCCCGCCACATCGAGGGCGACATCATCCTGGTCCCCGGCGTCCCCGAGGGCTACGACCCCACGGCCACCGCGCGGGCGATGCGGGAGGCGCTGTCCGCCGGATGACCGCCGCCCGCGGACAGCGGGCGCCCGACGGTGGACCGGTGACGGCTCACTGGTGGATGCGGCCCCTCTGGGGAGCGCCCACGTACTTCTCCTCCGCCCGCCGCCTCGCCTCGTCGGCGGCGACCCCCTGCGCCATGAGTTCCTTCTGCAGGGCCTCCTTCAGCGGCTTGCTGCCCTGGGCCGCGGCGTTCACGGACCACGGCGTGCGGCAGGCGTAGATGAGCAGCGCCCCGTACTTCCGGAACGCCGGCGCGTTCTCGATGATGACGGGCAGCGGCGGGGTGTCGGCCTTGCGCGCCTCGGCGAACTCCTCGGCGACCGTGTCCGACCACTGGAAGTCCAGCAGCACCGCCACGTCGCAGTGCTCCACCAGCCCGGTCACCCGGTCGATCTCCAGGGTGAGTTCGCTCGCGTGGTGCGGCTGCACGTACTGGCCCGGCGCGCTGCCGGTGGGCTCCACCCCGGCGTTCGCGAACGCGCCGGGCAGCGACGCGAAGACGTCCGCCCCGGCCCCGATACGGTTCAGGCTCTGCTCCTCCTCGACGGCGAAGGCGTACTGCCGCTCGGTGTCGATGGCGATGCGGTGCTTGTCCTCGTAACCGTGGGAGAACCACGACAGCATGTGGGAGTGCTCGGGGCCGGAGGGGCTCTTGAGCATCGCGACCGTTCCCCGGCCGAGCCCCTGGATGTCGAAGGTCGCCGTCTCCAGCCGCGGCATCCGCGCCTGCCGCTCCCGCCAGAGCTGATCGGCGCCCGCGACCATGGTCCTGGCCCGCTCCTCGTACTGCTCCATGGTCTCCGGGGCGGCGGCCTGCTGCGCGGAGGAGGCGCCGGTACCCAGCTGCGCGTCCATCGCCGCCCGGGTCACCCCGTTGTCGGCCAGCTGTTTCAAGGCCACCGCGGGCGTCAGCCTCTTCACCCGCACCTCGTGGCCGCCGTTGAGCTGGATGAGCTGGTCCCACACCCAGTTGCGCTGGTCCGTGGTCAGTGCCGGGCCGTCACCGGCCCACTGCCTGAAGAAGTCGCGCGAGGTCTTGGACAGCACCCGCTGGACGGCGCCGCCCCGGGCCGGCGTCGGCGCGGGTGTGCGGCCGGCCTCCGGGGGCGTGGCCCGCTGCACGTCCGTCGTTCCCCGCCCCAGCCTGGCCGCCGTGCTCTCCGCGTCGCGCTCCAGGGCGTCGGCGGGATGACTGACGCCCGAGGGCACGCCTCCGACGCGCTGCTGGCGCACATGCTGCAACTCGTGGCGCAGGGTGTGGTCGTCCATGTCGGCCGCGCTGCGGAAGACGATGCGGTTGGTCTGCGTGGTGTACGCCTTGGCCCCGAGCGCGTCCGCCGAGTCCCGGTCGACGTGGACGCGGACGTCGCTGAAGTCCTCGCCGCCGAACTCGCTCTCCATCCGGCGCTGGACGTCCGTGCGCATCGGGCTGCCCGAGCCCCGGGTCACCGCGTCCACCCGGTCCATGGCGTCGAACTGCGGCCCCTCCTCGTCGGCGCTGCGCTGCACGGCGGCGCCGTGGCCGCAGTCCGCGCCGTGCTGATGGCGTTCCTCCGCGACCATCCGGGCCACCGCGGCGTTGCCGATCGTCCGCTGGAGGGACTGCGCGGCCGCAGCGGACAGCCGCCCGGCGCGCCCCGCGGCGGCCTGCCCGGGGCCGAGGACGGCCGGGGCCCGGTCGGCCCGTCGAAGAAGCGCCCGCTGCTGCTCTGACTCCGCGAGGCGTCGCTGCCTGTCGGCACGCATGTCCGCTTCCTCTCGTGTGGGCACGCACAGGTCAAGTCCCCATGCTGCCGGGCCGGTCGCCGGGGAGGAAGGGCGAAGGGGGCAGTCCGGGGGGAACGCCGGGCTGCCCCGGCGCACCCGGCCCCAGCCGGCCGGCCGGTGGGGCGGGCACGGCAGGCGAGGACGCCGGGCCGAGGCGGACACCGAGAGCCTCCGGGCCGTCGCCGCGAACGCCGCTCACGGCGCCGGAATACGGTGAGCGTCGTCACCGCATCCGGCCGCCGGGCGCGAGCAGGCCGGCGGTCGCGGCCCGGACGGTCCCGCCACGGCCGGCGAGGTCCCCGCCCGCGCCCGGCGCCCGGGAGACGTCCGCCGCCCGGGACGCACCCGAGGCGGACTTGCCGGCCCCGCCCGAGGCGGAGACGCGGGCCGCCCCGGACGTCCCTCGGGCCGCCCCGCCCGCGTTCGCGGCCCCGGCGGCCCCGCACAGCTCCGCGGCCCAGACCGCGCCGCCCGCGGCGGCCCGCTCCAGCCACTCCCGGTACACCGGCGACTCCCGCGCCACCTCCCGATAGGCGTCCGCCAGCTCGGCGAAGACGCCGTCGATCTCGGCCTCCGTACGGGCCGCGAGCAGGAGCCGCACCCCGATCGGGTCGCCCCGCAGCGGCCGCAGGGCGAGGTCGGAGCGCGGATGCGCGGTGGGCTGGCTCACCGTGACCACCTCCCCGGTCGCGGCCAGCGAGTACGCCGTGAGGTAGTCGCCGTGCAGGATGTCGGGCTCCTGCCCCGCCGCCCGCAACACCCGGCACAGCGCGTTCCATTCGCCGTCCACGGTGGAGTCGACCATCCACCGGTCCCCGGCGAGATCGGGCAGCGCCACCTCGCGCCGCGCCGCCGCCGGATGGTCCACGGCCAGCGTCACGAACTGCGGCTCGCGCTCCACCAGCACCCGCAGGCACAACTGCGGCGGCACCCGCAGCGGACTGCCCTCGACCTCGTGCACGAAGGCCAGGTCGAGCCGGCCCGAAGCCACCATGCCCAGCAGGGAGTTCGCCGACACGTCCATCTGCAGCGTCGGTTCGGTCCGCGGCGCCCGGCCCCGCAGCCGGCGCAGCCAGCCCGGGATGGCCCGGCTCGCGGTCGCGCCGATGCGCAGCCGGCGCCCGCCGGCGGCCCGCGCCGCCGCCGCCCTCGTCTCGGTGACGAGCGCCGCCAGTTCGGCGACCAACGGCCGGGCGCGGCTGAGCACTTCGTGCCCCAGCGGGGTGGCCCGGCACCCGGTGCGCGCCCGCACGAAGAGCTGCCCGCCCAGCGTCTGCTCGATACGCCGCAACTGGGTGCTCAACGAGGGCTGCGCCATGCCGAGTTCACGTGCGGCTCGGTGCAGGCTGCCGGAGTCCGCGATGGCGCAGAGGACGCGCAGATGTCTGACCTCGAGCTCCATGGGCGCAGCGTAGGGCGGCGCCGGGAGAGCCCGCCAGATGTTCAAATCCCAACGGAAGTGCACGAGTCGGCCCCCGATAGCTCCGCGCTATCCCCAGTTGCCATCATCCGCGGGGGCGTTGGTCTGCCCGAGACTCCTACGCAACCGATCGTTCACACCCCACAGGAACGAGTAGGAGCCCCCACATGTCACACCGCACCCGGAGCGACTCCCCGAAGTCCGGCCGCAGACTGGTCGCCCTCGCGCTCGGCCTCGGTCTGGCCTCCGCCGCGCTCGGCACCGCGGTCCCCGCCACCGCGCAGCCGGCCGCCGCTCCCTCCACCACCGCCGTCGCCGGCTACTCCCCCTACGCCGGCTCGGCCCAGGACAGCGCCGCCGACAAGGCGTTCTTCGACGCCGTGGTGCAGTCGGTCGCCAAGCGCCAGGCCGCCCAGCCGAACCTGAAGTCGGTGACCGTCTACTACAACGCCTCCCAGGCGCCGAGCTTCCGCTCGCAGATATCGAGCGCCGCCTCCATCTGGAACAGCTCGGTCTCCAACGTCAAGCTCCAGGCCACCTCGGGCAGCGCGGACTTCGCCTACTACGAGGGCAACGACTCGCGGGGCTCCTACGCCTCCACCAACGGCCACGGCAGCGGCTACATCTTCCTGGACTACGCGCAGAACCAGCAGTACGACTCCATCCGCGTCGCCGCGCACGAGACCGGCCACGTGCTGGGTCTGCCGGACCACTACAGCGGCCCGTGCAGCGAGCTGATGTCGGGCGGCGGCCCCGGCCCGTCCTGCACCAACCGCTACCCGAACGCCACCGAGCGCTCCCGCGTCAACCAGCTGTGGGCCAACGGCCTGGCCCAGGCCGTGGCCAAGCTCGCCCAGGCGCGCTGACCTCCCGCGCCGGCCCCCGCGCCGGCGCCCAGGAGCGGACCGGGGCCCGCCCCGGTCCGCACCCCTGTTCCCCGGTCCTTCCCGGCCGATCCCCCCACCGGCCGGGCGCCGCCCCACCCCGTGCGGCGGCGCCCCCACCGCACGCGGCCGGGAAGGACCGGCGCCACGCCCGCCCCCGCGGGCGGGCGCCGTCGGTCACTTGCTGACGGCGAAACGCATCAGGGCGTGCTCGTCGCCCTGCTTGATCTTCCCGGTCACGTTGATCACTTCCAGCTTCCAGGCGCCGCCGACCCGCACGGCCTTGGCCACCGCGCAGCCGTTGTCCTGGGTGAGCAGGCTCGGCCAGATGTCGGCGACCTGCTGGGAGCTGCCGCCGGTCGCGTCGTACACCTTGAAGCTGATGTTGCGCGCCTTCTGGAAGGAACTGCCCTTCTTGAACGCGGCCGCGACGAAGACGATCGAGGTGATGTTCGGCGGTATCCGGGCGAACTCGACGGTCACGGTCTCGTCGTCGCCGTCCCCGCGGCCGGTCTGGTTGTCGCCGCTGTGCACCAGGGAGCCGTTGCCCATCGGGTCCAGCGAGTCCAGGCCCGCCAGGCGGACCGGGTCCGAGCCCTGCATGGCGATGGCGATGAGGTCCAGATCGGTGCCGGTCTTGCGGCGGAGCATCCCGATGACCCCGCCGCTGGACCCCGCGGTCGGGTCCCAGGACACCCCGATGGACAGATGGGTGACACCGTCCAGGTCCGCCGGGCCGTCTTCCTTCGTCAGCGTAATCATGCGTGGATCATCCTCCGTGGTGAGATCGCGTCACCGCAAAGTCTGCACGGAAGGCGCGCTGCCGCCCACAAGTGGTCCACGGTTGACCGTTTCCTCCGTAAATGCCGTCGCGTTCCACGGCCTGCCCGGACCCCCGCCCGCCCGGTAGGGTCGGTCGCGCAGCGGCGACGAGGCGAGGGGGAGACGACCCGATGAGCAGCAACGTCTTCGGCGGACGCGACGGCGCGAGCCCGCCGCGCGACCGCACGGGCCAGGCCGAGGCGTTCGACGCCATCGGCGACCGCTACGACGAGGCCTTCCCGCACAAGGAGGGGCAGATCTCGGCCACCGAGTGGCTCGTGGCGTCCCTGCCCGCCGGGTCCCGGGTGCTGGACCTCGGCTGCGGCACGGGAGTGCCGACCGCCCGCCGGCTGACGGAGGCCGGGTTCGAGGTGGTCGGCGTGGACCTGTCGGCCGGGATGGTCGCACGGGCCCGCGCCCAGGCGCCCGGCGCGCGGTTCCACCAGGCCGACATCGCCGACCTCGGCCCCGGCGGGCCGTACGACCTCGGCGGGCCGTACGACCTCGGCCGCTTCGACGCGGTCGCGGCCTTCTTCTCCCTGCTGATGCTGCCCCGCGCCGAGATCCCCACCGCGCTCCGGACGGTCCGCCGACTGCTCGCGCCCGGGGGGCTGTTCGCGCTGTCGATGGTGGAGGCCGACGCGGACGACGTCCCGATCCCCTTCCTCGGCCGGCGCATCCGCGTCTCCGGCTACCCGCGCGCCGCCCTGCGCCAGGTGGTCGAGGAGGCCGGTTTCGACGTCGTCGAGGAGACCTCCCACGGCTACGCCCCGGCCGGAGCGGACGTACCGCCCGAGGAACACCTCTTCCTGCGCTGCCGCCGCGGCGACTGAACGGGCCCCGGCCCGCGACCGGTTGCGGTCACGGGCCGGGGGAGAGGGCGGTCAGCGCAGCGCGGGCGGGGCGGCCTGCGGCCCCGTCGCCCACTCCGACGGCCGCGGGCCGACGGTGTAGTCGAGGGTCCGCAGCGAGCGCAGCGCACCGGTGGTGAGGTAGGTCCGGTCGTAGCGCGAGCCGTCGGCCCGCAGCCCCTGCACGTACCGGTCGGCGTCCGACGTCCCGGGCGCCGTGATCGTCAGCCGGCCGTGCGGGTGGTAGCGGCGGTCCAGGGACAGGTCGACCCGGTCGAAGACCGGTGTGGACAGACCCCAGGTGTCGTATCCCGGCTGCACCGGGAACAGCCCGATGGACGACAGCACCACCCAGGCGGACATGGTGCCGAGGTCGTCGTTGCCGGTCATGCCCGTCGGGGCGTCGGTGAACAGGGTCAGCGCGGCGTGCACCACGTCGGTGGTCTTCCACGGCTGCCCGGTCGACAGATACGTGTACGGGGCGATGAGGTCGGGCTCGTTCTGCGGGTTGTACTTGTCGGCGTTGTAGTAGTCGTACGGCCCGTTGACCCACACCTCGCGCGCCGTCTTCGCCGGGTCCGCCAGCAACTGGTCGTAGGCGAAGAAGGAGTCGAGCCGGTCGTTCGCCGCCCGCGTGCCCCCGATGAGGCCGACCATCCCCGGCAGGTCCTGCGGCACCAGCCACTGGTACTGCCAGGACGTCCCCTCGTGGAAGCCCTCGCTCTGCGCGGGGTCGGCCGGCCCGGTGAAGGCGCCGGAGGCGTCGCGCGCCCGGAAGAAGCCGGTCGAGGAGTCGAAGACCGTGCGGTAGTTCCGCGACCGGGCGGCGTAGCGCTCGGCGTCCTGCCGGTGGCCGAGATCGCGGGCCATCTGCGCGAGCATCGCGTCCGACAGGGCGTACTCCAGCGTGGCCGAGGCGCCGTGGTCGTAGTCCGAGTCACCGGGCTTGGCGTGCGGGCGGCCCTTCAGGTACGGCACGAACCCGTTCGCCAGGTACTCCTTGTTGCCCTCGCGGCCCACCGCGGGCGAGGCGGCCGGCGGCACCCCGTCGGCGTTCTTCTTCAGCACCCGGTACGCCCGCTCCTCGTACCCCTTGAGCAGGCCCTGCTGGTAGGCGTTGGTGAGGAACGGCGTCACCGGGTCGCCGGTCATGATGTTCGTCTCGACCGTGCCGTAGCCCCACTTGGGCAGCCAGCCGCTCTCCTCGGCGATCCGGATCACCGAGACCGCCATGTCCCGTGCCTCGCGCGGCGCGAGCAGGGACAGCAGCTGCGACTGGGTGCGGTAGGTGTCCCACAGCGACCAGTTCTGGTAGTACGTGTACCCGTCGGCGCGGTGCACGCGCCGGTCCCAGCCGGTGTAGCGGCCGTCGGCGTCGCTGCCCACGTCGGGCGCCAGGAACGATCGGTACAGCGCCGAGTAGAAGGTGCGCCGCGAGGTGTCGCTGCCCCCGGACACCCGTACGTCCTCCAGCCGCCTCTCCCACGCGCGTTGCGCGGCGGAGCGCACGGCGTCGAACGAACGGCCGCCCTCCGCCCGCAGGTTGCCCGCCGCGCCGGCCGCGTCCACGTACGACAGCGCGGTGGTCGCCTCGACGGTACGGTCCTTCGTCGTGTCGAACCGGACGTAGGCGCCGCCGCTGCCGGTGGCCGAGCCCGGCGTCACCGTCGAGCCGTCCCAGGTGCCGTAGGAGGCGAAGGGCCGGTCGAACCGGGTGATCGTGTAGACCGTGTACGGCAGCGTGTCCTGGCAGAAGCCGCGGCCGGTGATCGCCGTGCGCACGGTGCGGTTGTCGAGGACCTCCACCTTGGTGGAGACCATCTGGTGCAGCGCCTGCCCGGCGTCGAGCAGGACGTTGGCCTTGTCGGTGGCCGGGAAGGTGTAGCGCTGCACGCCGGTGCGGGTGGACGCGGTGAGCTCGGCCTCGATGCCGGAGTCCAGGCCGACCCGGTAGTAGCCGGGACTCGCGCTCTCGTCGTCGTGGGAGAAACCGGCCGCGTACTTCGCGTAGTCGGTCTGTGTCACGTCCCCGGTGGTCGGCAGCACCGGCAGGTCGCCGCCGAGCCCGCAGCCGACGCCCGAGAGATGGACCAGGGAGAAGCCGCGGATGTGGTCCTGGGAGTAGTCGTAGCCGGTGTTGTGCCCGGTGTCGGGCGACAGCTGCACCATGCCGAACGGCACGGCGGCCCCCGGATAGGTGTTGCCCTCGTTCTGGGTGCCGATGAACGGATCGACCAGGTCGGTGAGCGGCCCGCCGCGCTGCTCGGCGGCCTGTGCGGTGACGGGCGCGGTCAGCAGCGCGGACGCCGCCACCACCCCCGCCACGCACAGGCGCAGACCGCGCAGCCGGCCGGCACGGGTGTCTGTGAAGGATCCGGCGCGCACAGGACCTCCTGTCTCGGACAACGTTGTCAAGCGATGGGTCAGGGGCATGACAGCACGGCCGGGACGGGCGGGGCAAGGGGCGCGACACAGCCGGCGGAGGCCCGACCCGCGCCGACCGGGGGAGTGCCGGTCACCACAATTCCGCCCGTCACACCCGCAACCGGACGTGACGGATCTCGCTCTCGCCGGCCGCCCCGTTTGCCACTGCCACGAGTGAGCAAGCGGTCTGAGCACGACCGCGCGCAGGCAGAGAGGAACCACCATGGCGGACAACGAAGACGGTCTCCACGACATCGACGCCGACCCGGCGGCCCTCAAACGCCATCGCACGCTGTTCCGGGCCGTCCAGCGGCGCAGAAACCCCCCGCTGCGGCGCACCGACATCACGGTCACCGACGAGGCCGCCGTGAAACGGGCGGTCAAGGCCGCCTCGCTCGGCAACGCCATGGAGTGGTTCGACTTCGGCATCTACAGCTATCTCGCGGTCACCATCGGCCATGTGTTCTTCCCGTCCGGGAACGACACCGTCCAGCTGCTGTCGTCGTTCGCGACCTTCGCCGTGTCCTTCCTGGTGCGCCCGCTCGGCGGCATGGTGTTCGGCCCGATGGGCGACAAGATCGGCCGCAAGAAGGTCCTCGCCCTGACCATGATCATGATGGCGGTCGGCACCTTCGCCATCGGCCTGATCCCGCCCTACGCCCTCATCGGCTTCTGGGCGCCCGTGCTGCTGATCCTGTTCCGGCTGGTCCAGGGCTTCTCCACGGGCGGCGAGTACGGCGGCGCCTCCACCTTCATCGCCGAGTACGCCCCCGACCGGCGGCGCGGCTTCTTCGGCAGCTTCCTGGAACTGGGCACGCTGGCCGGCTACGTCGGCGCGGCCGGCCTGGTGACGATCCTGACCTCGCTGCTCGGCAGCGACGGAATGGAGTCCTGGGGCTGGCGGGTGCCGTTCCTGGTGGCCGGGCCCATCGGCCTGATCGGCCTGTACCTGCGGCTGAAGCTCGACGAGACCCCGGCCTTCCGGAAACTGGAGGACGCCTCCCTGCACCGGGCCTCCGAGGCGGCGTCCGCCGTCGAGACCACCGGCAAGGGCGACCTGGCGAAGATCTTCCGCGACCACTGGCCGACCCTCGTCCTGTGCATCTGCCTGGTCGGCGGCTACAACATCACCGACTACATGCTGCTGTCGTACATGCCGACCTATCTGTCGGACGAGATGGGCTACTCCGAGACCCACGGCCTGCTCATCCTGATCGCCACCATGGTGGTGCTGATGCTGCTGGTCAACCAGGTGGGCCGGCTCTCCGACCGGGTCGGCCGCAAGCCGGTCCTCATGGCCGGCATGCTCGGCTTCTTCGTGCTGTCGGTCCCGGCCTTCCTGCTGGTCCAGCAAGGCGGCCTGGTGGCGGTGTCCGCCGGGATGCTGATGCTCGGCCTGTCCCTGGTGTGCCTGCTCGGGACCATGTCCGCCGCGCTGCCGGCCCTCTTCCCCACCCAGGTGCGCTACGGCTCCCTGTCCATCGGCTACAACGTCTCCACGTCCGTCTTCGGCGGCACCACACCGCTGGTGATCACCGCCCTGATCTCCGCCACCGGCAGCGAGCTGATGCCCGCCTACTACGCGATGGCGGCGGCCCTGGTCGGGGCGATCGCGGTGGCCTGCATGAAGGAGACGGCGCGCCGCCCGCTGGCCGGCTCCCCGCCGTCGGTGGCGACGCCCGAGGAGGCCGCGCGCCTGGTGGAGAGCCAGGCGGCGACCCCCCGGTTCTGACCCGGGGGCGCGGACACGAACGGGAGCCCGCCGGATCACCGGCGGGCTCCGCCATGCCGCGCTCAGCGCGCCGGACGCCTGCCGCGCCGCCCGCCGAGCCTGAGACCCAGCAGCAGCACATCGGCGACGAACACCACGATGCCGATGATCAGCAGGTACATCAGACCGGAAGCGGCGACGCCGATCACTCCGAGGACGACGGCCACCAGGACGAGGAACAGGAAGAGGGCCAGCATTTTCCGATCGCTTTCTCGGGCCGCCGGCAGAGCGCTGCCGAAGCGGCGGTGGTCAGGGACTCGTGGGCCCGGGCGGGGCCGGGGCCGCGGACGGCCGGCGCCTCACCGGCGGGCGAGCCGCCGCTGCCCGGCCGCCCCGGTCTCGTACGGCAGCCCGTAGTGCTCGAAGACCGCCGGCTCGTCCCCCACGGGAAGCTCCCCGTCGGTGTCGATGGACGGGGCGTCCTTGACGTACTTCTTGTCGTAGGCGACGTTCAGATGGCCGGGGCTCACGGTCGCCCCGGCGAGCGGCACGAACACCAGCCGCTGCCGGCCGAGCATGCCCGTCTTCACGGTGGCGAAGAACGGCTCGTCCGTGACCGTGTCGACGTAGACGGCCTCCAGCTCGCCGATCTTGCTGCCGTCGCCCCCGTGCACGGGGTGTCCCCGCCACTCGCGGATGTCCTGGGCCTCGAACATGGAGTCCTCCACTGGTGTGCGCGATTCACTGGCTGGAACATCACCTACCCCACCCCCCGGGAATTTCACGGTGCCGCGGGCCGCCGGAAGCCATCGGTCACCTCTTCGCCCGCCCGCGTCGGGGCGGCGGCGGGCACGGGGAGATCGGTTACGGGGGCGCGCGGCGCGCCGGGGCCGTAGGATCGAAGCTTCCCTGGGGGAGGTGGCCATGGGCAGGCGGCGCCCGGACACGCCGACGCTGGAGGAGGTGGCCGCCCGCGCGGGTGTGGGGCGGGGCACCGTCTCGCGCGTCGTCAACAACGCGGCGGGTGTGAAGGAGTCGACCCGGCGCGCCGTGCGCGAGGCCATCGCGGAACTGGGGTACGTCCCCAATCTGGCGGCCCGCTCCCTGGCGGGACGGCGCGCGGACGCGGTCGCCCTCGCCATGACGGAGCGGGACTGGCGGCTGTTCGGCGAGCCGTTCTTCGCCGAGACCGTGCACAGCGTCGGCGACGCCCTCGCCGAGACCGGCGTCCAGCTCCTGCTCACCCTCATCCGCACCGACGACGAGCGCAAGCGGTTCGTGGAGTACGCGCGCGGCGGCCGGGTCGACGGAGTGCTGCTGGTGTCGGTACGCGCCGACGACCCGCTGCCCGACATGCTCGCCGAGGCCCGGCTGCCCACGGTCCTGCTCGGCCGGCGCTCGGGCGCCGAACGCGTCGCCTACGTCGACGCCGACAACACCGGCGGAGCCCGCGACGCCGTCGCCCACCTCCTCGGCCGGGGCCGTACCGCGATCGCCGCCATCACCGGGCCGCTGGACATGTACGTCGCCCAGTGCCGGCTGAACGGCTACCGGGAGGCCCTGGAACGGGCGGGCCTGGGCGGCGGACCGTCCTGGACGGCCGAGGGCGACTTCACCGAGGCGAGCGGCCGCCGCGCGATGGCCGAACTCCTCGCGCGGCACCCGGACGTCGACGCGGTGCTGGCCGCCTCCGACACCACCGCCGCCGGGGCGCTCACCGCCCTGCGCGAGGCGGGCCGCCGGGTGCCCGAGGACGTCGCCGTCATCGGTTTCGACGACTTCCCGCTGGCCCGGGACACCGTCCCGCAGCTCACCACCGTCCGCCAGCCGATGGCGGAGATGGGCCGCGCGATGGTCCGCCTGCTGCTGGCGGAGACGGATGAGCACCGGGCGGGCTCCCGGCACGTGGTGCTCCCCACCGAGCTGGTGATCCGCGAGTCGGCCTGAGCACGGCGCGGGGACTCGTCCGGCGCCCCCTGCCGGGACCCGCGTCTCGTGGAAGGCCTTGCACACCGAAACTTTTCGGAGGCGCACCGGGCCGCGGACCATGGTCCGCGCGCCGACCGAAAGCCCTCTGACCAGGCCTTCGTCCACCGTCTCCCAGCTCCTCGCGTCCACAATCTTGTCAGGGACATGCGTTGCTCCTACAGTCCCGTGCAACCGGTGCTGGGAGCGCTCCCACTTCCGTGGGGTGGAGGGGGAGCGCTCCCCTGCCGCCGGTCCCGCACTCCCTCGTCCGTCCGGCGGCGCGCTCCCCAGGCGGGCGGGGGCTCCAGCACTCACCGGACACCGCACGACGAGAACGCGAACGGATCACGACGACAACGCAACGGATCATCCTCGTCCGACGGAAGGACCGAACGTGGCTCGACGCAGCAGACTCCTGTCGGTGGCGGCGGCCTTCGCCACCCTCCTCGCGGCCCTGGGGCTGACTCTCCTCGGGCAGGGCCGCGCCGAAGCGCACGGCGTGGCGATGCTCCCCGGATCGCGCACCTACCTGTGCTACCTGGACGCCCAGACCAGCACCGGCGCCCTCGACCCGACGAACCCCGCCTGCAAGGACGCGCTGGCCAAGAGCGGCGCGACGGCGCTGTACAACTGGTTCGCCGTGCTCGACTCCAATGCCGGCGGCCGGGGCGCCGGTTACGTGCCGGACGGCACCCTGTGCAGCGCGGGCGACCGGTCGCCGTACGACTTCTCGGCCTACAACGCCGCCCGCGCCGACTGGCCGAGGACGCACCTGACCTCCGGGGCGACGATCCAGGCGCAGTACAGCAACTGGGCCGCGCACCCGGGCGACTTCCGGGTCTACGTGACCAAGGCGGGCTGGTCGCCGACCGCCCAACTGCGCTGGTCCGACCTGGAGTTGATCCAGACGATCACCAACCCGCCGCAGGTGGGCTCGCCCGGCACCAACGGCGGCCACTACTACTGGGACCTGAAGCTGCCCTCCGGCCGTTCCGGCGACGCGCTGGTGTTCATCCAGTGGGTGCGTTCGGACAGCCAGGAGAACTTCTTCTCCTGCTCGGACGTCGTCTTCGACGGCGGCCACGGCGAGGTGACCGGCATCCGCGGCCAGGGCTCCTCGACGCCCACTCCCACTCCCACGCCCACCCCGACCCCCACGCCGACCCCGACCCCCACGCCGACCCCCACCCCCACGCCGACCCCCACCCCGAGCGACCCGCACACCGGCTCCTGCATGGCCGTGTACTCCGTGACCAACTCCTGGAGCGGCGGGTTCCAGGGCTCGGTGGAGGTGATGAACCACGGCACCACGCCGCTGAACGGCTGGTCGGTGGCGTGGAAGCCGGGCGCCGGCACCCGGATCGGCACCGCCTGGAACGGCACCCTGACGACGGCCGCCGACGGCACGGTCACGGTGACGAACGCGGACTACAACCGGGTCGTGCCGCCCGACGGCAGCGTCACCTTCGGCTTCACCGCCACGTCCACGGGCAACGACTACCCGATCGGCTCGATCGGCTGCGTCAATCCGTGACGACCGGATAGCCCGCAGTCCGGAGGTGGGGGCCGGCGACACCGGCCCCCACCTCGCCGCGTCCGTGCGGCCGTCCCGCGAAGCCCTGATCCGTACCTGCGCGAGACGACGGTCTCGGCCAGGAACCGTGCGTCCGAAAGCAATATTGCAGCCTCCTGCACGATTGCCTAGGGTGCCGAATACTGGAGAAATGCGACGGTCCGGGCACCGGACGCGGGCACCGGCCGCCTGCGAGGCGGTAAGACCGGCGCGCGCGGTCCGGTGCGGACGGCTCTCCCCCCACGAGAGGCGGCACCCCTCATGACCATCAGCAATCCTCGGCCCTACCCGTTCAAGGCGACCGACGAGCTCTACGTCGAACCGCGCTTCGAACAGCTCCGCGAGAACGAGCCGCTGTGCCCGGTACGGCTGCCGCACGGCGAGGCGGCCTGGCTGGTGACCCGCTACGAGGACGTGAAGACCGTACTGGGCGACCCCCGCTTCAGCCGGGCCCGCGCGGTCACCGAGGACGAGCCCCGCACCCGCCCCTACCGCGGCCTGCCCGGCAACATCCTGGAGTTCGACCCGCCCGAGCACACCCGGCTCAGGCGTGTGGTCGCCAAGGCCTTCACCGTCCGCCGGGTGGAGGAACTGCGGGTGCGCGCCCAGGCGATCGCCGACGGACTCGTCGACGCCATGATCGCCCAGGGGCCGCCCGCCGACCTGGTGGCAGGCTTCGCCCTGCCGCTGCCCGTCACGGTGATCTGCGAACTGCTCGGCGTGCCGCTGGAGGACCGTACCCGCTTCAGGCTCTGGTCGGACGCCCTGCTGTCCACCACCCGCTTCACCCCCGAGGAGGTGGAGCGGTACGCCGGCGAACTGTCCGCCTACATGGCCGCCCTGATCGCCGAACGGCGCAAGGAGCCCACGGACGACCTGCTCGGCGTGATGGTCGCCGCCCGCGACGAGGAGGAACGGCTCTCGGAGGACGAACTCGTGGCCATGGGCGTCGGCGTACTGGTCGCGGGCCACGAGACCACCGCCAGCCAGATCCCGAACTTCGTGCACACGCTGCTCGACCACCCCGACCAGCTGGCCCGCCTCCGCGCCGACCTGGACCTCGTGCCCCAGGCGGTGGAGGAGCTGATGCGGTTCGTGCCGCTCGGCGACGCCGGGATCGCCCGCTACGCCCTGGAGGACGTGGAGCTGAGCGGCGGCGTGGTGCGCGCCGGCGAACCCGTCGTCACCTCCAACGTGGCGGCCAACCGCGACGCCGCCGTCTTCACCCGCCCCGAGGAACTGGACCTGGCCCGGCAGGAGGCCTCGCACGTCGGATTCGGCCACGGCCCGCACCACTGCCTGGGCGCACAACTGGCCCGGATGGAACTCCAGGTGACCCTGCGCACCCTGCTCACCCGGCTGCCCGGCCTGCGCCTGGCCGGCACCGGCGCCGACCTCGAACGCAAGACCGGCTCCGGAGTGAAGGGCTTCTCGAAGATGCTCGTCACCTGGGACGAGACGTGACCGACCCGGCCGCCACATGCACCTGAGGCGGCGCGGCCCGAGAGCCCGGACGGGGCCCGCCCATGCGCTGCGGCCCCGTCCGCCCGCCGCCCGCCCCGGCTACGCTACGGGCCATGACTGGCGAGACCGGAACCTCCCACCGACAGCGGAGCAAGGCCCGGCGCCGGGAGGCGATCAGGCGCTCGGGCATGCGCCTGTTCGCCGAGCGGGGCTACGACGGCACCACCATCGCCGACATCGCCGAGGCGGCCGAGGTCGCCCCCCGCACCGTCTCGCTGTACTTCCCCTCCAAGCACGAGATCGCCCTGTCCGTGCCGAACGAGATCGCGGCCCGGCTCTCCGCCGTCTTCAAGGCCCGCCCCGGCGCCGGCTTCCTCGACGTCGTCGACACCTGGCTCACCGGCGAGGCCGACGCCCTGGACCCGGAACTGCTGGCCCTGCTCACCGCGATGTTCGAGGCCAACCCCGCGCTCAAGGCGCACGGCAGCAGCCAACTGGCCGAAGCGGTACGCCTCACCGGCCCCGCGCTCGCCGCCGCGACCGGACTCCCCGAGACCCACCCGATGCACGCCGTCATCGGCTCCGCCGTGGGCGGCGCCCTGAGCCAGTACTTCGGCGCCGTCCTGCGGCACGACGACGCCCCCGCGCACCACCCCCTCTTCATGGCCTGCCTGCGCGCCCTCGTCGACACCGCCCGGCAGGGCGCCCCCGCGCATCCGGCGGACCCGCACACCACCTGACGATCTTCTTCGCACATCGCCGCGTTACACATGCGAATTCGGGGGCAAGGTGGTGTGGTGGCCGATGTGACACCTGAAGGACAGACCGACCCCCTCGGCACGGAGCGGCTGCGGGACGCTCTCGCGACGATGCCGCGACAGGTCCGCGAGGAGCTGACCCGCAGACTCCGGCGCAGCAGACGAGCCCTGCGCGAGGAGGACGTGCAGGTCGTGGAACCGCCCCTGCTCAAGCGGGCGGTCGGCGCCTCCGCCCTCGGCAACTGCATGGAGTGGTTCGACTTCGGCGTCTACAGCTACCTCGCCGCCACCATCGGCAAGGTGTTCTTCCCCGGCGCCTCCCCGGGCGCCCAGGTGATCTCCTCCTTCGCGACCTTCGCGGCCGCGTTCGTCGTACGGCCGCTCGGCGGTCTGGTCTTCGGGCCCCTCGGCGACCGGCTCGGCCGGCAGAAGGTGCTCGCCACCACCATGATCATGATGGCGATCGGAACGTTCGCCATCGGCCTGATCCCGAGCTACGCCACCATCGGCATCGCCGCCCCCGTCCTGCTGCTGCTCGCCCGTATGGTGCAAGGTTTCTCCACCGGCGGCGAGTACGGCGGCGCGACCACCTTCGTGGCCGAGTACTCGCCCGACCGCCGCCGCGGCTTCCTCTCCAGCTGGCTCGACTTCGGCACCTTCGTCGGCTACGCGCTCGGCTCCGCCCTGGTCACGGTCCTGAACCTCGCCCTCACCGACGCCCAGATGCTGGCCTGGGGCTGGCGGGTGCCGTTCCTCATCGCCGGACCGCTCGGCGCCATCGGCCTGTACATGCGGCTCAAGCTGGAGGAGTCGCCGGCCTTCCAGCAGCAGCTGGACGAGCACGAGAAGTCCCTCGCGCAGAAGTCGGCGGGCAGCGAGTTCAGGACCATCGTCAGGAAGCACTGGAAGGCCCTGCTGGTCTGCATGGGCATCGTGCTGCTCTACAACGTCACCAACTACATGGTGACCGGCTATCTGCCCACCTACCAGACCGAGACCCTGCACCGCTCCAGCGGCTCCGCCGACCTCCTGGTGCTGATCGGCATGGTGTGGATCGTGCTGCTCATCACCTTCATCGGCCGGCTCAGCGACCACGTCGGCCGCCGCCCGGTGTACGCGGTCGCGGCGGCCGCGATGATCGTCCTCGCCGTCCCCGCCTTCCTGCTGATCAAGGCGCACGGCACCTGGCCGCCGATCCTCGGCGTGCTGATCCTGTCCACCCTGCTGGCCGGTTTCGCCGCGCCGAGCGCCGCCACCCTGCCCGCCCTCTTCCCGACCGCCGTCCGCTACGCCGCCATGGGCATCGGCTTCAACTTCGCCGTCGCCGCGTTCGGCGGCACCACCCCGCTGGTCACCGCCGCCCTGGTCGGCGCCACCGGCAACGACCTGATGCCCGCCTACTACCTGATGGCGGCCGGCGTCATCGGCCTGGTCACCGTGAAGTTCCTGCCCGAGAGCGCGCAGGTGCCGCTGCACGGCTCCCAGCCGATGGTCGGCTCCGAGGAGGAGCAGCGCGAGCTGCTGTCCACCTCCGAGGCGCTGTACCGGGCCGCCCGCAAGACGGCCTGAGCCGGCCAGCCGGGCGGGCGGTCTGCCCTTGCGCCCTGGCGTCTGCGCCTGCGCCTGCCCCCGTGCTTATGCGCCGAGCCGGTCGGCGAGCCGGGTGAGGGTGGCGCCGAGGGGCAGGCCGAGCCGTACGGCGGCCAGGTCGTCGCCGCGCGTCGCCCCCTGGTTGACGATGGCGACCGGCTTGCCCTGCTTCGCCGCCCGGCGCACGAACCGCAGGCCGGACATGACGGTCAGCGAGGACCCGGCCACCAGCAGCGCGGACGCCGCGTCGACCAGCTCGTAGCACTGCGCCACCCGCGGCTTGGGCACGTTCTCGCCGAAGAAGACCACGTCCGGCTTGAGCGTCCCGGTGCCGCACACCTGGCAGGGCACCGTGTGGAAATGGGCCTCCTGCTCGGGCGCCAGCTCCGCGTCGCCGTCGGGGTTGACCCGGGCGGCGATGTCACGGAAGCCCGGGTTGGCCTCCCGCAGCCGCTGGTCGAGATGGGCACGCGAGACGGTGTTGCCGCAGGTCAGGCAGATGACCCGGTGCAGGCTGCCATGGAGTTCGACCGCCTCGCGGGTGCCCGCCGCCGCGTGCAGGCCGTCCACGTTCTGCGTGATGACGTCCGAGACGGCGCCGGCCGCGGCCAGACGGGCGACCGCCCGGTGCCCGGCGTTCGGCCGCGCGGCGGTGATCGCCTCCCACCCCAGATGGCTGCGGGCCCAGTAACGGCGGCGGCTCTCCTCGCTGCCGGTGAACTCCTGGTACGTCATCGGCGTGTGCCGTCGGCGGCTGCCCGTGGGCCCGCGGTAGTCGGGGATGCCGGACTCGGTGGAGATGCCGGCGCCGCTGAGCACGAGGACGCGCCCCGCCTCCAGCAGCCGTGAGACCGCCTCGAAGGCGCGGCCCCGGAGCGGCGCGGACGGCGGCGACATCGCGCCGCGTATCGGCGGGTCGGGCAGCACACGAGCGTCCATGCGGGCAGGGTACGCCTCACCGGTCACCGGTTTCCGACCGTCGCCCGCCGGCCGGCCTCTTCGCGCCCTGGCCGCCCACAGCGCTCCGCCCCCTGCCGACGGGTGTCGGCAGGGGGCGGAGCGAAGGGGCGGCCGGGCGCGGGCCGGTCGTCGGGGTCAGGCGGCCGACGCCGCCGCGGGCTGCGGCTCGCTGTAGACGCTCTCCAGGTCGTCGACCGCGGAGGCCGAGGCCGTGTCGTACTTCGTGCGGTCCAGGATGTTCTCGCGGGCGGAGACGAGGACCGGGACGAGGGCCTGACCGGCCACGTTGGTGGCGGTGCGCATCATGTCCAGGATCGGGTCGATGGCCAGCAGCAGACCCACGCCCTCCATCGGCAGGCCGAGGGTGGACAGGGTGAGCGTCAGCATGACCGTCGCACCGGTCAGACCGGCGGTGGCCGCCGAGCCGATCACCGAGACGAACGCGATGAGCAGGTACTCCTTGATGCCCAGCGACACGTCGAAGATCTGCGCCACGAAGATCGCGGAGATCGCCGGGTAGATCGCCGCGCAGCCGTCCATCTTGGTCGTCGCGCCGAACGGCACGGCGAAGGAGGCGTAGTCCTTCGGGACGCCGAGGCGGATCGCCGACTGCTGGGTGACCGGCATGGTGCCGACCGAGGAGCGGGAGACGAACGCCAGCTGGATCGCGGGCCAGGCGCCCTTGAAGAACTGCAGCGGGTTCAGCTTGGCCACGGTGCCGAGCAGCAGCGGGTAGACGCCGAACAGGACCAGCGCGCAGCCGATGTAGATGTCGGCGGTGAAGGTGGCGTAGTCGCCGAGCAGGTCCCAGCCGTACTCCACGATCGCGCGGCCGATCAGACCGGCGGAGCCGATCGGGGCGAGCAGGATCACCCACCACAGGGCCTTCTGCAGCAGCTCCAGGACCGACTCGGACAGGCTCAGGATCGGCTGGGCCTTCGCGCCGATCTTCAGGATCGCGATGCCGGCGACGACCGCCATGAAGACGATCTGCAGCACGTTCAGCTCGGTGAACGGGGTGACGACGTCCGTCGGGATGATGCCGGTGAGGAAGTCCAGCCAGCTGCCGGCGTGGTCCGGCTTGGCGCCGTCGGCCGCGGTGAGGTCGGAACCGGAGCCCGGGTTGGAGATCAGGCCGATGGCCAGACCGATGACCACCGCGATCAGCGAGGTGATCATGAACCAGAGCAGGGTCCGGCCGGCCAGCCGGGCCGCGTTGTTGACCTTCCGCAGATTGGTGATGGACACCATGATCGCGAAGAAGACCAGCGGGGCCACGGCCAGCTTCAGCAGCTGCACGAAGATGCCGCCCACCTTGTCGAGGGTGGTGGCCAGCCACGACACGTCGTAGGTGCGGGCGACGAACCCGAGGACCAGTCCGACGGCGAGGCCGAGCAGGACCTGGGCCCAGAACGGTACGGGTATCCGGAAGCCGCTCTTCGCGGGCTTGGGATCGGTGGCGTCGGACACGGACACACTCCAGCTGGGGGACGCACGGAAGGGGACGGGAGGAACGGGCAACAAGGAAGCGGCGACCGTGAGTGAAGCGTCGACGGCGCCGCTGCGGGAAGGAACGCGGTCAGGCGCGACAGACCGCGGACATGCAGCGGCAGAGATCGACGTGCAGGCGCGCCACGAGCGGGACGCCCATGACGACGCGGCCGGCGCCGTAAGAGGCGTCGGCGCGGTGCGCGGCTGCTGACTTCATGGCAGAAACGTTAACACTTGTACTTTGAGAACATCAAAGCTGTTCTTTGGGAACGGCATACGTCGGCCGTTCTTCCGCGCCGCTCCCCGCCGGCCTCCCCCCGGGACGCCGCCGCCCGCGCCTCAGCACGGCGGCCGCGCCCCCGTCAGCGGCCCCACCAGGGCGTCGGCATGGGCCAGCCCGCTCTCCTCGGAGATCTCCCGCAGCGTCTGCGCGCGCCGGACCGTCGCGAACACGATGCGGCCGCCGGCCTCCGCGCAGCCGTACACCGCGGGCCGCGGCAGGCTGTTGTACGCCCACGGCGTCGAGAAGTAGTAGGCCCCCGTGTCGTGCAGCACCACCAGATCGCCCTCGGCCAGCTCGGGCAGCGCCCGGTCGTGCGCGACCACGTCACCGGCGAAGCAGCAGGGACCGGCCACGTCCTGCCGCAGCACGGGCGCCCGCTTCGGGCCGCCGTCCGGCCCGTACGCCGACGCCCGCAGCGGCCACGCCTCGGGCATGAACACCGTGCGGGTGGCGATGTGCGCCCCGGCGTGGGTGAGCGCGACCCGCCGCCCGCCCGCGTCCTTGACGTACTCCACGACCGCCGCCACGAAACCGTTCTTGGCGAGAAGGGAACGGCCGAACTCGGTGACGATCCGGTACCGCCCGCCCAGCAGCCCCGGCTCGGCGGCGTCCAGCGCGGCGACATAGTCGGCGTAGGTGGGCAGGGTCCTGTCGTCGGCGAAGTTCACCGGCAGCCCGCCGCCGAGATCGAGACTGCCGACCTGCCGCCGCCCGGCCCGCTCGTTGATCTCCTCGGCCAGCCGGTAGGCCGCGGCCAGCCCCTCGGCGATCAGCGGCAGCGGACACCCCTGCGAGCCGACATGCGCGTGCAGCCGGGTCAGCCAGGGCCGCCGTACGAAGGCCTCGACGACCCGCTCCCGGGCGCCCGGGTCGCCCAGCGCCACACCGAACTTCGAGTGCCGTGTCGCGGTGCTCATGGCCTCGATCGCCCCGCCGCCGACCTGCGGATTGACCCGCAGCCCCAGCACGGAGGCGCAGCCGGGCGGGCGCAGCGCGTCGATCCGGTCCAGTTCGTCGAGGTTGTCGGCGTTCAGCGCCACCCCGAGCGCCAGCGCCTGTGCGATCTCCTGACGCGTCTTGGCGGGCGCGTCGAGCACGATGCGCTCCGGCGGGAAACCCGCGTCCAGGGCGAGCCGCAGTTCGCCGGGACTGGCGACCTCGCAGCCCATGCCGGTCTCGCGCAGCAGCCGCAGCACCGGCACCAGGGAGCAGGCCTTCACCGCGAAGGTGTGCAGGACGTCCGGCACACGTGTGAACGCCGCGTGCAGTCCGGCGACGCTCTCGCGCACACCCCGCACGTCGATGAACCCGGCCACCGGCTGTCCGGGGCCGAGGATGTCCTCGGCCACGGCCTGCCGCAGGACACGCTCCACGGACACATGCTTTACGGGCTCACGCTCTGCGGACGGCGGACCGGGTGTGCCGTCGGCGGGCAGTGGGCCGAGTGCGTTCTCGACGGCCGGTAGGCCGGGTGTCGGGCCGGGTGTGCGGTCGGCGGAGGCGGGCATCTGGGGGTCTCCTCGCTCGGCGGCGGCAGTGCGGTCCCGGCCGCGCACCGTCACGCGGCCGGCGGACCGGGCACCAGCGTCGCGCCCGGCCGGCCCGGACGTCTTCGGACCGCGCCACAAAGCCGGACCAGTCCTTCGTACACCCGCACAACACACCCGGCGGACCCGGCACGGCTCCGGCCGGGCCGGTCACACGGGCGGGGGAGCGGTGAGCCGGGCGGCCAGCGCGACCAGCAGCCGGGTGTCCGGATCGGCCAGGTCGATGCCGTACCGTTCGCGGACGCGCCCGAGCCGGTAGCGCAGGGTGTTGGGGTGGACGACGAGCCGCCGCGCGGCCGCCGGCACATCGCACCCGGCGTCGAGGAACGCGGCCAGCGTCCGCAGCAGCTCACCGCCCGCTGCGGCGTCCGCCCGCACGAACGTGTGCACCGGTCCCGCCCCCGACTCCCACACCGGCCGCGCAGCGTCCAGCACACGCAGGACCTCCAGCGTCGTGTCCACCCCGGCTGGCCCGGAGTGACGCGGCGGCCGGGGCCGCCCGGCGGCCACGGCACGCGCCTCCCGCTCCCGCAGCGCCCGCACGACGAGTTCGGCCCGCTCGCGGGATTCCGCGGCCCGCACCGAGGGCAGTACGGGCCCGGCCCCCACCCACACCGGGGCGGCCCCGGTCACCGCCGCGGCCGACAGGTCCAACTCGCGGACGAGAGCGAGCACTTCCCCGGCTTCCCCGCCCGTCCCGTCCTCCTCGCCTTCGCCGTTCTCCGTCTGCGCGCCCGCCGCGCCGGTCCGCCCCTTGTCGCCGCGCCCGCGCCCTTCCGGTGTCCGCCGGCGAGACCGCCCGTCCCGCCCGGCTCGGCCGCCCTGCCCGTTCCGCCCCGGCGGTGGCGAGCCGTTCCCGCCGGGTGATGGCGGGTCGCAGACGACCAGCAGCACCAGCCGGTCCCCGTCCCGCAGCACCCCGGTGCCCGGACGCAGCGCCGCGGCCTGCAGCGCCAGCACGTCCAGCGCCCGGTCGGCGACCGCCGCGCCGGCCCGGCGCTCGGCCACGACGACCGCGCACGCCGTGTCCGGCGACAGACCCAGCGACCAGGCGTGCGTACGCCGGTGACCGGAGCCCTCCAGCAGCCCCCGCAGCGCCGACTCCCGGCGCCGTGCCGTCCCGCTCTCCCGCAGCCGCTCGCCGACCAGCAGCGGAGCCGCCAGGCCCGCCGCCGCCCGCAGATGGGCGGCGGCGTCGGAAGCCAGCGCGCCGCCGTCCGCCGCCGCCCAGATCGAGCCCAGCACCTCCCGCCCGCCGCGCACCGCGACCACCAGCCGTTCGGGCCCGTCCGCGTCAGCCGGCCGGTGGATCACCTCCGGCGAGGTCCACAGCGCGCGCAGCAGACCGCTGTGCCGCAGCTCGGCGACCCGCCACGCGGGCACCCGGCCGCCCAGGATCGTGGTGCGGCGCAGCGGATCGGCCTCCTCACCCGTCGCGGAGTGGGCCAGGACCCGCAGCCGGGTGTCCTCGATGGTGATGGAGCCACCCACCCGGGCGGCCACCTGAGCGGCGAGCGAGGCGAGCGAGAAGACCTCCTCGCTCACCTCGGCGACCCCGCCGTCCGGGCCGGGCCGCCCGGCGACGGCGTAGGCCAGGGCGCTGCGCAGCAACGCGGCCACCTGGCCCCAGTCGGCGCCCTCGGCGCGGGCGAGCAGGGCGACGCCGGTCTCCTCGGCCGCCGCGACCAACTCCGCCCGCACACCGGGCTCGTGGGCAGGCACGCCGCCCAGGACGACGGCACGGGCCCCGCGCCGTGCCGCCCGCCGGACGGTCGCGGGCACGGCGGGCGCGCCGACGGCCAGCAGCAGCGCATGCCCCCGCCCCGGCCCCAAGTCGTCGAAGCCCACGGCGACATGACCGACGGCGGCGTCCGCTCCGGCCGGCGCGCACAGCAGCCGTACGGCCTCCCCGTCGTCGAAGGACAGCAGGGCGCGCAGACTCGCGGTCCCCGCGCCCCCGCCGAGGGGCCCGGCGCCCCGCGCCCCGCCGTCCATCAGCCGTCCTCCCCGCGCCCGCCCTCGCCCCGAGTCCGCGGCGACCTTCGTCGCCATCGCCGCCATCGTCGCAGACGGGGCGCGCCCGGCGGAGCGGTCAGGCCAGGCCGCCCAGCGCCTCCCAGGTGCGCAACCGGTCCTCCGGCCCGCCGAGTTCGCTCGCGGAGACGACGACCTGGGTCGCGCCGGCGTCGCGGTAGCGGCGGACCGTGTCGGCGAGGTGCTTCTCGTCGCCGATGGCCGCGAGGTCCACGGGGTGGGAGACGCCGGACTGCTCGATCACCCGGGCGTAGGAGGGGATCTGCTGGTAGAAGCCGAGCGCCTCGTGGGCGGCGGCGCGGACCCGGTCGGGGTCGGAGGTGACGACGCCGGGCACGAAGGCGACCACGCGCGGCGCGGGCCGCCCGGCCTCCTCGGCGGCCCGGGCGACGGCCGGGACGATGTGCTCCTCCAGGGCGCGCGGGCCGGCGAGGTAGGGCAGGATGCCGTCGGCGAGGCGCCCGCTGACCCGCAGCGCCTGCGGGCCCATCGCGGCCACCAGCAGCGGCACGGGGGGTTCGGCGCCGGGCACGGACGCGGGCAGCGGAGTGCGCGCGGTGAGCAGTTCGCCCTCGAACCCGGCGCGGCCGGTCTCGGTCAACTGGCGCAGCGCGGTGAGGAATTCGCGCAGCCGGGCGACCGGTCGCTCGAAGGGCAGCCCGAAGGCGCCCTCCGTGAACAGTTTGGTGCCGAGGGCGAGCCCGAGATGGTAGCGGCCCCCGGTGGCGGCCTGCACGGTCTGCGCCTGGCTGTTGACGAGCAGCGGATGCCGGCCGAACACCGGGAGCGCGGACGTGCCGAGGTGGATGTCGGGCACCTCGCGGCCGACGATCGCGGCGATCGTCGGCGAGTCGTAGCCGAAGGTCTGGCCGAACCAGAGGGATGTGAGTCCGGACGCCCGCGCTTCACGCGCCTGGCGCACCACCTCCTCGACGAGCAAGGGGGATCCGGTCGTGTCGATGGTCGCTCCCACAGTCATGCCGGTACAACGCCCTCGCGCGACAGCGGGATTCCACCGCCAACATGAACAGTGTGTGTCGGCGCACGGCACCGGACGCGCGGAACGGGCCGCCCCGGGGGCGGAGGGGAGCGGCCCGTTCCCGTGGGCGCCGCGACCCGTGGAACGCGTCACGGACGGCACACGCCACCGGACAGCGCGCCACCGGACAGCGCGCCACCGGGCGGCGCGCGTCCGGGCGGCGCGCGTGTTCAGGCCGGGCGGCGGCGCGCCGTCATCACACCGGCGGCCACCGCGGTGGCCGCCAGCAGCACGGCCGCGACGCCGAGGGCGTGCTCGGCCGCGGCGCGCGGAGTGCCGGCCGCGCCGAGGTAGACCCCGCCGACGAGGGCGACGCCGAGGGTTCCGCCGAGCTGCTGGACGGCGTTGAGCAACCCGGCCGCGGAACCGGTCTCCTGCGGCCCGACGGCGCCCAGCGCGGCGGTGAAGAACGGCGGCGTGAACAGCCCGGCGCCCAGCCCCGTCAGCGCCAGGGCGAACGGCAGGCCGCGCGGGTAGGCGCCGGGAGCGGCGGCCGCGTAGGCGAGCGCGGCGCCGGCCAGTCCGCAGGCGAAGGCGGCGACACCGGCGTGCAGGACCCGGGCGCCGTAGCGGGGGACCAGGTGCGAACCGGCGGCCCAGGAGGCGACGGCCAGCCCCGTGGACCAGGGCAGCAGGGTGAGTCCGGCGGCCAGCGGACCGTGGCGCAGGCCGAGTTCGAGATGGAGCACGACCGCGGTCATCACCCCGTTCATGACCGTGAAGAACAGCGTGGACGTGACCAGGGCCGCCGGGAAGACGCGGCCGCGCAGCAGCGCGGGTTCGATCAGCGGGGCCCCGCCACGGCGGGCGGCACGCCGCTGCTGGACGACGAACACCCCCAGCACGGCGGCGCCCACGGCCGCGGTCGCCCACGCGATGGGCCCGGGACGGCCGGTGGCCAGCGGACACACGACCAGCGCGGTGCCGAGCACGGCCGGCGCGGTGCCCGCCGGGTCCAGCCGCGGACGCACGGGAGCGCGGTCCTCGCGCAGCCGGGGCGCGGCGGCCAGGACGGCGACCGCGAGGGGCAGGTTGACGAGGAAGACGGCGCGCCAGGACAGGCCGAACGGGTCGGCGTGGGTGAGGACGCCGCCGAGCGCGGGCCCCGCGACGGCGGACAGCCCCATGACCGGACCGATCATGCCCAGCGCCTTCGACGTCTCCGCACCCGTGAACATGGCGCGGATCAGCCCGAACGTCTGCGGGACGATGGCCGCGGCGGCGGCTCCCTGCACGGCGCGCAGCGCGATGAGCACCGCGGCGGTCGGCGCGAGCGCGCACGCCAGCGAGGCCACGGCGAACGCGGCGACCCCGACGCGGAACACGCGTTTGCGGCCGTGGATGTCGCCGAGCCGGGCGCATGTCAGCAGCCCGAGCGCGAACGTGAGGGTGTACGAGGCGCTGAACCACGGAATGGTGGTCTCCGCCCCGCCGAGACCTATGTGGACGACGGGTGCGGCCACCTGGACGATCGTGGCGTCGAGCAGATTCATGGCCTCGGCCGCGAGGAGCGCGGCGAGCGCGATCCAGCGCCACGGGTACGGCGCGGACGCGCCACCGGAGACCTCCGCCGCACCCGGCGTACCGGCTCCGACACCGACACCGGCTCCGGCTCCGGCTCCGACACCGATACCGACGTCGGCGTCGGCGGATGCGCGGTCGGTGCGGGCCGCCCCGTCGGGCCGTACGGTTCGGTGGATCCGGTCGGTGCGAGACATGCGGTCCCCCTGGGAATCGGATGGTGGACAAGCCGGAGCCACACCGTGCCCGCCCGCCCCGACGGCGTTCCATTTCCGCGCGCCGAACAGTCGATAACTTCCATCAAGGCGCGCTACTGTGCCGGATATGCTCGCACTGGACGATCTGGACCGAGGCATCATCCACGCCCTCCAAGTGGACGCCCGCGCCCCCTTCACCCTCGTCGCCGAGGTGCTCGGCTCCTCGACGCAGACCGTCGTCCGCCGCTACCGACGCCTGCGCGCCCAGGCCGGCCTGCGGGTGGTGACCCTCCCGACACCGCGCAGCGCGGGCACCCACCAGTGGTTCGTACGGCTGACGGCCGCGACGCGCAGCGCCCACGACATCGCCGTGGCGCTCGCCCGCCGCCCGGACACCTCCTGGGTACGGCTGACCTCCGGCGGCACCGAGATCGTCGCGATCATCCACACCGCGCCCACCGGACCGGACGAGCACGCGCTGCTGCTGCGCGACATCCCCCGCACCGCCGGGATCACCTCCGTCTCGGCGCACCACCTGCTGCACACGTATCTCGGCGGGCCGACCGCATGGCGGGGGAGGGTGAACGTCCTGGACGAGGACCAGCAGGCCCGGCTGCGTACCGAACGCGACGGAACGGCCGCGACGGGCCGCGACCCGGCTCGCGCTGAGGGGGAGCCGTACCTGCTCACCGACGCGGACCGGACGCTGCTCGCGGCTCTCCGCGAGGACGCGCGGGCCGGCTACGCCGACCTGGCCGCCGCGACCGGGACGTCACCGGCCACGGTGGCGCGCCGGCTCGCCGAACTGCGCTCCCGCGACGCGCTGTTCTTCGACGTGGACATCGAACCCGCGCTGCTCGGCATCACGGTGTCGGCACTGCTGTGGATGCAGGTGGCGCCGGCCCACCTGGAGACCGTCGCGACCGCGCTGACCGGTCACGAGGAACTGGCCCTGGTCGCGGCGACCACCGGACCGGCCAACCTGGTCGCACACGCGCTGTGCCGGGACGCGGAGGCCCTGCACGCCTATCTGACCCGGCGTGTGGCCTGGGAATCGGTGGCACGTCTCGAGACGGCCCCGGTGCTGCGGACGTACAAGGCGGCGGTCACCCTGCGCAGCCCCTGACGGCCGCACGGCCGATGCTCTGACCTCGGCACGGCCGACGGCCCGGCGGACACCGCCGGGCCGTCGAAGGGCCGTACCGCGACGCGCCGACGGCGCGCTAACCGGCTTCCCGCTCCATGACGCGCCGCGCCGCCTCGGCCTCCGCCGCCGACGGGGACAGCTCGTCGAGGGTGTCCAGCTCGTCGTCCGCCTCGAGTTCGCGCTCCCAGGCCGCCGCGAGCCGCTCCTGCTCCTCACGCGGCCCGGCGGCGACGGTGTCCCGGTGCTCCGGGTCGAGGGCCGCCAGGAATCGTCCGACCGGGTCCGTCGGCATGCTGTGCTCCTTGTCGCCGGGAAGGGTCACTCGGCCGGCTCCGTGGAGTCGAGGTGAGCGAACACCACCAGGTTGGCCTCGTAGTCCTGCGCGGTGCGGTCGTAGGGCCCACCGCAGGTGATCAGACGCAGTTCCGCGTCGGGGGTGTCGGCGTAGACCTCGTCGTCGGGGAAGTCGGCCTTGCTGAAGGTGTCCAGGGCGTCGACCTTGAAGTTGGCGACGGTGCCGTCCGCCCGCGTGATGTCGATGTCGCTGCCGGGCTCCAGCGTCGACAGGCCGGCGAAGACCGCGGGGCCGGTCTTCGTGTCGACATGGCCCACGACGATCGACGCGCCGCGTTCACCCGGCGACACACCGCCCTGGAACCAGCCGACCAGATTGGTGTCGTCGGCCGGCGGCGCGTTGAGCTGTCCCGAGGTGCCGATCGACAGATTGGTGAACGGCGCGTCCACGCCGATGTCCGGGATCGAGATCCGCTTGGGCTCCGACCGGGGCAGCGCCGGGCCGTCGGGACTCGCGGAGGCCTTCGGCCGCGGGGCCGCCGAGGCGACCGTCTTGGGGCGGGCCGGATACGGCAGACTCGCCTGCGTGGTGGTGCCGAGTGAGTTGTGGATGAGCACGAGCCCCAGTCCGACCGCCGCCGCGGGCCACAGCAGCCGACGTCGGTGAGGACCCCTGTGCCTGGTCCCGGACTGCTCGTTCTGGGACGGCTGCTGCACGGACATGCTCGGTGCCTTTCATGAACCGGTGGTGATGGGGATGGCTGCGGGCCGGCGGACACTTCGTCGCCTCGGCCCCTGCCACGCTCCGGGCGTGTCGCCCGGAGCGCGCGGGGCTACGGAACCCGCGACAGCGGTGCGTGGCCGACCGGAGACCGGTCAGGCAGCGGAGCCGTCCGCGGTACGCCGGCGACGCAGCATGTAGGCGCCGACTCCCAGACCGCCGAGCACCAGCGCGGCACCCGCGCCCATGCTGTTGGAGTCCTGGGCGAGGAAGCCGCCACCGGCGTGGACGCCGCCGCGAGGCTTGTCCTTGCCGTGACCGCCCTCGTCGGAGCCGCCGTGGTCCTTGCCGCCGCGGCCGCCTTCGTCGGAGCCGTGGTCGTCGCCGCCGCGACCGCCGCGGTCGGAGCCGTGGTCGTCGCTGTCGTCGTCGGAGCCGTGGTCGTCGCCGTTGTCGCCGGTGGGAGCCATGGCGAGGAAGCCGCCGCCGGCGTGGACGCCGCCACGGGGCTTGTCCTTGCCGCCGTGGTCGCCCTTGTCGCCGCCGTGGTCCTTGCCGCCGCGGCCGCCTTCGTCGGAGCCGTGGTCGTCGCCGCCGCGACCGCCGCGGTCCGAGCCGTGGTCGTCGCTGTCGTCGTCCGAGCCGTGGTCGTCGGAGTCACCCTTGGCCGCGACACCGGCCGTGTGGGAGACGGCGCCGGAGAGGGTGGCCGCAGTCACGGCACCCGCTCCCGGAGCGGAGAGGGCCACGGCGGTGGCGACCGCAGCAGAGGTGAACAGGGTACGAGTGATACGCATGGGTGTTCCCTTCGCCATTCGTGAGTCATCACGACTCCCGCTCTTCGGGATCACAGTCGTGACGTGATCACCTTGTGCGGGCTCGCGGCCCCGCACCACTTGAGCGCCGCATTCGGAGCACGGCACGACATCTGACGGCCGCTCTCCTGCGCCACCGGGGGGACGGTCCGACCGCCCCCGCAACGCCCCTACCTGCGCACATGTCCCGCGGCGCGACACACCGGGCCGCCTACACGCCGTCAGACACGTATGGACGTGTCATGATCATGAGCTTGAACGCGCGCCTCTCACACCCGGATGACGGCCCGAAAGCCGCCCCGCCGGCATCCGCCGCGGCCGGCGCCGGACCGGGGGACGGGCCGTCAGAAGCACTCCGCGTCCGCATCACGACGCCGACCGCCGACGCCGGACACACGTGTCGAGGAGTCCCGGTCACACGTGTCGAACGCGGCACACCTGGTGGCAGCGCACCTGGCGGCGGCGCATCCGGCGGGGGCGCCTCACGGACGCCGACCGACGAGCAGCGGCGCCCAGGCCCCAGGCCCCGGGCTCCGGCGTCCCGCGCGCCGCGCGCCGACCTCGTGCGGCAGCCGTAACCGCACGGTCCGCCCTGAACCGAAGTCTCCTGCCGCACAGGACATTTGACGGGCCATCAGCGCAGCCTGGTACGCCTCAGAGGCCACCGCAGAGCCGGGCCCGACACACCCCGACCGCCCGGCGACCACGCCCCGCCCTTCGCCTCCGCATCTTCCCGACCAGAGGACGTACCGATGACAACCGATCCGGACCGGCAGCGCCACGGCCAGTGGGACGGCCAGCGGGACGGCCCGACGCGCGGCGGGCCCCGGAAGGCCAGTCACCCCGCGGGCATCCGGCTGCCCGCCTACACTGACGCCCATGGCATGCCGCATCAGTGAGCTGGTCCTCGACTGCGCCGACCCGGAGCGGCTCGCCGCGTTCTGGAGCGAGGTTCTCGGCTATGTCGAGCTGGGCCGGGAAGACGACGGAAGCATCGAGATCGGCCCGCCCGGCGCGGGGTTCGGCGGCCCCCAGCCCACCCTGGTCCTCAGCCCCGGCGCCGACGCACGGGCCGGCAAGCTGCCCCTGCACATCGACGTCAACGCCACCGACCGCGACCAGGACGCCGAACTGGAGCGCCTGCTCGCCCTCGGCGCCACGCCCGCCGACGTCGGCCAGTCCGGCACCGAGAGCTGGCACGTGCTGGCCGACCCCGAAGGCAACGAGTTCTGCCTCCTGCGCGCCCGCATCCGGCCCGCGTGAGCCGGTGACCCGCCCCGGCGACGGGCGCCCGTACCTCCCCCCGGCCCGCTGTCCAGGGCCCAAAGTCCCTGCTCAGGCGGGACGTTGGGGCATATGCCCGTAATGCCATACTGACCTGCGTTTCCACGGAGGTGGCCCACCCGCGCCCAGGCGCGGCCGCCCACCGCCCGCCACCCCTCGCGCAGGAGTTCACCGATGAACGCGAAGAACGGGACGTACCACACCCTGCTCGCCCGGCACGAGGCCATGCGCCTGCGCAGACAACTGCTCAGCCCCGGCCCCACCGCGCCCGCCACCGACCGCGACACCCCGTACGCCCCGGCCGGCACCGCCTACGACGGACCCGCCGACCAGCAGACCATCCTGCGCCACCTCGACAAGGTGACCCCCTTCGACGAGCTGATCATCCACCTCTACCAGGCCCTCTTCGCCCGGCACCCCTCGCTGCGCTCGCTCTTCCCCGCCTCGATGGAATTCCAGCAGGCCCACCTCGCAAGGGCGTTGTGGTATCTGATCGAGCACCTGCACCGCCCCGACGACGTCGCCCGCACCTTCATGCGGCTGGGCCGCGACCACCGCAAACTCGGCCTGCTCCCGGCCCAGTACACGGCGTTCGAGACGGCACTGCGCGAAGCGCTGCGCGTCCGGGCCGGAGCGGACTGGACCGTGGAACTGGAGCAGGCCTGGCTGCGGATGCTGCGCTTCGGCATCACGGCCATGGTGCGAGGCGCGGAGGCAGCCCTGCGCGAACCGCCCTTCTGGCGGGCGACGGTGACGGACCATCAACTGCTCGCACCGGACCTGGCACTGCTCCGGCTGCGCCCGCACGAGACCTTCCCCCACCGGCCCGGACAGTACGTCACGCTGGAAGTGCCCCGACTTCCGCACACCTGGCGCCCGTTCTACCCGGCCGGGGCGTACGGCACGGAGGGCGACCTCGAACTCCACGTCCGCCGCACCGGAGCCGGGGGAGTCAGCGACGCCCTGGTGAACGGCACCGCGGTCGGCGACGAGATACGCATCGGCCCGCCCCGGGGCGACCTGACCCTCCACGACGGCCCGCAGGACCGACTCCACCTGGTGGCCTGGGACACGGGCTGGTCCGCGATGAAAGCCCTGATCCAGGAACTGGACCGCCGTACCCGGTCCGCCCCCGCACACCGTGTCGGCGCCGTGCGGCTCCACATCGGCGCCGAGACGCTCGCCGGCCTGTACGACACCGACTGCCTCACCGAACTCGAACGGCGCCACCCCTGGCTCACCGTCGTACCGGTCATCGACACGTCGCAGGCCCGCGCCTGCGACCGGCTGGTCCACGAACTGACCCGGCACCCCTCCCATACCGCCGTGCGCACCCTGATGGCCGGACCACCGGCTCTCGTCCACACGCTGACCGCCGCCCTCACCCACGCCGGGACGCCGGCCGAACACCTCCGCCACGACCTGCCGCCGAACAACCCTGACGCCCCGAGGCCTCCCGCTGTTACGGTGTCGGCCACCAGCCGGCACGGCTGACCGGAACACCGGACGCACCGGAAGGACCACACGGGGCAGGGACATGACGCCTGAGCCGAAGAGCGCAGCCGGGGAAGCACGGCCCACACCGGTGGAGCGCCGCAACGCCCGCCTGTATCTCGCCGGGCTCGGTCTCTCCATGGTCGGCGACACCGCGCTCAGCCTGGTGGCCGGCATCTGGGTCAAGTCGCTCACGGGCAGCAGCGCGCTCGCCGGCCTGACCCAGACCTGTATCTACCTCCCTTCGCTGTTCGGCCCCCTGGCGGGCCTCGTCGCCGACCGCGTCCCGCGGCAGCGCTTCCTGATCCTCGTGAACCTGTGCACGGCGATCGCGGTCGCCTGCCTCCTCCTCGTCGACGGCGAGGAGGACGTATGGCTGATCTGCGCGGTGATGGCCGCCTACGGCGCCTCGCTGGTCCTGATCGACCCCGCCGAGAGCGCGCTGTTCGCCCACATGTTCCGCCCGTCGACGCGCCGGCGGATCAACGGCCTGCGTCTGGGCATGCAGGAAACCGGCCGCCTGGTCTCGCCGTTGGTCGGCGCGGGCCTGTTCACCTGGCTCGGCGGCGGAGCCGTGGCCCTGCTCGACGCCGCCACGTTCGTCGCCGCGGCCGCCGCGACGTCACTGCTCAAGCCGCCGCCCGAACGGGCCCGGCCGGCGCGGACCCGATGGCGTACCGAGATCCTCGCCGGAGCCGCCCACATCCGCGCCACCCCGGCCCTCGCCCGGATCCTCGTCGTCGCCGCGCTGATCATGGCGGTGTCGGGGGTGGGCGTGGCGGCCCAGTACAGCATGGTCGCCGCCCTCCATCAGCCCCCCGGTTACCTCGGCGTGCTCGCGGCGCTCCTCGGCGGCGCATCCGTGGTGGCGAGCCTGGCCAGCTCCCGCGTCCTCGCCCGGACCGGTCCGACCCGCCTCGCGCTCCTCGGGCTGGCCGCGTTCGCCGCCGGCTCGGCCCTGCGTGCCGTCCCGTGGCTGCCCGCGGTGTGGCTGGGTTCCTTCGTCCTCGGCTTCGCGCTTCCCTGGGTCTTCCTCGCCGCGCTCAACGCCGGCCAGCAACTGACCCCGGACCACCTCCAGGGCCGCGTGGCGGCCGCCACCACCCTGCTCCTGTTCGGCCCCCAGGCACCGGCCCAGGCACTCGGCTCCCTGCTCATCGCCCACATCGGCTACCGGTCCGTCTACCTGGCGTCGGCCGCCACGGCACTCGTCCTGGCCGCCGCCCTGGTCCACCTCACGCGGAGGTCCCCGCACCCGGAGCACCCGGAACGCACCACCGCGACGGCCGACGAACCCTGACGGCACGGATGCACGGATGCGCGGGCGGAAGGGAGGAGTATGCCGTGCCGGCGTCCTGCCCGCCGGACATTCGTGATCAATCCCCGGAAGGTCCGCCGTACGCGCCATAGTGCTCCCGTGACCACGTGCCCTGGTCGAACGAGGAGGATTTCCGTGTCATCGCCCTGCGACCCCCAGTACGCTCCCGCCGGTGACGTCGGCGCGGTGCTCATGATGATCGACTCGCACCTCAAGGCCGTCTACGACGGCAGGAGCGAGACGGGAGCCGAACAACAGGCGCTGACCGAGCAGTTCGCCGCGTCCTTGGACTCGGTGGCACTCGACGACCTGCTGGACGGCGCCTGCACGCTCATCTACATGTTCATGAAGTGGCTGCACAAAGCTCACGAGAGCCACGGCAAGGACACCATCGAGTACGTCGTGCCGAGCCTGGTGGCCACGATGCGCGTGATGCCCAAGAGCTTCCCGCCCGAGGTCATCCCCACCATGACCGGCCTGGTCATCGCGGCGGCGACCGATCTGAGCCCGAGCCTGTGGCGCCGGCAGTACGGCTACTGGACGGACGAGGAGATGACGGCCCTGGAGGCCACGGTCTTCCTCCTCGCGGAACGCATCAACCGGATCACCGACGACCGCGACTTCGCCACCCGCCTGATCACCGAGGCCCTGGACAAGTGGAGCGGAGACTGACGGCCCGCATCGTATGAGCGGGAATCCCGGTGGCGGATGTCCCTGTCCGTTCCGACGTGACCGCGCGGTCAGGCGGTCAGTTCCGTCTGTGCCGGCGCCGGAGAAACGGGGGTGTGGCGGATGTACCACTCGGTGGCGAACAGCCGCTCCCGTGCGTCCGGCGGAAGGCCGGCGATCACCCCCGGCAGGGCTCCCCGCTCCACCTCGGAGCGATGCGCCAGCACCGCGGCGATCTTCTGCTCCAGCCAGGGCGAGACATCGACAGTCGCGGTGACCTGTTCGTCCGGAACGCTGTACGTCGCCTTGCGCGCGCCGATCACGTCTCTCAGCGCCGGGACGGCCGAGTGCGGGTGTGTGGCCAGGTAGAGGGCACGCGGCTGCCAGGGCTCACCGGCATCCGGGTAGAGCCGCCCGAACCCGGCCGCGTGGGCGGCCAGCAGGGTCACCCGATGGGTATGCACGTGATCCGGATGGCCGGGCAGGCCGCCATAGGCGTCGTGGGTGACCATGATGTCCGGGCGGAATGCGCGGATGTGCCTCACCAACCGCTGTACCGCCTCGTCGAGCGGCGCCTCGCACAACCGTGCGCGGCCCGGGGCCGACTGCGGTACGCGCGCGTCGGCGTAGCCCAGCAGACGCGGTTCGCCGGCGCCGAGGATCCGCAGCGCCTCGGCCAACTCGGCCGCCCGCGGGGTGTCCGAGGCCCAGGTCGCCGTGACGACCGCGGTACGCGCTCCCGCGGCCGCGTGACGGGCCAGCACTCCGCCTGCCGACAACGACTCGTCGTCCGGATGAGCGAAGACCGCGAGCAGGCTCGGCACGGGCATGGGCCAACCGCCTTCCGAAGCGAAGGAAGCCTGATCGTACGTCACCCGGGGCAGCGCACTGCCGGCCCCGGCGCGCCGGACCGCGGACGCCTCCCGGACTGGCGCACCCTCAGCACTCCCCGCCCAGCGGTTCTTGGTCCTGTCCGCGCGAGCCGAGGTGCGTCACGACCGCCGGGGCGCTGACGGAACGCGCGGTCACGCGGCGCGGGAGCGGACTGCGGGAGCCGCGACGGCACCGGGGGCGCGCGAGGACCTCACCGCCCCACCGGTACCGTCCTCGCCGCCATGATGGGCGTACGAAGGGGGCAGAGCCCCGAGGCCGGCCAGAGCCGCCCCCCTCTCGAAGTGAGCGGCGTAAACATTTGGGTGTACGGTTGTCGTGCAGTCGCCGAGGCCCGGGACGAGGATTGGAGCAGCAGCCATGGTCGACACACAGGCCGCACGGTCCCAGGAGATGTCCCGGGAAACGGTCGAGGTCGCTCTGGGCGAGCGCACGGCACGCGTCCCGGCGGAGGGTCTCTTCGACCGCCACCGGACGCAGGCCGGTCTCGGCGAGGTGGCGCAGGATCCTCGCGTGGCCGGGGTCGAGTTCCTCAGGGGCACGCGGATGTTCCCCCGCGACGTCGAGCTCACGCTCGGCGAAGGACGCCTCTCGGACGACATCCGGCCCCTGCGCCTGACGCGCAACCTGCGTCCGGACGTCATGACCTCCGGACAGCTCACCCTGCACATGCCCACGGCCATCTCGATCGGCTGACCGCCCGCATTCCCGCTCCGCACGGCAGGGGCCACACGTCGCCGTGCAGGCGGGACGGTGCGGGCAGCCCGTGACGTTCGCGCCGGGGTTGTTCCCCGACAACTGACGATCGGCGACGCCTGCGTCGACCACACCCCCCTTGGAGCGATCCGCGGGGTGGTCGCCTACGCACCCGCGCACCAGGCCTGAAGATCCTCAAGCGCCTTCCCGGCATCAAGCAGACACGAGAGAGTGATGAAACCCATGCACACAGTTCTGGGCGCCAACGGGCCGATCGGCGAAGAGCTCACCCGCGAGCTGTACCGCACCTTCACGCGCGACATCCGGCTGGTCAGTCGCAACCCCAAGAAGGTCCACGACACCGATCAGCTCGTCAAGGCCGATCTGACGGACCCCGAGGCCACGGCCCGGGCCGTCGAGGGCAGCGAGATCGCCTACCTCACCGTGGGCCTGCCCATGGATGCGCAGCTGTGGGAACGGCAGTTCCCCGCCATGATGCGCAACGTGATCGACGCCTGCGCGAAGTACGGCACCAAGCTCGTGTTCTTCGACAACACGTACATGTACCCGGGGACGACCACTCCGCAGACCGAGTCGACCGGCTTCGAGCCGAACGGCCGCAAGGGCCGGGTGCGCGCGCAGATCGCGACGACGCTGCTGGACGCGATGAGCGCGGGAACGATCGACGCCGTCATCTGCCGGGCGCCGGAGTTCTACGGTCCGGGAAAGACCAAGAGCCTGACCAACTCCCTCGTCTTCGACCGGATCAAAGCGGGCAAGCGGCCGTTCGTCCCCGTCAGCGCGAAGACCGTCCGGTCCCTCATCTGGACGCCGGACGCCGGCCGGGCCATGGCGCTGATCGGCAACACCCCGGACGCCTACGGCCAGACCTGGCACCTGCCCGTCGACCCGCACCGCCTCACCTACGCCGAGATGATCGAAGCGGCCGGGCAGATCACCGGTCGCCGGACCGGGTACACCGTACTGCCCCTGGCCCTTTTCAAGATCGGCGGCCGCTTCGTCGGGCCGCTCGGCGAGGTCAAGGAACTGCTGCCGCGCTACCGCGGCGACAACATCTTCGACGCCTCGAAGTTCACCGCGCGCTTTCCCGACTTCACCGTCACTTCCTACCGTGCGGGCATCGCGGAGATCCTGAGCTGAGCTGAGCGCAACGGGCCGGGCCCCGTCCACCGAGTGACCGGGGCCCGCCCCTTGCCGATCGGCGCCTGCACAGTCGCGACGCCCACCTGTTGCGCGAAGGACCCGCGTGCCGCCTCCGTCGTGCGGCGGCGACGTACTCAGTACCCGCTGTCCTCCTCCTCGTACGCGGGGGCGTACTCGTGCCGCACGCATCCGCCGTCCGCCCGCATCACCGGCTCGCCCGAGTAGGAGTCGGGGACGAGGGACAGCCTGACGCCGTGTTCGTCGGTGGTGGTGATGCCGGGCATGCCGGCGCCGGGCCGGCCGGCTATGTCCTTCACTTTCAGGCCGCGGGCGGTCCAGGTCGCGCGGAGGTGGTCGACGGCCGAGCGGTAGGCCGCCCGGCTCGCGAAGTCCATGCTCCACTCGTAGGCCGCTTCGTCACGGGTGACTCCGGGGCCGTCGAAGCCGAAGTCGTCGACGCAGGACGCGTCGCCCTGCTTCTCGGCGATGCCCTTTCGGACCGGGGCCGGGGCGAGGGCGTTCAGCGTCCCGTCTCCCGCGCGCTCGGTCTGCGCGGCGCGCTCGGCGTACTCGGCGGCCGACCTGACCGGCCCGCCCTCCATCGACTGGCAGGCCGCCGCGCCGTAGGCGAGGAGCCCGACGAGGGACGCGCCGATCAGCGTCATGGCGCGGTAGCCGTACATGAAGGGGCAGCGGGGCGCCGGGGCGGCACCTGTGGGCGCGGAGGCCGTCGTAGTGGGCATGAGGCCGATCAAAGCCGTCCGGCGGTGGCCGCCGGCAGCGACGAGCTACTCAGTGCCGGAGGCGCACCTACTCAGGTTCGCCCACCCGGCCGCATCTGGCCGGGGACGGACGGACCCCGGGCCGCACACCGCGTGCCCGGGGCGGACCGGCAGCGTCAGCCGCCGCGTCACGATGCCGCCGCGTAGCAGTGGACGGCCACCAGCTGGGAAGGGCTCCAGCGTTGCTCGACCGTGGCCATCAGTTCCCAGCCCAGCCGCTCGTACAGGGCCGCCGCGGCGGTATCGGACGCCACGACGTCGAGCACCGGATGCAGGCCGCGGCCTCGTGCTTCCGCCACGGCACGGCCGATCAGCAGCGCACCGATTCCATGCCCCCTGGCTTGCGGAGCGACGAACAGCCGGCTGACCACCGCGGTCCGGTCCTTGCTCGTCCCGTTGCGGTCGCTCCACACGCCGGGGGCCAGATCCCCTTCGCCGCCGCGGGACAAGCCGACATGGCCGACGACACGGCCGCCGAGTTCGGCGACCCAGGCGCCCCACGCGCAGGCCTGCGACAACCACGCGTCGGGCCGGTCAGGCCAGTTCACCGGGTAACCGTCACGTCGATGGACGTCCGCGAGGACCCGCACGCACGTCGCGACGTCGCCGTCGGTCCTCCGCCGGACCCGGCGGCCCGGCCCCTCCACGGCCACCCCGGAATTCTCGATGTTCATTCCGGCAGGGAAGCACAAGCCGCAGAGTCACAGCCAGCCGCTTTCGGCACGCGCCGCCGGCCGGCGCCGTGACGCGAAGGGCTCGCCGGGTTGCCCGTTCATGCGACGGCGCCGGCGGCGGGCGCGGGGATCAGAGGCGCGCGGCGCCGGCCGCGGTTTCCGGGCGGTCGCCGTGGCCGGGCGGCACGGGCGAGGGCGCCCCGTCCCCGGCGGGATCGCCGGCGCGGACGCCGATCATGCCGAAGGCGGTGAGCGCGGCGGCGACGGCGGCCGCCGCGGCGCACACCAGGAACGCGGTGCTGAAGCCGCTGCCCAGGGCGTCCAGGGCCAGGCTGTGAGCCGCGGACCCCGGGGCGCCCGGCGGCAGGCTGTTCACGGCGATGGGGCCGCCCGCCGCGGCGATCTCCCGTGCTGCCGAGGCCTCGGCGGCCGGCAGGACCGTGCCGGAGAGGTTCGTCGTGAACGCCGACCCCGCGCCGCTGAGGGCGACCGCGCCGACGACCACCGGACCGAGGGCGAACCCGAGGTCGCGCAGCATGTTGGTGGTGGCGCTGGCCATGCCCGCCAGACGCGGCGGCACGCTGCCCAGCGCCACGGCCGTGACGGAGCTGACGGTCAGGGCGAACCCGACGCCGATCAGCAGGGCGGGCGCCACGATCGCGCCGAGCCGCGGGTCGGTGACGTCCAGTCGGGCGCACAGCAGGCAGCCGACCGCCATCAGCGCGAACCCCGAGGTCAGCAGCCAGGACGGGGCGACTCGGTGGAGCAGCCGGGAGACGACGGGGATGAGGAGGAAGGCCGGCCCCTGCAGGAGCAGGAAGGGCAGGGCCACCCGGATCGGGTCCTGGTGCTGCAACGGGCCCAGCCACATGCTGGTCGCGAAGCAGGCGCCGAGGAAGGCGAGCATGCCGACGACCGCGGCGGCGGACGTCACGGCGAAGGCGCGATTGCGAAACAGCCGCAGGTCGAAGATGGGGGACTCGGCCCCCAGTTCCACCACGACGAAGGCCGCGAGGAACATCGCGCCGAGGACGAGGGAGAGGATGACGGGCAGGGTCGTCCAGCCCGACTCGGGGCCCTCGACGGCGCCGTACAGCACCAGGACGAGGCCGAGCGCGAAGGTGACCTGACCGGCCACGTCCAGCGTGCGGCCCTCGGGCGCCTTCGATTCCGTGGCCAGCGTCATGGTGAGCACCATGCTGATCAGGGTGAGTCCGACGAGCACCCAGAAGGAGCCGCGCCATGACCCGATCCTGGCGAACACGCCGCCGAGCAGGGGCGACACGGCGGCGCCGGCGGACAGGAACCCGCTCCAGACCGCGACGGCGTGCGCCCGCTGCCGTGCGTCGCGAGTGACGGCGGTCAGGGCGGTGAGCGAGCCGGGGAACATGGCCCCGGCGCCCAGTCCGTTCAGGGCCGCGCCGAGCCAGAGCACCTGGACGGTCGGGGCGAGCGCGGCGACGGTGCTGCCGACGGCGACCAGAGCGGTGCCCGCGAGGACGAGCCTGCGGCGTCCGCACAGGTCGCCGAGGACACCGAAAGTGAACTCGAAGCACACCACCGCGATCATGAACGCGGCCGTGATCCAGGTGAGTTGCGAGCCGTGGGTGTTCAGGTCCTGCTGGAACAGTCCGTTCAGCGAGGCCGGCAGCGCGTTCGCGACCTGGGCCACGAAGACCGCGCCGCAGGCGGCAGCCAGTGTTCCCGCGTAGCCCGGCATCCGGGCGGCCCCCGCGGTTGGGCCAGGGGACGTCGTCGTCCCGTTGTTGAGCGTCATTGCTGATTCTCCCTGACTGGGGACTTCGGGGCCCTGGAAGCGGGGATCTCCGAAGTGTGGAAGCGCTCGGCTCCGCGCACGCGGTGGGGAGAGGGCACGTCGCGCGTCCGGCGTGATGCCGTGGAGAATGACACTTGGCTTTACGTCGCGTCAACGAACTGGACAGAAAATAATCAGACCGTTCCGCGTGTAAGGCGAGCGACGGGCTACGGCTGTCCGGCCAAGTCCGTCTCGACGGCGTGCGCCGCGGCCTCCAGCGCGGCGACCAGGGAGCGCAGCCGCTGCGGGTCGTAGCGCACGCTGGGCATCGAGACGCTGAGGCCGGCCAGCGCGGCCCCGTCCCGGCCGCGCACCGGGACGCCGACCGCGACGAGACCGCGTTCGGACCGCTCCCTGTTGACGGCGAAGCCGTTGCGGCGCATGCGGCGCAGCTCCGTCCGCAGCCGCGCGAGGTCCGGGCGGTCGGCCGGACGGTCGCGGTAGCGCTCCGGGGCGTAGACCTCCTCCAGCTCCTCGTCGGCCAGGTCGGCCAGCAGCAGGAGCCCCGCCGTGGTGCGGTGGGCCGGGAAGACCATCCCCTCCCGCGACCCGACCCGCAGCGCCTGCCGGCACTCGACGCTGGCGACGAACCGCACCGTGTCCCCGGTGCGCACGATCAGGTTCGTCGTCTCGTCGAGGAGAGCGACGACCCGGTGCAGATGGGGAAGGGCCGCCGTGCGCAGTCGTGACACGAGCGACTGGGAATGGGCGGCCAGCTCCAGCACCGGGCCCGCGCGATAGACGCGGTCCTCGCCCCGCACGGCGAAGTCCCGGTAGACGAGCATCGCGAGGATCCGGTGGGCCGTCGACCGGGCGACGCCCAGGCGCTCCGCGAGCTGCGCCACGGTCGCGCCGCCCTCCAGCTGCAGGATGGTCGCCGCTCGCAGCGCGTGGTCCACGCTGGCGATGGGATAGGGCGGCGGCGTCTTCAGCGGCTTGTCCACGACGGCTCCTTCAAATTCTGCTGTGCAGAATCTACATGTCCGGCCAGCAGACACGCTGCACGCTGACCCCGTGACTGACTCCCCCCTCACCCAAGACATCGCTGCGGGCTCCCCGGTCCGGCTCCAGGCCGTCGCCGCGGAGGGACAGCCCGAGGTCACCCCGGCGCTCGAGGAGCTGTACCGGGGCTTCGAACAGGAACTCCTCGTCCCGCTGTGGACCGAGATCGGCGACCTGATGCCCGCCCACCCGCGCTCACGCGCCGTGCCGCACCTGTGGCGCTGGGAGAGGCTGCGGGAGCTGGCCGCGCAGGCCGGGGACCTGGTCCCCGTCGGCCGCGGCGGCGAACGCCGGGCCATCGCGCTGGCCAACCCCTCCCTCGGCGGCAGGCCCTTCGCCACCCCGACCCTGTGGGCGGCCATCCAGTACCTCATGCCCGGCGAGGACGCCCCCGAGCACCGCCACACCCAGCACGCCTTCCGGTTCGTCGTCGAGGGCTCGGGCGTGTGGACGGTCGTCGGCGGCGACCCGGTGCCCATGAACCGCGGCGACTTCCTCCCGCAGGCCGGCTGGAACTGGCACGCCCACCACAACGCCACCTCCCGGCCGATGGCCTGGATCGACGGCCTGGACATCCCCTTCCAGTACCTCACCGAGGCCCAGTTCTTCGAGTTCGGCCGCGACGAGATCGGCGACGCCGAGCGGATCACCCCCGAGCGGTCGCGCTCCGAGCGGCTGTGGGGCCACCCCGGCCTGCGTCCGCTGTCCGCCGCGCCCGCCACGCCGGGCAGCCCCCTGCTGTCGTACAAGTGGGAGCACACCGACGCCGCCCTGCGCGACCAGCTCCTCCTGGAGAGGGAAGGCTTCGGCGGCACCGTCGAGCCCGGCCACGCGGCGGTGCGCTACGCCAACCCGCACGACGGCTCGGACGTCCTGCCGACGATCCGCGCCGAGTTCCACCGCGTGGCCCGGGGCGCCGAGACCGCGCCGGTGCGCGCGACGGGATCCTCCGTCTACCAGGTCTTCGACGGCTCCGGCACCGTCACCGTCGGCGCGAAGTCCTGGACGGTGACCCGCGGCGACCTGTTCGTCGTCCCGTCCTGGGAGCCGTTCTCCGCCAGGTCCGAGGCCGGCGGCACCGACTCCGACTCCGGCGGCCTCGACCTGTTCCGCTTCTCCGACGCGCCCGTCTTCGAGGCGCTCCGCATCGACCGCACCCAGAAGGACGCCTGACCATGAAGCTCGCCACCCTCCGCACCGCCGACGGCACCCGGGCGGTCCGCCTCGACGGCGACGTCCTCGTCGACCTCGGACACGCCGACCTGGGCGCGCTGCTCGCCGAGGACGGCTGGCGGGACAAGGCCGCCGCGGCCTCCGGCACCGCCTACCCGGCCGAGGGCGCCGACTTCGCGCCGGTCGTCCCGAACCCCTCCAAGATCGTCTGCGTCGGCCACAACTACACCGACCACATCAAGGAGATGGGCCGGGACCTGCCGAGCCACCCGACGCTCTTCCCGAAGTTCGCCGAGACCCTGATCGGCGCCTACGACGACATCGTCAAGCCCGCCGAGACCGACGCGCTCGACTGGGAGGTCGAGCTGGCCGTCGTCATCGGCGAGCGGGTGCGGCGCGCCGACGAGCAGCAGGCCGCCGACGCCATCGCCGGCTTCACCGTCATGAACGACATCTCGCTGCGCGACTGGCAGTTCCGCACCGTCGAGTGGACCCAGGGCAAGATCTGGGAGGCCTCCACCCCGGTCGGCCCCTACGTCGTCACCCCCGACGAGGTCGGCGGCGTCCGCCCCGCCCTGAAGGTGCGGACGGTCGTCGACGGCGAGGTCATGCAGCAGGACGACACCGGCACACTCCTGTTCGACCCGGTGTTCCTGGTGCGCTACATCTCCACCGTCATCACCCTGCGGCCCGGCGACATCATCGCCACCGGCACCCCGGCCGGCGTGGGCAACGCCCGCGACCCCAAGGTCTTCCTGCGCCCCGGCCAGAGCGTGGTCACCGAGATCACCGGGCTGGGCGCCTGCGCCAACAAGGTGGTCCAGGCATGAGCACCGCCACACGGACCTTCACCGACGCGCGCGCCTGGGCCCGCACCGGCACCGAGCTGATGCTCGACGCCGTCGCGGGCCTCGACGAGGCCGCCTTCACCGCCCCCAGCGCGCTGCCGGACTGGACGCGCAAACACCTCGTGGCCCATGTCGCCGCCAACGCCGACGCCCTGGGCAACCTGGTGCACTGGGCGGCCACCGGCGAGGAGCGACCGATGTACGCCTCCGCCGAGGAGCGCGCCGCCGGCATCGCCAAGGGCCCCGCCCTGTCGGCCGACGAGCTGCGCTCCTGGCTGACGGACTCCGCGCACCGGCTGGCGGCGGGCCTGGACCGGCTCACCGACGAGCAGTGGCAGCGCGAGGTCGTCACCGCCCAGGGCCGCACCGTCCCCGCCACCGAGCTGCCGTGGATGCGCGCCCGCGAGGTGTGCGTCCACGCCGTCGACCTCGGCACCGGCGTCGTCGCCTTCGCCGACCTGCCGAAGGGCTTCCTGGCCGCCCTCGTCGAGGAGATCCGCGCCAAGCGCGCCCTGACCGAACTGCCCGACGGGCCGCTGCCCGAGGTCGCCGCCTGGCTGGCCGGCCGCCCCCACGCGCTCGCCGCCGCCCCCGAACTCGGCCCGTGGCTCTGAGAGATGAGTGACATGTCCCGATCTGATGTGACCCCTGACGTGATCGTCGTCGGCGGCGGCATCGGCGGTCTCGGCGCCGCGTTCTCGCTGACCCGCCAGGGCCTCGCCGTGCGCCTGCTGGAGAGCGCCCCCGCCTTCGGCGAGGTCGGCGCCGGCATCCAGCTCGCACCCAACTGCACCCGCATCCTCGACGACTACGGCCTCCTGGACGAGGCCAAGAGCCTCGGCGTCGTCCCGGACGCGATGGTGATGCGCGACGCCGTCGACGGCGACGAGCTGACCCGGCTCGACCTGCGCGACCTGGCGAAGCGCTACGGCTACCCGTACCTCGTCATCCACCGCAGCGACCTGCACGGCCTGCTGCTGCGCGCCTGCGAGCGCGCCGGCGTCGAGCTGGTCAACGACGCACAGGTGACCTCGTACGAGAACACCGACGGCGGCGCCCGCGTGACCCTCGCCTCCGGCGCCGCCCACGAGGCCGGGGTCGTGATCGCGGCCGACGGCCTGCACTCGGTGGCCCGCAAGCTGTTCGTCGACGACCGGCCCGTCTCCTCGGCGTACGTCGCCTACCGCGGCACCGTCCCCGCCGGGCAGCCGCGGGTGAGGTCCGTCGACCTCAGCGAGGTCGTGGTGCACGTCGGCCCCCGCTGCCACTTCGTCCACTACGGCCTGCGCGGCGGCGAACTGCTCAACCAGGTCGCCGTCTTCGAGTCGCCGAAGGCGCTGGCCGGCCGGGAGGACTGGGGGACGCCCGACGAGCTGGACGCCGCCTTCGCGCAGACCTGCGACTTCGTCAGGGACGGCCTGCCGTTCATGTGGCGCGACAAGTGGTGGCGGATGTTCGACCGCGACCCGGTCATGAACTGGGTCCACGGCCGGATCGCGCTGCTCGGCGACGCCGCGCACCCGCCGCTGCAGTACATCGCACAGGGCGCGATCATGGCCATCGAGGACGGCTGGGTGCTGGGCGAGCATGTCGCTCGCCACCGCGCCGCGGACGGCGCGGTCGACTGGAGCGCCGCGCTCGCCGCCTACGAGGCCGTGCGCCCCGAGCACTGCCGCAGGGTGCTGACCACCTCCCGCAAGTGGGGCGAGCTGTGGCACCTGGACGGTCCCGCCCGCGAGCAGCGCAACGCACTGCTGCGCGCCCGCGACACCTACGACTACTCCTTCACCGACTGGCTGTACGGCCCGACCGCGCTCACGCCGGACGAGGAGCCCGAGATGTTCACCCCGCTCCCACTGGCCTCGGCGGCGGTCGCCCGAGCGGTGACGGCGGGTGGCACGGCATGAGCGACGCCTACCTCTACACCGCCGCCCGCACCCCGTTCGGCCGGTTCGGCGGCGGCCTGGCCGGGGTGCGCCCCGACGACCTCGCCGCCACCGCGCTGACCGGCCTGCTCGACAGGACGCCGGAACTGGACCCCGCCGCGATCGGCGACGTGGTGTGGGGCGACGCCAACGGCGCCGGCGAGGACAACCGCAACGTCGGCCGCATGGCCGTCCTGCTCGCCGGGCTGCCGGTCAGCGTCCCCGCCACCACCGTGAACCGGCTGTGCGGCTCCGGTCTGGACGCCGCGATCATCGCCTCGCGCACCCTGGAGTCCGGCGACGCGGACATCGTCGTCGCCGGGGGCGTGGAGTCCATGACCCGCGCGCCCTGGGTGCTGCCCAAGCCGGACCGCGCCTTCCCCGCCCGCGACGTCACGGCCGTCTCCACGACGCTGGGCTGGCGGCTGGTCAACCCCGCGATGCCCGAGGAGTGGACGGTGTCGCTGGGGGAGTGCAACGAACTCCTCCAGGAGAAGTCCTCCATCTCCCGGGAGCGGCAGGACGCGTTCGCCGTGCGCTCCCACCGGCTCGCGGCCCGTGCCTGGGACGAGGGCTTCTACGACGACCTGGTCGTGCCCGTGGCGGGGCTGACCCGCGACGAGGGCATCCGCCCCGACACCTCCGCCGCGAAGCTGGCGGCCCTCGCTCCGTCGTTCCGCCCGGACGGCACGATCACGGCCGGCAACGCCTCGCCGCTGAGCGACGGGGCTTCGGCCCTGCTGCTGGGCACCGCCGCGGCGGCCGGCCGGATCGGGCGGGGCCCCGTGGCCCGGATCGCCGGGCGCGCGGTGCACGCCGTCGAGCCGCGGATGTTCGGCCACGCCCCCGTGGAGGCCGCCGAGAAGGCGCTGCGCCGGGCCGGCGTCGGCTGGGGCGACGTCGGCGCGGTGGAGCTGAACGAGGCGTTCGCCGTGCAGGCGCTGGCCTGCGTGGACGCCTGGGGCGTGGACCCGGGGATCGTCAACACCCGCGGCGGCGCCATCGCCCTGGGGCACCCGCTGGGCGCCTCCGGCGGCCGGCTCCTCGGGACCCTGGCGAAGGTGCTCCGGGAGCGGCGCGAGCGCTGGGGCGTCGCGGCCGTCTGCATCGGCGTGGGCCAGGCCCTCGCCGTGGTCCTGGAGAACGTGAGCGACGAGGAGGGCCGGGCATGAGCAGGACCGTCGTCGCCGCGACGACCGACGAGGCGGTGTCCGGCGTCGAGGACGGCTCCACCGTCCTGGTGGGCGGCTTCGGGCTGGCGGGCATGCCGTTCGACCTGATCGACGCGCTGATCCGGCAGGGGGCCCGCGACCTGACCGTCGTGTCCAACAACGCCGGAAACGGCGACGTGGGCCTCGCCGCGCTGCTCCGGGCCGGCCGGGTGCGCAAGGTGATCTGCTCCTTCCCCCGGCAGAGCGACTCCTACGTCTTCGACGAGCTGTACCGGGCCGGCCGGGTCGAGCTGGAGGTGGTGCCGCAGGGCACCCTCGCCGAGCGGATGCGGGCCGCGGGCGCGGGCATCGGCGGCTTCTACAGTCCCGTCGGCGTCGGCACCGCGCTGGCCGAGGGCAAGGAGACCCGGGAGATCGACGGACGGACCTACGTCCTGGAGCAGCCGATCAAGGGCGACGTGGCCCTGATCTCCGCGCACCGGGCGGACCCCCTGGGCAACCTGGTCTACCGCAAGACCGCCCGCAACTTCGGCCCGGTGATGGCCACGGCCGCCACCACGGTCGTCGCCCAGGTCACCGACATCGTGCCCGTCGGGCACATCGACCCGGAGACCGTGGTGACGCCCGGCATCTTCGTGGACCGGCTCGTACGGGCCGAGGCCCGCCGGCTCACCGTGCAAGGAGCCCGCTGATGACGACCCGCGTACCGGAGCGGACCGACCGCGGCCCGCTCACCACCGACGAACTCGCGGCCCGCATCGCCCGCGACATCCCCGTCGGCTCCTACGTCAACCTCGGCATCGGGCAGCCGACCCGGATCGCCGAGCACCTTGCGGCCGACGCCGGGATCGTGCTGCACACCGAGAACGGCATGCTCGGCATGGGGCCGGCCGCGCGGGGCGACGAGGTGGACCCCGACCTCACCAACGCCGGGAAGGTCCCGGTCACCGAGCTGCCCGGGGCGGCGTACTTCCACCACGCCGACTCCTTCGCCATGATGCGCGGCGGCCACCTCGACGTGTGCGTGCTCGGGGCGTTCCAGGTCTCGCACCACGGCGACCTGGCGAACTGGCACACCGGCGACCCGGACGCCGTCCCCGCCGTGGGCGGCGCGATGGACCTGGCCGTCGGGGCGCGGCGGGTGCTGGTGATGATGAAGCTGTTCGCCCGCGACGGGACCCCCAAGCTGGTGCCCGCGTGCACGTACCCGCTGACCGGCGCGGCCTGTGTGCACCTCCTCTACACCGACCACGGCGTCTTCGAGCCCGGTCGCGACGGGGTGCGCGTGCGCGAGACGTACGGCATCACGGTGGCCGAGCTGCGCGAACGGCTCGCCGTCACGCTGGTCGTCTGAACCGGGCCGGCGCCGTGGCGGTCCACGGCGCCGGCCCGTCCGGCGCTTTACACGGCGTTCGCGGGAGATCCGGTCCGTACAGCGGGTGCGCGGCGGGGCACTAGGATCTCCCGCATGGCGAACCTTCGACAGGCGCAGAAGCAGATGACGCGCCGCCTCCTGCTGGAATCCGGCCTCGAACTGTTCACCACGAAGGGGTACGCCGCCACCACGGTCGACGACATCGCCACAGCCGCGGGCACGACCCGGGTGACCTTCTACGCCTACTTCCCCTCCCGCAGCGATCTGATGAAGACGCTGATCGACGAGCGGCTCAACGAGGCGCTCCAGCGCGTCCGTTCACCGGAGCACGGGTCCACGGCCCGGGACCTGGTCGCCACCGTGGCCGACGGGACGCCGGAGGCGATCGGCGCCTGGCTGCGGCGCACCGCCGACAGCTGGCCCGAGATCCGGCCGATCATCCGGGCCGGCCGGGACGCGGCGGCCGTCGATCCGGAGCTGCGCGACCTGGTGGAGCGGTGGCTGGAGGAGGCCGTCAGCGACATCGAGGACGGTCTGACCCGGGCCGGCCGTCTCGCGCCCCATCAGCGCCGCTTCCGGGGCGTGCTGGCGATGGCGGAGCTGGACTACGTCGCCCAGCACTGGGGCGACGCCGACTGGAAGCTCGACCGTGAGCAGATGCTCGACGAGCTGAGCGCCGGCTGGGTCCGGCTGTTGACCTGATCCGGGGCGCGCGGCGCGGCCGTCTCACCGCTCGGCCGCGGCCTCGCGCAGCACCTCCCGCAGCCAGGCCACGACGTGCCGGTCGGCCTGCCGGGGGTTCCGCACCACGTCGACTCCGAGTCCGGGCAGCGGGAACGGGAACTCCTCGATCGGCGGGTCGGCGAGGGTGCGCAGGGTGGCCGCGACCCGGTAGCGCAGCAGAGCGACGCCGCCGGCGCGGGCCACGTGGAAGGGCACCAGCGGGAAGTCGGAGATCCGCAGCCCGACGCGGTGGGGGACGCCCTCGTCCTCCGGCACCGGGAAGACCCGCCGGTCGGTGTCGACCACGACGTGCGGCTCGGTGGTGAGCAGGTCGAGCGCGCTCGCCCGCGGCGGCGTGTCCGGTGAGGCCACCACACAACGTCGTCGTACAGCCGTTCGCGCGGATACGGCGAGGAGTGCCCCTCGGAGATCAGCCCGGCGTCGACGCGGAGCACCAGGCGTACGGCTCGCCGGCGACCAGGGCGTCCGCCTCCGCGGCGATCCGGCCCTTCAGCCCGCGCAGGGCGCGGGGCGAGAGGTTCGCGGTGAGGGCGGCGCGCAGCCGGGTGTGCGCGGGCACATGCCGCGACATGCGCGGTGTGCATGTCGTCCCGGCCGCTGCCCGCACGCCGTCCCCTGCCACATCCGCCGCTGCCCGCACGTGGCCCCCCGCCGCCCCGACGGCTGTCCGCACGCTGCCCCCGCCGCCCCGGCCGCTCGTTCCGCGTTGCTCCGATTCCCGCCCCTCGCGCAACTACTGGTCCATTGTTTTTTCGTGGTGTTCGTTTCATTGACGTCATGTAAACCGAATGGCTACCGTGACGGGAGCCACAGGGTGCACCGCGGCACCCCAACCGGACACGTGAGGCAGGCATGAGCGTGAAGAGCACCACCGTGAACACCGTCCTGGGCCCGGTGCCGGCCGATGAGCTGGGCGTCGTCTCCGTCCACGAGGCGCTGCTGTCGGTGTTCCCGGGCGCCGAGCACGCCTTCGACATCGCTCTCGACCGCGCCGAGATCTTCGAGACGCTCGCCGCGAAGCTGCGCGACTTCCGCGCACACGGCGGCGGCACGATCGTCGACGGCACCGGCATGTTCCACGGCCGCGACGTCCGGCTGTACGAGGCCCTGTCCCGCACGACCGGCGTGCACATCGTCGCCTCGACCGGCCAGGGACCCGAGGAACTCCTCGGCGGCTACTTCCTCACCCCGCAGACCAACCCGCCGACCCCGTGGCCGGCCGAGAAGTTCGCCGACCTGTTCACCCGGGAGATCACCGAGGGCATGGTGGTCCCGCGCGTGGAGCGCCGCGGCCCGGCCGGACTGGTCACCACCGCGGTCACCCGCGCGGGCATGACCGCCACCGACGAGAGCCTGCTGCGCGGCGCGGCCCGCGCCGCCCTCGCCACCGGCACGGCCCTCTCCTTCCGGTACGGCGCCGACGCCGCGGGCGAACTCGACGTCGTCCTGGACGAGAAGCTGCCGGCCGACCGCGTGGCCGTCGGCGGCCTGGACCGCAAGGACGCCGTCGCCGCCGGCGTTCCCGAGAAGATCGCCGGCCGCGGCGCCCGCGTCGTCCTCGACCACGTCGGCGCCGAGGACGACGCGCACCTCACCGACGCCGAGCGCGCCGCCCTGGTCGCCGGCCTCGTGCGCGCCGGGCACACCGACCGGATCCTGCTCTCCGTCGGCGCGACCGGCGTGGCCAAGGGGCACCCCGCGAACGACCTGCCGTACAGCCATGTGCTCACCGCCTTCGTGCCGCTGCTGAGGGCGCACGGCGTCGGCGACGGCGAGGTGCGGCGCATGCTCGAGGCCAACCCGCGCGACCTGCTCGCGGTGCGCTGACCACGCGGCTCGAACCGTCCGTCAAGAACTCTTCCGAAGGTGAATGTTGTGTCGCGAGTGAACACCGTCCTGGGGCCGATCCCCGCCGAGGAACTGGGCTTCGTGGCGATCCACGAGCACATCGGCTACGGCATGCCCGGCTCCGAGCTGGACACGCGGTGGTGGAAGACCCCCGAGCAGCGCTACGAGGAGACCGTCCCGAAGCTGCGCCGCTTCCACGAGCTGGGCGGCGGCGCCTTCGTCGACGCGACCGGCATCTGCAACGGCCGTGACGTCGACCACTACAAGTCGCTGTCGGCGAAGACCGGCGTCCACATCGTCGCCTGCACCGGCTTCGTCGGCGGCGACACCGCCCTGCCGCACTTCGCCCGGGCCGACGTCGACTACCTGACCCGGCAGTTCGTCCACGAGATCACCGTCGGCATCGGCGGCACCGGCAGCCTCGCCGGCGTGATCAAGGTCGGCGTGAGCCGGGGCGGCCGCATGACCGACCTGGACAAGCGCATCTACCGCGCCGCCGCCCGCGCAGCCCTCGCCACGGGCGTGCCGATCCTGACCCACCTCGCGATCGACGCCGAGAACGCCGTCGCGATCTTCGACGAAGAGGGACTGCCCCTGGACCGCGTCCTGTTCGGGCACGTCGACGACGGCGTGAACGCGGACAAGACCCGTGACGTCTGGATCGCCGAGCAGGGCGGGCGCATCGGCTTCGACACCTTCGGCTACGAGACCGAGCTGCCCGACCCGCCGTTCTGGGCCCGCCCCCGCCAGGAGCGCCTCGACCACTTCCTGCGCTTCGTCGACGGCGGCCGCCGCATCCGGCAGGTGCTCGCCTCCGCCGACGCCAACTGCTCCCCGCTGGGCTGGCCCGGAGTCAAGGGCCACACCGTCAACTACCTCTTCGACCAGCTCGTCCCCGACCTGCGCGCCGCCGGCCTCGACGAGGCGGCCATCCGGACGATCTTCGTCACGAACCCCGCCGAATTCCTGACCCTCCAGAAGTAAGCGAGACCCACCATGCAGTCCTCGGACCTGAAAGACCTGAAGATCGCGATCGTCGGAGCGGGGTACGGCGGCGCGGCCGCGGCCAAGGCCCTCAGCCTGCTCGGTGCGGACGTCACCGTCTACGAGCAGGCGAACGCGATCCGGGAGGTGGGCGCGGGCATCGGCCTGCGGCCGGCCACCATGAACCGCTTCCGCCAGTGGGGGATCTCCGACGCGATCGCCCGGGTCAGCTCGCCCAGCGAGTACTTCGAGATCCTCACCGCCACCGGCGACCCGATCATGAAGGAGACATGGCCGGCCGACGGCGAGCAGACCCACACGCACCTGATCCACCGCGGCGACTTCATCGAGGCCCTGCTCGGCGTGCTGCCCGAGGGCATGGTGCGCCTCGGCCACCGGCTGGAGTCCGTCGAGGACAAGGGCGACAGCTCCGTGCTGACCTTCGCGGGCGGCACGACCGCCGAGGCGGACCTCGTCGTCGGCGCCGACGGCATCAAGTCGGTCGTGCGCCGGCAGCTGTTCAGCGACAAGGGCCCGGTGTTCTCCGGCGAGCACGCCTACCGCGCCGTCATCTCCGTGGCCGACGCCCACGGCATGGTCACCGACGACAACCTGCGCATGTACATCGGCCGCGGCACGAAGATCTACCTGCTGCCGCTGCGCCACCGTGACCAGGTGTCCTTCGACATCACCGCCCTGTGCCCGGACGGCGCCTGGACGCCGCAGGTCACCAAGGAGGACATGCTGCGCACGGTCGAGGGCTTCGACGAGCGCCTGGTGGACATCACCCGCGGCCTCGACATGGACACCGTCAACATCCGGGCCGTCTACGACATCGACCCGGTCGACACCTGGCACTCCGACTCCGTCGTCCTCGTCGGCGACGCCGCGCACTCGATGCTCCACCACCAGGGCCAGGGCGCCAACTCCGCCATCGAGGACGCCGGCGCCCTGGCCGACGCCCTGCGCGAGGCGGACTCCGTGCGGCAGGGCCTCGCCCTGTACCAGGCCACCCGCAAGCCGGTGACCGACAGGCTCCAGGCCATCTCGCGGCAGGGCTGGACCGAGGACGAGATCAACGACGTCTTCCCCGGCCAGAAGTCCGCGGCCGCCACGGCGGGGGAGTGAGGACCATGCCGCTGCACCCCGAGATCGCCACGTTCCTCACCACCCTCCCGCCCGCGCCCGAGGGGCCGCTCGACCCGGTCGCGATGCGCGCCGCGGAAGAGGCGCACGTACCGCCCGTCGAGGACCGGCTGCCGCTGCACGCGGTGGAGGACCTGACCGCGCACACCGCCTCCGGCGACGTACCGGTACGGGTGTACACGCCCACCGCCGCGGACCGCCACGGCCTGCTCCTCTACTTCCACGGCGGCGCGTTCTTCCTCGGCAGCCTGGAGACCCACGACCACGTCGCCCGCTCGCTGGCGAAGGAGACCGGGCTCAAGGTCGTCTCCGTCGGCTACCGCCGGGCGCCCGAGGCCGCCTTCCCGGCCGGGCTCGACGACTGCTGCGCCGTGACCCGGTGGGCCGCCGAGCGGGGCGAGGACCTGGGCTGGGACGGCACGACCCTCGCCCTCGCCGGCGACAGCTCCGGCGGCACGTTCGCCGCCGCGGTCGCCGCCCGGGCGCACGACGAGGGCTTCGACCGGATCACCCACCAGATCCTCTACTACCCCTCCCTCGACCTGGACTTCGACGAGGACCGCTACGCCTCGCTGCGGGAGAACGCGGTCGGCTACGGCCTGGAGACCGCCGGTCTCAAGCCGTTCAACGCCTTCTACCTCGACAGCGGCGCCGACCCGGCCGACCCGCTGGTCTCCCCGGTCAAGCGCGAGGACCTCGGCGGGCTGCCGCCGGCCCTGATCGTCACCGCCGAGTTCGACCCGCTGCGCGACGAGGGCGAACTGTACGGCCGCCGCCTGCGGGAGGCCGGTGTGCCGGCGACGGTGAGCCGGTACGCCGGGGCCGGCCACGGGTTCGTCCAGCACTTCTCCTGGATCCCCGCCTACCACCGGGTCTTCGCCGAGACCCGCGACTTCCTCGCCCGGAGCTGAACCGGCCCCGGCCGAGCACGAGTTCGGAGAGACGACCATGACTCACGACGTCGCCGTCCACCCCCTGGTCTCGCCCTGGGGCCGGTTCGGTCTGTACAGCTTCTACATCGACGCACCCCAGCCGGCGATCGTCGACACCGGGATCGCCACCTCGCCCGCCGAGGGCATGGCCCCCGCGCTCAAGGCGCTCGGGCGCCGTATCGAGGACGTGCGCTGGATCCTGCTGACGCACGGCCACATCGACCACGTCGGCGGGGCGTACGCCCTGTGGGAACGCACCGGCCGACGGGCGCGCGTGGTGATCCACGAGGCCGACGCGCCGATGCTCCGCTCCCGGCGGGCACACGTCGAGGAGTACCGCGCCGGACGCGGCCCGTACCTGCGCGACCCCGAGGGCGAGGCCAAGGTGGCGCGTGCGGCGGACGCCGTCATCTCCGGGGAGATGGAACCCACCCTGCTCGTCCGGGGCGGGGAGACCCTGTCCCTCGGTGGCGACGTCACCGTGTCGGTGCACGCGATTGCCGGGCACACCCCGGGATCGGTCGCCTACGTGCTCGACGGACAGCGCGCGGCCTTCGTCGGCGACGCCGTACAGGTGCACGGCGCGGCCAACGGCTTCCCCGGCTACACCGATCCGGCCGCCTACCGGGCCGGACTGGAGCACCTGCGCGACCGGGTCCGCCCGCGCCGCCTCTACCTCGGGCACCCCTACCGGCGGGCCGACGGCACCCCGTACGGCGTCGAACTCGACGAGGCGCAGGCCCGGGAGGCCATCGACCAGAGCCTCGCCGCCGAGGACCGCGTCGCCGCCGCGGCCTGCCGCTGCCTCGAGGCCGGCCTGACGGAGACGGACTCCCCGTACTCGCCCTTCGCCCCGGCCGCCGAGGCTCTCGGCTACACCGGCGACCCCACGCTGGAGCCGTCGCCGTTCTTCACCTCGATGCACGCCTACCGCACGCGTGCCCGAACGCGTCACACAGGAGCTGCGCAGACATGACCGACCTTCACACGATCCGGGCGGGCGAGCAGACCATCGCCGTCCGCAAGGACCTCCGCGTCCCGATGCGCGACGGCGTCACCCTGGCCGCCGACACCTACAGCCCCGTGGACGACACCCCGCGCCCGGCGCTCGTCGCCCTGAGCCCCTACGGCAAGGAACTCCAGGCCCTCGCCCTCACCACGCCCCCGCAGCGCCGGCCGAGCCCCATGTGGGACGGCTGCATCGAGGCGGGCGACATCGCGCGCGTCGTCCAGGAGGGCTACGTCCACGTCATCGGCGACCTGCGCGGCTCCGGCGCCTCCGAGGGCGAGCACATCGGCAACTACAACGCCGGCGGGGTGCCGCTCGGGCAGGACGCCTACGACTTCATCGAATGGGTCGCCGCGCAGCCGTGGTGCGACGGCAACGTCGGCATGATCGGCATCTCCTACTTCGGCTCGATGCAGGTCCTGGCGGCGGCCGAACGCCCGCCGAGCCTGAAGGCGATCTTCGTCAGCGGCGGCCACTACGACTTCTACGAGACGACGTACCACGGCGGCGTCATGTGGTTCATGCCGCGCGCCGCCCGCGAGGGCCGCGGCGGCGACTCCGGCTGGGCGTTCACCGACGGCGTCAAGTCCCGCATGCTGCAGACGTACTCGCCCGAGGAGATCGGCAAGCGGGTCGCCGAGCGGCTGACGGACCCGGACGTGGCCGCCTGGCCCAACCTCGTCCATGTGCTCACCTACCCGAAGAACCACGAGGCCTGGTTCGACATCGTCATGAACGAGGTCGACGGCGACTGGTACGAGGAGCGCAACCCGATCACCCTCGCGCCGGCCATCGACATCCCCGTCTGGCTCCAGATCGACCAGGGCCGCGGCTGGACCATGGACGGCACCATCGAGCTGTACAAGGCGCTGAAGGGCCCGAAGAAGCTCGACATCGGCCCCTACCCGCCCATGCAGTCGCGCCCCTTCGTCGAGGAGCACGACAAGATGTTCCGCTGGTACGAGTACTGGCTCAAGGGCATCGACAACGGCGTCATGGACGAGCCGCCCGTCACCGTCCACGTCGAGGGCTCCCGCGCGACCGTCACCGGCGCGCAGTGGCCCCCGAAGGACGTCGAGTTCCGCTCGCTGTACTTCCGGCCGCGCCGCGGGCTCAGCTTCGAACCCGAGCTGATGGGCGCCGAACACGCCGCCCCCGACGGCTTCTACCAGGCGCCGCTGACGGTCACCGACAAGGTGGAGATCCTCAGCTGGTCCACCGCCCCCTTCACCGAGCCGACCGAGATGATCGGACAGGGCGCGGCACACCTGTTCGCCGAGATCGACCAGCCGGACACCAACTTCATCCTGCGCCTGTGGGACGAGGCCCCGACCGGAAGGCGGCAGCTCGTCACCACCGCCTACCTCAAGGCCTCGCACCGCGAACTGGACGAGGAACGCACCACCGAGGGCGACCCGCACCACCCGCACACCCGCGCGGTGCCGGTCGAGCCGGGGACGATCGAGGAATACGTGCTGCGGATCTACCCCTTCGCGGCGACGTTCCTGCCGGGGCACCGGCTGGTGGTGGAGCTGTCCAACGACGAGCCGCTCGCCGACGAGCACAACGCGCTGCTGCCGCCGGACGCCTTCCACCTGCCGGTGGGCCGGCCCGTCACCCACAAGATCTACCGGGACGCCGCGCACCCCTCCCGCCTGGTGCTGCCGTTCGCGACGACACGGGCAGGGGACGCGACAGGGGACACGACACGGTAGAGGCGCGGGACACGGAGCAGGACGACGGCCGGCGCGCCCCAGGGGGCGCACCGGCCGTCGTGGGCGCCGTCGCGTGGACGATCCGGCGCCTCGGGCGCCACCCGCCGGACCCCGCGTCCGGCACGGTGCGCGATCACGTCCCGCGCACGGGCAGGGGCGCACGGCGCGCATCCTTAGCTTGCGTGCCCGAGTGGATCACACGCCTCGCCGCGGCGATAGCTTCGGCCGGTCTTCACGTACGTCGCGCACCGCGCATCTCCTGGAAGGCCGCCGACCCATGTCCGGTCCTTTTCGCGTTCGAAGAACCCTGGCCGCGTCATTCCTCGTCCCCGCCCTCGGACTCGCCGGCTGCTCGCTGGCGTCGAGTTCCGGGAAGAGCCATGACGGGCCCCTGACGATCGGTTTCGTGAACGGAGGCTCGACCAAGTTCCACACGTGTCTGCGGGAGGCCGTGGAGGACGCGGCCAGAAACAACCTGGCCCGGATCCTCACCGCCGACTCTCACCAGGACGCTGCCCGGGAACGGTCCAACGTCCAGGACATGATCAAGCGCGGCGTCGACGTGATCATCCTGCAGACCGTGAACACCCAGGCCCTCCAACGCGATATCGCCGAGGCCAAGAGCGCCGGCGTTCCGGTCTTCCTGACCTCGGTCGAGGCGGACCCGGACGACATACTGGGAGCCGTCGTGGTCGACCTGAAAGCCGTCGGCAAGCTCGACGCCGACTGGATCGGCGACGACGCGTCGGGCCGCGACGCCGAGGTCGGCGTGATAGCCGGAGCCCCCGGCCCCGCCTCCGACCTCCTCGTCGACGGCTTCACCGAGGCCCTTCCGCCCACGGCGCGGGTGGTCGACAACCGGCCCGGCATGTTCGACGCCGCCACGGCACAGCGCGCCGCGGCGGCCATGATCCGGGCCCACCCCGGCCTGGACTACGCCTTCGTCGCCAACGAGGAGATGGCCTTCGCCGCACGCAAGGCCTTCGACGCCGCCGGCGCACACGTGCGCATCGTCACGGTGAACGGCACCGACGAAGCCCTGGCCGCTCTCAAGGACGGGCGTTTCGCGGCGACGGTCTCCAACTCCGCGGCGGACACCGGTGCGTTGGCGGTGAAGAACGTCATCTCGCTCATGCGCCACGAGAAGACCGAACAGATCGACCACACCCCGATCCGCCTCATCACCAAGGAGAACGCCGACACGGCGCCGTTGTACTGCCCGTCGCGGAGGTAGGTGTTCGACCACGGCTTCCGGGGACGGTCCGCGGCCGCCGGCCGCGAGTCGTCACGGAGCGGTGCCGTGCGCGTCCCGGCCGTCGGCGGCTTTCCCCTCGGCGGGCGGAACCAGACGTTCGAGCAGCATCACGGCGGCCCCGAGCATCACCTTCTCGGCGTCCGAGAAGTCGGCCAGACGCGTCAGGAAGAACGCGTCCGTGCGCTCCGAGGTGGCGGCGAGGACCTTCTTGCCCTGGGGCGTCAGGGCCACCAGGAGCGAGCGGCCGTCGTGCGCGTCGGGTGTGACGCAGACCAGTCCGTCCGCGGAAAGATTGCTCACGATGCGGGTGACCGAGGACTTGCTGACCTTCTCCAGGCGGGCGAGGTCGGTCATCCGCAGGGGACCGAACATGTCGACCGTCCACAGGGTGGAATAACGCGACGGCGTGATCGACGTCTCGGCCGCCGACGGCTCGCGCATCTGCCGCGACAGCCACATCGTGACCGCGCGCAGCCTCGCCAGGATCGCCTTGTCGTCCGGACTCGCGGCCATCGCCCGCCTCCCCTCGGCCTCGCTCCCGGACCACCTGCTCGAAGACGGCCCGGTGGTCCGCGGGAAGCTCGACTATACGACGCGTGAGCGGGACGCGCCGCAGGGCCCGGCCCCGTTCGCGCGGGGGCCGGCCGGGGCAGGCGCGGGCGGACGCCCGGCCGGGGCAACTCAGCCCATCTGGTCCTCCGCCGACAGGTGTTCCACCGTCCTGCCGGTCTCGGTGAACGTTCGCGTGACGTGCCCGGAGGAGTAGACCCACAGGATCCGCAGCGGGGTGTCGCCGACATTGCGGAACAGGTGCGGGATCGGGGAGGGCACATAGGTGGTGTCGTACCGCTGGAGCCGTGTCACCTCGCCGTCGACGACCACCTCCGCCTCGCCCTCCAGGACCGTCACGTGCTCGTCGCAGTTGTGCGAGTGCAGCGGGGCTCCGGAACCGACCGGATACACGCTCATCCCGCTGGTGATCCTGTTCTCCCCGCCCGCGGAGGACGTGGTGATCAGCGGTGTCGTCACGACGGCTCCGCCACGGTCCAGCAGGGGGACCGACGCGACCTTGATGATGGTGGGCATCTTCTGATTCCTCTTCGTTCCCGTTCGTTCCCGGCGGATTTCCCCCGTGCCGCGTCGGACGACGTTAGGTCGCGCGAGCGCGAAACGCTGCCCTGTGGCGTGCAGGTTTACCTTGCGCTCCGGGAGGGGTGTGCTCGCCGAGGGCGGCTGTACCGTCACCTGGCATCGCACGGCGATGCGACCCGTGCGGGAAACATGCCGGAAAGAAAAGGCAGGTATCAGCCAGATGAGGCTCCCCGTTCTCACCGAAGAGGAAATGGATCCGCGGCAGCGGGAACTCGCCGCCCGGATCGCGGGCAGGCGCGGCGCGGTCCGCGGCCCCTTCCGGGTCTGGCTGCACAGCCCGGAGATGTGCGAGCGCGCCGAGTCCCTCGGGGCCTTCGCCCGCTTCGACTGCTCCCTGCCGAAGCACCTGCGCGAGCTGACGCTGCTCATGGCCGCCCGCAACTGGGACGCCCAGTACTCCTGGAACGCCCACGTCCACCAGGCCGTCGAGGCCGGCATCCCCGAGGCCGCCGTCAAGGCGATCGCCGAGAAGCGCGAGGCGGTCTTCGAGGACGCCGCGGACCAGGCCTTCTACCGGTTCTGCCGGGAGATCCTCGAAGAGCACTTCGTCGCCGACGAGACCTTCGCCCGCGCCCTGGAACACTTCGGCGCCAAGGCACTGGTCGACACCATCGGCGCGCTCGGCAACTTCACCATGCTCGGCATGTGCCTGAACACCTTCCAGGTGGACCTCCAGGCGGACAAGGAGCCGCCCTTCCCCGACATCCGCGGCTACGGCCGGGTCACCGCGGACCGCGACGACGACGGGCCACGTCCGTGACCTCCCTCGAAGACCCGCGGCAGGACACCGCGGGGCCGCGAGAACCGTCAGCGGGCGACGCCCCCCGCGCCGCCGTGCTCCGTGTGCGGGGCGTCACCAAGAGCTTCGGCGGGGCCGCCGCGCTCAAAGGGGTGGACCTCGACCTCCGCCCCGGCGAGATCCACGCCCTGATGGGCATGAACGGCGCCGGCAAGTCCACCCTGGTGCAGATCGTCTCCGGTGTGCACCAGGCCGACGGCGGCACCATCGAGGTCGGCGGACGGCCGCAGCACGGCATGACCGTGCGCAAGGCCCGCCGCCTCGGCATCTCCTGCGTGCCGCAGCGCCGCGAGCTGGCCATGGGACTCACCGTCGCGGAGAACGTCATGCTCGGCGACCTGCCCGCCAAGGGCCGCATCGTGCGCTGGCGGACCGTCAGGGACGGGGCCCGCGAAGCGCTCACCGCGCTCGGCATCGACATCGACGTGGACCGCGTCGCGGGCTCGCTGACCGTCGCCGAGCAGACCATGGTCGAGGTGGCCCGGGAGGTCCGCCGAGGCGGCCGCATCCTGATCCTGGACGAGCCGACCGCCTGCCTCGGCGCCGAGGCCGCCGACCAGATCAGGGCCCTGGTGCGCACCCTCCGGGACGAGGGTGTCGCCGTCGTCTACATCTCGCACTACATCGACGAGGTCATGGCCGTCGCCGACCGCCTCACGGTGCTGCGGGACGGGGCCGTCGTACGCACCGCGCCCGCCCGCGAACTGGACCCGGCCGGCCTGGTCCGCGCCATGGTCGGACGGGACATCGTCTCCCGCCGCGCCGACCGCCCCGCCCCCGAGGACGAGCACGGGCTCGCCGTACAGGGCCTGAACGACGGACGGGCCGTACGGGACTTCTCGGTCGAGGTCCGCAAGGGCGAGATCGTCGCCGTCCTCGGCCCGGCCGGCGACGCCCAGTCCCGCCTGTTCGACCTGCTCTCCGGCCGGCGCCGCCCCGACTCCGGCACGCTGCGCGTCGACGGCAGGCCCGTCCCGTTCGGCCGGGTCCGCGCCTCGCTGACCAGCGGACTGCGCTGCGTCACCGGCGACCGCCGCGCCCTCGGCCTGGTCCCGGCGCTGTCCGTGGACGAGAACCTGATGCTGGCCGGCGACCGCTTCGCCCGGCGGCGCCTGCACCGCGTGGCCGAACTCGCCCGCCGCGCCGCGCCGCTGCGGGAGAGCTACGGCGTGGTCACCCTCGCCGGGAACCCGCCGGTCGGCTCCCTGTCGGGCGGCAACCAGCAGAAGGTGCTGCTCGCCAAGTGGCTCCAGACCGAGCCGGTCGCCTGCTTCCTGGAGGACCCCACCAACGGGGTCGACATCGCGGCCATGGCCGACATCCACGCCCTGGTCGACGAACTGGCCTCGCGCGGCGTGGCCGTACTGCTGGCCTCCTCCTCCGCCGAGGAGGTCATGCGCCTGGCCGACCGGGTGGTGGTCGTCAGCGCCGGCCGCACGGTCGCCGAGCACGCCGTCACCGACATCACCCGCGACGAACTCGTCGCCACCGCCCTCGGAGGACAACCGCAGTGAGCGTCAAGACAGTTCCCGACACCCCCGGCGTCTGCGAGCCGCCGGACCGGCCCGCCGGGCCCGCGGCCAGGCTCTCCCCGGGCCGGCTGCGCTCCGTCCCGCACGTCGGACTGATCACCGTGCTGGTCCTGGTCGTGGTGTTCACCGCGGTGCAGAGCGACACCTTCGCCACCGACCGCAACATCCTCAACGTCCTCGGCCAGATCAGCGTCAACGCCGTCCTCGCGGCCGGCCTGACCCTGCTGATGACCGCGGGCGGCATGGACTTCTCCATGGGCAGCAACGTCGCCGTCACCGCCGCGGTCGCCGCCAAGCTGATCGCCGGCGGCCATCCCACGCCGCTCGCGGTCGTCGTCGCCCTGCTGCTCGGCACCGCCCTCGGCCTGGTCAACGGGCTGGTGGTGACGTTCACCGACGTGGCGCCGTTCGTCGTCACCCTCGCCACGGCGACCCTGCTGGACGGCGTGGCGCTGCTGGTGCACGACGGGAACACCCTCTCCGTCGGCCGGCACATGTTCGCCTTCGGCAACGAGAAGGTGCTCGGCGTGCCCTGGCTGCTCGTGGTGGCCGTCCTGATCCTGGTCGCCACGGCGCTGGTCATGCGGTTCACGGTGTTCGGCCGCGACGCCTTCGCCATCGGCGGCAACGAGCACGTGGCCCGGCTCAGCGGCATCGACGTCACCGCCCGCAAGCTCACCCTCTACGGCCTCACGGGCCTGCTCTCCGGCCTCGGCGGCGTGATGCTGCTGGCCCGGCTCGGCTCCAGCAGCCCCGGCAGCACCGCCGGGCTCTCGCTCCAGCTGGCGGTCGTCGCGGCGGTCGTCATCGGCGGCACCTCGCTCGCCGGCGGCCACGGCACCGTGGTCGGCACCGCGCTCGGCCTGGTCCTGCTCGGCGTGGTCGCCAACGCGCTGAACCTGCTGGACTTCTCCAGCAACTACCAGTCCGTCTCCGTCGGCGCCGTCCTGCTGGTCGCGGCCGTCGCCAACGAGATGCACAAGGCGCGCGCCCCGCACTGACCCTCGCCCCGCCCGGATCGACACTGCCCCGCGCCCTCCCAGGGGGCCGCGAGGCCCTTGAGCACACCGTCATTCCCCCGACGTCCCGTCGCGCATGTCACGCATGTCACGCAATTCTCGCAGGTCACGCACGTCACGAAAGAAAGGCCGTCCCGCCATGAGAAGATCCTCCGCCCGCTCCCGCACCGCCCTGTTCACCGCCGCCGTCACCGGCTCGCTGGCCCTGACCGGCTGCGGCGGCGACGGCGGGGCCGGCTCCGACGGCATCGCCCTCGGCTTCGTCAACGGCGGCGACACCAGCTTCCACACCTGTCTGCAGAAGGCCGTCGAGCAGACCGCCAAGACCCAGGACGCCAAGGTCTACAGCGCGAACTCGCATCAGAACGCCGGCACCGAGCTGTCCAACATCGAGGACATGATCTCCCGCAACGTGAGCGCGCTGATCGTGCAGACGGTCAACGTCGACTCCCTCAAGGGCGACATAGCCAAGGCCAAGGCCGCCGGCGTGCCGATCTACCTGACCTCGGTGTCCACCGGCGACGTCGACGACATCCTCGGCGCCGCCGTCGTCGACCTGGGCAAGGTGGGCGCCCTGGACGCCGGCTGGGTCGCCCGGGACGCGGGTGCGAAGAAGGTCGAGGTGGGCATCGTCGCGGGCGCGCCGGGCGCCGCCTCCGACCTGCTGGTCAACGGATTCAAGAAGGCCCTGCCGGCCAACGCCGAGGTGGTCGCGAACCAGCCCGGCATGTTCAGCCCCACCAAGGCCCAGGACGTGGCGCAGAACATGATCCAGGCGCACCCGGACCTGGACTACGCCTTCGTCGCCAACGAGGAGATGGCCTTCGGCGTCCGCAAGGCGTTCGACGCCGCCGGCCACAAGGACGTCAAGATCGTCACCGTGAACGGCACCGACGAGGGGCTGGCGGCCGTCAAGAGCGGTGAGTTCTCCGCCACCGTCGCGAACTCCGCCAAGACCATCGGCGAGACCGCAGTGAAGAACTCGGTCGATCTGTTGAACGACAAGAAGGTTGACAAGATCGCCGATATTCCTCTTGTGTTGGTCACCAAGGACAATCTGAGCGAGGCTCCCCAGTACTGCCCCGAGTAGGGCCCCCACCGGGAACCGGCGCCCGTCCCGGATTGCTTCGAGCCGCACGTTCCGCCGCGCCGCCGACACGTCCTCGGCCGGCCCCCTCGCTCCGGCCCCCACCCGGGCGGGGGAGCCGCACCAGGACGCGAAGGCGCCGGGCGGACCCTTCGCTCCCGCCCCGGAGGCCGCCGGGCGGGAGCACCTTCTCGGAGGAAAAATGGATCGCTTGCTCCTCATGCACAGCTTCGTCACCGTCGCGCAGGTGGGCAGCTTCAGCGGGGCCGCGAAGAAACTCGGCTCCTCGGGCTCGCTCGTGTCGCGGCACGTGGCGGAACTGGAACGGCAGGTGGGGGTACGCCTGGTCAACCGCACCGCCCGCTCGGTGAGCCTCACCCAGCCCGGACAGCGCTACGCCGAGTTCGCCGCCCGGATCCTGGACGAGATCGAGGCCGAGGACGCGGGCATCGCCCAGCTCCACGACCGGCCCGAGGGCACGCTCAGCGTCATCTGCCCCAAGTGGATCGGCAGCCTCGACCTCGGCGACGCGATAGCCGCGTTCTCCGCGGCCCATCCCAAGATCCAGGTCAGGTTCGAACTGGGCGGCATGTCCGACCGCACCTACGACTTCCTGGACAGCGGATTCGACGTCGCCTTCCACACCCGCGACCTCAGGGACTCCAGCGTCCGGCTGAAGAAGATCTCCTCCCTGCCGTTCGTGCTGTGCGCCTCCGAGGACTACGTCGCGCGGTGCGGCGCCCTCGCACACCCCAACGACCTCGCCGCCCACGACTGCCTCGTGCACGTCAACGACCCCGTGTGGCGGATCGGCCACGGGCACGCGAGCACCCTCCACAAGATCCGTAACATCGCGTTCTCGTCGAACTCCTACATCGCCCTCCAGAAGGCCGCCGTGCACGGCCGCGGCATCGCCCTGCTGCCCCAGCGTCCCGCCTACGACGACCTGGTCTCCGGCGCCCTCCAGGTGCTGCTGCCCGACCTCGCGGTGCCCGACCGCCCGCTGTACGCCATCTACGGCCCCGGACAGGACACCCCGCGCAAGGTCAGCGTGTTCCTGGACTTCCTCGCCGAGTGGTTCTCCCAGAACCCGATTCCCGCGCTGCGCCCGTAGCGGCCCGGCACACCCCTCGGCTTCGCGGCCGGTCCCGGCCGGCAACTAAGGATTGCGCATTCCGTAGAGCTCAGGCCATTGAGCGCCTCGCCTGCGGAAACCTACGCTCGCGAGGCGAGCAGGAAACGAGGAGTCATGGGAATCCAGAGAATCGAATCGGCCACCTACAGCATCGACGACCTCGACGCATGTGTGCGGTTCTTCGACGACTTCGGGCTGTTCCAGGTGGAGCGGACCGAGGAGCACGCCGTCTTCGAGACGCTCACCGGCCAGAGCCTCCACCTCGACACCGAGCCGGGCCCGCTGCTGCCCGGGCCGGTCGAGCCCGGCCCCACGCTGCGCGAGATCGTCTGGGGCGTCGACACCCGCGAGGAACTGGAGCGGCTCGTCGCCGAGATACGCCGCGACCGCGCGGTCCGAGAGGACGCCGCCGGCGTCTTCCACACCGTCGACGAGACCGGCTTCGGCGTCGGCCTGACCCTGGCCCGCGTCAAGAACGCCGACGTCACCCCGCGGCCCGCCAACGCCCCCGGCAGCGTCGCCCGCTGGAACAAGCCGCTCGACGCCCTGACCCGGGCGTACCCGCTGCGCATGTGCCACGTCGCGCTGAACATCCCGAAGGCCGGCAAGGACGAGGCCGTCGCCTTCTACACCGGCCGGCTCGGCTTCCGCGCCGTCGACGTCGTCAAGCCCATGGGCGTCTTCATGCAGGCCCCCGGCGACGACGACCAGCACACCATGCTGCTGTGCCACCGCCCCGACAAGGCCGGCGTCAACCACATCGCCTACGAGGTGCCCGGCTTCGACGACGTGATCGAGGGCGGCAACCACATGATCGAACGGGGCTGGCGCGAAGCCCGCAAGCTCGGCCGCCACACCATCGGCTCCAACGTCTTCCGGTTCCTGCACGCCCCCTGCGGCGGCCGGGTCGAGTACGCCGCCGACATGGACCGCGTCGACGACGCCTACGAGACCCGGGTGCACGAGACCACCCCGCCGCACCACATCTGGACGCTGCGCACCCACCGCGACGCCGCCGACGCGCCGGCCTGACCCCACGCGTCCGCCCGACCCACGCGTTCGCCCGACCCACACGTCCGCCCGACCCACGCGTCCGCCCGACCCACGCGTCCGTCTGGACACCACCCACCCGCAGGCCGGCCCGCACCGCCGGCCACCCGCAGCCTGGAAAGGCACCCCAGCCATGACCATCGACCACGGCTACCCCGCCGTCCGCATGCACATCGCGGGCGAGTGGTGCCAGGGCGGCAGCGCAGAGACCGCCCCCGTGGAGAACCCGGCCACCCAGGAGACCATCGGCACCGTGGCCCTCGCCACCGCCGACGACCTGGACCGGGCGCTCGCCGCCGCCGAGAAGGGCGCCGAGGTCTGGCGCGAGACGTCGATCGCCGAGCGCACCGCGATCCTGCACGCCGCCGCCGACCTCATCGAGGAGCGCGCCGCCGAGATCGGCCGCGTCATGACCCTCGAACAGGGCAAGCCGCTCGCCGAGTCCACCGGCGAGGCCCGCCGCACCGCCGACACCCTGCGCTGGCACGCCGACGACGCCCGCCGCGCCTACGGCCGGATCATCCCCTCCGCCCCCGGCACCGTCCTCACCGTCCGCCGCGAACCCATCGGCCCGGTCGCCGCCTTCACCCCGTGGAACTTCCCGGTCGGCGGCCCCAACCGCAAGATCTCCTCCGCGCTGGCGGCCGGCTGCTCGCTGATCATCAAGGCCTCCGAGGAGACCCCGGCCACCGCCGCCGCCCTCGTCGCCTGCTACGCCGACGCGGGCCTGCCCGCCGGTGTGCTGAACCTGGTCTTCGGCGAGCCCGCCGAGGTCTCCGCCCATCTCATCGCCTCCCCGGTCACCCGGCTGATCGCCTTCACCGGCTCGGTGCCCGTCGGCAAGCTGCTGGCCGCCGAGGCCGGCCGGGTCATGAAGCCCTCCCTGATGGAACTCGGCGGTCACGCCCCCGTCGTCGTGTGCGAGGACGCCGACCCCGCGCAGGCCGCCCGCCGCGCCGCCCAGGCCAAGTTCTTCAACGCCGGCCAGGTCTGCACCTCGCCCAGCCGCTTCCTCGTCCACGAGAGCGTGATCGAGGAGTTCACCGCCGAGTTCGTCAGGGCCGCCGAGGCGATCACCGTCGGCGACGGCCTGGACCAGGGCACCCGGATGGGGCCGCTCGCCAACGAACGCCGCCTCCGGTCAATCCAGCGGCTCACCGAGGACGCCGTCGCCCGCGGCGCCAAGATCCTCACCGGCGGCGAGCGCCTCGACCGCCCCGGGTACTTCTTCGAGCCCACCGTGCTCACCGACGTACCGGACGACGCCGAGCTGCTGCAGGAGGAGCCGTTCGGACCGCTCGCCCCGATCATGCCGTTCACCGACCTGGACGAGGCCCTGCGCGTCGCCAACGCCCTGCCGTACGGCCTCGCCGCCTACGGCTTCACCAGGTCCGCCGCCACCGCCGAGAAGCTCTCGGCCGCCCTGGAGGCCGGCATCCTGTCGATCAACCACTGCGGCGGCTCCGTCCACGAGGCGCCCTCCGGCGGCGTCAAGGACAGCGGCTACGGCCGCGAGGGCGGCCCCGAGGCCCTGGACGCGTATCTGATCACCAAGCGCGTCTCACACCTGCTGGCGGGCTGAGGCGCCTCATGCGATACACACGTGTCTCCGTCGGCGGACGGGCGGTGTGGGGCCGCGTGGGGGAGACGGACGTCGAACTGCTGTCCGGCTCACCGCTGGAGGGCGACCCCACCGTCATCGGCACCGTGCCCGTCGCCACCGCGCGGTGGCTGCCGCCCGTCGTGCCGCCCGTGTTCTACGCGGTCGGCATGAACTACCCGCGGCACATCGAGCACGCCGCGAAACTCGGCAACCCCGCGGCCGTCGTGCCCGAGCGGCCCGAGGTCGGCTACCGCGCCAACAACGCCCTCACCGGCCACCGTTCGCCCATCGTCAGACCCGCCGAGGTCGAAGGCCGTTTCGAGGCGGAACCCGAACTCGTCGCCGTCATCGGCCGCACCCTCCGGCACGCCACCCACGACCAGGCCCGCGAGGCGGTGTTCGGCTGGACCATCGGCAACGACGTCAGCGCCCGCACCTGGCAGCACCAGGACCGCACATTCTGGCGCAGCAAGAACGCCGACACCTTCAAACCCATGGGCCCCTGGATCGAGACCGACGTCGACGCGCTCGCCCAGACCACCACGCTCCGGGTGAACGGCGAGGTCCGCGCCTCGTTCGCCACCGGCGACATGGTCTTCGACCCGTACGACTACATCGTCGAGATCACCCGGCACAACACCCTCCAGCCGGGTGACGTGCTGTGGATGGGCGCCGAGTCCACGTGCCGGCTGGAGCCGGGCGACACCGTGGACGTCGAGATCAGCGGCATCGGCGTGCTCTCCAACCCCGTACACCTGGAAGGAACACCGGCATGAGCAGGGAACCCCGCTACATCCACCACGTCAACTTCCCCACCACCGACCCCGACCGCACCGCGGCCTGGTACGCCAAGGTCTTCGGGATGAAGCGCATCCAGCCCAAGTCCAACACCCGCGTGGTGCTGATGACCCGGGGCAACTTCGACCTCCACTTCACCCCGGTCGAGGAGATGGAGCGCATGGCGCCCTACCACTTCGCCGTCGAGGTCGACGACTGGGACGACTTCCTGGAGCACCTCAAGGAACTGGGAATCCGGCACACCCGCCCGATCCAGCGCCCCGAGAACCAGTCGAAGTTCTGCTACATCCACGACCCCGACCACACCATGATCGAGCTGGTCCACCACGCCAAGCGCCCCAACTGAGCACGCACATACGGGAGTTCACCCCATGCCCATTGCCGACTCCGACGGCACCGAGATCTACTACGAGCGCCACGGCAGCGGACCGGCGATCCTGTTCGTGCACGGCAGCGGCGGCCACCACGCCGCCTGGTGGCAGCAAGTGGCCGCACTGCGCGACGAGTTCACCGTCGTCACGGTCGACCTGCGCGGCTTCGGGAAGTCCGAGGCTCCCATCCCTGCGCACGCGTCGAAGCCCGAGTTCGACGGCCAGGACTTCCCCGGCGACGTCGCCGCCGTCCTGGACGCCGAGGACCTGACCGACGTCATGCTGGTCGGTCAGTCCATCGGCTCCGTCGCCGCCCTGCGCGCCGGCCTGCTGCGCCCCGAACGCGTCTCCTCGGTGGTCCTCGGCCACTCCCTGGGCGGCATCAGCCATCCCGAGCTGAGGGAACTGGCCGCCGCCGACCGCGCCGAGGCCGTCAAACTTCCGGTCGTCGACCGCCTGCTCACCAAGGCGTTCCAGCGGGAGCGCGCCGACCTCACCTTCCTGTTCCAGCAGATGGGCACGTTCAACGTCGCCAGGATGCAGGACCTGCGCAACCTCGACACCGACGGCCCCGGCATCGAGGACATCCAGGCCTCGGGCCTCAAGGTCGCCTTCCTCGCGGGCGAGAAGGACGCCGTGCTCAGCGTCAAGACCGTCACCCGCGCCCACGAACTGCTGGCCGGCTCACACCTGGAGATCGTCCCCGGCGCCCCGCACTCCATGTACTGGGAGACGCCCGAGCAGTACAACGCGGCCGTCGCCGAGCTGCGCCGCACCCTCACCGCCAAGTAAGGAAGCAGCATGAGCAACCTCACCCTCGACGCCGCCGAGGAGATCATCGCGGCCGCCCACAAGCGGGCCCAGGCCATCGGCAAGGCCGTCAGCGTCGCCGTCGTGGACGCGGGCGGCTTCCCGATCGCCATCCGCCGCCCGGACGGCGCCCGCCCTCTCACCCCCGACATCGCCCGCGCCAAGGCCTACACCGCCGCCGTGATGCAGCGCCCCGGCAGGATGCTGAAGAAGTGGCAGGAGAGCCAGCCCGTCTTCTTCTCCCAGCTCTCCCAGCTGCCCGGCGCCGCCCTGCCGATCATGGCCGCCGACGGCAGCGTCACCATCAAGAAGGACGGCGAGATCATCGGCGGCCTCGGCATCGCCGGCGGCACCGCCGACGAGGACCAGCAGATCGCCGAGGAGGTCCTCGCCCAGCTCGGTTACGAGCTGGAGTTCGCCGCCTGGGGCGTCGCGGGCGAGCCCGCCGCGGAATCCGGAAAGGACGCCTGAGCCATGGCGGACACGTTCAACTACCGCATCGACCACCAGGGCAGCCTGGTACGGCCCGCCGAACTGCTCGCCGCCCGCGCCGCCGGCGATCCGGAGGCCCTGAACGCGGCCGAGGTCCGGGCGGTCGAGGAGGCGGTCGTCCTCCAGCGCAGACTGCGCTCCACCGTCGTCACCGACGGCGACTTCCCGCGCGAGGACTTCCGCAGCGCCGTCCTGGACGGCGTCTCGGGCTTTCGCCGCACCGGCGAGCGCGACGCCGACGGCCTCGTCCGCTGGGTCGCGGAGTCCCTGCCCAAGGCAGACGGCCCGCTGGCCGCGGACCGGGGCGCCCGGCTCGCCGAGCTGACGGTGATCGCGCCCAAGGTCGCCCTGCCCTCGCCCGCCTACCTGGCCGCCACCACCTTCGACCCGTCGCTCGCCGGGAACGGCGGCCCGGCCTCCGCCCGCGAACTGGGCGAGGCCCTCGCCGAGATCGTCCAGGCGGAGATCGGGCGGCTCGTCGCCGCGGGCGTCCGGCTGATCCAGCTGAACAACCCGCTGCTGCTCGCCCGGCTCGCCACCGAGCCGGCCGGGGGCGGCGCGCTCTCCTTCGAGGACACGCTCGCCGTCGAGGCCCTCGCGGTACGGCTGGACGAGCGCCCGGAGGGGGTGCGGATCGCCGTCGCCCCCGGCCACGCCGCCCCGGCCGCGGTGGACCGGGCCCGCGCCGAACGGCTGTACGGCACGGTGGCCGCCGACCGCTGGGTCCTGCCCTTCGACCGGGGCACGGACGCCGAGCTGGACCTGGTGCGGGCGCTGCCCGAGGACCGGGACGTGTGCCTGGGGGTGGTCGATCCGGCCGCGGCCGAACTGGAGGACATCGACACCGTGCTGGACCGCCTCGACGCGGCCGGCGAGGTCAAGGACCTGGAGGACGCGGCGCTCGCGCCGTCCCGCGGCTTCGCCGACGTGGCCGACCGGCCGCTGACCGACGCGGAGACCCAGCGTAAGAAGATCGTTCTAGTGGAGACCCTGGCCCGCTACGTCTGGGGCAACGAGTTCTGATCCGGACCACCGGAGAAAGCCGGGGCGCCGGGAAGCGGGGCGCCGGGAAGCGAGGTGCCGGGAAGCGAGGTGCCGGGAAGCGAGGTGCCGGGAAGCGGCTCAGCCGCTTCCCGGCACCCCCGCGTCCGCCCTCGCGGAGCCCTCGGCGTCACAGCACCTCGGCGAAGGTCACCGTGCGCTCGGTGAGCAGCGGCCGCACCGTGCCGGCGATCAGCTCGGCGAAGTGCGCCGTCGCCGTGTGCGCGTCGAAACCGGCCCGGTCCGTGTACCGCTCGTACAGCAGGAACCCGCCCGGCCGGTCCGCCTCGGCGTGCACCTCGTAGCCGAGATTCGCCGGCTCCTTCAGGGTGTGCTCGCGCATCTCCAGCAGCGCGGCGCGCACCGTCGCCTCGTCCTCGGCGGCGCACCGGTAGTGGGCGACCACTGCGTAGGCCATGGGAGTACTCCTTACGGCTTGCCCGGGCCGCGGGTGTCCGCGGCCGTCTCGTCGGCCGGGCCGGGGCGCCTCGCCGCCGACGAACCGGCGCCCGCGCACCGCCCGGCCCGCCGATTCCACCACGGACCACCCGGCCGCCGACCTGCGCGCGGCGCAACCAATGCCTGCCGCGACGGGGCTGGTGAACCTGCCCCGGCATGGTGTGTCGTCACATCGGCCCACCGGCGCGAAGCCGGCCGGCCGCCCCCTTGCACAGCCCGCGGACGCCGCGCCGCGGCGGACGAAGGAAGTGATCTCATGCGCATGCAGGAAACCCTCTCCGGCGGGGAGTGGGTGACGACCGGTGAGTGGATCGACGTCCACGACCCGGCCGACGTCCGGACGCCGATCGCGCGCATTCCGGCACTGGCCCCGAAGGACGTCACCCGCGCCTACGACCACGCCGAGCGCGGCTTCGCCGTGTGGAAGCGCACGAGCCCCTTCGAGCGGGCCCGGATCATGACCGGGGCGGCCCGGCTGATCCGCGAGCGGGCGGACGAGATCGCCGCCGACGTCACCGCCGAGAACGGCAAGACGCTGGCCGAGGCCCGCGGCGAGACCCTCAAGGCGGCCGACTTCCTGGAGTACTACTCCGGGCTCGCCCGCCAGGGCTACGGCACCCTGCTGCACGACGCCCGGCCGGACACCCAGACCCACACCCGGCGCGAGCCGATCGGGGTGATCCTCGTGATCGCCCCCTGGAACGACCCGCTGATCACCCCGGCCCGCAAGCTCGCCCCGCTGCTGGCCGCCGGCAACGCGGCCGTCTTCAAGCCGGCCACCGAGACCCCGCTGTCCGGACTGCACCTGGCCCGCGCCCTGCACGACGCGGGCCTGCCCGCCGGCGTGCTCAACGTGGTCACCGGCCGCACCGCCGAACTGGAGGAGGCGCTGCTCGACGACCGCAGGATCGTCGCCGTCACCTTCACCGGCTCCAACGAGGTCGCCGGCCGCATCCGCCGCCGCCTCGGCGACCGCAACATCCGCTTCCAGGGCGAACTGGGCGGCAAGAACGCCTCCGTCGTGCTGCGCGACGCCGATCTCCCGTTCGCCGCCCGCACGGTCGCCGCCGCCGCCTTCGGCCAGGCCGGCCAGCGCTGCACCGCCACCAGCCGGGTGATCGTCGAGGCGCCCGTGCACGAGGAGTTCGTACGGCTGCTGGTCGCCGAGGCCGAGAAGCTCAGGGTCGGCCCGGGCGGCGACCCGGCCACCACCCTGTGCCCGCTGTCCAGCCCCCGCCGGCGCGACAGCGTGCTGGCCGATGTGGACAGGGCGGTCCAGGAGGGGGCCACCGTGCTCACCGGCGGCCGGGCCGACACCGAGGGGGAGCGCGCGCACGGCTGCTACGTCCGGCCGACCGTCCTCGACGGCGTCACCCCGGACATGGCGATCTGGCGGGACGAGGTCTTCGGCCCGGTGCTCGCCGTACGCGCCGTGGAGGGCTTCACCGAGGCGGTCGAGGCGGCCAACGACTCCGCGTACGGCCTCGCCGCCGCCGTCTTCACCCGCGACCTCGGCGCCGCCCACCGCTTCGCCGACGAGGTCGAGTGCGGACAGGTCGCCGTCAACGCGACCACCCCCGGCTGGGACGTCCACCTGCCCTTCGGCGGATTCCACGACTCCGGCACCGGCTACAAGGAGCAGGGCGAGGAAGTCCTGCGGTTCTCCACCCGGGTCAAGACGGTGGCCGTCCACTTCGGCTCCTGACCGGCACGGAACAGCACGACAGAAAGGAGGCCGCCGATGGCAGACGAGACGATCGGCATCGTCGGCGCCGGCATCGTGGGCCTGGCCACGGGCCGGGAGATCGCCCTGAACCGCCCCGGCACCCGCGTCGTCGTCCTGGAGAAGGAGGACCGGGTCGCCGCCCACCAGACCGGGCACAACTCGGGCGTGGTGCACGCCGGCATCTACTACGCGCCGGGCAGCCTGAAGGCCGAGCTGACCGTGCGGGGCGTGGCTCTGCTGCGCGAGTACTGCCAGGACCGCGGCCTGCCCTACCGGGAGATCGGCAAGCTCGTCATGGCCGTGCGCGCGGACGAACTGGGCCGGATGGAGAACCTGTACGAACGGGCGAGGAACAACCACGTGCCCGATCTGCGCAAGGTCTCCAAGGAGGAGATCAAGGAGATCGAGCCCCACGCGGGCGGTATCGCCGCACTGCACTCGCCGCGCACCGCGATCACCGACTACCCGGCGATCGCCCGGGAGTTCGCCCGGGACATCGAGGCATCCGGCGGCGAGGTCAGGCTCGGCTGCCGGGTCACCGGGATCGCGGACGTGCCCGGCGGCGTCGAGGTCGCCGCCGGACAGGACCGCGTCAGGGTCGACCGGCTCGTGCTGTGCGCCGGTCTCCACTCCGACTCGGTGGCGAAGCTCGCCGAGGACGGTAAGGAGCCGCGGATCATCCCGTTCCGGGGCGAGTACATGCTCCTCAGGCCCGAGCGGGCACACCTGGTGAACGGCCTCGTCTACCCGGTGCCCGACCCCCGCTACCCCTTCCTCGGAGTGCACTTCACACCCCGGGTGGACGGCTCGGTCGAGGTCGGCCCGAACGCGGTCCTCGCCCTCGCCAGAGAGGGCTACAGCCTCTCCCGGATCTCCCTGCCGGACCTGGCGCGGCTCGCGGTCTACCCCGGCGCCTGGCGGATGGCCGCACAGCACTGGCGGACCGGGATCAAGGAGTACCGCAGCTCGCTGTCCGTGAAGGCCTTCATGAAGGACGCCGACGCCTATGTGCCGGGTGTGAGCGCCGCGGACGTGGTGCGCGGCGGAGCCGGCGTACGAGCCCAGGCGCTCGACCCCGACGGCACCCTGGTGGACGACTTCCGCATCCACCGGGTCGGCCGGATCACCGCGGTGCGCAACGCGCCCTCACCGGCCGCCACCGCCTCCATGGCCATCGCCGAACACATCGTCGCCGCCGTCTTCGACGACGCCTGACGCAACCTGAAAATGCCCCGCGAACAGCACCTTCACGCGCAACAAGTGCTTGCGCCCCAGAGCCTTAGCAACGGCCTCTTCCCCGCCTAGCGTTCCTCTCGCACCGCCTCACCGCCCCTCTTCGAGAAAGAGTTCACGTCATGTTCGTCGTCGACACGCAGATCCACATCTGGAAGGAAGAGACCCCGGACCGCCCCTGGGTCCCGGGCGCTCGCGAGCGGATCCGCCTCAACGGCCACCGCGAGGACCCCTTCTCCTACGAGGAGGCCCTGGAGCTGATGGACGAGGCCGGCGTCAACCGCGCGCTGATCCTGCCCCCGTCCTGGGAGGGCGACCGCATCGACTACGCCCTGGAGGCCTGCGAGGCGCACCCCGACCGGTTCGGCATCATGGCCCGCATCCCGCAGAACAAGCCCGAAGAGGGCAAGGCCATGCTGACGGACTTCGCCCAGAACCCGCATGTGAAGGGCACCCGGCTCACCTTCCACCGCCCGATCGACCGCAACTGGATGATCGACGGCACCAACGACTGGTACTGGCCGCTCGCCGAGGAGCTGCGCATCCCCACGATGGTGCACGCCCCGATCTGGAAGCGCGAGCTGGGCGAGATCGCCGCCCGGCACCCCGAGCTGAAGATCATCATCGACCACATGGGCATCATGGCCCGCTGCGTCGACGACGCCATCGGCTACTGGGTCCAGGAGACCGCCGACCTGCACGTCCACCCGAACATCTACGTGAAGGTCTCGGCGCTGCCCGGCTACTCCACGCAGCCCTTCCCGAACGACAACATCCAGAAGTACGTGCGCGAGATGGTCGACAAGATGGGGCCGCAGCGCTGCTTCTACGGCACCGACATCACCCGCCTGCTCGGGCACGGCATCACCTACACCGACACGATCGAGCAGTTCACCAAGCACTGGGACTTCACGCCCGAGGAACTCGAATGGATCATGGGCCGCGGGATCTCCGAGGTCCTGGACTGGCCGATCGAGGGCTGAGGGAACACCAGAGATGACGGACAACCGGAACAAGCCGGGCGCCGACGGCGGTGACGCCGTCGTCTCCGCCTTCAACGCCGTCGGCGCCGACTACCTCTTCTGCTCATCGGGGTCCGAATGGGCCCCGGTGTGGGAGTCGCTGGCCCGGCGCCACCGCGACGGCGAGCCCGCGCCCAAGTACCTGGACCTGACCCACGAGACCGTCGCCGTCGGCATGGCCACCGGCTACGGGCTTCTCGAACGCCGCCCGCAGGGCGTCCTGCTGCACGCCGCCCCCGGCCTGCTCCAGGGCTCCATGGCGGTGCACGGCGCACTGCTGGCCGGCGTGCCCATGGTGGTCGCTTCCTCCGAGTCGACCACGTACGGCGACGCCCCGGGACACGACCCGGGCGGCCAGTGGTACCGCAACCTGTCCGTCGTGGGCGGCCCGCACCAGGTGGCGCAACCGTTCACCAAGTGGGCCAACGAGGCCGCCGGGGTGCACACCCTGCCCACGATGATCACACGGGCCGCCGAGCTGGCGTGGCGGGCGCCGGCGGGCCCCGCCTACCTGAACATCCCGGTGGAGACCCTGCTGGCGGAGTGGGACGGCCGCGAGGCCAAGCCCGTCGTGCGACCGGGATCCACGCACAGCTCGCCCGAAGAGGTCGATCCCGTCGCCCGGATGATCCGCGAGGCGAACAACCCCGTGATCGTCACCGAGTCGGCCGGCCGCGAGGCGGGCGGCTTTGAAGCGCTCGTGGCCTTCGCCGAGGCCTGGAGCATCCCGGTCGTCGAGTCCGACTCGGCGACGGTGTGCGGCAACTTCCCGCGCACCCACCCCCTCCACGCCGGCAGCGACATCGGCCCGTGGATGGACGAGGCGGACCTGATCCTGCTCGTCAACTGCCGCGCCCCGTTCTACCCGCCGAGCCGCCGGCCCTCGAAGGCGAAGATCGTCGTCATCGACCAGGTCCCGCAGCGCCCGCACATCGTCTACCAAGTGCTCTACGCCGACGTGTACCTGGAGGGCGACGTCGCCAACACCCTGCGCCAGCTGGCCAAGCGGGCGAAGGACCTCGACGCGGCCGCCGTCGCCGCGCGCCGCGCCGCCCAGGAGGAGCGGCACGCCGCCGAGCAGGAGGCGATCGCCGCCGCCGAGCGCGGGGCGGCAAAGGCGCGGGGCATCGACCCGGTGCTCGTCGCCGCCACCCTGCGCACCCTGCTGGAGGGCCGGGACGGGATCGTCGTCGACGAGACCATCACCCACAGCCGGACGGTTAGACGGCATCTGAAGACCGCCGCGCCCGACTCGTACTTCTACGTGCAGGGCGGGCTCGGCCAGGGCATGGCGGTCGCGCTCGGCGTCAAACTCGCCGCCGGCGACCGCCCCGTGGTCCTCACCGTCGGCGACGGCGCCTTCGTCTACAACCCGGTGATCCCGTCGTACGACGCCTCGAAGGCGTACGACCTGCCGCTGCTGGTCGTGGTCTTCAACAACCGTGTCTACAAGTCGATGAACCTGAACCACCGCAGGTTCTACCCCGACGGCGCGGCCGCCGAGACCGGGCAATGGCTGGGCACCGACCTGCACCGGCTGCCCCGACTCGCCCGGTTCGCCGAACCGTTCGGCATGCACACCGAGACCGTCGACACCCCGGACGCGCTCGCGCCCGCGCTGGAGCGCGCGCTGAAGTCCGTGGCGGAGGGCACCACCGCCGTCGTCGACGTCCTCGTCACCCGCTGACCCAGGAGGCACCCGCCACCATGAACGACACACCGACGCCCCAGCCGGGCAAGGTCCTGGTCCCCGCCGAGGAACTGCGCGCCTTCGCCGCGGCCCTCCTGGAGAAGGGCGGCCTGACCGCCGAGCACGCGCGCACCACCGCAGACGTGTTCGTGTGGGCCGCGCTGCGCGGCGTCGACTCGCACGGCACCGCCCGCGTCCCCGCCTATCTCGACCTGCTCGCCAAGGGCGTCGCCAACGCCGACCCCGCAATCACCATCGAGTCGACCACGCCGGCCGCCGCCGTCCTCGACGCCGACCGCGCGCCCGGCCCGGTCGCGCTGAGCGCCGCCGCCGACGAGGCCGTGCGGCGGGCCCGGCAGACCGGCATCGCCGCGGTGGGCGTCCGCCGCACCGTGCACACCGGCGCCATCGGCTACTACGTCTCCAAGATCGCCGAACAGGGCCTGGTCGGCCTCGGCTTCGTCGCCGGCATGCCGAACATGGGCTACACCGGCGTCAGGGGCGCCGCCGTGGCCACCAGCCCGCTCGCCGTCGCGGTACCCGCCGGCGACCACGCGCCGCTGCTGCTCGACATGGCGACGGCCACGATCGCGCTCGGCAGGATCCGCCAGGCGAAGGCCTCCGGCACCCCGCTGCCGGAGGGGGCCGCCGCCACCGAGGACGGCACCCCGACCACCGACCCGGAGAAGGCGGTCATGCCGCTGCCGCTCGGCGGCGCCAAAGGCTCCGGGATGTCCCTGGCCTTCGAACTGCTCACCAGCGTCCTCGTCGGGGCGCCGATCCTCTCCGCGTTCCACTCGGACGACCCGGCCGGCCGCAAGCACCGCCAGAACGCCCTGCTGATCGCCGTCGACCCGGCCGCGTTCGGAGACGGCGACGCCTTCACCGCCGCCGTCGGCGACACCCTGGACACCCTGAAGGGGCTGCCGGTCGCCGACGGCGCGGACGGCGTGTACTACCCCGGTGAACGCAGCGCCTCGGTCGCCCGGGAGCGTGGCGCCAAGGGTGTCCCGGTGGCACCGAAGGTGTGGCGGGAACTGAACGAGCGAGCCGAGCAGCTCGGCGTCACACCACCGGCCGCCGCGAGGTAGCCGACGGGTCTTCTCCACGGCCACCGGGTGTTGGGGCGGGTATGCGCCGCCCCGGCACCCGGTGTTCGTGTGTCCGGACACCGCGGACCCGGCTGGGCGTCACCGTCGCCGCCACCGTCCCCGCCGTCGGCGCCCCGTGCCCGTCGCGGCTCGCCGGATCGGGCGGACGACCACGGGGGGCGTCCTCACCAACGGCTGTGATTGTCCGACGAACTGCGGAGGTGTCGACCGTGATCACGGTTCGGCGCGAGACGGAATCGTTCTGTGCGCGTACCTTGTCGGCCGTGATGGAGGCTGATACGTTCCAGCCTCATTAGTTGTCCGACAATCTTCCTCGCGGATGGCCTCATGAGGGCCGATCGTCCGTGGCCCCGGAGAACCCCTTCCGTCTCCACCTGGACCGTCGCCGGTCCCTGGGCGTGGAGTCGTCGGACCGACCGGGCTCCGCGACGACCGCTTCCCGACCCGCAGTTCACGCTTGTTCATCGCGCTGCCCCGGGGCGCGAGCGCGCGATCTCCGGCACAGGGAGACAGGAGAGACAATGAGGTTTCACCTCGGACGACCCCGAGCGCGCGCGGGTGGCTCCGTGCCGATGAGCGGCGGCCGGCGGGCGGCGGCCGCCGCGACGGCCCTCGTGCTCGGCTCGGCCGTGCTGACGGCGTGCGGGAAGTCCGCCGCAGGAGCGAGCACTCCGGAGACGGTGACGGTCGGCGTCGCGGGCAACATCTTCGACGTCCCCCTCCGGCTGGCCGACGCCGAGGGCTACTTCACCCAGCGCGGCCTGAGGGTCAGATTCGTGACGGTGACCGCCGCCACGGGTACGCCGGCTCTCGAATCGGGTTCCCTGCAGTTCCTCAACTCCAGCCCCACCGCGTTCCTGAGCGCCCTGGCCAGGGGACTTCCGGAGACCGCCATCGGGGTGGACGGGCTCGGCAACCCGCTCGGTCTCGTCGTGAGCAAGGAGTTCGCCCGGCGCAACGGACTGACCGCCAAGTCCCCGGCCAGGGAGGTCGCCAAGGCCCTGGCGGGCTCGACGGGCGGCACCAGTTCGGCCAACACGAAGGCCGAGGCGGGAATCTTTCTCAAGAGCAACGGAGTCGACCCCGGGAAGGTCGAGTGGGTGTCCCTGCCCAGCCCGAGCGCGGACCAGGCCGCTCTCGACGACGGCCGGATCGACTGGTTCATCACCTCGGAACCGCTCCCGTTGCAGATCCAGCAGTCCGGGAAGGGCGTCGTGGTCGCCGACTCCAGGACGGTCTCGCAGTGGGCCGGCGGATACGCCGGGTACGGCCAGGTCGTCGTGACCCGCAAGCGCTATGCCGCACAGCACGCCGCCACGGTGCGGAAGTTCATGGCCGCGGTGCGGGAGGGAACGGCCTACCTGTACAAGCACGTGAACGACCCGTCCGTGGTGCCGGCGGCGAAGAAGGCGCTGCCCGGCGTCCCCGACGCGGCGGTGCGGGCCGGCGTCGAGGAGGTCGAGTGGCCGTGGTTCGCCGACATGAACGTGGAGGCCTGGAGGAAGACCTCCGACTTCGTCAGCGAACTGGGCGTCCTCCCCGCAGGGGCCACGATCACCACGGACGACTGGACCAACGAGTACGTGCGATGACACGGCACGCGCGATCCGTCCTCCCGTCCGCCCGCCCGGCGATCGGGCCGGGCGGGCGCAGGCCGTTCCCGCGCTGATCACCAAAACACTCGCGGCCAGGCACGACGGGAACTGCTCGCTCCACGGAATCCCCCGGGACCGTAGATACTGCTCGGAAGTCGGTTCCCTACCTCCAGAAGACCACGGGTGATCAAGTGAACACCGAGCCCCACGACAAGACGGTCGACCCGGACAGGGCGGCGTCGACCCGGCACCACCAGGCGTACGAAGGCCTGCGCGCGCTGCTGCTGTCGGGGAGCTTCCGGCCGGGCACCCGGCTGACCGAGGCGGAGCTGACGCAGCGGTTCGGCGTCTCGCGGAGCACCATGCGGGCCGTCCTGGTCCAGCTGGCCCACGAGGGGTACGTCACCAGTGAGGTCAACCGGGGCGTCCGCACCCGGGACTTCTCGGTCGAGGAAGCGCTGGACATCCTGGAGGCGCGGGAAACGCTGGAGTCCGCCCTGGCCGGCAAGGCCGCCGAGCGGGCGTCCGAGGCGGAGATCGGCGAACTGCGCCGCACGCTGGAGCGCATGGCGGACTGCCAGGCGCGGGGCGACGAACAGGGCTACTCGCAGGGCAACCGTGCCTTCCACGAGCAGGTGAGACGCGCCGCGCACCAGCGGACACTGGCGCGCGCCCACGAGGCGCTGCTCTACCCGCTCGTGATGCGGCAGTACCGCGACCTGTCCGCCCCGCATCCGCGGACCGGGTCCCTCGAGGAGCACCAGGCCGTCTTCTTCGCCATCCTGACGCGCAACCCCGATGCGGCCGCCGCCGCGATGCGCCACCATGTCGGCTCCGCGCGCAGGAACCTGCTGCTGCGATCGGGCGGGAAGGACGAGTCCGCGCAGCACGGCGGACGGTGACCTCGCCAGGGGCCGCGCCGCGGAGGCGACCACGGTGACCGGACGGCTCCGCACCGGCTCCGCCGCCCGGCCGGGGGAGCGAAGGAGCCGAGGCCGGCCCCGGCAGGGCGACACCCCGGGGCTCCGCCCGCCGACGCGCACTGCGGTGCGATCCGCGCGCGGGCGGGGCCGACGCCGCCGGTCCCGTGGCGCGGCCCCATACCGGCGGCGGGGGAGTCCGATCAATACTCCTGCGGCACTTCGTCCCTCCGCGGGGTTCAGCTAAGCATGCACGCCGGGGAAACCCGGCCGCGCGAGCCGCGGGTATACGTTCCCCCCAGCGGTTCGCCGGGCCGGCTCGTACCGACAGTGATCAGCCGCGTCCTGCGCCCCCGACGCCCCGTCCGACGGACCCTGCGCCCGGCAGCCGCGTGGACGACACGGACCAGACACTCCGTGAGAGGGGCCGGAGGTGAGCGAGCGAGCCGCGGGCACGCGATCAGGGCAGCCGGGCCGTTCCGGCCGCCGCCGAGCGCAGGACGTCTCCGGCCCTGCCGTCCAGCACGTCACCCCGCCCCGTTCCCCGCATTGAGGTGTCATGTCTTCGTTGTCGAAAGCTTCATCCGGGCCGGTTCCGGTCGATTCCAGTGGCGAGAGCGGCGTTTCGCACCGGACGGCGACGCTGGTTCTCGCCTGTGCCGGTGTCTTCATCTCGTATCTGCCGGTGGTCGGTGTGTCGACCTCCATCGGGGTGATACAGCAGGCGCTGGACGCGTCCACGGCCCAACTCCAGTGGATCCTGGACGCCTTCGTCCTACCGACGGCGGCGCTGCTGCTGTCCTTCGGCGTCATCGGCGACCGGTTCGGGCGCAAGAAGGTCTTCCTCACCGGCCTCCTGCTGACCGTTGCCGGCTGTCTGATCGCCCTGACCGCCTCGGGCGCCGTGCAGGTCTGCGTCGGCCAGGCCGTCACCGGCGCGGGCTCGGCGGCCCTGCTGCCCTCGACGCTGGGGCTGGTCGCGCACGTCCACCCCGACCGTGCCCGGCGGGCCAGGGCCATCGCGGTCTGGACGGCCTTCCTGGGCCTGGGACTGACCCTCGGCCCGCTGGTCAACGGCCTGATCCTGAACCATGCCGCCTGGCGCTGGATCTTCCTGCCCTCGGCGATCCTGGGGGCCGTGGTCGCCGTCGCGGGCTTCTTCCTGCTGCGCGACTCGAGGTCCGAGCACATCAGGCATCTGGACGTCCCCGGCCAGATCCTCGCGATCGTCGGCATCACCGGCGTGGTCTACGGCGTGATCGAGGGCGGCGGCACGGCCGGCTGGGGCGACGCCGAGGTGGTCGTCGCCTTCGTGCTCGCGGGGCTGGGGCTGGTCGGCTTCGTCCTGGCCGAACTGCGTTCCAGCAGCCCGATGCTGGACCTGCGCCTGTTCCGTTCCTCCGCGTTCTCCGGCGCCGCGCTGGTCATGACCATCACGCTGTTCGCCCAGGTCGGCCTGGTCTTCGCGCTCAGCGAGTACTTCTCGCTGGTCCACCACGCCTCCGCCTGGAACATCGGTGTGCGGCTCATCGCCGTCAACGGGCTGACCGTCGTCCTGGCTCCCGTGGTCGGCCGGCTGATGAACCGGTTCACCCCGAGCCTGGTGATGCTGGCCGGCCTGGTCGTCTCGGGCGTCGGCGCTCTCCTGGTGACCCTCGTCGAGGCCGACACCGGCACGGGCGAGACCGTCCTGCTCATCGCGGTCATGGGCGTCGGCCTGGCGCTGGCCGTGGCTCCGATCACCACGGTGGCCATGAACAGCCTGCCGCGGCACCTGGCCCCGGTGGCCGGCTCGTCCAACAGCGCCCTCCGGCAGATCGGCAGCGCGCTCGCTCCGGCGGTCTTCGGTGTCGTCCTCACCCACAGGACCCTGTCGTCCCTCGCGGGCCACCTCAGCGCGTCGGGGCTGGGCCAGGCCGACCAGGGCCAGGTCGACGGCATGGTCCACGGCGCGGGCATCCAGGCGGGGGCGTTCCTGCGGCTGTCCGGCGAGCAGTCGACCGAACAGGCCCTCGGGGCGTTCGCCGCGAGTTTCACCGACGCCCTGCACGAGTGCGCCTGGATCGGCGGCATCGGCATGCTGATCGCCGCGATGATCTCGCTCCTCACCATCGGCGTCAAGCGGACCCAGGAGAGCCGGCGCCCGACCGAGGCCACCGCTTCCACCGGCGCGGCCACGCCGCTGTCCGGCCGCGCGGGCTGACCGGGACCCTCGGCGGCGCCACCCCCTGTGGGGCGGCGCCGCCGAGGCCTTCGCGCCGCCGAGGAGGTCACTCGCCGCTCTTGTGGCCGCCCAGAACTCGGACTCACTTTGTCAGACGATCTGTGTCCATCGCGCCATCCGACCGCCTTGAGGAGAGCGGGGCGTCGCGCTGCCCGCGGTGTGCCGGCCGGGGGCGGCGTCAGGGTGAGTCGGGTCCCGGGGGTGGCCGCGCGCTCCGGCCGGCAGGGGCTGTCTGACCGGCCGATCGCAGGCCGTGTGGCCTTATTACAGGGGCTTGCGCCCCCGCCGGACGAGTCGCCCCTCGGCCGCCGGGGAGCGTCCCGCGCTGCGGAGCGCCGAACGGACAAAGCTTCCGCGCGTCAGGTTTTTCGTACGGACTCCTTGCCGGGGTGATTCGTTCGCGTTATGTTCCCTGCAGTTCTTGTCGGACAATCCAGATCCGGAACTTGCTGAACTGAGCCGCCGGCAGGCGGTCTCATCCGTGCGCGCCGCCTCACCCCTGTGGGACAGCGGGGGACACCGCGCCGGTACATCCATCCACCGCACGAACGATGGGTCAGGCCGCCCTGCTCACGGGGCAGGCCGAGGAGACGAAGATGTCGACCAAACAGCGCGCCCCGCACCCCGAAGCCCTCCGCTTCGAGAACGTGACCCTGGAGTTCCCGGGCAGCCACCGACCGGCCATCACGGACGTGTCGTTCCGGATCGGCCGCGGCAAGTGCGTCGCCGTGATCGGCCCCAGCGGCTGCGGGAAGAGCACCCTGCTCAATCTGGCCGCCGGCCTTCTCTCACCGACCCGGGGCACGGTGCGCTTCGGGGGCGAGGAGGTCAAGGCCGTCAACTCGGAAGCCGCGTACGTGACGCAGCAGACGGACCTGCTTCCCTGGCTCAGCGTGAAGGCCAACATCGGCCTCGCCCTGAAGTTCCGCAAGGTCCCGAAGGCGGAACGCGAGGAACGCATCGCGCACTGGATCGACGTCGTCGGGCTCAGGGGATTCGAGAACCACTACCCCCGTGAGCTGTCCGGCGGCATGCGCAAACGCTGCGCGATCGCCAGGGCACTGATCTACGAGCCGTCCATCGTGCTCATGGACGAGCCCTTCGGGCCGCTGGACGCCATCACCCGGCTCAAGCTCCAGCAGGAACTGCTCAACCTGTGGCAGGAGCAGGAGGGCACCCTCGTCTTCGTCACCCACGACCTCAGCGAGGCCCTCTACCTCGCCGACGAGGTGGTCGTGATGTCCGAGGGCCCGGGCACCGTCCGCCGCATCCTCCCCGTCCCCTTCGGGCGCCCCCGCACCATCGGCTCCCTCATCGAGTCGCACGAGTTCTCCGAGCTCTACAACGACCTGTGGAGCCTGTTCAAGTCCGACACGAAGACGGCCGACGCAGCCTAGGGTTCACGAAGCGAGGTCCACCCCTTGATATCCATCGCTGAGAAGATAGACGTGCCGAGCCCGCCGGCACGGGTCTGGGAGATCATCTCCGACCCCGCCGCCGTCGTGTCCTGCATCGGCGGCGCCGAACTGGGCGAGTCACACCCCGACGGCTCCTTCGACGGTCTCCTCGTCGTCAGGTTCGGCGGCATCCGGGTCAGGTTCGCCGCCCGCATCACCCTCGAACTGGACCAGGACCAGCGCGAAGGCCGCCTCACCGCACGCGGCAGGGACGGCCAGGGCGCCACCCGGTTCAGCGGCGAGGCCGTCTTCCAGGTGACCGAGGACCGGGCCGCCGGCGGCACCCAGGTGGCGATGACCGGCGAGATGAACCTCTCCGGCAAGCTCGCCCCGCTCATCGAGTCGGGCGCCGGCGTCGTCGTGTCCAGGATGACGCGGGAGTTCTCCGCGGCCCTCGTCGAACGCTGCGCCCTTCCGGCCGCCGACGCGTCCGGGTCCGCCACGTCGGCCCCCTCGACGTCCCCGGCCACCGCCCACCGGACCGCCGACGCCACCGCCGAGCCCGCCGGCGCCACCGCCCCGGCACCGCGTCCCGGCCTGTGGCAGCGCGTCCGCGCCCGGCTGGCCCGCCTGTTCGGCCGTGGCCGGCGCGGCGAGGACCCGGCCCGGCGCGGCGAGGACCCGGCCCGGCGCGGCGGAGACCCCGCCGGGCGCGGCGAAGGCCCCGTCCCGTCGGCCGGCACCCCGTCCGCGGACACCACCGTGGACAACCCCCTATCCACCTCTTCCCGAGGAGACCGTCCGTGACAGCCCGGCTCAACAAGGTCATCGCCCATCTCGCCGCAGGCCGCCACGTGTTCGCGTCCTTCTCCCCGGCCGACCCGGCTGCCGCCCTCGACTTCGCCACCACCTCCTACGACGCCCTCGTGTTCGAGACGGAGCACAAGCCGTGGGACGCCGTCGCGCTGCGCGACAGCTTCCAGTACCTGCTCGACCGCCGCCAGATCCGGACCTCGGACGAGCCCGGACCCGCCCTCACCCCCCTCGTGCGGATCCCCGTCAACGGGGCGGAGAAGGCGCAGTGGCACGCCAAGCAGGCCCTCGACCTCGGCGCGTTCGGCGTCGTCTGGCCGCACATCTCCACCGTCGACGAGGCCCGCAACGCCGTCGCCGCCTGCCGCTACCCGACGCTGCCGGGGGAGCCCCGCCACGAGCCGGCCGGTCTGCGCGGCGACAGCCCGGGCGCCGCCGCCCGCTTCTGGGGCGTCTCCAACCAGGAGTACTACCGGCGCGCCGGCGTCTGGCCGCTCGACCCCGACGGAGAGATCCTCGTGGCCCTCATGATCGAGGACCAGCAGGGCATCGAGAACCTGCCGCGCATGCTCGACGAGGTGCCCGGCATCGGGCTCGTCATCGTCGGCGAGGGCGACATGAGCCAGGAACTGGGCATCCCGCGTCAGTACGACCATCCGCGGATGCTGGAGTGCAAGCGACGCGTGCTGGACGTCTGCGCCGAGCGCGCGGTCCCCGTGGGGCACCCGCACGTCACCGCCGACAACGTCAAGCAGGTCCTCGACGACGGCTACCGCTTCCTGATGACCGCTCCCGTGCGCACCTACCCCGGCCTGGACCTGGGCCGCTCCCTCACCGCCCGCGCCTGACCGCCGGCCGCGCGGCCTTCCGGACCGGGTCCCCGTCCGCACGACCGGCGCCCCACCGGCCGCCCACCGCGCGCCTCACGCCCGACCGGCCGCCCGACCACCGGCGACGCGCCTGACCATCGGCCGCCCACCACCGGCCGCGCGCCTCACGCCGCCCCCGTCACGGCCCCGACCCGCCCGCACGACCGCCGGCCCCACCCCGCCGAGCGCCCCCCAGCGCCCCCGCCGCGGACCCGGCCCCGCCCCGCCGAGCGTGCGCCCCGGACCGCCGCCGCCCGCACCCTCCCAGCAAGGAGCCCCCATGCTCATCGACTGTCACGGTCACTTCACCACCGCCCCTCCCGCACTCGGCCGATGGCGGGAGAAACAGATACGCGCCTTCGAGGACTCGGGCACACGTGTGTCGCCCGACGAGCTGACCATCGGCGACGACGAGATCAGGACCGCCGTCGAACAGGGCCAGCTGAGGCTCCAGAACGAACGCGGCACCGACGTCACGCTGTTCTCGCCCGGCGCCGGGAAGATGGCCCACCACTACGGCGACGCCCGGACCAGCCTGGACTGGTCCCACGTCGCCAACGACCTGATCGCCCGGGTGTGCGCCCTGTTCCCCGGCAGGTTCGTCGGCGTCTGCCAGCTCCCCCAGTCGCCCGGCGCGGACCTGGAGACGTCCGTGCGGCACAGCGTCGCCGAACTGGAGCGCTGCGTCACGGAGTTCGGCTTCGTCGGCGCGCTGCTGAACCCGGACCCCTCCGACGGCAACTGGCAGGCCCCGCCGGTCACCGACAAGGTGTACTACCCGCTGTACGAGAAGATGGTGGAGCTGGACGTCCCCGCCATGCTGCACGTGGCGATGTCCCGCAACCCCGCCCTCCAGGGCACCTGCGCCCACTACCTGGCCGGCGACACCGCCGTGTTCATGCAGCTGTGCCAGTCGGACCTGTTCCGCGACTTCCCCGGGCTGCGGGTCGTCATCCCGCACGGCGGCGGCGCCGTCCCCTACCACTGGGGCCGCTACCGGGGCGTCATGCAGGACCAGGGACGCCCGCCGCTGGAGGAACTCGTCCTGAACAACGTCCACTTCGACACCTGCGTGTACCACCGGCGCGGCATGCAGCTGCTGACGGACGTCATCCCGGCCCGGAACATCCTGTTCGCCTCCGAGATGATCGGCGCCGTCCGCGGCATCGACCCGGAGACCGGAAGTCCCTTCGACGACACCAAGAGCATCCTCGACTCCGTCACCGGCCTGACCGACGAGGACCGCCGGCTCATCGAGCACGGCAACGCGCTGCGGGTGTTCCCCCGCCTGAAGAACCACAAGAACCTCGCGAACCCGGAGGCCACGAACCGATGAAGGTCTACGAAGCGATGGCCGAGGCGTTCGTCCGGGAAGGCACCCGAGACGTCTTCGGCATGATGGGCGACGCCAACATGCACTGGATGAACGCCCTCGCCCAGCGCGGCGTGCGGCTGTTCGAGGTACGCCACGAGGGCTCCGGTCTCGGCATGGCCGACGGCTGGGCCCGGGCGGCCGGACAGCCCGGCGTCATCACCACGACCAGCGGCCCCGGCGTCTCCCAGCTCGCCACCTCGATGATCGTCGCGGCCCGGGCCCGCACCCCGCTCGTCGCCTTCTGCGGCGAGACCGCCTGGGGCGACAAGGCCGCCGCCCAGTACCTCGACCAGGGGCGCTTCGCCGCCGCCATCGAGTGCGCCTACCTGCACCTCGACCGGGCCGACCAGGCGCAGGAGGTCGTACAGCGCGCCTTCCACCTGGCGAGGACCGAGTCCCGGCCGGTCATGATCAGCGCGCCCATGGACATCCAGACGCACGAGTTCGACGACGCCCTCGACATGCCGTACGTGCCCTCGACCCAACTGATCGACCGGCAGCGGCCGTTGCCCGACCCCGAGCGGATCACGCGCGCCGCCGACATCGTCGGGGCCGGCAAGCGGGTGGTGATCATCGCGGGGCGCGGCGCCCGCCAGGCCGACGCCGGCGAGGGCGTCCTGCGGCTCCAGGAACGTACCGGCGCCCTGCTCGCCACCACACTCCAGGCGAAGAACTGGCTGCGCGGGCGCACCGAGCACCATGTGGGCATCTCCGGCCTGTTCGGCAACCGCGTGGCGATGGAGCTGCTGCAGGAGGCCGACTGCGTCATCGCGGTCGGCGCCAGCCTCAACCACTACACCACCGAGGCCGGTTACCTCTTCCCCGAGGCCAAGTACGTCCAGATCGACACCGCCGAGCACCTCGTCATGGGCAACGGCGCCGCCGCCGACGTCTACGTCCGCGCCGACGCGGTCACCGCACTGGACGCGCTGGAGCGCGAACTCGCCCGCCGCAACGTGCGCAACGAGGGCTTCCACACCGCGGAGGTCCGCCGCCGGCTGTCCGCCCCGCTGGTCGACCCCGCCGACTTCGTACGGGAACCGGGCCGGATCGACCCGCGCGAGGCGATCACCGTGCTGGACGAGGAACTCCCCGGCGAGATCGACCTCGTGCTCGGCAGCGGCCACCAGACCGACTTCGGGACCATGCTCTTCCAGCGCTCCCGCGAGATCGTCTCCAACTACGGCATGTTCGGCGCGATCGGGCAGGCGCCCATGCTGACCATCGGCAAGATCGTCGCCGACGGGGGACGCCCCTCGTTCGTGGTCGAGGGCGACGCCAGCTTCCTCATGCACCTCCCGGAGTTCGAGACCGCCTGCCGGTACGGACTGCCGCTGCTCGCCGTCGTCATGAACGACGAGGGACTGGGCGCCGAGTACCACAAGTCCGCGGCGAAGGGACTGGACCCGGAACTCGCCGTCATCCCGACGCCGGAACTGGGCGCGGTCGCGGTGACCCTCGGCGGGGCCGGCGCGACCGTCCGCACCACCGACGAACTCCGCGCCGCGCTCGCCGAGTTCGTCCGCGAACCCCGCCCCACCGTCATCGACGTCCGGATCAGCCGCAAGGTGCTCAGCCCGCCCTACCGGCGCCTCTGGTACGGCGAGGACGTGTGAGCGGGCCGAGGAGAGGGAGGGCCGTGACCGTGAACAGCTCGACCCCGGCGGGCGGGACGCTGGACGTCCTGCTCGGCAACTACCCGCACACACGTGTGCTCAGGGACGGCACGATTCCCGTCGAGGGCGCCGAGTGCCGCTTCCTGTCGGCCTCCCCGCTGCACTCCGCGTTCCCGCGGATGGCCGGCGGCCTGGAGTTCGACGTGTGCGAGATGCCCGTCGCCACCTATCTGCTGGCCCGGGACGCGGGTGTGCCCCTCACCCTGCTCCCGGCGGTGCTGATCGGCGCCACCCACCACCACTCGCTGACCCGGCTGCCCGACGGCCCCGAGCTGGACGTACGGCGGCTCGCCGGCCACCGGATCGGGGTGCGTTCCTACGGCCAGACCACCGGACTGTGGGTGCGGGGCATCCTGCGCGAGGACTACGGCGTCGAGGCGTCGGACGTCACCTGGGTCACCACCGAGGACGCGCACGTGGCGAGTTACGTGAACCCGCCGAACGTCGAGCGGTCCACCGCCGGCGGCGTAGCGGCCCTGCTGCGCGCCGGGGACGTGGCCGCGGCGGTCCTCGGCCCGCGCGCCATCGGCGTCCAGGGCGTCCCCCTGGTCCCCGTGATCAAGGACGCGGAGCACGCGGCACAGGCCTGGACGGAACGGCACGGCACCGTGCCCGCGAACCATCTGCTGGTCGTCCGCGACGACGTCCTGCGCACCCGGCGCGACGAGGTCACCGCCTTGTTCCGGGCGCTCGCCCGGGGCATCGACGCGACCGCGGCCGAACGGGACCTCGCCACCCCGGCGGGCCGGGCCGTCACCGCCGGCTGGAGCGACTCCCTCGCCCGCTGCCTGGAGATCGCGGCCCGCTACGCCCTGGAGCAGAAGCTCGTCCGCACCCCCGTCGACCTGGCGCGCATCCAGAAGGACGCGGCGTTCCTCGAAGGCTGAACGGACCACCCACACCCGACCACGAGAAAGGAGGAGACGCGATGAACGGCGAGCACGACGCGGAGCTGCGGGTACGGCCCTCGGCCCCCACCCGCGAACCGGAGGTCTGGACACCCGAACTCCAGGCCAAGGTCGACTGGCGCCGAGAAGCCGCCGACGAACCGCTGCGCGGGGTGGTCACGTCCGACGGACCGGTCCCGGGCCTGTACCCGCTGACCGGAACCGGCGTCGACACCACCCGCATCCGGGAGGCGGCCGCCGCCTACCTGCGCGCCCTGACCCCCAACGAACTCCACGCCGCGCGCTTCCCGATGCGGGACGTGACCTGGCGGCACTGGAACAACGGCGCACGCTACTTCCTGCGCCACGGCCTGCTCCTGGAGGATCTCGACGACGTCAAGCGACGGCTCGCCCTGGACCTGGTCCGGGCCTCGCTCAGCGAGGCCGGATACCGGCAGGTGATCGACCTGATGCGGCTCAACCTGACCATCGGGGAGATCCGCGGCGAGACCGACATGCTCAACGAGTGGCTGTACTGGTTCAGCGTGTACGGAGACCCGCTCGGCGACGGCCCGTTCGGCTGGCAGCTCGACGGCCACCACGTGAACGTCAACTGCGCCCTGGTCGAGGACCACATGGTGCTCACCCCGACCTTCCTGGGCGCCGAACCGGTGGTCGCCCACGGCGGGAAGTTCGCCGGGACGACCGCGTTCCGCGCCGAGGAGACCGCGGGACAGGAACTGTTCGCGGGACTGTCGGCGCCCCAGCGGGCCCGGGCGACGATCGCCGACGAACTGCCGGACGAACTGCATGTGGGCGCCTTCCGGGACAACTGGGAGCTGGACTACGCCGGCCTCCCGCTGAGCGAGCTGACCGGTGACCGGCGGCGCTCGGCCCTCGAACTGATCGCCCTGTACACCGACCGGGCCAACCCCGGGCACGCCAAGGTCCGGATGGACGAGGTCCTGGCACACGCGGGCGACACCTGGTTCGGGTGGGTCGGGGACCCCGACGGCGTCTTCTACTACCGCCTGCACAGCCCGGTGATCCTGGTCGAGTTCGAGCACATGCCCGGCGTGATGTACGCCAACGACCACCCCACCCGCCGGCACATCCACACCATCGTGCGCACCCCGAACGGGGGCGACTACGGCGCCGACCTGCTGCGCCAGCACCACGCACGGCACCCCCACAACGGACCGAGGAGAAAATGATGAGGGTGGTACTGGGTCGCGACGACCTGGCCGCGGCGGCCGGGACGGCCGTCGAGGAGACCGGGACGCCGTTCGAGCGGGCGGCCGTCAGGCCGGTCCACAAGGCCTCCCGCGGTTTCGTCGACGGCACCGGCCCCGACCTGTGCGAACTCGCCGTCGTCACCCTGCTGCAGGCGGTCGCGCAGGGCCGCGAGGTGCTGCTGCTCCCCGTCACCGCTCTCGGCCGGGACCAGCACCAGACACTGGTCACCCTGGGCCGGCTCACGGTCGAGGACATCGAGGGCCGCAGCGTCGGCGTACGCGCCTGGAGCCAGACCACCGGTGTCTGGGTGCGCGGCTTCCTGACCGAGCAGTACGGCGTCGACCTGCGCAAGATCGACTGGCGGACCTACGAGGGCGCCCACGTCGACGGCTGCGACGACCCGTCCTGGGTCACCCGCGCCCCCGAAGGCGCCAAGCTGCCCGCCGACTTCCTCGACGGACGCGTCGACTTCGGGATCATGGGCAACGAACTGCCCGCCGACGACCGCATCCGCACCGCCATCGCCGACGCCCGCGAGGCGGCCGCCCAGTGGGCGGCGAGCACCGGCTTCACACCCGTCAACCACGTCATCGGCATCACCGAGAGCGCGGCCCGGGAGCACGCCCCGGCCGTCCTCGCCGCCTTCGACGCGATGCGCGCGGCGGCGGCCGCCGCGCCGACCGCCGCGATCGACCCGGTCGGCTTCGCGGGCCTGCGCGGCCCGTTCACCAGGGCCGCCGCCTACGCCCTGGAGCAGGAAGTCATCCCGAGGGCCGTGGAGTTCGACGAGATCGTCGACCGCACCTGCGCGGCCCTCGGCGTCCCCGCGGCCCGCCTCGGCGGCTGACCCCGCCGGACCCCCCGACCCGCCCCGCCCCGGCGGCCCGACGCGCCGGGGCGGGGCGGCCCCACCCACCCGATGAGAGACGAAAGGCAGGAAATGGAGAAGCTCTCCACCGTCCTCGGCGACTATCCGCATGTGCGGGCGCTGACCGGCAACACCGCCGCCGTGACCGGCTACCGGATCGAGGAGGTCCAGGTCAGGCCCGTCATCGGCGCCTACCGGCGGATGATCCGCGACCTGGAGTTCGACGTGTGCGAACTGGCGCCCGTCTCCTACCTGATGGCCCGCCAGGCCGGCGTCCCCCTCACCGCGGTCCCCGTCTTCCTCAACCGCCGCTTCCACCACGGCGACATCCAGTGCGGCGCCCGCTCCGGCATCCGGGCGCCGCGCGACCTGGAGGGTCGCCGGGTCGGCGTGCGCGCCTACTCGGTCAGCACCGGCGTCTGGGCGCGCGGCGTCCTCACCGAGGAGTACGGCGTCGACATCGACAAGATCACCTGGGTGGTCGACGACGACGACCACGTCGAGGGACGCGTACCGCCCAACGTGGAACGCGTCACCGACGGCCGCTCGCTCGGCGAACTGCTGCGCGCCGGAGAGATCGACGCCGCCTTCACCGGCAACGCCGGCACCGGCCGGGCCGGAGCCCCGCGCAGCGGCTGGACCGCGACGGACGGACCCCGGGCCGACGACGGCGACGCCCCCTACCCGCTGTTCCCCGAGGCGGACGTCCTCGCCCGCGACCACCACCTGCGCACCGGCGTCTACCCGCTGCACTCCCTCATCACGCTGCGCACGGACCTCGTCGACCGCGACCCGTCCCTGCCCACCGCCCTGTACGCCGCGTTCGCCGAGGCCAAGCGGCGGCAGACGGCCGCCGACCCGGACTGGACCGAGCTGCCCAGGTTCGCCCGGCAGGCCGGCCAGACCGGCGGCGACCCCGTGCCCTACGGCATCGCCGCCAACGAGCCCAGCCTCGCCGCCCTCGTCCGCCACTCCCGCGACCAGGGACTGCTGGACGCGGGATTCCCCGACGACATCCGCGCGCTGTTCGCCGACGGCGACTACCCCGACGCCTGACAGGAGCGAGGAACCATGGACATCATCGACACGCACTGCCACGTCATCGCCGACGACCGGGAGCGCTACCCGTGGTCGCCCATCGGCGGCAAGGCGTCGGCCTGGGCCGCCTCCCGGCCGGTCACCGCCGAGGGCATGATCGCCCACATGGACGAGACGGGCATCCAGCGGTCCGTCCTCGTCCAGGCCACCACCGCCTACGGCTACGACAACTCCTACGTCCTCGACAGCCGCGCCGCCCACCCGGACCGGTTCATCGCCGTCGGCACCTTCGACCCGCTCGCCCCCGACGCCCCGGCGCGGCTGGCCGCGGCCGTCTCGGGGCGGGGACTCGCGGGCGTACGGCTGTTCACCAGCGGCAGCACCGTACCCACCCAGGGCGAATGGTTCGCCGCTCCCGAGTCCTACGCCTTCTGGGAGGCCGCGACCGAACTGGACGTCACCGTGTGTCTGCAGATGCGGCTCGGCCCCGCCACCCGGCAGCTCACGGAACTGCTGGAGCGGTACCCCGGCGTCCGGGTGCTCCTGGACCACATCGGCTACCCCGACATCGCGGCCGGCCCCGCCCGGGCCGGCAAGGAGGTCGCGCAGCTCGCCGCCCACCCGAACCTGTACCTGAAGCTCACCCACCGCAATCTCGAACCGCTGCGGGCGGTGGGGGAGGAGGCGATCGAGTTCCTCACCCCGGTGGTGGACGCCTTCGGCGCCGGGCGGCGCATCGCCTGGGGCTCCAACCTCCCGGCGGCCGAGCAGTCCCTGACCGAACTGGTCGATCTGGCCCGGACGGTGCTGGCGCCGCTGCCCGGGACGGCGCGTCGGGAGATCTTCGCGGGAACCGCGCGGCGCCTGTATCCGGCACTGGCCGGGTAGGGGGCTGACCTGCCATGCAGTCGGCCACGCTTCCCGCCCCGGCTTCCCACCCCACGCAACGGAAGGGCGGTCCAGGTGGACCACGACGGCGACATGACCGGGGCGCGGACATCGGGCACCCGGCAGAGCCAGGCGTACGAGGGACTTCGCGCGCTGCTGCTGTCGGGCAGCGTCCCGCCCGGCGCCCGGCTGACCGAGGCGGACCTCACCAGGATGTTCGACGTGTCCCGCAGCACCATGCGTTCCGCGCTGGTGCGGCTGACCCAGGAGGGCTACGTCACCAGCGAGGTCAACCGCGGGGTGCGGACCCGGAGTTTCTCCGTGGAGGAGGCGGCGGACATCCTGGAGGCCCGCGAGACGCTGGAGTCGGCGCTCGCCGGCAAGGCGGCACAGCGCGCCACCGCCGAGGAGATCGAGGAGATGCGCCGCACCCTCCAGGCCATGGAGGAGTCCAAGGCCCGCGGCGACCAGGAGGCCTACTCGCGCGGCAACCGCAGCTTCCACCAGCAGGTCAAGCTCGCCGCGCACCAGGCGACCCTGGCCCGCGCCTACGACACCCTGCTCTACCCGCTGGTGATGCGGCAGTACCGCAACCTCTCCGCGCAGCACCCCAGATCGGGGTCGCTGGAGGAACACCAGGCCATCCTTCTCGCCATCGTCACACGCAACCCGGACGCGGCCGTCGCGGCGATGCGCCATCACGTCGGCTCCGCCCGCAGGGCGCTGCTGCTGGACAAGTCCCCGGTGCCTCCGGTCCTGTGACCGGCGGCCGGGGCGGGCAGGACCACATGCGTCACGTCGTGGACACCGAGGCGGGCTCCGTCGAGGGAGTCGTGTGCCAGGACCGCTCGGTGACCGTCTTCCGGGGCATCCCCTACGCCGCGCCGCCGGTCGGCGAACGGCGCTGGCGGGCCCCCGAGCCTCCGCCGCGCTGGGCGGGGGTCCGCCGGGCCGACCGGTTCGGTCCGATGTGCCCCCAGGCGCCCACCGACGCGGCGGCCACCGGTGTCGACGTGCCGATGAGCGAGGACTGCCTGACCCTGAACATCTGGACCGGCGCCGCGTCCACCGCGGAGCTGCGCCCGGTCCTCGTGTGGATCTACGGCGGCGGCTTCCGCGCGGGCACCGGAGCACATCCGCGCTACGACGGCGAGAACCTGGCGCGCAAGGGACTCGTGGTCGTCACCCTCAACTACCGTCTGGGCGCCTTCGGTTTCCTCGCCACCGGCGAGTTGAGCGAGGAGTCCGCACACGGAACGTCCGGCAACTACGGGCTGCTCGACTGTATTGCGGCCCTGCGCTGGGTGCGTGACAATGTGGCGGGCTTCGGCGGCGACCCGGACCGGGTCACCGTCGCCGGCCAGTCCGCGGGGGCGGGCATGGTCAACTTCCTGGCCATGTCCCCGCTCGCCAAGGGACTCTTCCACCGGGCCGTGGCCCAGAGCCACGCCCGGTACGCGAGAGACCCCGAACTGCGCTACCTCTCCACCTCCTACCGCCTTCCCGCCGACGCCGAACAGGCGGGAGAGCGCTACGCGAGGGCGCACGGCGCCCGCACGGTGCGCCGGCTGCGGGCTCTGCACTGGAGCAAGCTGGTCGACGGGCACCATCCCGTCGACACGGCCGTGGAGACCGGCGGCCCGGCGGGACCCCCGCTCTTCCGGCCGGTCGTCGACGGGTGGGCGATCCCGGCCGGCTACGACGAGACGTACACCCGGGGCGGCCAGAACGACGTCGACTACCTCACCGGCAACAACCTGGACGAGAGCGGCGCCGTACCGCAGACGGCGGTCGCCGCGCTGCGGGCCGGCCGCCGCACCCCCCGCCCCGGATCGCCGCCGGTCCATGTGACGCTCCAGGAGCATGTGGAGGCGGCGCACCGCAAGTTCGGGCAGCTGGCCGGCGAATTCCTGCGCCTGTACCCGGCGACGACGGACGACGAGGCCGCCGCGGCCGCCTCCCGGGCCGCACGCGACAACTCCCGTCTGTCGACCCACCTGTGGGGCAGGGACTGGAGCCGGCACACCACCCGCGGCCTGCACACGTATCACTGGACCCACCGCGCCCCGGCGCCGGGCGGCGGTCCGAGACGTGCCTGGCACGGCTCCGAGATCGACTACGTCTTCCACAACCCGCCCGGCGGCACGGCGTCGTGGACCGAGCAGGACCACGACATCGCCGAGACCCTCTCCTCCTACTGGATCAACTTCGCCGCCACCGGCGACCCCAACGGCGGCGGTCTGCCCCGCTGGCCCGCGTTCGACCCCGACGCCGGCACGGTCATGGAACTCGGCGCACGTTTTCGCCCCATCCCTGTCGCGGACCCGCGGCGCACCGATTTCTGGACCCGCTTCTTCGACACCCAACAGGCCTGGTGAACAGGTGAACAAAGGAGTTCCCATGAGACGCCGTACGACTGCCCGCCGCCTCGCCCCGGCCACCGCCGCGATCCTCGGCGCCGCACTGCTGTCCGCGTGCGGCGACGACGGATCGTCCTCGACCGGCGCGGACGGCACGACCACCGTCTCGGTGGGCGTCAGCGGCAACGTCTTCGACCTGTCCATCCGCCTGGCGGACGCGAACGGCTACTTCGCGAAGCAGAAGATCAAGGTCAAGTACGTGACGCTGACCGCCTCCACGGGCACCTCGGCCCTGGAGTCGGGCTCGGTGCAGTTCCTCAACTCCAGCCCCACCGGGTTCCTCTCCGCCCTCTCCAAGAAGCTCCCGGAGGTCTCGGTCGCCACCAACGGCGGCGGCAACCCGCTCGGCATAGTCGTCAGCGACGAGTTCGCCAAGAAGCACCAGCTCACCGCCGACACCCCCGCCGACCAGGTGGCCAAGGCCCTGGCCGACTCCACGGCCGGCGCCAGTTCCGCCAACACCAAGGCCGAGGCGGGCATCTTCCTCAAGGCGCACGGTGTCGACCCGGACAAGCTGAAGTGGGTCTCGTTGCCGAGCCCCGCCGCCGACAAGGCCGCCCTCACCAAGGGCGAGGTCGACTGGTTCATCACCTCCGAGCCGATCCCGCTCCAGGTCCAGCACCAGGGCGACGGCGTCGTGGTCGCCGACTCGGCCAAGGTGCCCGAGTGGGCCTACGAGCAGGCCGGATACGGACAGGTCGTCGTGGCGAAGAAGAGCTACGCGAAATCCCACGAGAAGGTCGTGAAGGGATTCGCCACCGCCGTCCAGGAGGCGACGGCCTATCTCAGCTCCCACGAGTCCGGCGACGCGAAGGTGCTGGCCGCGGCCCGCACCACGCTGCCCGGCACCCCCGACGACGTGCTGGCCGCCTCGGTCGGCCAGGTGGACTGGCCCGAGAGCGCCAAGCAGGACGAGGCCGGGTGGAAGAAGACCCTCGCCTTCGTCAAGGACGCGATCGGCGCGGTGCCCGACGCGTCCGTCTCCGCGGACGACTGGACCAACACCTACCTGCCGTGACCCGGCCCACCGACAACGGAAAAGAGCAGACCATGGCAACCGTCACCGACAAGGCCGTGACCAGGACCGGCCCCGAGACGGCCGCGCCCGCCGCGAAGACGGCGCGCGCCCGACTGCAGAGCACCGCAGCCGTCATCGTGCTGCGGATCCTGGTCATCCTGCTCGCCCTCGTCCTGTGGCAGGTGATGAGCGGCCCCGTCGTCCCCGAGTACGCGGTCAGCAAGCCCACCGACGTGTACGACGCGCTGATCGACATGCTCGGTTCGTCGACCGGCTGGAACGACATCGAGGTCACCGCGATAGAGGTGCTGGCCGGCTTCGGCCTCGGGGTCGCCGCGGGCACCGTGATGGGGCTGGTGCTGGGCTCCTTCCCCCTCCTGGGAAGGGTGCTGGAACCGCTCGTCGCGGCCGTCAACGGCATACCGAAGATCGCGCTCGCCCCGCTGTTCCTGCTGTTCTTCGGCATCGGACAGTGGTCGAAGATCACCATCGCCATGACCGGCGTCGCCTTCGTCGTCTTCTACAACATCTACCTCGGCCTGCGGCTGCGGGAACGCGAACTCGTCGAGGTCGTCCAGGTGATGGGCGGCCGCAGGCACCACGTGCTCGGCTATGTCACCCTCCCGACGCTCGCCGCGCCGTTCTTCGCCGCGCTCAAGACGGGCGGCCCGCTCGCCATCCTCGGTGTCATCGGCGGCGAGTTCATCGCCTCCTCCGAGGGAGTGGGGCACGAACTGTTCACGGCGGCCCAGAACCTCGACGCCGCCGCCGAGTTCGCCGGACTGATCGTCCTGGTCGCGCTCACGCTCGCCCTCAACGGCGTGCTGACCGCGCTCGATTCGTACGCCCTCAAGCGCCTCGGCCTCGCGGCCCGCCGCCGGCCGCAGCCCAAGAACTGACCCTCCGACGCCTCGGCACGAGAAGGGAACACCCACGATGAACGATTCCCCGCCCCCGCCACCCCACGCCGACCGCGGCGCCCGGCCACCACGACGGCCCTCCCGAAGGGCCCTGCTCACCGCCGTCACCGCGGCCTCCGCCGCGAGCGCCGTCCCGCTGCTGTCCGCCGGCCCGGCCGCGGCGGCGCCGGGCCGCAGCGAGGATCTGCTGTACATCGGAACCTGGGGACAGAACCAGGTGCACGCCGTGAGGTTCGACCCCGTCCGGGGCGCCATGACCCCGCTCGGGCCGGTCGCGGAGATCAGCGCCGGCTGGGTGGCGGTGCATCCGCGCCGCCCCGTCCTCTACGTCGCCGGCGCCGAACAGGGCGGTTTCGTCCGCGCCTTCGGCATCGACGACGCCACGGGGGCGCTGCGGCAGACCGGGGAGATCGGGACGGAGCCCGTCCCGACCGGCAGTGGAGGGCTGTCGTATCTCGCCCCCACCGCGGACGCGGGCGCCCTGCTGGTCGCCGACTTCGCGGCCGGCCGCGCGGTGACGGTCTCCCTCACCGCCGACGGCGCACTCGGCACGGTGACCTCCAGCGTGCTGGACACCGGCTCGGGCCCCAGTCCGCGCCAGGCCGGGCCGCATCCGCATCATGTGGTCGTCGACCCGAGCGGCGCCTTCGCCCTGGTCGCGGACTTCGGCGCCGACCGGGTGTTCGTCTACGACCACGACCGGGCGACGCACCGCATCTCCGCCGGCCCCGCAGGCCCCGGTTCCTTCGCCACGGCGCCGGGGTCGGGCCCGCGCCGCCTCGCCTTCCACCCGAACGGGCGGACGGCCTACCTGCTGAGCGAACTGACCGCCGATCTCAGGGTCCTGGACTGGGACGCGCGTGGGGGAGTCCTGACGGAGCGGCAGTCGCTGACGACCGACGCGCCGGAGCACACCGGCGCCACGAGCGCCGCCGAACTGGCGGTCAGCCGCGACGGCCGGCACGTCTATGTCTCCAACCGCGGCGACAACGCCCTGGTCGTCTTCGCGGCCGCGCCCGGCACCGGCCTGCTCACCGAGGTCCAGCGCGTCCCCTGCGGCGGCGTCACCCCGTGGAGCATGACACTGCACCCCGACGGGCGATGGCTGTTCGTCGCCAACGAGGCGAGCGGCAGCGTCAACCTCTTCCGCGTCCATCCGGGATCCGGCCGGCTCACGGACACCGGTACGTCCGTCGCCGTACCCAACCCGGACTGCGTCGCCGTCCGCCGCCGCTGACACCGGCGCCGCCGACTCGCCTCGCCCCCGCGCACCGGACGCCCCGGGTGCCGCCGGTACTCCCGGCCGCACCCGGCGAGCGGTGTCCTTCGGCACGGCGCGCCCCCGCATGCGGCCGTGTCAGCCGGCTGCGGCCGTACGGCGCGAGGGCAGGGACACGGCGAGCATCACCAGCCCGACGGCCGCCGCGGCGACCCCGCCGGTCAGCAGCGCGCTGCGCGGACCGTACGCGGCGCCGATCGCGCCGACGGCCGGCGCGCCGATGACGGTGCCGCCCATCCAGCCGATCGACCAGAGGGACATGACGCGCCCGCGCATCTGGGGCACGGCCTCCATCTGCAGGACGGTCTTCGCCGACGAGTTGAAGGTGATCGACCCGGATCCCACGAGCACCAGAACGGCCAGCGCCAGCGGCAGGTTCGGCGCCAGCGCCGCGGCGCAGATCAGGCTGCCCCAGATCACCGCCGACAGCGCCAGGGACCGGGTGGTGACCCGGCGACGCCGTACCGCCACGAACCCCCCGACGACGGCGCCCACGCTCATGACCGCCATCGAGCCGCCGTAGCCCTGCGCGCCGGCGTGGAAGCCGTCGGTGGTGAGCAGCGGGAGACTGACCGGGAACTCCCAGGTCAGGATGCCCGTGACGTACACCATGACCATGGGGTGCAGCAGGCGCGGGGTGCGCCGGATGTAGGCGAGGCCGGCCCGGATCTGCCCCTTGGCCGGGGTCTCCCGCTCGGTGGGGATCATCTCCGCGGGGCGCAGGGCGAGCAGGGAGGCGATGACGGCCAGGAACGACAGGGTGTCCAGCGCGAAACAGGGCGTCACACCCAGGGCGGCGATGATGACACCGGCGAGGCCCGGCCCGATGAGCTTCGCGGTGTTGATGAGGGTCGAGTTGATCGCGATGGCGTTGGTCAGGTACTCCCGTTCGACCAGCTCGCTGATCAGGCTCTGGCGCGCGGGATTGTCGAAGACGCTGACCAGGCCGAGCACCAGCATGAACACGATGAGCAGCGGGAGCGTCATCAGGCCCGCCCAGGACAGTGCGGTGAGCAGCGCGCCCTGGACGGCGAAGCAGATCTGGGTGAGCGTCAGCAGGCGGCGGCGGTCATGACGGTCCACCACGAGACCGCCCCACGCGCCCAGCAGGAGGATCGGCAGATAGCGGGCGGCGGTGACGACACCGAGCATCGTGCCGCTGTGCGTGAGTTCCAGTGCCAGCCAGCCCACCGCGACCGTCTGCATCCAGCTGCCGACCACGGAGGTGGACTGCCCGATGGTGTACAGGCGGTAGTTGCGGATCCTCAGGGAGGCGAAACCGCTCAGGCGCGCCGTGCCGTCGCCCGGTTCGGCGGGGACGGGGGGAGGGGGCGGCTTGCGGTCGATGTCGCTCATCAACGCTCCGTGCACGCGGGCCGGTGAGAAGATTTCGGGGCGGTACTACCTAGGAGTTCCACGACGGTGTCGTTCGGAAACGGTAGTCCACCGCCACGCGGAGGGACAAGGCCCCGTCCATGCCGTGACACCCGGCGTTCACGGCCCTGTTGAGCGGGGCGCAAGGGTGCGGTGGCTCCGCCTCACTCGTCGAGCGAGGCGTGGGAAGCCCGTGCGTGTCCAGCGCCATAAGTTCAGCTTCGAAACCAACTGGACGTCCCCTGCCGGCAGTGCCGCGCACCGGAGGCGCTCGGCTCTCCGGTCGGTGCGAAGGCAGCCCGGACGGACGTCTCACAGGACACACTTCCCGCGGTTTGTCGGACAATTCATAGGCCTTGCGGGGAACCCTTGCTGGCGACCACATGGTTTTTTCGGTGCATCCCTTGTCGTTTCTCTTGTCGGTGGATTTCCCCGGTGTTACGGTCGCGCCCAGCTTGTTCGACAATCTGTGCGGCCGATCCATGTGATCGCACGAGAGCCGAGCATCGCTCCCCGCACTAGCCGCGCCGCGATTCGCCCCCGGAGCCGTCAGCCATGCCCGCACGCCGGGCTCACTGTGGTGCGGCCCGCTCGTTCGCCGACACCGAAGGGACTGACAGTGATGTCACCTGTCATGAAACGTCGAGCATTCCTCACCGCCTCGGCCACCGTCGCGGCCGCCGCCTTACTGCCGATGCCGTTCGCCGTGGCGGCGGCCTCGCCGGGCAAGAAGGGCGTGATGCTGATGAACCGCATCGGCCCGTCCGCCTCGAGCCTCTACATCTCGAACGTCGACGGCACGAACGAACGCAGGCTGTCGCAGAACGCGGCCTACGACCACCACGCCACCGTCTCCGCCGACGGCGCCTGGGTCTACTTCACGTCGGAACGCACCGGTGACGGCAACTCGTGCCTCTACCGGGCCGCCGTCGACGGCTCGAACGTCCAGCCCCTCGTGGTCGACTCCGCGATGAACGACTGGGCCGTGCCGTCCCCGGACGGGACCAAGGTGGCCTTCGTGTCCACGCGGTCGGCGGACCGCAGGACCCAGATATGGCTGCTGGACCTGCGCACGAAGGCGCTGACCGATCTGACGGGCACGGCGGCGCTGGCGGGTGACCCGGCCGGCCCGGACGGCCACTTCCGGCCGTCGTGGTCGCCCGACGGGCAGTGGATCGCCTTCTCCAGCGACCGCAACACCGTCTGGCGGGGCCACGGCAACGGCACCGGCTGGGAACACACGCAGGAGCTGAGCATCTACGTGATCCGGCCCGACGGCACCGGCTTCCGCCAGGTCGCGAGCCGCGACGGATACTGCCAGGGCTCGCCGAAGTGGTCGCCCGACGGCTCCCGGATCGTGTTCTACGAACTCACCGTCGAGGACACCTGGGGCGCCCACCGTCCCGAGGACATCGGGATCGCCGAGTCCCAGATCGTCTCGGTGGACGTGGCCTCCGGAGCGCGCACGGTGCACACCTCGGGCCCGAACCTCAAGGTCGCGCCCCAGTACGTGAGTTCGACCGAGATCGGCTACCTGGTCAAGGGCGGACCCGACGAGGGCCTGGCCTACGTCTCGGGCACGCTGCCCTCCGTCAAACGGTCCCTGCGCTCACCGGTGTGGACCCCCGACGGGCGGTCGGTGATCTACGAGAAGCCCGACTACACGACCCGCGCGCTCGACGCCCCCCTCTACAGCTGGGACGCCGACTGGGACTACCGCTTCTGCGACGTCTTCCCCGCACTGTCGAAGGACGGGCGGCTGGCCATCACGAACAAGCAGCTGGGCAACTCCTCCATCGTCACCATGAAGGCGGACGGCACCGATCAGAAGGTCGTCTTCGACACGGCCGCCTCGGGGCTCGACCCGGCACTGGTCGCGAAGGGGCTGGCCGGCGCCTTCCGGCCCACCTGGTCGCACGACGCGAAGTGGATCGCGTTCGGTGTCGGCGGGTGGTTCCAGACCCGTGCGACGAACACCGCGGTCCTGGTGCGGGTGCCCAGCGACGGCTCCTCCTACGAGGTGCTCACGGACGGCTCGACCAACGCGGGATTCCCGAGCTACTCGGAGGACGGCAACAAGATCGTGTACCGGGTCTGGGGCCAGGAGAACGGCCTGCGCATCCTCGACCTCAAGACCAGGACGACGACGGTGCTCACCACCGAGTCCGACAACCTGCCCGACTGGTCCTGGGACGGCAAGCTCATCCTCTTCACCCGCAGGACGAGCGCCACCAACTTCGACGTGTGCACCATCAAGCCCGACGGAACGGGCCTGAAGGTCCTCACCAGCAGCGGCGCCAACGACGCCCACGCGGTGTGGAACTACGACGGCCGCATCCTCTACAACAGCGGCATGTACGGCTTCCGCGAGGAGGCCGCGCTGTACGACGACACCTTCCAGCCCTACGGCCAGATCTTCAGCATGAACGCCGACGGCTCCGACAAGAGGATGCTGACCGACAGCCAGTGGGAGGACTCCATGCCCCTCTACCTCACGAACGACGTCCTCTCGAAGTGAGGCCGGGCGCCGGGCGCCCTGCCGGGGCGTCACGGGTGTGACATGACGGCCGGTCGAGACCGGTGCGGCGGGAGGCGGCCGGAGCGGACACGACCGGCTGACCCCGCCGCACCGGCGAGCCGGGGAGAGGGGACGACCCCGGCGTGAGGCGCCCCGGCGCGATGCCGTGCACGGGTCTCGCCAAGTCCCGAGCGTGTCTGTTAACTTGCGCTAGATCGATTTAGTGGTGTCTGCCGGAGCCGCCCGAGCGAGGCGCGGGGGCGACCGACAGGACCGATTCGACCGATGGGGATCCACGGACCCTGAACAGGAGCCGCAATGGCAACTCCCAGCCTTCAGGACGGCATCGACAAGGCCGGTTCGCCGATCGGGCTGCTGTGGCAGCCGAACGCCGAGCCATGGACCCCCGAGGTGGTCCGGCGCGAGTACGCAGGGTGGCGCCGGGAGCAGGCCGCCTGGCACGAGGGCGTCGCCCTGCTGAACCTGTCGCACCACATGTACGACATGTGGATCGAGGGCCCCGACGCCACCCGCGTCCTGGCCGAGCACGGCACGAACGACTTCGAGAAGTTCGCGATCGGCCAGGCCAAGCAGTACGTCCCGGTCACCCGCGACGGCAAGATCGTCACCGACGGCATCCTGGCCCGGCACGCCGAGAACAAGTACCTGCTCTCCGGCATCCCCGCCGCCCAGCACTGGGTTCAGTACCACGCCGAGAAGGGCGGCTACGACGTCTCCTTCGAGACCGACCCCTCCTCCGCCTTCCGCCCCGGCGGCGGCGACCCGAAGCTGTTCCGCTACCAGCTCCAGGGCCCGCTGGCGCTGGAGCTGATCGAGAAGGTCTTCGGCGGCCCGCTGCCCCGGACCAAGTTCTTCCACTCCACACCGGTCGCCCTCGACGGCCGTTCCTTCGCGGCGCTCCGGCACGGCATGGCCGGTCAGGCCGGCTACGAGTTCATCGGCCCGTGGGAGCACGCCGCCCGTGTGCACGATGCCTTCGTCGAGGCCGGCGAGCCCCTCGGCCTGGTGCGGGTGGGCGCGCTGGCCTACGCCACGCCGAGCGTGGAGAGCGGCTGGATCCCCTCCCCGACCCCCGGCATCTACACCGATCCGGAACTGGCCGGGTACCGCGCCTGGCTGCCCCTGTTCGGCATCGAGGGCAAACGGCCGCTGGGCGGCACCTTCTTCTCGCCGGACATCGAGGACTACTACGTCTCGCCCTTCGAGCTGGGGTACGGCCGCCTGATCCACTGGGGTCACGACTTCCTGGGCCGCGACGCCCTGCTGAAGGCCAAGGAGGACGAGAGCCTGCGCCGCAAGGTCACCCTGGTCTTCGACCCGGACGACGTCCGCCGGGTCATCGGCGGCGGCGAGGACCCGGGATTCGTCCTCAGCTACGCCCGCGACCGGGTGGAGACCGCGGCCGGCACGGCCGGCACGACCATGCAGATCGCGTCCATCGACCCGGCCGGCACCGTCCTGGCCACGGCGCTCGTCGCCCCCGCCCACGCCGCTCCCGGCACCCGGGTCGAGATCGTCTGGGGCGAGCACCCGGGCCCCGGCGCCGCCCCCGGGGCCGACCTCGACTTCCCGCGCATCCGCGCCACCGTCCAGCCCAGCCCGTACGACCGGCACGCCCGCACCGAGTACCGGCGCGACGCGTGACAGGAGGCGGGCCCGGCCGGGACGGACGGCCGGACGGACACGGTCGCCCACCCCCGCGGCCCGCTGCCCCGATCCGCAAGGAGCACGATGAATCCCCTGAGCACCGCACGGACGGCGGTCGGCGCCCTGCTGCTGGAGGACTTCTCGCTGGAGATGACCGGCAAGGACGTCGCCAAGCTCGAGGAGGCCCGCGAGACCATCCCCCAGGGCACCCGGATCAACATCACCTTCCTCGGCAACGAGGACCTCCGGATGCGCCTGGAGGCGTCACGGGCCGTCAAGCGCCTCGGCTTCGTCCCCGTGCCCCACCTGTCCGCCCGCCGCCTCGGCTCGCGGGCGGAGTTCGCCGAGTTCCTCGCCGCGCTGCGGGCGGAGGGCGCCTGCGACAACGTCTTCGCCGTGGGCGGCGACCCGGCCAGGCCGAAGGGCCCGTACGAGGACTCCCTCGCACTGATCGAATCCGGACTGCTCCAGGAGCACGGCGTCCGCCACGTCGGCATCAGCGGCTACCCGGAGGGCCACCCGGACATCGCCGCGGACGTCCTGCGCACGGCGCTGCGCGACAAGAGCGCCGCGCTGCGCGCCCGGCGGCTCGACGGCGGCGTCATCACCCAGTTCTGCTTCGACGTCGACCCGGTCCTGGCCTGGCTGGCGCAGCTCCGCGAGCAGGGCATCACCCTTCCCGTGCGCATCGGAGTGCCCGGCCCGGCCGGCGTACGGCGTCTGATGTCCTACGCGGCCCGGTTCGGGGTCGGCACCAGCGCCTCGATCGCCAAGAAGTACGGTCTGTCGATCACCAACCTCATGGGCACCGCGGGCCCGGACCGCTTCCTGCACGCGCTCGCCGAGGGATACGACCCGGCCCGCCACGGAGACATCAAGATCCACTTCTATACCTTCGGCGGCCTGCGGGCCACGTCCGAGTGGATCGCCCGGTTCAGGAAGGAGCACCACGTATGACCGCCACGCAGGCCGCGCCGGCTCCCGCGAGGACCGCCGGGAGCGGTCACCTGGCCTCACTGATCGTCCAGGGCGCCGACGCCACCGGCATCGTCGCCGCCGTCACCTCGGTCCTGTCCCGGCACCGGGCGAACATCGTGTCCCTGGACCAGTACTCGGACGATCCGCAGGGCGGCGCCTTCTTCCAGCGCACCGTCTTCGCCCTCGACGGTCTCCGGGCCGCGCTCCCGCGCCTGCGCGCCGACCTCGACCGGGAGCTGGCGAAGAAGTACGGGCTCACCTGCACCCTGCGCGACCTGTCCGTGCCCAAGCGGGTGGCGATCTTCGCCTCCCGGTCCGACCACTGCCTCCTCGACCTGCTGTGGCGCCACCGCCGGGGGCAACTCCCCGTCAGCATCGCCATGGTGATGTCCAACCACCCGGACACCGCGGAAGAGGTACGCGGCTTCGGCATCCCCTTCTTCCACATCCCGTCGACGGGACCGGACAAGTCGGCTGCGGAGGCCGAACACCTGAGACTCCTCAAGGGCAACGTCGACTTCGTCGTCCTCGCCCGCTACATGCAGATCCTGTCCGCGGACTTCATCAACGAGCTGGGAGTGCCGATCATCAACATCCACCACTCCTTCCTGCCCGCCTTCATCGGCGCCGGACCCTACGCCAAGGCCAAACAGCGCGGGGTGAAGCTGATCGGCGCGACCGCCCACTACGTCACCGAGGAACTGGACGAGGGCCCGATCATCGAGCAGGACGTGGTCCGCGTCAGCCACGCCGACACGGCCGCCGACCTCGCCCGCCGCGGTGCGGACGTCGAACGCGCCGTCCTGTCCCGCGCCGTCCTCTGGCACGCCGAGGACCGCGTCATCCGCAACGGCAACCAGACCGTCGTCTTCGCCTGAGCCCCCGACAACGCCCCCCCCGACACCCCCGCGACACCCCCGACAACGCCCCCGCGGCCGACCGGGCGCCCGCCGCCCGGTCCGCGGAAGGCGCCCCCCCGTACGCCGGGTCGCCCGGACCCCGGGGCGGCGCACGACGCGGGGCCGGCGCGGCCCGCCGGAACCGGTCCGCGCCGCCGCCCCGGCCTCGCCGTCCCGGCCCCCGTCCCACGGCCGCCGACGCCGCGAGTGCGGCGCCACGAGACGGACCCAGGCGTGCCGTCAGGGCCTACGATGGGGGCGCCGCCCCAGCAGGGGGTGCGCCACACGGACCGCATCGGAGCAGGGGTGATGGGCGCTTCCCGCAGAGTCACGCTGAACGACGTCGCGGCGGCCAGCGGAGTGTCCCGCGCCACCGTCAGCTTCGTCCTCAACGACGACCCCCGCCAGAGCATCTCGGCCGCCACCCGGGACCGGGTCAAGCAAGCCGCACGCGACCTCGGGTACGTGCCGCACGGCGTCGCCAGGGCCCTGCGGGAGGGAGCCTCCCGCGTGGTCGTGCTCAACATCGACTCCGGCATGGAGGGCGCGTACTCCCGCAGCTACATCCGCGGGCTCGACGCCGAACTCGCCCTGTACGACCACGTCCTGCTCGTACGGCACGGCCGGCACACGCCCAAGTCCACTCAGCAGGTCCTCGACGCCATCGCCCCCCGCGCCGTCATCCGCTTCGGCGAGAACTACCTCACCGGCCGCGCCCTCGAAGACATCGGCGGCGGCTGGCGCGACGGACTCGCCGCCCACGCGGCGCTGCAACTGGGCCACCTGACCGGTCACGGCCACACCCATGTCGCCGTCGCCCTGCCCGACACCGAGTCCCCGCTCGCCGAGACCCGCCTGAGGCTCACCGCGGACGCCGCGAAGAACCTGGGGGTGCCCGAACCCGCCTCGTTCGTGGCCCCGCGGGAGCCGGCCGCCTGCGCCGAAGCCGTAGCGGCGTTCCTGGCCGCCGCACCCGAGGTGACCGGGATCGCCGGGTTCAACGACGACGTCGCCCTGCGTGTGCTGTCGGCCCTGCGCGACCTCGGCCGCGCCGTCCCGGACGACATCGCCGTCATCGGCTTCGACGACAACGGGTACGGCGCCTACTGCGTTCCCTCGCTCACCACGGTCAACGTGGACGGGGAGACCCACGGGCGGCTCAGCGCGCGTCTCGCTCTGGGACACGACGCGGGAGACCTGCGCCCCCCGCGCGCCCGGGTCGTCGTCCGGCAGTCGGCCTGAGCCGCGAAGCCCGCCAGGACCTGGGTGGCGGTCCGGCCGGCGCGCCTCGTCCTCGCCCCGTGCGACGGACCGGCATCGGCCGTGCACCGGCGGGCGGGGGAGCGGCGCCCGGGCGGCGGGCTCCTGCCCGCGTCAGTGGCCCGATTCCCCGGCGAGGTAGCGCTGGACGGCCGGCGCGACGCGGGCGACGACATCGGCGCGGTCCATGGTGGCGAGCGGCTCCGCCTCGATGACGTAGCGGGCGATGGCGACGCCCAGGAGATGCGACACCGCGAGGGCGGCCCCCGCCGCGCGCTCCGGATCGCCGTGGACGCCGATGACCTGTTCCTGGATCCGGGTTCCCACCGAGGCCCGCAGGAGGTCCATCGCCTTGGGACTGGTGAACGCCGAACGCAGCACCGCCGCCAGAGTGGGCCCGGTGTCGGGCGCCTCCCACAGGGCGAAGTAGGTCTCGGTCAGGCGCATGCCCGCGGTGCCCGGATCCCCGCGCAGGGCCGCGACGAGCCGGTCGGGGGCCGTCGTCCCCTCGGCGAGGGTGGCGGCGATCAGCCCGCTCTTGTCCCCGAAGAAATGCCGGATCAGGCCCGCGTCCACGCCCGCCCGCCCCGCGATGGCCCGCATGGAGGCCCCGGTGTAGCCGTGCTGCGCGAACAGGTCGCGGGCGGCGCCCAGGATCGCCTGCCGGGTCCCCGAGTCCCCGGTCCGCCGGCCGCTGGGCCGCTTCCTGCGCGTCGGCTGCTCGTCGGTCTCGCTCACGCCCCAAGGATATCCACTCCCGTTGACTTCCACACCTGTGGAGTTCTACGTTTGTGGAAATACTTGTCGCCGGCGAAAGAAGTCCGATGGCCTCCCAGGATGCGGTGATCGATGTCGAGGGGCTGAGCAAGTCCTTCGGCGAGTACCAGGCCCTGAAGGGCCTGGACCTGAGGGTGGAGCGGGGGGAGGTGCACGGCTTCCTCGGCCCGAACGGCGCGGGCAAGTCCACCACCATCCGGATCCTGCTCGGCCTGCTCCACGCCGACGCCGGGACCGTGCGCCTGCTGGGCGGCGACCCCTGGAAGGACATCACCTCGCTGCACCGCCGCCTCGCCTACGTGCCCGGCGACGTCTCGCTGTGGCCGGGGATGACCGGCGGGGAGGCGATAGACCTGCTGGGGGCCCTGCGCGGCGGCATCGACGAGAAACGCCGGGCGGAGCTGATCGACCGGTTCGAACTGGACCCGCGCAAGAAGGGCCGGCAGTACTCCAAGGGCAACCGGCAGAAGGTCGCCATCGTCGCGGCGCTGGCCGGCGACGTGGAGCTGCTGGTGCTGGACGAGCCCACCAGCGGCCTGGACCCGCTGATGGAGGCGGTCTTCCAGGAGGTGGTGGGGGAGGCCAAGCAGCGCGGGGTGACCGTGCTGCTCTCCAGTCACATCCTGTCCGAGGTCGAGGCGCTCGCCGACCGGATCAGCATCATCCGGGACGGCAAGGTGGTGGAGACCGGCACCCTGGACCAGCTGCGCGGCCACGCCCGCACCGGCATCCGCGCCGTCCTCGAACGCCTCCCCGACGCCCCCGACCCGGCCGCCGCCCTCGCCTCCGCCGGCGTACTGCTCGACGTGCGCCTGGAGGGCCGCAAGCTGGCCGCCGACGTGGACTCGGCCCGGCTCACGGAGGCGATGACCGCCCTCGCCCCCTACGGCTTCGCCTCGCTCACCGTCGCACCGCCGTCGCTGGAGAGCCTGTTCCTGAGCCACTACGACAACGACGACGACATACGGGGCACCCGATGAGCCGCACCGCCGCCGCCCCCCGCACCGCCGGGGGATCCGCCCTCACCGGCACCCGGCCGCTGCTGCGCGCCTCGCTGCGGCAGGAGGCCCGTTCCTTCGCCCCGTGGATCGCCGCCGTCACCGCGCTGTCCGCATCCTCGGTGCTGGCCTACGCGTTCCTCTTCCCCGACGCCTCCGACCGCAAGGCACTGGCCGCCGCCGTCGGCGGCAACCCCGCCCTCGGCCTGATCTTCGGCCCCGCCCGCGACCTGTCCACCACCGACGGCTTCAACACCTGGCGCTCCCTGGCGCTGGGCGGCTTCATCACCGCGCTGATGGCGATCTTCGCGGTCGTCCGGGCCAGCCGGGCCCAGGAGGACTCCGGGCAGGCCGAACTCCTCGCCTCCGGTGTGCTGGGACGCTCCGCCCGGCTGGCCGTCGCCGTCGCCCAGGCGTCCCTCGCCTCCCTCGCCGTCGGCGTGGTCTCCGCGGTGGTCACCGGACTGTGCGGCGCCGGGTGGGCGGACACGCTGCTGCTGTCGGCGACCTTCACCGTCACGGGCCTGATGTCCGCCGCCGTCGCGGCGGTCGCCGCACAGCTCGGCTCCGACGCCCGCACCGCCTCCACCCTCGCCGTGGCGGTGCTGGGCTGCCTGTTCGTCCTGCGCGGCTACCTCGACAGCATGGACTTCGGCGACTGGGTCTCCTGGGTCACCCCGCTCGGCTGGATGGAACGCACCGAGCCCGCCGCCGGCAACACCTGGTGGCCCCTGCTGCCGGGGCTCGGCCTGGCCGTCGTCCTGCTCGTCGCGGCGTTCGCCCTCCAGGCCCGGCGGGACTTCGGGCAGGGGGCGTTCGCCCCTCGCCCCGGGCCGGCCCGCGGCGCCGTCCGCTCACCCCTCGCCCTGGCCTGGCGCCTCAACCGGGGACCGGTCCTGTCCTGGACGGTCGCCTTCGTCCTGCTCGGCGTCGTCTTCGGCAACTTCTCCACCTCCGTCACCGATCTGCTCAGCGGCAACCCCGCGGCCGCCGCCGTCCTGGCCTCCGGGGCCGCCACCCCGGACGCCCTCGTCGCCTCCTTCCTCGTCACCATCCTGTCCCTGGCCGGGATCATCGCCGCGATCAGCGGCGTGCAGACCATGCTGAAGGTCCGCAGCGAGGAACTGGAGGACCGCGCCGAGCCGGTCATGGCCGCGGCCGTGCCCCGGTCCTCCTACCTCGGCGCACACGTCCTGCTCGCGCTGTCGGGCCCCACCGCCGGCGTCCTGGTCGCCGGCGTCGTCACCGCCCTGATCGCCGGCACCGCCGGCATAGGCGTCGGCGTCGGGGACGTCCTGCTGCAGGCCGTCGCCACCGTCCCCGCCGTCTGGACCGCCACCGCCGTCTCCGTCGCGGTCGTCGGCGCCCGCCCCCAGATCAGGCTCGCCGCCTGGATCGGCGTCCTCGCGTCCTTCGCCCTCACCCTCCTCGGACCCACGTTCAAACTGCCCGACTGGGCCCTGGGCATCAGCCCCTTCCACCACGTCCCGCACGTCACCGCCGCCCACCCCGACTGGTGGGGGCTGCTGTGGATCACCCTCGTCACCGCCGCGTTCCTCGCGATCGGCCTGGCCGGATTCCGCCGCCGCGACCTCGCCCGCTGAATCCGCCCGCCCGCCCGCCCGTTCGCCCGTTCGCCCGCCCAGCCGGGTAGCCGGGCGGGCGGGCGAACGGCCTTCCCGGCGGCGGCGCCCCGGTACGCCCCCAGGGGCAGGACGAGGACGGTCCGCGACCGGGGCGCGCGGTGATCCGCCGCCGAGGGCTTGCAAGTTCCTGCAGGGATTTGCTGCAAGCCGCCACCGCTCCGAGGCTGCCCCGAGCGAGGCCGACGCGACCCTCGACCGGCAGGTAGCGGCTCTTCTCCGGCCGAGGACCGAAGTCAGGCCGCCGCCAGAGCCGTTGCGCATGTTTCTGTAAACCCTTGCATGATCTCTTGACGGCCGGATCGAGGCGCGGCAGGGTCGTCGTCGCGCCAGGCACCGCAGGACCACGGCCCGCACGGCCGTCCGCTGTGGGGTGGGTCGGGCGGGCGCGGTGTGCTGTTCCTTCCGTGGCGCGTCGGGAGGGACGGGGTTCGAGGAAAGAAGTCCGTCATCCCTGAGCTGCACAGGAGTCGCCATGTTCCGTTCTTCGCATCGCGCCGGGCCACGTACCCGAAGAAGGCGCCTCGCCGTCAGGCGCCGGGGGCTGGCCGCCGTCGGGACGCTCGTCGCGGGCGCCGTGGTGCCGATAGCCGTGATCCAGGGCGGCGCCACCGCCCGGGCGGCGGGCAACGGCAGCGACGTGACCGCGAACCTGTTCATGTGGAACTGGCAGTCGGTCGCCTCCGAGTGCACCGGCGTGCTGGGGCCCAAAGGGTACGGTTCGGTGCTCGTCTCCCCGCCGCAGGACTCGATCCGGCTGTCGGGGTCGCATCCGTGGTGGGAGGTCTACCAGCCGGTCGGATACGACCTGAACAGCCGTATGGGCACAGAGGCCCAGTTCAAGTCCATGGTCGCCGCCTGCCACTCGGCCGGCGTCAAGGTCTACGCCGACGCGGTGATCAACCACATGTCGGGCGGCGACCAGTCCAGCACGGACTCCTACGGGGGCGCCGCCTTCGACGCGCACGCGAAGACCTACAGCCAAGTGCCCTACGGCCCCGCCGACTTCCACAGCTATCCGGCGAACTGCCCCAACTCCGGCCTGACCATCAACGACTGGAACAACCGGCAACAGGTCCAGGAATGCGACCTGTCCAACCTCAACGACCTGTACACCGAGACCGACGCGGTCCGCGGCAAGATCGCCGGCTACCTCGACAAGCTGATCGGCTACGGCGTCGACGGCTTCCGGGTGGACGCCGCCAAGCACATCAACCAGGCCGACATGGCCGACATCGAGTCACGTCTGAGCGACACCCAGTGGGGCGGCAGGCCCTACGTGCTGCAGGAGGTCTACCCCGGCAGCGGCGGCGATCTCGCCCCCGCCGCGTTCGAGTCCAACGGCAGCGTGATCGGCTTCGACTTCGCCTACGCCGTGAAGTCCGCGTTCCAGGGCAGCCTCGCCAACCTCAAGAACCTGGCCTCCTCCGGCCTGCAGCCGGCCGACAAGGACGGTGTCATGGTGACCAACCATGACACCGAACGGGACGGCTCGACGCTCAACTACAAGAACGGCAGCCAGTACACGCTGGCCACCGAGTTCATGCTCGCCTACGGCTACGGCGCCCCGAGCGTGTTCTCCGGCTACGCCTTCAACGGCCACGACGACTCCCCGCCCGCCGACGCCGACGGGCACGTCACCGCCACCGACTGCTCCTCCGGCGCCTGGATCTGCACGGACCGCGTGCAGGGCATCGCGAACATGGTCGGCTGGCACAACGCCGCCGCCGGCCAGGCGGTGACCGACTGGTGGGACAACGGCGGCGACGCCATCGCCTTCTCCCGCGGCGGCAGAGCCTGGATCGCCCTCAACAAGGGCGGCAGCGCGCTCACCCGCACCTTCACCACCGGCCTGGCGGCGGGCGTCTACTGCGACGTCATCCACTCCACCCCCGACGCCGACGGCGCCTGCGGCGGCCCCACGGTGACGGTCGACTCCTCCGGCACGGCCACGGTGACGGTCCCGGCGGGCGACGCCGTCGCCCTGTACGGCACCGGCACCAGCAGCCCGCCGCCCACCACCCCGCCCACGACTCCTCCGACGACGCCGCCCGCGGGGACGGTGACCGAGACCTTCCAGGAGACGGCGAACGTCCCCGCCGGCCAGAAGGTGTACCTGGTCGGATCGCCGACGGCGCTCGGCGCCTGGAACACCGGCAAGGCCGTACCGCTCGACTCCACCGACGGCACCCACTGGAGCACCGCCGTCGATCTTCCCGCCGGGACGTCCTTCGAGTACAAGTACATCTCCAAGGACGCCGCCGGGAACGTCACCTGGGAGCCGACGGGCAACCACGCCGCGGCCACCGGCACCGCGGCCTCCACCCTCGCCGACCAGTGGGGCCGGCAGTCCTCCGGCGGCAGCGGTCAGGCGACCGTCGTCTTCCACGAGACCAGGACCGCGCCCACCGGCCAGTCGGTCTTCGTCGTCGGTTCGATCCCCGCCCTGGCCGGCTGGGACCCCCGCTCGGCGCTGCCGCTGACCTCGTCGGACCGCACGAACTGGTCCGCCGCCGTCGATCTGCCGCCGAACACGTCCTTCGAGTACAAGTACATCCTCAAGGACGCCGCCGGAAACGTGACCTGGGAATCCGGCGCCAACCGCACCGCCGGCAGCGGCACATCGGGAACCACGCTGACCGACACCTGGAAGTAGCCCCGCCCGCCCCCCCACGAGCCGCGGCACCGGCCCGCGGCCCGGCGGTCTGGGCGCACGCCCCACCGGGCCGCCCCCGGACCCGGTCATCCACCGGGAGCGGCCCGA
>NZ_JAIOAB010000100.1 GCF_019890635.1 Streptomyces sennicomposti
GTCCGGGGCGGAGGGTGCAAGAGGGTCGGCGGGGGAAGGTGCGTCCGGGGACGTCGGGTCGGCCCCGCCCGCGCTCCGGGCCCGGCCTCCGCTCCGGGGTCGGCTCCCCGGCGCGTGCCCGGCGGTGCCACGCCCCCGCGTGCGTCCGTCGGCGACGACGAGACGATGGCGCTGCGGGTCCCGGAGCCGCCGTCGGCGGCCTCTGGAGCCCCGGCCGGCACTCCGGAGGCCGGAGCGCCCGGTGAGGGCCGCGCGGCCCGCAGAAAGGCCGCCAGGCGCCGTCACGGCCGCCGTGGCGGCGGAGCGGGAGCGGCCGGAGGGACGGCGGCGGGTCCGGTGGCGGGTCCGGCGGCGGGTCCGGTGGCGGGGACGGCGCGGGCGGAGGCGGCCGCCGCGCCGCTGTCCCGGGTGGAGGCCCGCCGGCTGGCGCGGGCGAGCCGGCCCGGCCCGGCCGTCCTCGTCAGCCGCTTCCTCGGCGAACTGTTCATCACCCTGGGCGTGGTGATGCTGCTCTTCGTCACCTACCAGCTGTGGTGGACGAACGTCCGCGCCCACGCGCAGGCGGGCGACGAGGCGCACCAGCTCCAGGACGACTGGGCGAGCGGCAAGCGCAGTCCGGGCACGTTCGAGCCGGGGCAGGGATTCGCCATCCTGCACATCCCGAAGCTGGACGTGGTGGTGCCGATCGCGGAGGGCACCAGCAAGACGAAGGTCCTGGACAAGGGCATGGTCGGCCACTACGGACCGGGCGACCTGAACACGGCGATGCCGGACGCGAAGACGGGCAACTTCGGCCTCGCGGGCCACCGCAACACCCACGGCGAGCCGTTCCGGTACATCAACAGGCTCCGGCCGGGCGACCCGATCGTCGTCGAGACGCAGGACGAGTACTTCGTCTACAAGATGACGAGCATGCTGCCGGTGACGTCGCCGGCCAACACCAGCGTGCTGGACCCGGTCCCCAAGGGGTCGGGCTTCACCGGTCCCGGCCGCTACATCACGCTCACCACGTGCACCCCCGAGTTCACCAGCAAGTACCGGCTGATCGTCTGGGGCAAGATGGTCGAGGAACGGCCGCGCAGCAAGGGCAAGCCGGATGCGCTCGTCAGTTAAAGGGCAGATGCGACAGTGGCAGCGACCACGGACGACACGGCAGTGCACACCGACGACCGCCCGGCGCCACGCCGCCGCCGCGGCCGGCTGGCCCTGGCGGTCAGCGTCCTCGGCGAACTCCTCATCACGGCGGGACTGGTGCTCGGCCTGTTCGTCGTCTACTCCCTGTGGTGGACGAACGTCATAGCGGACCGCAAGGCCGACCGGCAGGGCGACCGGATCCGCGACCAGTGGGCCCACTCCGCCCCCGGCGGCCCCGGCGCGCTGGACACCAGGGACGGCATCGGCTTCCTGCACGTCCCGGCCCTGCGCAACGGCGAGGTCCTGGTGAAGAAGGGCGCCTCCACGGACGTCCTGAACGACGGCGTGGCCGGCTACTACACCGACCCGGTCAAGGCGACGCTGCCGACGACCGGCAAGGACGGCAACTTCTCCCTCGCCGCCCACCGGGACGGGCACGGCGCGAAGTTCCACAACATCGACAAGATCGAGAAGGGCGACCCGATCGTCTTCGAGACGCGGGACAAGTGGTACGTCTACAAGGTCTACGACATCCTGCCGGAGACCTCGAAGTTCAACGTCGACGTGCTCTCCCAGGTCCCGAAGGAGTCGGGCGTCACCAAGCCCGGCCACTACATCACCCTGACGACCTGCACCCCGGTCTACACGTCCCGCTACCGGTACGTGGTGTGGGGCGAACTGGTCCGCGTGGACGAGGTGGACGCCAAGCGCACCCCGCCCAAGGAACTGCGGTGAGCCGGTAGCGCTCCTCGCGCCCCGGACACGACGGAGCCCCGGCGCCCTCATCGAGAGGGCGCCGGGGCTCCGTTCGTACGTCGGGACGGGACGGGCGGGCGGTCAGCCGAAGATGCCGCCGTTGTCGTTGCCCTGGTTGTCGCCGCCGCCATTGTTGCCGCCGTTGTTGCCGCCGCCGTTGACGGCGATGGCGGTCAGGATGATCTGGGTGTCACCCGGGTTGTCGACCTGCTGGCCGGGCTGCGGGTTCTGCTGGATGACGCGGGCGTTGTCGTCCTGGCTGCCGAGCACCTGGACCTTGGTGAAGCCGTTCTGGGCCAGGATCTGCTTGGCGGTCCCCAGCGTCTGGTTGCGGACGTCCGGCACGGCCTTCTGCTGCTGCTGGAGCTTGCCCACGTGGATGGCGACCTGGGAGTTCTTGTCCACCGAGGTGCCGGGGGCCGGGACGGTCTCGATGACCTTGCCGTCCTGGTTGGCGTCGGTGGTGGGGACGTCGGTGCAGTTGCCGACGAGGTCGTTGTCCTGCATCAGGGACTTCGCCTCGTCACAGGTCTTGCCCCGCACGTCGGGCACGGTCGCCTTCGCCACCGCCTTGGCCACGGTCAGGGTGACCGTCGAGCCCTTCTCCACCTCCTGGCCGTTGACCGGCTTCTGCTCCAGGACGGTGTTCTCCTGCTCGGTCGACTCCTGGTACTGGACCTCGACCTTGAACTGGTAGGGGTCGCCCTCCAGCTTGGACTTGGCCTCGTCCAGGCTCAGCCCGCCCACACCCGGGACCTGGACCTTCGCGGCGCCGGTCGAGACGACGAGGTTGACCGTGTCGCCCTTCTTGACCTCGGTGCCGGCCTTCGGGTCCTGGTCGCAGACGCTGCCCTTGGGCTGGTCGTCGCAGGGCTTGCGGGTGGGCTGCGCCAGCTTCAGGCCGACGTTCTCCGCCGAGTTCTGGGCGTCGGCGTAGGTCTGGCCGACGAAGTTGGGCGCCTTGAAGGTGTCGTTGTTCACGCCGTGGCCGCTGAAGGCGTACTTGCCGATCAGGATGGCGCCGACGAGGACGAGGAGAGCGGCGACGATCAGCAGGATCGTCGAGGTGTTCGACTTCTTCTGCCGGCCGCGCCGGTCGGGGCGCTCGTCGTAGCCGTAGCCGCCGTCGTCGGTGTTCATCGGCGGCAGCATCGTCGTGGCCGCACCGGCGCCCGGGTCGGAGCGCAGCGCCGTCGTGGGCTGGTCGTCCGGGTAGCCGCCGTAGCCCACCGCGCCGAGGGCGGCGGTGGCCGCGACCGGCTGGCCGTCGAGGCAGGCCTCGATGTCGGCGCGCATCTCGTCGGCCGACTGGTAGCGGTAGTCGGGGTCCTTGACCAGCGCCCGCAGCACGATCGCGTCCATCTCGGGCGTGATCTCCGGGTCGAAGACGCTCGGCGGCTGGGGCTCCTCGCGGACGTGCTGGTAGGCCACCGCGACCGGGGAGTCGCCCACGAACGGCGGACGGACCGTCAACAGCTCGTAGAGGAGGCAACCCGTCGAATACAGGTCCGAACGGGCGTCCACCTGCTCGCCCTTCGCCTGCTCCGGCGAGAGGTACTGGGCGGTGCCGATGACCGCGGCCGTCTGCGTCATCGTCATGCCGGAGTCGCCCATGGCGCGGGCGATGCCGAAGTCCATGACCTTGACCTGGCCGTTGCGGGTCAGCATGACGTTGGCCGGCTTGATGTCGCGGTGGACGATGCCGCTGCGATGGGCGTACTCCAGGCCCTGGAGGATGCCGATGGTCATCTCCATGGCCCGCTCGGGCAGCAGCTTGCGGCCGCTGTGCAGCAGCTCGCGCAGCGTGGAGCCGTCGACGTACTCCATCACGATGTACGGGATCGAGACCCCGTCGATGTAGTCCTCGCCCGTGTCGTAGACCGCGACGATCGCGGGATGGTTGAGCGAGGCGGCCGACTGGGCCTCCCGGCGGAACCGGGCCTGGAAGGAAGGGTCACGCGCCAGGTCGGCGCGCAGCGTCTTCACCGCCACGGTGCGGCCCAGGCGGGTGTCGTGCGCGAGGTACACCTCCGCCATGCCACCACGGCCGAGCACATGGCCCAGCTCGTACCGGCCGCCGAGGCGACGCGGCTCTTCCATAGTTCCCTACCAGCCCTCTCCGTCGGTCCCGGCCGGCGCGGTCGCGCGCGGCCGGAGACTGCCGTCCGGGCCTACCGTACCCGGCTCGTTCTGTGTGACCTGGCCAAGCTCGTCACCCGATACAGGACCGGTATCGCAACGTGCACCGATGTGAAGGGGACGTGATGGGGGTCACTTCTTGGAGTTGATGACCGCCTCCATGACGCTCTTCGCGATCGGCGCGGCCAGGCCGCCGCCGGAGATGTCGTCACGGCTGGCGGCGCTGTCCTCGACGACCACGGCGACCGCGACCGGCGCGCTGCCGTCGCTGGTCTTGGCGTAGGAGATGAACCAGGCGTACGGCTTCTCGCTGTTGTTGACGCCGTGCTGCGCGGTGCCGGTCTTGCCGCCCACGGTCACGCCGCCGCCGATCTGCGCGTTCTTGCCGGTGCCGTCCGTGACGACCGTCTCCATCATGGACTGCAGGATCTGGGCGTTCTTCGAGGACAGCGGCCGGCTCATCTCCTCCGGCTGGGTCTGCTCCAGGGTGTCCAGGTTCGGCGAGGTGAGCTTGTCCACCATGTACGGCTTCATCAGCTTGCCGTCGTTGGCGATCGCCGAGACGACCATGGCCATCTGGAGCGGGGTGGCGGCGGTGTTGAACTGGCCGATCGAGGACTGCGCGACCTGCGAGGGCTCCATCTTCTCGGAGAAGACCGAGGCGTTGGAGCGGACCGGGGTGAACTGCTCGCTGTCGAAGCCGAACTTCTTCGCCTCGGCGAGCATCTTGTCGTTGCCGAGGGTGGCGCCGATCTTGCCGAAGACCGTGTTGCAGGACCACCGCAGCGCCTCGCGCATGGTGGCGTTCTTGCAGGGGATGTTGCCCTCGTTGGGCAGCGGGGTCCGGGTGCCCGGCATGATCCACGGGTCCGGCGAGTCGGTGTGCTGGTCGGCCGAGGTGTACAGGCCGTTCTCCAGCGCGGCGGCCGCGGTGACCACCTTGAAGGTGGAGCCCGGCGGGTAGGTCTCGCGCAGCGCCCGGTTCTGCATCGGGTCGTCCGGGTTGTTCTTCTTCTGGAGCTGCTGCCAGGCCTTGCCGTCCGCGCTGGAGGCCCCGGCGAACGACGAGGGGTCGTACGACGGGTAGGAGGCGAGCGCCAGGATCTTGCCGGTGGACGGCTCCAGGGCCACCACCGCGCCCTTGCCCCGGGACTTCAGTCCGTTGTAGGCGGCCTTCTGCGCGGCGGCGTTGAGGGTGGTGACGACGTTGCCGCCCTGCTTCGGCTTGCCCGTGATCATGTCCAGGGTGTTGCGGAAGAAGAGCCGGTCGTCGTTGCCGGTGAGGATGCCGTCGTCGAGGTTCTCCAGCTGGGTGGCGCCGAAGGCCTGCGAGGCGTAGCCGGTGACCGGCGCCCACATGGGGCCGTCCTTGTACGTCCGCTTGTACTTCAGGTCGTTCAAGCCGTTGCTCTTGGTCTCCGTGGAGCCGGTGATCGGGGTGTCGCCCACGATGATGTCGCCGCGCGGCACGGAGTAGCGGGCGATGGTGACGCGGCGGTTCAGCTCGTCGTTCCTGAGGCTGTCGGCCTTGGCGTACTGGAGCCAGTTGTCGCGGATGAGCAGCGTGAGGACCAGCAGGCCACAGAAGATCGCGATCCGGCGCAGGGGCTTGTTCACGGGCGGACCACCTGGGTCATCTCGGCGTCGGGGTTGGAGACGGGGGCGGGTGCCGGGCGGCGGGCGGTGTCGCTGATTCTGATCAGAATGCCGATCAGCGCCCAGTTGGCCAGCACCGACGAACCACCGTAGGCCATGAACGGCATGGTCATACCGGTCAGCGGGATGAGACCCATGACACCGCCGGACACCACGAAGACCTGGAGCGCGAAGGCGCCGGACAGGCCGACGGCGAGCAGCTTGCCGAACGGGTCGCGGGCGGCCAGCGCGGTGCGCACGCCGCGCTCCACGATCAGGGCGTAGATCAGCAGGATCGCCATGATGCCGGCCAGGCCCAGCTCCTCGCCGAAGGTGGCGAGGATGAAGTCGGAGTTGGCGGCGAACTTGATCAGGTCCGAGTGGCCTTGGCCCCAGCCGCTGCCGAGGGTGCCGCCGGAGCCGAAGGCCCACAGGGCTTCCATGGACTGCTCGGAGTGGCCGCCGATGCCCTGCCGGCTGAGCTTCCATTCGTTCAGCGGGTTCAGCCACGCCTCCACACGCTGGTGGACGTGCGGCTCGATGGAACCGACGCCGACCGCGCCGGCCGCGGACATCAGCAGACCGAAGACGATCCAGCTGGTCCGCTCGGTGGCGACGTACAGCATGATCACGAACATGCCGAAGAACAGCAGTGACGTGCCGAGGTCGGTCTCGAAGACCAGGATGAGGATCGAGATGACCCAGACCACCAGGATCGGCCCGAGGTCGCGGCCGCGCGGCAGGTAGAGGCCCATGAAGCGGCGGCTGGCCAGGGCGAGCGCGTCCCGCTTCACCATCAGGTAGCCGGCGAAGAAGACGGCCAGGGCGATCTTGGCGAACTCGCCGGGCTGGAGCGAGCCGAGGCCCGGGATGTTGATCCAGATCTTCGCGCCGTAGATGTTGGCCCCGAGGCCCGGCACCAGCGGCAGGACCAGCAGCACCAGCGCGGTGAACATCGAGATGTACGTGTAGCGCTGCAGGACGCGGTGGTCCTTGAGGAAGACCAGCACCACCGCGAACAGCGCGATGCCCAGCGCCGTGTACAGCAGCTGGCGGGGCGCGGCCGTGAAGAAGTTGGGCAGCGACTGGAGCAGCTTCGACTGGTCGAGCCGCCAGATGCACACCAGCCCGAGCCCGTTGAGCAGCGTCGCCAGCGGCAGCAGCAGCGGGTCGGCGTACGGGGCGAACTTGCGGACCACGAGATGGGCGACGCCGGCCAGCAGACCGAGCCCGAGGCCGTAGCTCAAGAGGCCCGAGGGCACCGAGCCGTCGATGGCCAGACCCACGTTGGCGTAGGCGAACACGGGGATGGCGACGGCGAAGACCAGCAGCGCCAGCTCGGTGTTGCGGCGGCTCGGCGCCCCGATGGCGCCGATCGTGGACGTGTGGTGCGTCGGCGGGTTGGAAGTACTGCTCATCGTGTGACAGGGCCTCTCACGGCTTGCTCACTGCATACCGCACGCCGAGACGACCTTCTGCTCTTCCTCCGAGAGAGTGGGGCCGGGGCTGGGTGTGGACGCGGTCGCGGACGTGGACGGAGACGGGGACTTCGACGCCGACTGGTTCGGGGCCGGTGTGGCCTTGGACGTGAAGGCGGTACGGGTGGTTCCCGTGGTGCCGCTCGCCTTGCTCGCGTCCGGCTTGGGCTTGTTCTGGCTCTCGACCGCGCGCCGCTCGGCCTCCTTGCGGCACGCGGAGGCCTGCACGGACAGCTCGTCGACCTTCTTGCGGGCCGCCTGGAGGCTGCTCTCGGCGATCGTCCCCTTGACCTGCTTCTGCCAGTACTCCGGCAGATCGGTGAGCTTGATCTCGGGGTGGTCGGTCTCCACCTTGGACAGCTTCACCCAGGCGAGGTCCTGGCTGATGCCGCGGTAGAGGGCGACGTGGTCCTCCTGGGCGCCGATGTAGTACTGCGTCTGCGTCCAGCGGTAGCCGCCGTAGAGGCCGCCGCCGATGACGGCGAGGGCGAGCACGCTGTAGAGGGACACCTTCAGCCAGCGCCGGCCCTTGCGCGGCTTGACGAAGTCGTCGTCGCCGTAGCCGGCGAAGCCGCCACTGGGGGCGTAGCCGTCGGCGTCGCCGGAGCCGGGCGGGCCGAACTCGCCGCCGCCGCCCTGGCCGCCGCCCTGGCGGCCGAGCCCGGAGGCGCGGCCGGCCGGGGTCTGCATGATGCCGTTGTCGTGCAGGTGGTTCTGGTTCTCGGCGACCGCGCCGACCACGACCGGGGTGTCGGACAGCTGCCCGGCGAGGGTGTCGCCGGTGTCCAGGTCCAGGACGTCGGCGATGATCACCGTGATGTTGTCGGGGCCGCCGCCGCGCAGCGCGAGCTGGATCAGCTCCTGCACGGTCTCCTGCGGGCCCTGGTAGCTGGCGAGGGTCTCCTCCATCGTCTGGTGGGAGACGACGCCGCTCAGGCCGTCGGAGCAGATCAGGTAGCGGTCGCCGGCGCGGACCTCGCGCACGGACAGGTCGGGCTCGACGTGCTCGCTGCTGCCGAGGGCGCGCATCAGGAGGGCGCGCTGCGGGTGGGTGCTCGCCTCCTCCTCGGTGATGCGTCCCTCGTCGACCAGGCGCTGCACCCAGGTGTGGTCCTGGGTGATCTGGGTGAGCACGCCGTCGCGCAGCAGATAGGCGCGCGAGTCGCCGACGTGCACCAGGCCGAGGCGCTGGCCGGTCCACAGCAGGGCGGTGAGCGTGGTGCCCATGCCCTCCAGCTGGGGGTCCTCCTCGACCATGGCGCGCAACTGGTCGTTGGCGCGCTGCACGGCGGTGCCGAGGGAGGTGAGCAGGTCCGAGCCGGGGACGTCGTCGTCCAGGGCGACGATGGTGGAGATCACCTCGGAGGAGGCGACCTCGCCGGCGGCCTGGCCGCCCATGCCGTCGGCGATCGCGAGGAGCCGGGGGCCGGCGTAGCCGGAGTCCTCGTTGCCCTCGCGGATCATGCCCTTGTGCGATCCGGCGGCGAAGCGCAGTGACAGACTCATGCGCACCTCGCCCGTCGGCTCCGGGTACAGCCGATCGTGTCGAGCCACACTGCCCACCCTCCGGTCGGGAGCGCGCCGCGGCCCTGGGTGCCGGCCGCCGCTGCGTGCTCGCTCCGCTCGCGCTCATTCATGACGTAGCACTACTTCCGCAGCTCGATGACGGTCTTGCCGATGCGGATCGGCGCGCCCAGCGGGATCGGCGTGGGAGTCGTCAGCCGGGACCGGTCCAGGTACGTGCCGTTGGTGGAACCGAGGTCCTCGACGATCCACTGGCCGCCCTGGTCCGGGTAGATCCTGGCATGGCGGCTGGAGGCGTAGTCGTCGTCCAGCACGATGGTGGAGTCGTGCGCGCGGCCCAGGGTGATGGTCTGGCCCTGCAGCGCGACGGTGGTGCCGGTGAGGGTCCCCTCGGTCACCACGAGCTTGGTGGGGGCGTTGCGGCGCTGCCGGCCGCCGCCGCCCTGCTGGCCGCGCTGCTGCGGAGGCTGCGCCGCCTGCCGCCCGGTCTGCTGCGGCCGTGCGGCTTCCCGGCGGGCCCCCCGCTGGGTGACGCGCGTACCGAACAGGTCGCTGCGGATGACCTGCACGGCCACGATCACGAACAGCCACAGTACGGCCAGGAAACCCAGCCGCATGACCGTGAGGGTCAGCTCTGACATTGCCCCCGGTTCACCCTTCGGCTTGCCTATAGATAACGGTGGTGCTGCCCACGACGATCCGCGAGCCGTCGCGGAGCGTAGCGCGGGTGGTGTGCTGCCCGTCCACCACGATGCCGTTGGTGGACCCGAGATCCGCGATCGTCGAGGGCGTTCCGGTCCGGATCTCACAGTGCCGGCGGGAGACGCCGGGGTCGTCGATCCGCACGTCGGCGTCGGTGCTGCGACCCAGCACCAGCGTCGGGCGGGAGATCTGATGGCGGGTGCCGTTGATCTCGATCCAGTAGCGGGTGCGGCCGCCGGCCTGCGGGGGCCGCGGCGCGGCGGCCGGCGGGTAGCCGTATCCGCCGGGGCGGCCGGGCGGCGGTGCGGCCGGCATGGGGGGCGCGGCCGCGGGCGGCGCGGCGGGCGGGTAGCCGTAGCCGCCGGGGGCGGCCGGGCGGGGTGGCGCGGCCGGCTGGGCCGGCGGCGGTCCCTGGGGCGCCTGCTGGTTGCTGGAGGAGGCCAGGGTGCGGCTGCGCACCCGGTACAGGCCGGTGTCCAGGTCCTCGGCCTTCTCCAGGTGGACCTTGATCGGCCCCATGAAGGTGTAGCGCTGCTGCTTGGCGTAGTCGCGCACCATGCCGGCCAGTTCGTCGCCGAGCTGGCCGGAGTAGGGGCTCAGGCGCTCGTAGTCGGGCGCGCTCAGCTCCACGATGAAGTCGTTGGGCACGACGGTGCGGTCGCGGTTCCAGATGGTGGCGTTGTTGTCGCACTCGCGCTGCAGCGCGCCCGCGATCTCCACGGGCTGGACCTCGGACTTGAAGACCTTGGCGAAGGTGCCGTTGACCAGACCTTCGAGACGCTGCTCGAACTTCTTCAGGACTCCCATGGGGCACCTCCTCCGTGGTGGCCGTACCTGCGGTTCTTGCCGGTGTTGCGGGTCTTGCCGTCGTGCTGCTGCGTACTGCTTACCTGGTACTGCTTACTGATCGTATCCACGCGCCGGTCGATCGGCTGGTTCCCCCTGTCGGCCCCGTCGACGGTCGTCGACGCGCCCCGCGCCGTGCCGCGGGAGCTGTCCTCCGAGGTTCCCCGCGCAGCCCGTCGCCGAACTTCGCCGCCTGCCGCCGTGCCGTACGTCCGTGCCGTGCTTCCGTGCCGTGCTTCCGTGTCGTACTCCTGCCCAGGATCGTACGGGCGGCCGCAGACCAGTGTCCCGCACCCGGCCGCGGGCTCGGCCCGGCTCCGGGGAAGACGGGCCGGACCGGTACGAGGTTGATACGTGAACGGACACTCACTGATACGGAACAGGGGCTTCCCGATACGGAACAGGGGCCTCCCGCTGTGGACAGGGGGCCTCCCGATGCGGACGGGGCTTCCCGATGCGGATGGGGCCTTCGGGCGGGTCGCGCGGCGGGCGAGCCCGGCGTGGCGCGACGGGACGCGGCAGGACGTGCGCGCAGGCGCGCCGGGCGGCCTCCGCTTCCCCGCCCGGCGGGGAAGCCGCAGGCCCGCCCCGGGAAAGCGCCGCAGGCCCGCCCCTGGAAAGCGATGTGAATCCACCCTGGGGGGCGTGCTAATGTTCTGCGTGTCGGAAGGCGAACGGCCCGAAAGAAGGGCCCGGAGTCGGAAGACACACCCAATGCGCGGGTGGCGGAATAGGCAGACGCGCTGGATTCAGGTTCCAGTGCCCGAAAGGGCGTGGGGGTTCAACTCCCCCCTCGCGCACAGATGAAGTGGGCGGCATCGTGATCACGATGCCGCCCACTTCTGTTTGTCCCGGTGTGGCGGATGTCTCCGGTCGTGGCGGAGCGGTTCGCCGACGGCTGTGAGCAAGGTCTCAGGCCTCCGGCCAGGGGGACGCCTCGCGGGCGTGGGCCCGCGGGGCGGCGGTGGTCGGGCCGGGACGGCGGTGGTCGGTTCGAGGGGGCGCTGGTCGGGCAGGGACGGCGGTGGTGGGTTCGAGGGGCGGCGGTCGGTTCGGGGTGTGCCGGCCGTGGTCACGGCCGGCACGCACCCGCGGAGGTCACTCGCGGCGCCACAGGGCGGGGACGTTGGGCGGTTCCCAGCCGGTCATGGACGTGTGGGCCTGGACGCAGCGGTAGGCGGCGCCGCTGTAGGTGACCCGGTCCCCGGCGGCGTAGGCGTGGCCGGGGACCCATGTGCCGCCCGGCGGGTCGGTGGGCGGGTCGGTCGGATCGCCCGGGCCCGGCGTCCCGTCGACGTTCAGGACGAAGTCGAAGGTGCCCTCCTTGCCGCCGCCGGCCCCGCGCACGTTCATCAGCAGCGTCGCGTCGAACAGGGAGTCGGTGGTGTTGCGCGGCTCGCCGGGGAAGTACAGCTGGGTCGTCAGCACGGGCCGGCCGGGGGCCTGGGCCTTGACATGGAGGTGCCGGGTGCGGCCCGGGTAGAGGCCCGGCACGATCGTGGTCAGCGTGAACGCGCCCTTGGCGTCCGTGAACTGGTGGCCGCGCAGGGTGTACCCGGCCATGTCGTAGTTCCCGGCGTCGTCCGCCTGCCAGAAGTCCAGGAGCACTCCGGCCAGCGGGACGCAGTTGCGGCCGAAGACGTAGCCGCTGACGGTGAGCGGGGTGCCGGTGGTGCCGGCCGTCACCACGTCGGTGCGCAGCGGGGAGTCCGGCTTGAAGTACGGCCCCTCGATCTGGTCGTGCGTCGGGCCGTCGCCGTCGTCGCAGGCGGGCGTCGCGGGCAGGGAGCGTCCTCGGCCCGCGGAGTCCCGGGCGAGTGCCACCGTGCCCGAGAGCAGCGGGAGGGCGGCGCCCGCGGCGACGGCGGCCCTGAGCAGGCTCTTGCGGCTGATCAGGCGTTCGGTTCCGGGGGTGGGCGAGGGGGCGGGTGCGGGGGCGGAGGCGGATGCGGATGCGGGGGCGGTTGTGTGGACGGGGTCGGTGCCGGTCCCGGGGCGGGGGCTGGCGCCCGGGGCGGAGGCGGGCTCGTCGCGGCGGGGGGGCGGCA
>NZ_JAIOAB010000101.1 GCF_019890635.1 Streptomyces sennicomposti
GGGCGCGGTTCCGGTCACGGCCCCGCCCCTGGTCACGGGCCCGCCCCCGGACCCGTCAGGCGTACCGACATTCCCACGGAAGGAGACTCATGAACAGCGACGAACTCGTCGAGCTGGGGCAGCAGTTGAGGGTGGACAGTGTGCGGGCCGCCGCCGAGGCGGGGTCCGGGCACCCCACGTCCTCGATGTCGGCCGCCGATCTGATGGCCGTCCTGCTGGCCAACCACCTCCGTTACGACTTTGACCGGCCCGACCACCCCGGCAACGACCGCTTCGTGCTGTCCAAGGGGCACGCCTCCCCGCTGCTGTACTCCGCCTACAAGGCGGCCGGCGCCATCGACGACGAGGAACTGCTCACCTTCCGCAAGCTGGGCAGCCGTCTGGAGGGCCACCCGACGCCGCAGCGGCTGCCGTGGGTGGAGACCGCCACTGGCTCGCTCGGGCAGGGCATGCCCATCGGCGTCGGCATCGCGCTGGCCGGCAAGCGCCTGGACCACGCCGACTACCGGGTGTGGGTGCTGTGCGGCGACAGCGAGCTGGCCGAGGGCTCCATCTGGGAGGCCGCCGAGCACGCCGGGTACGAGCACCTGGACAACCTGACCGTGATCGTCGACGTCAACCGGCTCGGCCAGCGCGGCGCCACCCGCCACGGCCACGACCTGGACGCCTACGCCCGCCGCTTCCGCGCCTTCGACTGGCACACCATCGAGATCGAGGGCCATGACGTGGACGCGATCGACCGCGCCTACGGCGAGGCGGTCTCCACCACCGGCCAGCCCGTCGCGATCATCGCCCGCACCCTCAAGGGCAAGGGCGTCCGGGACACCGAGGACCGCGAGGGCCTGCACGGCAAGCCCCTCAAGGACGCCGACGAGGCGATCGAGGAACTCGGCGGCGTCCGCGACCTCCGCGTCCACGTCCACGAGCCGCCGGACACCCCGGCGGCCCGCACCGCAGGGCGCAACGGCCTCGAACTGCCCCGCTGGGACAAGGGCGACCAGGTCGCCACCCGCGACGCCTACGGCAAGGCGCTCGCCGCGCTCGGCGCCGCCCGCGGCGACGTCGTCGCGCTCGACGGCGAGGTCGGCGACTCCACCCGCTCGGAGTTCTTCGCCAAGGAACACCCCGAGCGCTACTTCGAGTGCTACATCGCCGAGCAGCAGATGGTCGCGACGGCGGTCGGCATGGCCCGGCGCGGCTGGGTGCCGTACGCCTCCACGTTCGCGGCGTTCCTCACCCGGGCGTACGACTTCGTGCGGATGGCGTCCGTCAGCGGCTCCGGCATCAACCTCAACGGCTCCCACGCCGGCGTCTCCATCGGCCAGGACGGACCCAGCCAGATGGGCCTGGAGGACCTGGCCATGATGCGGACGATCCACGGCTCGACCGTGCTGTACCCGAGCGACGCCAACCAGGCCGCCCGGCTCGTCGCGGCCATGGCCGACCTCGACGGCATCCGCTATCTGCGTACCTCGCGCGGGGAGAGCCCGGTCATCTACGGCCCCGACGAGGAGTTCCCCGTCGGCGGCAGCAAGGTGCTGCGCGCCTCCGACGGCGACCGGCTGACCGTCGTCGCCGCGGGCGTCACCCTGCACGAGGCGCTGAAGGCCGCCGACGCCCTGCACGAGGAGGGCATCCCGGTCCGGGTGATCGACCTGTACTCCGTGAAGCCCGTCGACCGGGCCACGCTGCGCCGGGCCGCCGAGGAGACCGGCTGCCTGCTCACGGTGGAGGACCACCGCGAGGAGGGCGGCCTCGGCGACGCCGTCTGCGAGGCCTTCCTGGACGGCCGCCCCACCCCGCGCCTGGTCCGCCTCGCGGTCCGTACGATGCCCGGCTCGGCCTCGCCCGAGGAGCAGTTGCACGCCGCCGGCATCGACGCCGAGTCCATCGCCGCCTCCGCCCGGCTGCTGGTGGAGGAGGCGGTGGTGCGGTGAGCGACGCGCCGTACACCGTGCGCGACACCCGCCGCTGACCGAGGACATGTGAGCACCGGCGGACCCGGAACGGTCCGCCGGTGCACGGGGATGCGTGTGCCGGTGAAGGTTTGGCCCGGGGTTCAGCGGCCACCCGCAGGAGGAGAGGTGGCCATGTCGAACACGAACCACGCATCCGAGTCACAGGACTCACACAAGCCACAGAAATCACAGGAGTCACGCACCGGAAACGAAGACAGCGGGAACGGTGGGAGCGCGCCGACCCACCGGATGAGCCCCGTCCAGTTGCTGCGCGAGGCCCGCGCCCAGCTGGCGGAACTCGCCGGGGTGACCGCGGAGTCCGTCACCTCCTTCGAGCGGACGGACGACGGCTGGTCGCTGGAGGTCGAGGTCCTCGAACTCGAGCGGGTGCCCGACACGATGAGCCTGATGGCGAGCTACCTGGTCGAACTCGACACCGAGGGGATGCTGACCGGTTACCGCCGGCTGCGGCGCTACGAACGCGGCCGCGCCGACGGCCGGCGCTCCGGCGGCCAGTAGACCGTCCGCAGGAGCCCGCGCGGTCCCGCGCACCCGATGACGTTCTCTCTCCACACATTTCGGAACCTCTGAAACTTCACACACTTCGACTCACAGACAAGGAGGCACGGTCGGCATGACCGTTGTCCCGGCACAGACGTCCGGCGGCGGAGGCGGCAGCAGCGGCCTCTACGACGTACTGGAACTCGTCCTCGACAGGGGGCTGGTCATCGACGCGTTCGTGAGGGTGTCCCTGGTAGGCATCGAGATCCTGAAGATCGACGTGCGTGTCGTCGTCGCCAGCGTCGACACGTATCTGCGCTTCGCCGAGGCCTGCAACCGGCTCGACCTGGAGGCCGGCCCGCGCAAGAGCCCCGGCTTGCCCGAGATCGTCGGCGAGGTCACCGAGTCCGGCGCCCGCGGCAAGTCCAAGGGCGCGCTCTCAGGCGCCGCGCAGACCGTCTCCGACGCCTTCAAGCAGGCCCGCTCGGAGGGCTCGGAGGAGACCGAGTCCCGTCCGCGCCCCCGTAAGGCGACCGCGTCCCGCAGGAAGGAGGAGCAGGAGTGAGCACCTACGTCTACGGGATCACGTCCGCCGCGCACCCGGCGCTGCCCGAGGGCACGACCGGGGTCGGCGAGCCGCCGCGGCCGGTGCGGGTGCTGACGGCCGGGGACCTCGCGGCCGTGGTCAGCGACGCGCCCGAGGGGCTGCGGCCCAAGCGCAAGGACCTGCTCGCCCACCAGAACGTGCTCAGCGAGGCCGGCGCGGCCGGGTGTGTGCTGCCCATGCGGTTCGGCAGCGTCGCCCCCGACGACGACGCGGTCACCGGCGTGCTCACCGAGCGCGCCGAGCACTACGCCGAGCGGCTGCGGGCGCTGGACGGCAAGGTCGAGTACAACATCAAGGCCAGCCACGTCGAGGACGCCGTACTGCACCGCGTGATGTCGGAGAACCCGGAGATCCGGGCGCAAGCTGAGGCCAACCGGCAGGCGGGCGGCGGAAGTTACGAAGACAAGATCAAGCTGGGCGAGCTGGTCGCCGCCGCCGTCAAGGCGCGCGAGGCCGACGACGCCGCTCAGGTGATCCAGGCCGTCGAGGCGGAGGCCGCCGCGGTCAGCCAGGGCCCGGAGTCCACCGGCTGGCTGCTCAACGCCTCCTTCCTGGTCGACCGGGACACGGCGGCCCGCTTCCTGGAGGCCGCCGAGCAGGCCCGCCAGGACCTGCCGCATCTCGAACTGCGCGTCAACGGGCCGCTGCCGCCCTACAGCTTCGTCGAGCCCGGCCCGGCGGAACCGGCGGGCACCGCGGCGGGGGCCGACGCGGGAGCGGAGTAAGGCCATGGGACTGATCTCGGAGGTGCTGCTGCTGCCGCTCGCTCCGGCGCGCGGCGGCGCCTGGGCGATCAGACAGGTGTTGCACGAGGCGGAGCGCATCTACTACGACCCCGCCACCGTGCGGGCCGAACTGGCGCAGCTGGAAGAGCGGTTGGAGGCGGGCGAGATCACCGAGGAGGAGTTCGACCGCCAGGAGGACGAACTGCTGGACCGGCTGGAGATCGGCATGAACGGCGGTCCGGGGACGGGTGAGGGGACAGCACGATGAACCGAACGGCAATCGGCCTCGCGGTAGGGGCCGGCTATCTGCTGGGGCGTACGAAGAAACTGAAGATGGCCGTCGCCGTCGGCAGTCTGGTCGCGGGCAAGAAGCTGAACCTCACCCCGCGCGGAGTGGCCGAGCTGGTCAGTCAACAGCTCAAGGACAACCCCCAGTTCAAGGAGATCGGGGACCAGCTGCGCCAGGACATGAGGGGCGTCGGCAAGGCCGCCTCCGGGGCGATGGTGGAACGGCAGATGAGCGCGCTCGCCGACCGGCTCCAGGGCCGCACGGCGAAGGTGCGCGACGAACTCGCCGGCGTCGTGCCCGACGGCGGCGGGAAGAAGGCCGCCGGCAAGAAGGGCGGCGACCGCGCCGAGGACGGCTACGACGACGAGTACGACGACCGCGAGGGCCGCGAGGCCGAGGCGGACTCGGAGGACTCGGACGAGGCGGAGGAGGATTCCGCGGACGGCTCCGGACAGGGCGCCGGCCGGCGTGCGGGCGGTCAGGCCCGCAAGGCGGCCGCCAAGGCGCCCGCGAAGAAGGCGCCGCCCGCCAAGCGCGCGGCCCGCCCGGACCGGGCATCCGCACCGGCCAAGACCGCGAAGAAGGCGGCGAAGAAGGCCCCCGCCAAGAAGGCGGCGGCGAAGAAGACGGCGGCCGGCCAGCCGGCCGCGAAGAAGACGGCCGCGTCCGGCGGCGCCCAGGGCACCGCCCGGACCCGGTCGCCGAAGGGCGGTGGTGACCGATGACCGAGGCCCTCGGAACCGCGAAGTCGGCCGCGGACAAGGCGGCCAAGGACAGCCCGCTGTCCGCTCTGGCGCACAGCGAGGCCGCCGACCGGCTCAAGGCGGAGGCGCAGGAGTACCTGTCCGCGCAGGCCGAACGGCTGCTGGCCGGCTTCGGCCGCAAACTCGGCGAGACCACCGGCAAGCTCAACGACATCGCCGAGGGCAACAGCCCCGGATTCGCCAAGATGGCCCTCGAAGGCGGCCGCAAGCTCGCCGAGGGCAAGGGCCCGGTGCGCTCGGCCCTGGAGGTCGGCGTCTCCCACGCGAAGGACAGCGTCATGGGCGCGTTCAAGAACCTCGGGGGCGGCGGCAAGGGCAAGAGCAAGCGCGGCGGGGGCAACAAGCCCACCGTGATCATCGAGTCCATCGACGTGGGCGTGCCCCAGCGCACCGCCTACGACCAGTGGACCCAGTTCCAGGACTTCAGCACCTTCGCCAAGGGCGTCAAGAGCGCGAGCCGCGCCGACGACACCACCTCCGACTGGCAGGCGAAGATCTGGTGGTCCAGCCGCAGCTGGAAGGCGACGACGACCGAGCAGATCCCCGACTACCGCATCCAGTGGACGTCGGAGGGCGCCAAGGGCAGCACCAAGGGCGTGGTCTCCTTCCACGAGCTGGAGGAGAACCTCACCCGCGTCCTGCTGGTCATCGAGTACTACCCGAGCGGCTTCTTCGAGAAGACCGGCAACATCTGGCGCGCCCAGGGCCGCCGCGCCCGGCTCGACCTGAAGAACTTCGCCCGCTTCATCACCCTCAAGGGAGAGGCGGAGGACGGCTGGCGCGGCGAGATCCGCGACGGCGAGGTCGTCCGCAGCCACGAGGACGCGGTGGCGGAGGAAGAGGAGGAGGCCCAGCAGTCGGACGAGGGCGAGGAGCCCGAGGAGGATGAGCAGGCCGGCGAGGCCGCCGCCGAGGACGGACAGCCCGAGGCGGAGGACGAAGAGGGCTACGAGGACGAGGACGAGGAGCCGTACGCCGAGGACGAGGAGGAGGGCCCCTACGCCGAGGAGGACGAGGAGGAGGACGGCGACTACGAGGAGGAGCCCCGCGAGGACGCCGAGGAGGGCGAACCCGAGGGTGAACTCGACGAGGAGGAGCCCGAGGAGGAGCAGCCGGAGGAGGAGTACGAGTACTCCGAGGGCGGGAGCCGTCGATGACGACCCCGAGCCGACTGCCCGACACCTACGGCCCGAGCAGCGGCGCCAACCTCGCCGACATCCTTGAACGGGTGCTCGACAAAGGTGTCGTCATCGCCGGCGACATCCGCATCAACCTGCTCGACATCGAACTCCTCACGATCAAGCTCCGGCTCGTCGTCGCCTCGGTCGACAAGGCCAAGGAGATGGGCATCGACTGGTGGGAGAGCGACCCGGCGCTCTCCTCCCGGGCCCGCCGCGATGAACTCGCCCGGGAGAACGCCGAGTTGCGCGAACGCCTGGCCCGGCTGGAGGAACTCGGCCTGGAGAAGGGCGCCGAGCGCACGGGACGTACGCTCCCCAAGGAGGCACCATGAGCGGACTGCGGTACGTCTACGCCATCTGCCGCCCCCTGGAGGCGCCCCTGCAGGCGCAGTTGACCGGAGTGGCCGGCGCCCCGGCCAAGCCGCTGCACCACCACGGCCTGGTCGCCGTCGTCAGCGAGGTCCCCGAACAGGACTTCACCGAGGACGCGTTGCGGGCCCATCTGGAGGACCTGGACTGGCTCGCCGCGACCGCCCGCGCCCACCAGGGCGTGATCGACGCGCTCACCGTCGTCACCACCCCGCTGCCGCTGCGGCTGGCGACCGTCTTCCGGGACGACAGCGGGGTGCGCTCCATGATCGAGGCCCGGGAGGAGCACTTCCTGCGGACCCTGGACCGGCTGTCGGGGCGGGTGGAATGGGGGGTCAAGGTCTACCTGGAGTCCGAGGGGCAGGAGAGCGAGCCCGCCGCCGAGCGGCCCGCGCCCAAGGCCGCCTCCGGCCGTGACTACCTGCGGCAGCGCAGGCAGCAGACCAGGGCGAGCGAGGACCTGTGGCAGCGGGCCGAGACGTTCGCGACCGCCCTGCACGAGAAGCTCGCCGCGTTCGCCGAGGACACCCGGCTGCACGCGCCCCAGAACGCCACGCTCTCCGGCGCCGCCGGCCGCAACGTCCTCAACGCCGCCTACCTCGTGCCGCGCGACCGGTCCGAGGAGTTCGTCGAACTCGTGGACCGCACCAAGGACGACGCGCCCGGACTGCGCGTCGAACTCACCGGGCCCTGGGCGGCGTACTCCTTCGCGGGCGAACTGCCGGAGGAGGAGCGGGCATGACGGTCGTGGAGCGCCGCGAGATCGCCCTGGTCGACCTGCTGGACCGGCTGCTGGCCGGCGGGGTCGTCATCACCGGGGACGTCACCCTGCGCATCGCGGACGTGGACCTGGTCCGCATCGACCTCAACGCGCTGATCAGCTCCGTGAACGCCAAGGTGCCGTCCCCCTTCGAAGCCGTCGAGGAGGCGCCGTGACCCCGCGCAGGCGACTGGAACTGGAACCGGACACGGTCGAGCGCGATCTTGTCAAACTCGTCCTGACCGTCGTGGAGTTGCTGCGCCAGCTCATGGAGCGGCAGGCGCTGCGCCGGTTCGACGAGGGGGACCTGACCGAGGAGCAGGAGGAGCGCGTCGGCCTGACGCTGATGCTGCTGGAGGACCGCATGGCCGAACTGCGGGACCGCTACGGGCTGCGGCCCGAGGACCTCAACCTGGACCTCGGCCCGCTCGGCCCGCTGCTGCCCCGCAACTGAACCCGCCCCCGCCCCACGGGACCCGTGGCGGCGGGGGCCGGTCGGGTCCGCGGCCGGGCCCAGGCTGCCCGCCGGGCTCAGGCTTCCTTGCGGCACAGGATCTCGCCGTGCAGGACGGCGAACCAGCCGTCCTCCCGCCGTCCCCACTCCCGCCACGCCCCGGACACCGCCCGCAACTGCTCCTCGGTCGCGTGGCCGCCGCCGGTGGCGCGCTCGGCGTAGGCGGAGGCCAGCGTGCGGTCGGCCCAAAGGCCGCTCCACCACTCCCGTTCCTCGGGCGTCGCATAGGTCCAGGTGCTGGAGGAGGCGGTGACGTCGGTGAACCCGGCCGCCAGCGCCCAGGAGCGCAGCCGGCGCCCGGCGTCGGGCTCGCCGCCGTTGGCGCGCGCCACCCGCTCGTACAGGTCCAGCCAGTCCTCCAGCCCCGGCACCTGCGGGTACCAGGTCATCGCCGCGTAGTCGGCGTCCCGTACGGCGACGTACCCGCCGGGCTTCGTCACCCGCCGCATCTCGCGCAGCGCCTGCACCGGGTCGCCCACGTGCTGGAGCACCTGGTGGGCGTGGACGACGCAGAACGTGTCGTCCGGCCAGTCCAGGGCGTGCACGTCGGCCACCGCGAACTCCACGTTCTCCAGGCCCCGTTCGGCGGCGGTCGCGCGCGCCTGCTCCAGTACCCCCGGCGCCCGGTCCACGCCCGTGACGTGCCCGTCCGGCACCAGCTCCGCCAGGTCGGCGGTGATGGTGCCGGGCCCGCAGCCGATGTCCAGGACCTTCATATGGGGCTTGAGCGAACCCAGCAGATAGGCCGCCGAGTTGGCGGCGGTGCGCCAGGTGTGCGAACGCAGCACGGACTCGTGGTGCCCGTGCGTGTAGACGGCCGTCTCGTGCTGCTTCGGCATGGCGGTACCCCTTCTCGTCACCTGGCCCCGCGGACGTCGGTGACCCCGGGGCGGTGAGCTTCACGGTACGCGCGGATGCCGAATGATGAGACCCGCGTTTCGAGATATGGACTGACGGAATGTCAAACAAGGGTGGTGTCAGGAGAATCGCTCAGTGGTGGGGCAGCGGACGGTAGACCGTGAGCGCCTCGGGGAGCTTCTCCAGCCACACCTCGTCGTCCACCTCCGTGACCTCGCCGTCGTAGGCGAGGAGCGTGCCGGGGGCGACGCCGGTCAGGTGCAGGCGGCGCACCTGGACCGCCGCGTGGGCGGGGGAGCGGGTGAGCGGGCCCGCGATCGCCGCGGACAGCAGCCGCAGCGCCGGTTTGCGGCCGCCGTGCACCACCCGCACGTCGAGCACCCCGTCCGCGAGGTCCAGCCGCCGCCCCGGCGCGAGGCCCATCCGGTGGTACGTGCCGTTGCCCGCGAACAGCAGCCACAACGGGCGGCACTCGCCCTGGAACTCAGCCTGCAGCGGATGGCGGTCGGCGCGCAGCACCCGCAGCGCCGCCAGCACCCCGGCCGGCCAGCCGCCGATCCGCTCCGACCAGCGCTCCCGCTCCCGCACCAGCTCCGGATACACCCCCAGGCTGAAGGTGTTGAGGAACACGCCCCGCTTGCGGCCCGAGCCGAAGCGGCCCACGTCCACCCGTACGCCGTCGCCCTGCTCGACGGCCCGGGCCAGATCCCGCGCGTCCTCCACGCCGAGGTCGTAGGCGAAGTGGTTGAGCGTGCCGCCCGGCAGCACCGCGAGCGGCAGTCCGTGCCGCATGGCCGCCTCGGCGGCGGTGTTCACGGTGCCGTCGCCGCCGCACACCCCGAGCACCCGGGCCCGGGCCGCCGCCTTCTCCAGCTCGGCGGCCACGTCGTCCGGCGCGCTCTCGACGATCTCCGCCTTCGGCAGCGCGTCGCGCAGCGCCCGGGCGCGGTCCGCGGTGCCGGAGGCGGTGTTGGCCACCAGCACCAGGCCCTCGCCCTCGGGCAGCGCCGGCACATCGGCCCGCGGCCGGGCCGGCGGGACGCTGCCGGCCCGCGTGGGCACCAGCGCCCGTACGGCGAACGCGGCGCCCGCCCCGAGCGCCGCACCCGCCAGGACGTCGCTCGGGAAGTGGACGCCGGTGTACACGCGGGACAGCGCCACCGAGGCGGCCACCGGGGCCACCGCCGCGCCCCACGCCGGGGACTCCAGGGCGACGCCGGCCGCGAAGGCGGCGGCGGAGGCCGCGTGCCCGGACGGGAAGGAGGTGGTGATGGGCTGCCGCCCGAGCCGGCGCACTATCGGCACCTGGTCCAGCGCGGGGCGCGCGCGGCGCACCGAGCGCTTGCCGATGGTGTTGATGGTGAGGGAGGCCAGGGTGAGGGAGGCCAGGCCCCGGGTCGCGGCGCGGCGGGCGCGCGGAGTGCGGCTCGCCGCGATCCCGGCGGCCGCGGCGAACCACAGCACGCCGTGGTTGGCGCTGCGGCTCAGCCGCGGCAGCACGGGCTCGGCGCCGGGCCAGTGACGCTCGGCCGCCGCCTGGAACAGCCGGCGGTCCAGGGCGAGCAGCCGTTTCAGGGCGCTGTGGGCGCCGGTCTTCGGGGCGGTCAGGTCGACGTCAGGGCTCATACAGCCACCGCTACCCGCAACCGGCGGTTTCTTGTCCACCGGGTCGATCACGTGCGGGGGCGTGCGGGTCGGCATGCTGCGGGGTGCGGGGGCGTGCGGGTCCGCGTGCCGCGAGGTGCAGGGTGCGGGGGCGTGCGGGTCCGGGGCCCGGGACATGCGCCGGGGCCCGGGACATGCGTCGGGGCCCGGGACAGGCATCGGGTCCTGGGACATGCGGCGGGTCCGGGGATATGCGTTTGCCCGGAGTGCGGCGCGGCCAGCAGAATGCCTGGCCATGGGACATCTGGAAGCCGCGCACCTCGAGTACTGCCTGCCCGACGGGAGGGTGCTCCTCGGCGATGTGTCCTTCCGGGTCGGGGAGGGCGCAGCGGTCGCCCTCGTCGGCCCCAACGGCGCCGGCAAGACGACCCTGCTCCGCATCATCTCCGGCGAGCTGAAACCGCACGGCGGCACCGTGACCGTCAGCGGCGGCCTCGGCGTGATGCGCCAGTTCGTGGGCTCCGTCCGCGACGAGACGACGGTGCGCGACCTGCTCGTGTCGGTCGCCCCGCCGCGCGTCCAGGAGGCCGCGCGAGCCGTGGACGCGGCCGAGCACGCCCTCATGACCACCGACGACGAGGCCGCGCAGCTCCAGTACGCGCAGGCCCTTTCCGACTGGGCCGAGGCACGCGGCTACGAGGCCGAGACGCTGTGGGACATGTGCACCACGGCCGCGCTCGGCGTCCCGTACGACAAGGCGCAGTGGCGGCTCGTGCGCACCCTGTCCGGCGGCGAGCAGAAGCGGCTCGTGCTGGAGGCGCTGCTGCGCGGCACCGACGAGGTGCTGCTGCTCGACGAGCCCGACAACTACCTCGACGTGCCCGGCAAACGCTGGCTGGAGGAGCGCCTGAAGGAGACCCGCAAGACGGTCCTCTTCGTCTCCCACGACCGCGAACTCCTCGCCCGCGCCGCCGAGAAGATCGTCTCCGTCGAACCCGGCCCGGCCGGCGCCGACGCCTGGGTGCACGGCGGCGGGTTCGACACCTACCACGAGGCCCGGCGCGAACGCTTCGCCCGCTTCGAGGAACTGCGCCGCCGCTGGGACGAGAAGCACGCGCAGCTGAAGAAGCTCGTGCTGAACCTCCGCCAGGCCGCCACCGTCAGCCACGAGCTGGCCTCCCGCTACCAGGCCGCCCAGACCCGGCTGCGCAAGTTCGAGGAGGCCGGCCCGCCGCCCGAGCCGCCCCGCGAGCAGGACATCCGGATGCGCCTGAAGGGCGGCCGCACCGGCGTCCGCGCCGTCACCTGCGCCGGGCTCGAACTGACCGGCCTGATGAAGCCGTTCGACCTGGAGGTCTTCTACGGCGAACGCGTCGCCGTCCTCGGCTCCAACGGCTCCGGGAAGTCCCACTTCCTGCGGCTGCTGGCCGGCGAGGACGTGGCGCACACCGGCACGTGGAAACTCGGGGCGCGGGTGGTGCCCGGGCACTTCGCCCAGACCCACGCGCACCCCGAGCTGCGGGGCCGCACCCTGCTGGACATCCTGTGGCAGGAGCACTCCCAGGACCGGGGCGCCGCGATGTCCCGGCTGCGCCGCTACGAGCTGACCGGCCAGGCCGAGCAGACCTTCGACCGGCTCTCCGGCGGCCAGCAGGCCCGCTTCCAGATCCTGCTGCTGGAACTGGCGGGCGCGACGGCCCTGCTGCTGGACGAGCCCACCGACAACCTCGACCTGGAGTCCGCAGAGGCCCTCCAGGAAGGCCTGGAGGCCTTCGAGGGGACCGTCCTCGCGGTCACCCACGACCGCTGGTTCGCCCGCTCCTTCGACCGCTTCCTGGTCTTCGGCACCGACGGCCGCCTCCGGGAGACCCCGGAACCGGTCTGGGACGAACGCCGGGTGGAGCGGGCGCGCTAGCCGCGCCCGACGCACCGCCCCTTCGCGACCGCGCGGGGGCGCGCGGCGCACTCGGTTGCGCGGCGGCCTCGGAGGGGGTACGCACCCTGCTGGCCCGGCCGTAGGAGGGCAGGGGTCAGGA
>NZ_JAIOAB010000102.1 GCF_019890635.1 Streptomyces sennicomposti
CCCAGCCCCTCACCCCATACCCGCCGGCACGAAGTGGCCGATCAGCAGGGCGAGGCGGCGTTCGTGGCCGCCCTCGGGCAGTCGGCCGCTGCGCATCAGGGTGACCAGGCCGTGCAGCCCGGCCCAGTAGGTCTCCGTCAGCAGCTCCGGTTCGTCGCCCTCGGCGGCGACCGGTTCGACGGCCTTCGCCAGCTCGCCGAACGCCTCGTGCAGCGCGGCGGGCGCCTCCGGTGTCGCGAACGGCAGGTCCACCGCATGGGTGAACATCGCGTCGTACAGCGCGGGCCGCCGCCGGCCGAAGGCGGTGTACGCCTCGCCGACCGCCGCCAGCGCCTGCCGCGGGCTCCCGGCCGACGTCCGCGCCTTGCGCAGCTCGGCCGCCAGCTCCTCGCAGCCCTGTACGGCGACCGCCGCCATGATGGCGTCCTTGCCCTTGAAGTGGCTGTAGAGGACCGGCTGGCTGTACTCCACCTCGGCGGCCAGCCGGCGCGTGGTGACGGAGTCCCAGCCTTCCGCCTCCGCGAGCTCCCGAGCGACCCTCACGATCAGCCGCTCGCGTTCCGCCCGTTCGCGCTCTCGGCGCTTCTGGATCGTCATGGCCACGATTCTAGCAGTGCTAGCCATTCTGTCGCCGCTCTGGTAGCGTCGCTCTTGTCGCTAGCGCCGCTAGCGAATCGAGCAATGAGGAGAAGTGGCATGACCGTCACCGCGTACACCCTGGCCGTCCTGCTCGACCTGTTCTGCCTGTTCCTCGGCTACCGCTTCCTGTTCCAACCCGCCCCGGCCGCGGCGGGCTACGGCGTCCCGGCCGACCCGCGCGGCGACGCCGGCGCCTACCTCTCGGTCAAGGGGCTGAGAGATGGCACGCTCGGAGTGATCGGGCTGGCCCTGCTGGCCGCCGTCGGCGCCCGCGCCGAGGCCTGGTTCATGCTCTGCGTGGCGCTCATCCCGCTCGCCGACACCCTGATAGTCCTGCGCAACGGCGGGACGAAGGCGACCGCGTTCGGAATCCACTTCGCCACCGCGGTGGTCGTACTGATCAGCGCCGCGCTGCTCTTCGCGGTGTGACCGCACCTCGTGCGACCGCGCCTCGTGCGGCCTCGCACGGAGGCTGAGCCCGAACTCGCACGAGGGGAAGCCGCGATGTCGCTGTGCGTACCGAAGTCCGACGAGTCCGTGATCGTCCGTGACGCCGAACTGCTCTCCGGTGACGACGTCGTCACCGCCGAGCGCGGCGACCTGGTCGTCGTCCCGTCGGGCCGCCCCCATCGACCCGGCCGGGGCGCGGGGCGGCGCCGCGGAACGCCCCGCCCGGGCAACGCGGAGAAACCGCTGCACGGGCATAGGGCCCCGCCCCATAGGATTGGCTCCAAACCACACACACTCACCCCAGAGGAACGCTGCATGCCTGGCATCACGCGCGAGGAGGTCGCCCACCTCGCCCGGCTGGCGCGTCTGGAGCTGAAGCCCGAAGAGCTCGACCACTTCGCGGGACAGCTGGACGACATCATCGGCGCGGTGGCCCGCGTCAGCGAGGTCGCCGACCGAGACGTACCGCCGACCTCCCACCCGCTGCCGCTGACGAACGTCATGCGCGCGGACGAGGTCCGTCCGTCGCTCACCCCCGAGCAGGCGCTCTCCGGCGCCCCGGCCCAGGAGCAGCAGCGTTTCAAGGTGCCGCAGATCCTGGGGGAGGAGTAAGCCATGACGGACATCATCAAGCTCACCGCGGCCGAGACCGCCGAGAAGATCGCCTCCGGCGAGCTGACGGCCGTCGAGGTCACCGAGGCGCACCTGGCCCGCATCGAGGCCGTCGACGAGAAGGTGCACGCCTTCCTGCACGTCGACCGCGAGGGCGCCCTCGCCCAGGCCCGCGCCGTGGACGAGAAGCGGGCGCGCGGCGAGAAGCTCGGCCCGCTGGCCGGCGTCCCCCTCGCGCTGAAGGACATCTTCACCACCGAGGGCGTGCCGACCACCGTCGGCTCCAAGATCCTCGAGGGCTGGATCCCGCCGTACGACGCGACGCTCACCAAGCGGCTCAAGGCCGCCGACGTGGTCATCCTCGGCAAGACCAACATGGACGAGTTCGCGATGGGCTCCTCCACCGAGAACAGCGCCTACGGCCCCACCGGCAACCCCTGGGACCTCACCCGGATCCCCGGCGGCTCCGGCGGCGGCTCCTCCGCCGCGCTCGCCTCCTTCCAGGCGCCCCTGGCCATCGGCACCGACACCGGCGGCTCCATCCGCCAGCCGGCCGCCGTCACCGGCACGGTCGGCGTCAAGCCGACCTACGGCGCCGTTTCCCGCTACGGCATGGTCGCCTTCTCCTCCTCCCTGGACCAGGGCGGCCCCTGCGCCCGTACGGTGCTGGACGCGGCGCTGCTGCACGAGGTGATCGCCGGCCACGACCCGATGGACTCCACCTCCATCGACGCCCCGGTCCCGCCGGTGGTCGAGGCCGCGCGCAACGGCAGCGTGGCGGGCATGCGCGTCGGCGTGGTCAAGCAGTTCCGCGGCGAGGGCTACCAGCCCGGCGTCATGCAGCGCTTCGACGAGTCCGTCGAACTGCTGAAGGAGCTGGGCGCCGAGATCGTCGAGCTGGACTGCCCGTCCTTCGACCTCGCGCTGTCGGCGTACTACCTGATCGCGCCGTCCGAGTGCTCCTCCAACCTCGCCCGCTTCGACGGCCTGCGCTACGGCCTCCGTACGGGCGACGACGGCACCCACTCGGCCGAAGAGGTCACCTCCCTCACCCGTGAGGCGGGCTTCGGCCCCGAGGTCAAGCGCCGCATCATGCTCGGCACCTACGCGCTCAGCTCCGGCTACTACGACGCGTACTACGGCAGCGCCCAGAAGGTCCGTACGCTCATCAAGCAGGACTTCGACACGGCGTTCGAGCAGGTCGACGTGATCGTCTCCCCGACGACCCCGACCACCGCCTTCCCGATCGGCGAGCGCGCCGACGACCCGATGGCGATGTACCTCGCCGACCTGTGCACCATCCCGACCAACCTGGCGGGCAACGCGGCCATGTCCCTGCCCTGCGGCCTCGCCCCGGAGGACAACCTCCCGGTGGGCCTGCAGATCATCGCCCCGGTGATGAAGGACGACCGCCTCTACAAGGTGGGCGCCGCCGTCGAGGCCGCGTTCGTGGAAAAGTGGGGACACCCGCTGCTCGAGGAGGCTCCGTCGCTGTGAGTAACGCACTGTCGAAGGCCAAGGGCTTCAAGAAGTCCAAGTCCGGCACGTACCTGTCCATGGGCACCACCGCGTTCGGCGCGTTCGGCGTCGCCAAGCAGATCAAGAAGGCGCGCGCCGAGCACGACACGCTGCGCCTGATCGACGCCACCGTGTCCGCCGTCGCGATCGTCACCGGCCTCGCCATCCTCTACCGCGAGCTGAAGCGGCTGGGCGACGACGACGTCCTGCTGGGCTGAGAGGGAAGTTTTCACCGTGACCACCACGACCGACCTGGTGTCGTACGAGGACGCGCTGGCGTCGTACGACCCCGTCATGGGCCTCGAGGTCCATGTCGAACTCGGCACCGCCACCAAGATGTTCTGCGGCTGTTCGACCGCGCTCGGCGCCGACCCGAACACCCAGACCTGCCCGGTCTGCCTCGGCCTGCCCGGCGCGCTCCCGGTCGTCAACGCGACCGGCGTCGAGTCGGCCGTCAAGATCGGCCTCGCGCTGAACTGCGAGATCGCCGAGTGGTGCCGCTTCGCCCGGAAGAACTACTTCTATCCGGACATGCCGAAGAACTTCCAGACCTCCCAGTACGACGAGCCGATCGCCTTCGACGGCTACCTCGACGTGCAGCTGGAGGACGGCGAGGTCTTCCGCGTGGAGATCGAGCGCGCCCACATGGAGGAGGACACCGGCAAGTCGACGCACGTCGGCGGCGCCACCGGCCGTATCCACGGCGCGTCCCACTCCCTGCTGGACTACAACCGCGCCGGCATCCCGCTGATCGAGATCGTCACCAAGCCGATCGTCGGCGCCGGCGAGCGGGCCCCCGAGGTCGCCAAGGCCTACGTCCGCGAGCTGCGCGAGCTGATCCGCGCGCTCGGCGTCTCCGAGGCCCGTATGGAGATGGGCCAGATGCGCTGCGACGTGAACCTGTCGCTGATGCCCAAGGGCGCGGACAAGTTCGGCACCCGCAGCGAGACGAAGAACGTCAACTCGCTGCGGTCCGTCGAGCGCGCCGCCCGGTTCGAGATCCAGCGGCACGCCGCGGTGCTCTCCTCCGGCGGCACGATCATCCAGGAGACCCGCCACTTCCACGAGGACACGGGGTCCACGACCTCGGGCCGCGTGAAGGAGGAGGCGGAGGACTACCGGTACTTCCCGGAGCCCGACCTGGTGCCCGTGGCCCCCGCGCGCGAGTGGGTCGAGGAGATCCGCGCCGCGCTGCCCGAGCTGCCGCTGGCCCGCCGCACCCGTCTGCTGGCGGAGTGGGGCATCTCGGCCACCGACATGCAGGCCATCCTCAACGCCGGCGCGCTGGACCCGATCGTCGCCACGATCGAGGCCGGCGCCGACGCGGCCTCCGCCCGCAAGTGGTGGATGGGCGAGCTGGCGCGCAGCGCCAACGAGTCCGGCAAGGCCCTGGACGAGCTGGCGATCACGCCCGCGCAGGTGGCCCGGGTGACCGAGCTGGTCTCCTCCGGCGACCTGAACGACAAGCTGGCCCGCCAGGTCATCGAGGGCGTCCTCGCGGGCGAGGGCACCCCGGACGAGGTCGTCGACAAGCGCGGTCTGAAGGTCGTCTCCGACGACTCCGCGCTGGGCACGGCCGTGGACGAGGCCATCGCCGGCAACCCCGGCATCGCGGACAAGATCCGCGGCGGCAAGGTCGCAGCGGCGGGCGCGCTGGTCGGCGCGGTCATGAAGGCCACTCGCGGCCAGGCCGACGCGGCCCGCGTCAAGGAGCTGATCCTGGAGAAGCTGGGCGTCTCCGAGTAGCACCGACAAGGCGACGCCGGGCCCCGCCCGACCCGCCACCCCGAAGGGCGCGCCCCGGTCCACACCGGGACGCGCCCTTCGGCCGTCCAGCGCCGGGGCGGCGCGGGGGACGTACGGGGCACGTGCGGAGGGGGCACACGCGGAGAGCCCCGGAGGGGCACACGGCCGGGGGTGCGCGCCCCGAGACGGCAACGGTCCGTCTCGCTTCCGCCGCCCGTCTCGCTTCCGCCGCCCGTCTCGCTTCCGCCGCCCGCCCGCCGCCCGCCGCCCGCCGTCGGCCGCCCGCCGCGCGAGGCCGGGCAGGCCACCGCCCGACGCCCGTCGAGCCCGTGTTGGGCGAGACGGTGCCGGTCGGGTCCGCGACGGGCGAGACGGTGCCGGTCGGGTCCGCGTCGGACGAGACGGAGCTGGTCGGTTCGCGTGCCTCAGGGCCGGAGACCACCGTTTGCGGTGCCCGGCCGGAAGACAGGTCCGCCTCCGGCCGCACCGAGGCCGGGCAGGCGCCCGCCGCCGTCCCGATCCCGGCAAGCCGCCCCCGCTGCCGACCGCGCCGACCCCGGCAGGCCGCCCCCGCTGCCGACCGCGCCGGGGGCGGCGGCTACGCTCGCCCGCCATGAGTGGACGCGTCGATTCCGAAACCCCCGCCGCCATATCCCGGCCGGACGGCGTCGAAGCCTCCGGCCCGCAGAACGACACCGGGGCCGCACCCCGCACGGTCACCGAAGAACCCACCGAAGGCCCCCTCGCCGACGCCGACGCCGACGCCGACGCCGACGCCGACGCCGACGCCGTCGCCGACGAGGACGGCGAGGGCGACGGCGATCTGCAGGACCCCGCCGAGGTCGCCCGCAGGGCGCGCTGGACGGCGGGCGGGGCCGGCGCGCTGCTGGCCCTCGCCGGGCTCGCCGCGTCGCTGCTGCGGCTGACCGGCGCGGCCCCGGCCCCCGTCGGCGCCGCCTACGCCGCCGGCGCCGCCGTCTGCGCGCTGGCGTCCCTGCTCGGCTTCCGGGGCCGTACTCGACGGGCGCTGTGGCTGATGATCGCCGGGGTGATGGTGATGGCACTCGGCGACCAGTTCGACTGACCCGCCGCCTCCCTGACCGCCGCCTCGCTGACCGGAGTGGCCCCCACCCGGTGACGCCCTCCGGGACGTGCCGTCCGGAATGATGTGAATAACGCCACGAACACGGTAAACGATCACATTAGCCTGCAAGAGTGTTGTCACCTTGCTCATGCGTTCTTTGCGGGCCGTTCCGTTCATGGACGACTGTTCCCGGTCAAAGATCCACAAATCGTCACCTGGGAGCACGTTCGTGGCAGCCCTAGCGCGTTGGTGTGTCCGGCACCGCCTCGTCACCGTTCTGCTCTGGCTCCTCGCCCTCGGCGGGATCACCGTCGCCGCGGCCGTCGCCGGCCCGGCGTACTCGAACGACTACGAGGTCCCCGGAACCGAGTCGGGCCGCGCCACCCAGCTGCTGCGTGAGGGCTTCCCCGGCCTCGGCGGCGACAGCGACACCGTGGTGTGGCGCACCGACTCCGGCACCGTGCGCGCCGCCGACGTCGAGCAGACGATGACCCGCACCCTGGACCGCATCGAGACGCTGCCCGGGGTGGCCTCCGTGGTCAGCCCGTACCAGGGCCGGGGCGCCGGCCAGATCAGCGCCGACGGGCACACCGCGTACGCGACCGTCACGTTCGCGCACGCCGCCCAGGACATCCCCGAGTCGCAGGCGCGGGCGGTGGTCGGCGCGGCGAAGGCCGCCCAGGGCGACGGACTCCAGGTGGAACTCGGCGGCAGCGCGATCGGCGGGACCCAGTCCTCGGGCGGGCACCTCGCCGAGATCGTCGGCGTGGCCGTGGCCGCCGTGGTGCTCCTGCTCGCCTTCGGCTCGCTCGTCGCGTCCCTGCTGCCCATCGCCACCGCGCTGGTCAGCGTCGGCACCGCCTACGGCGCCATCGAACTGCTGAGCCACGCCATGACGGTGGCCGACTTCGCGCCCATGCTCGGCATGCTGATCGGCCTCGGCGTCGGCATCGACTACGCGCTGTTCATCGTGACCCGGCACCGGCGCGGCCTGAAACGCGGCCTCACCACCGCCGAGGCGGCCACCAACGCCGTCGCCACTACAGGCCGCGCCGTCGTCTTCGCCGGTGCCACCGTCTGCATCGCCCTGCTCGGCATGCTGATCCTGCGGCTCGGCTTCCTCAACGGCGTGGCGGTCGCCGCCGCCTCGACCGTCGCCCTGACGGTCGCGGCCTCGGTGACCCTGCTGCCCGCCCTGCTGTCCTTCATCGGCCCACGCGCCCTCAGCCGCCGCGAGCGGCGCCGGCTGGCCGAGCACGGCCCCGAACCCGAGCTGCCCACCGGGTTCGCCGCCCGCTGGTCGGCCTTCGTGGAACGCCACCCCAAGCTCCTCGGTGTTCTCGCCCTGGCCGTGATCACCGTGCTCGCGCTGCCCACGCTCTCCCTGCACCTCGGCACCTCCGACCAGGGCAACGACCCCGCCTCGGCGACCACCCGGCGGGCCTACGACCTCGTCGCCGACGGCTTCGGCCCCGGCGTCAACGGGCCGTTGACCCTCGTCACCCGCGTGGACGACGCCGAGGACCGGCTCGCCCTGGACGACCTCGACACCACCCTGCGCAGCACCGAGGGCGTCGCCGCGGTCACGCCGGTCATCTACAACGGCGGCGGCACCACCGCCTACCTGACCGTCGTCCCCGACTCCGCGCCCCAGTCGCAGCGCACCAGCGACCTGGTCGACCGGCTGCGCACCGAGGTGCTGCCGCGCGCCGAGACGGGCACCTCGCTCGACGTCCAGGTCGGCGGCGTCACCGCCGGGTACGACGACTTCGCCGGTGTGATCGTCGGCCGGCTGCCGCTGTTCGTCGGGGTGGTCGTCGGCCTCGGCTGCGTGCTGCTGCTGCTCGCCTTCCGGTCCGTGGGCATCCCGCTCAAGGCCGCCGCGATGAACATCGCCGCCGTCGCCGCCGCGTTCGGCGTGGTCGTCGCGATCTTCCAGTGGGGCTGGGGCAGCGAGTTCCTGGGCCTGGGGCGGGCCGGGCCCATCGAGCCGTTCCTGCCCGTGATCATGGTCTCGGTGCTGTTCGGGCTCTCCATGGACTACCAGGTCTTCCTGGTCAGCCGGATGTACGAGGAGTGGCTGGAGACCGGCGACAACCGGCGGGCCGTACGCGTCGGCCTCGCCGAGACCAGCCGGGTGATCAACTCCGCGGCCGTCATCATGATCTCCGTCTTCCTCTCCTTCGTGCTCGGCGGCGACCGGGTGATCGCCATGTTTGGCATCGCGCTCGCCGCCGCCGTCGCGCTCGACGCGTTCGTGCTGCGCACCCTGCTCGTGCCCGCCCTGATGCATCTGCTCGGCCGCGCCAACTGGTGGCTGCCGCGCCGGCTGGACCGCGTACTGCCCCGCATCAGCATCGAGCCGCCCGAGTGCCGCGCCGCCCATGAGAGGCTCGGCGACATCGTGGCGGAACTCGAGAAGGAGCGGCAACGGGATGTACGCGATATCGCTGGGTGACGACGGGGCGGAACTGCGCCCGCTGGAGCCGTGGCACGCCGAGGAGTTCCTCGCGCACCTGGACCGCGGACGGGACTTCATCACCCGGCACATCCCCTTCGGGGCGAACGCCACGGACGCGGACTCCGCGCGCGCCCTGCTCCAGGCGTACGCGGACAAGCACGCCGCCGGCACCGGCTTCCTGCACGGGCTGTGGCTGGACGGCGTCCTGGTTGGCGGGCTGCTGTTCCGGATCTTCGACACGGCGACCGGCATGTGCGAGATCGGCTGCTGGCTGGAACCGGCCGGGACCGGACGCGGGCTCGTCACACGCGGCGCGCGCGTGCTGATCGACTGGGCGTTCGACGAGCGCGGGATGCACCGCGTGGAGTGGCACGCCTCCTCCGCCAACGAGCCGAGCGTCAACGCGGCGCGGCGGCTCGGTCTGACCCGCGAGGGCGTCCTGCGCGAGAGCTTCCCCTACCGGGGCGTACGCCAGGACATGGAGGTGTGGGCGGTGCTCGCCCCCGAGTGGCGTGCGGCACGCGCGCGTACGGCGCGCGCCGAGCGCTGACGATCATTAAGGGACCTCTCAGAGAGCGTCCGTACGGTGCGGGGCATGGGAACGAAGACCGCAGCCGAGACCACCACCGACCAGGAGGGTACGGGCCCCACCGGGTCCGCCCTCACCGAGAACACCACGGACGGCGGTGAGGCGACGGCGACGGAGACGGCCACGGCCACCGGGTCCGACGCCGCCCCGGCCGCGACGGCCACCGAGAAAGCCACGGGCGAGCCCGCCGACTCCGGCGAGACGGCCTCCGCCGGGGCCACCGACGAGGTGGCCGACTCGGAAGAGGACCCCACCGACGCCGCCGACCCGGCCGGTGACGGCAAGCCGGCCCCCTCGGGGGTCGGCCAGGGCGCCGGCGCCGTCGTCGCCGCCGCGCTCGGCGTCGTCTCGCTCAGCGGCGGCTGGCTCGGGACCGTCGCCGCCGCACGCGAGCAGCTGATCGGCCAGCTGCGGACCCCCACCTCCGCGAGCGTCGCCACGCAGATCAAGGAGGTCTACGGCGACGCCTGGCACACCACCGCGCTGTGGGCGGGGGTGTTCGCGCTCGTCGCGATGGTCGTGGGCGTCGTGGTCCTGGCCCGGCCCGCGTTCGGCGCGCCGCGCGCACCGCAGGCGCCGTGGATCAAGTCGGTGGCCTGGGCGGGCGTCGTCCTCGGCGTCATCGGCCTGCTGCTGGCCGTACTGAAGTACACCGACGCCCTGCTCGGCCTGCCGTCCACCAGCTGAGCGGCACCGCCCGGCCCCCGGGCCTCCGGTAAGCCCCCGAGGGGGTCCTCAGCGCCGCCGTACGCCTCCCTACGGCGGTCCTAAGGACCCCCTCGGGCATGCCTAAGGACGTGGATCGCTGCCCAAGATGCGGCACTCTCCCGATGCCGGCGGCCCCCCTGGGAGACGAGGGTTGACCCATCGCACCGAAGCGGTGCGGAGACCGGACAGGACCGGACCACCTCTCACTCACCAGGGACACGACATGCTCGAGTACGAGTACCACCAGCTCCGTTCCGCCGAACTGCGCCGCGAGGCCGAGCAGGCCCGGCTGGCCCGCTCCGTGGCCCGCGCCCGCCGCGCGGCCCGCCGCGAAACCCGCGAGGCGGAGAGCCAAGACCCCCGCTTCCGCCGCCACCGATTCACCCCAGCGGCATGATCCCCCACCGCCCGGCGGCGGCCGGACAACCCGCCTCCGCAGCGGCGCCCGGGAAACCCCACCGCCCGGCGCCTGCCGGACAGCCCGACTCGACGGCGTGGCCCGAAGAAGCCCGCACAGCGGCTGCCAGAAATCAGGCTCCCGAGGAGGCAACGGGTGGGCCGGCCCCCGCAGGGACGCCCGGACGCCCCGGCCTCGCGCCGGAAGCGGTTCACCCCGCCTCCGCAGAGACGCCCGGACGGCCCGCCCCGACGGTGCCGGCCGGGCAGCCCGCCCGCGTGGGGGTCGCCGGGAGGCGGGACGCCGTGGCGGGAGCCGGACGGCCTGCCTCCGTAGGGGCGGCCGGGCAGCCCGGCCTCGCGCCGGAAGCGGGTCGTCCCGCCTCCGCAGAGGCACCCGCACGCCCCGCCCCGACGGTGCCGGCCGGGCAGCCCGCCCGCCCTGCGGTCGCCGGGCGGGACCCTGCGCCGGAAGCGGGTCGTCCCGCCTCCGCAGAGACGCCCGGACGGCCCGCCCCAACGGTGTCGGCCGGGGAGCCCGACCGCACTGCGGCCGCCAAGAGGCGGCACCACCGGCGTCCTCGGCACCCTGGCCGCCGCTCGGGCGGTGGTGCGGTGCATCCGGCTGGGCCGGCGGTGCT
>NZ_JAIOAB010000103.1 GCF_019890635.1 Streptomyces sennicomposti
CCCCCCGCCCCGCCCCCCCCCCCCCCGCCCCCCCCCCCGCGCCCCCCCCCCCCCCCCCGGGGGGGCCCCCCCCCCCCCCCCCCGCCGCAGCCGTAGCCGCGGCCGCGGCCGGGCGATGAATGGTGGTTCCGGGCCACGACGCACCCGGAAGACCCCCCGCCCGGACCCGCCGTGGCCCAGAACCACCACTCGTCCCCACCCCCGTGACGAAACGGTGACAAACGCCTCCCACCTGCGCGTCCCCACCCCCCGCCACCACCTACACACCCCGCGTATACACGGCACGTATACACGGTGTGTAGAGTGCCGTGCATGTCCATCGGTCACACCCTCCTGGGGCTCCTGGAGTCCGGGCCGCGTCACGGCTACGACCTGAAGCGCGCCTTCGACGAGAAGTTCGGTCACGACCGGCCGCTGCACTACGGCCAGGTCTACTCGACGATGTCGCGGCTGCTGAAGAACGGCCTCGTCGAAGTCGACGGGATCGAGGCCGGCGGCGGCCCCGAGCGCAAGCGCTACGCCATCACCGAGGCCGGCATCACCGACGTCGAGCGCTGGCTCGCCACGCCGGAGAAGCCCGAGCCGTACCTCCAGTCGACCCTCTACACCAAGGTCGTCCTGGCGCTGCTCACCCAGCGCGACGCCGCCGACATCCTCGACACCCAGCGCTCCGAACACCTGCGCAGCATGCGGATCCTGACCGACCGCAAGCGCAAGGGCGACCTCGCCGACCAGCTGATCTGCGACCACGCCCTGTTCCATCTGGAGGCCGACCTGCGGTGGCTGGAACTGACCGCCGCGCGCCTCGACAAGCTCCGTGAGGCGGTGACCCGATGACTCCTCCCCCCGGCTCCCTGCTGGCCGCCGAGAACCTGCGCAAAGCTTACGGCCCGACCACCGCGCTGGACGGCGCCGAGTTCTCCATCCACCCCGGCGAGGTCGTCGCCGTGATGGGCCCCTCCGGCTCCGGCAAGTCCACGCTGCTGCACTGCCTGGCCGGGATCGTCACCCCGGACTCCGGCTCGATCACCTACGACGGCCGCGAGCTGTCCACCATGTCCGACGCCCGGCGCAGCGCGCTGCGCCGCTCGGAGTTCGGCTTCGTCTTCCAGTTCGGCCAGCTGGTGCCCGAACTCACCTGCGTGGAGAACGTCGCCCTGCCGCTGCGGCTGAACGGCACCCCGCGCAAGGAGGCCGAGCGGACCGCGCTCGCCTGGATGGCCCGGCTGGAGGTCGACGACCTGGCCAGGAAGCGGCCGGGCGAGGTCTCCGGCGGCCAGGGCCAGCGGGTCGCCGTCGCCCGGTCGCTGGTCACCGGGCCCCGGGTGCTGTTCGCCGACGAGCCGACCGGCGCGCTCGACTCGCTCAACGGCGAGCGCGTGATGGAACTGCTCACCGAGGCCGCCCGGTCCGCCAACGCCGCCGTCGTCCTCGTCACCCACGAGGCCCGGGTCGCCGCCTGGTCCGACCGCGAGATCGTCGTGCGCGACGGCCGCTCCCGGGACATGGAGCGGCTCGTATGAACCTCCGCCAATGGGCCGCCGACCTGCGCCTGGGCGCGAAGTTCGCGTTCACCGGCGGGCGCGAGGGGTGGACCCGGGTGCTGCTGACGGCGGTCGGCGTCGGGCTCGGCGTGGCGCTGCTGCTGCTGACGACCGCGATACCGAACGCGCTGACCGTACGGCACCAGCGCGACGAGGCCCGCTCCGACTACACCTACAGCCAGAAGGTCAAGCCGAAGGCCGACGACACCCTCGTCATCTCCGACATCGACACCACCTACGGCGACAAGGACATCCGCGGCCGGCTGGTGGAGCCCGAGGGACCGCGCGCGCCGCTCGCCCCGGGCCTGGCGAAGTACCCCGCGCCCGGCGACATGGTCGTCTCCCCCGCGCTGAAGAGGCTGCTCGACTCCGGCGACGGGAAGCTGCTGCGCGAGCGGCTGCCCTACCGGGTGGTCGGGACGATCGGCGAGAGCGGCCTGATCGGCTCGCAGGAACTGGCCTACTACGCCGGCGCGACCGACCTCGCGCGGCACATCAACGGCTGGCAGACGGCCCGGATCAGCGAGTACGGCACCCCGAACCCGACCCCGTCCAGCCCGGACCCGGTGCTGATCCTGCTGGTGCTGGTGGTGTTCGTGGTGCTGCTGATGCCGGTGGCCGTGTTCATCACGGCGGCCGTGCGCTTCGGCGGCGAGCAGCGCGACCGGCGGCTGGCCGCGCTGCGGCTGGTCGGCTCCGACAGCCGGATGACCCGGCGGATCGCGGCGGGCGAGGCGCTGGCCGGCTCGCTGCTCGGGCTGGTCTTCGGCACGGTCTTCTTCCTGCTCGGCCGCCAGGCCGCGGGCGAGCTGGAGATCCTCGACATCAGCGTCTTCCCGAGCTACCTCAACCCCTCGCCGGCGCTGGCCGTGCTGGTCGCCGTGGCCGTTCCGGCGGCCGCGGTGCTGGTCACCCTGCTGGCGCTGCGCGGGGTGGTCATCGAGCCGCTCGGCGTGGTCCGCACCGCCCGGCCGGCCCGGCGCCGCCTGTGGTGGCGGCTGCTGCTGCCGGTGATCGGCCTGGCGCTGCTCTCCCCGATGATCGGCAAGGGCCGCTCGAACGGCGACTTCAACCAGGTCCTGGTCTCCAGCGGCGTGATCGCGCTGCTGGTCGGGGTGACCGCGCTGCTGCCGTGGATCGTGGAGGCGGTCGTCGCCCGGCTCGGCCGCGGCCCGGTCGCCTGGCAACTGGCCGTACGACGGCTCCAGTTGAGCAGCGGCACGGCGGCCCGGATGGTGAACGGCATCGCGGTCGCGGTGGCCGGCGCGATCGCCCTGCAGATGCTCTTCGCGGGCGTCGAGGGCGACTACACCAAGGCGTCGAGGAACGACCTCGACCGGGCGCAGATCCAGGTCCAGCTCTCGCGCGGGACCGGCGCCGACGAGGCGGTGGCGAAGTTGCGCGCGACGCGGGGCGTGCGCGCGGCCGTCGCGCTGGCCGACGGCAACCTCGGCAGCACGAGCAACCGGTCGCCCGACGGCCCGAAGCTCAGCTCCTCGGCGACCATCGGCGACTGCGCGGCGCTGCGCCAGGTGACCGCCCTGCCCTCGTGCCGCGACGGCGACGTCTTCGTCGTCACGGGCGCGGAGTACGACACGGACACCCCGGCCCTGGCCAAGCCCGGCAAGCAGCTCTACCTGGACACCTCCCAGGGCATGGACACCGGCCGTGAGGTGCGCTGGACCGTGCCGCGCGGGATCAGGAAGGTCGCCCCCGGCAAGGACCCCAGCGGCATGGAGCACGGCGGCTTCCTGCTCACCCGGGGCGCGGTGCCGGCGGGAGCGGAGCAGCCCGCCGCGCAGGTCTACGTCTCGACCGACGACGACGTGGCGGACGTACGCGAGTACGTGCGCAACACCGCCGCCTCCCTGGACCGGTTCGCCAACGTGACGGTCTGGACGCGCACCGAGGAGTCCAAGAAGTTCGCCTCCATCCGCACCGGGCTGCTGGTCGGCGCGATCTGTGTGCTGGCGCTGATCGGGGCGAGCCTGCTGGTGTCGCAGCTGGAGCAGTTGCGCGAGCGCCGCAAGCTGCTGTCGGCGCTGGTCGCCTTCGGCACCCGGCGGCGCACGCTGAGCCTGTCGGTGCTGTGGCAGACGGCCGTCCCGGTCGCGCTCGGCCTGCTGCTGGCGGCGGCCGTGGGGCTGACGCTGGGCACGGTGCTGCTGAAGATGACCGCCACGACGGTGGCCGTGGACTGGGCGAGCGTGCTGACGATGACCGGGATCGGCGCGGGGATCGTGCTGGTGGTGACGCTGCTGAGCCTGCCGCCGCTGCTGCGGCTGATGCGGCCGGAGGGGCTGCGGACGGAGTAGGGCGCCGGTCCGTCCACTCCGGTCGGCCGGCCCTCGGTCCTCCGGCCTGCCGGAGCGTCGGCTCTCCGGTCGGCCGGCCCACCGGCCCCCGGTCCGTCGGCTCTCTGGCCCCCGATCCTCCGGCTCTCCGGCTCTCCGGCCCCTGATCCTCCGGCCGGCGGGCGGCCCGGCGAAGGCCCCTCCCTTCGGGGAGGGGCCTTCTCGCGTGGAGCGAGGGCCCGGGGCGCGAGCGGCTGGTCGGGCGCTGTGGGGCGGGGGACTTACTCAGGCCGCCGGGTCCAGGACCCGTACCGGCAGGGCCCGCAGGTCGGTGCGGAGGGCGGCGGCCAGTTCGCGGTACTCGGCGGCGCGGGCCGAGCCGCTGCGCATGGCGAGGGCGATCCGGCGGGAGGGGGCCGGTTCGGCGAAGGAGCCGGTGAGCAACTGACTGCTGCGGGAGATCTCCACCTTGAGGGCGGTGCGCGGCAGCAGCGTGCAGCCGAGGCCGCCGGCGACCAGCTGGACCAGGGTGGACAGGCCGGCGGCGGTGGTGGTGACCGGGGCGTCCTCGCGGCCGGCCTCACGGCAGATGTCGAGGGCCTGGTCGCGCAGGCAGTGGCCCTCGTCGAGGAGGAGCAGGTTCAGTTCCTTCAGGGCCTCGCGCGGTATGCCCTCCCGGCCGCCGAGGCCGTGGTCGAGCGGGGTGACCAGGACGAAGTCCTCGTCGAACAGGGGCAGTTCCACCACTCCGGGCACGCCGAGCGGCACCGCCAGGAGCAGCAGGTCCAGACGGCCGCCGGTCAGCCCGTCCAGCAGGCTCGCGGTCTGCTCCTCGTGCACCTGGAGGTCGAGGTCGGGGTAGCGGCTGTGGACCAGGCGCAGGACGGTGGGCAGCAGATAAGGGGCGACGGTCGGGATGACGCCGAGGCGCAGCACGCCGGTGAAGGGCGCGCGGACGGCCTCGGCCTCCTCCAGCAGCGCGCCGACCTCCTCCAGCACCGCCTTGGCGCGCACGGCCAGGCGCTCCCCCGCGGGTGAGAGCAGTACCTTGCGCGTCGTACGCTCCACCAGGGTGACACCGAGTGTCTCCTCCAGGGTGGAGACGGCGCTGGACAGGGCCGGCTGGCTCATGCCGATGTCGGCGGCGGCGTCCCGGAAGTGCAGGTGCTCGGCGACGGCCGCGAACGCGCGCAGCTGCGACAAGCTGGGCAGATGCTTCCGCCTGCCGTTGTTGGCGACGCTCACTGATAACCACCTCCGATCAACACGACCGAGTGTAGCTATTTCCGTAATCAATGCACCCTGTGCCAACATCAAGAAGGTCCAACCCATGGGAAACACGGGCAAAACCGGTGTTTCTTCGCTGCAAGGAGAGCGTGTGCTCACTGTCGGTGACAAGTTCCCCGAGTTCGAACTGACCGCCTGCGTCTCGCTGGAGAAGGGCAAGGAGTTCGAGCAGATCCACCACAAGTCCTACGAGGGCAAGTGGCTGGTGGTCTTCGCCTGGCCCAAGGACTTCACCTTCGTCTGCCCGACCGAGATCGCCGCGTTCGGGAAGCTGAACGACGAGTTCGCCGACCGCGACGCGCAGATCCTCGGCTTCTCGGGCGACTCCGAGTTCGTGCACCACGCCTGGCGCAAGGACCACCCGGACCTGACGGACCTGCCGTTCCCGATGATGGCCGACTCCAAGCACGAGCTGATGCGCGCCCTGGGCATCGAGGGCGAGGACGGCTTCGCGCAGCGCGCCGTGTTCGTCGTGGACCCGAACCACGAGATCCAGTTCACGATGGTCACCGCGGGCTCCGTCGGCCGGAACCCGAAGGAGGTCCTGCGGGTCCTGGACGCCCTGCAGACCGACGAGCTGTGCCCGTGCAACTGGAGCAAGGGCGACGAGACCCTGGACCCGGTCGCGCTGCTGGCTGGTGAGTGAGGCATGTCCCTCGACTCCCTGAAGTCCGCCGTCCCGGACTACGCCAAGGACCTCAAGCTCAACCTGGGCTCGGTCATCGGCAACAGCGACCTGCCCGCGCAGCAGCTGTGGGGCACGGTGCTGGCCACGGCCATCGCCTCGCGTTCCCCGATCGTCCTGCGCGAGCTGGAGCCGGAGGCGAAGGCGAACCTGTCGCCGGAGGCGTACACCGCGGCGAAGTCCGCGGCCGCCGTCATGGCGATGAACAACGTCTTCTACCGCACCCGGCACCTGCTGTCGGACCACGAGTACGGCACCCTGCGCGCCGGTCTGCGGATGAACGTCATCGGCAACCCCGGCGTCGACAAGGTCGACTTCGAGCTGTGGTCCTTCGCGGTCTCGGCCATCAACGGCTGCGGCATGTGCCTGGACTCGCACGAGCAGGTTCTGCGCAAGGCGGGCCTGGAGCGCGACGTCATCCAGGAGGCCTTCAAGATCGCCGCGGTGATCCAGGCCGTCGCGACGACCCTGGACGCGGAGGCGGTGCTGGCCGAGTAACCGGCCCGCACCTCCCGCTTCACCGAGCCCCGCTCACCCCTCCGGTGGGCGGGGCTCCGTGTGTTCCCCGGCGTCCGGGCGGCCCTCGGCGCCGTCCGTCGGCTGCTCCGCGCGCTTCCCGGACGGCGGCGGGGCGGCGACGTCGGACGAGGCGGTGGCGCCGTGCGGGCGCGGGGACTGGCGCAGCGCCTGCTCGTGGGAGTACTTGCGCAGATAGCCGACCACCGTGTTGGTCACCGCCACCAGCGGCACCGCCACCACCGCGCCGCCGATCCCGGCGATCATGCCGCCGGCCGCGACGGACAGGACCACCGCCAGCGGGTGGACGCGCACCGCGCGCCCGAGGATGAACGGCTGCAGCACATGCCCTTCGATCTGCTGCACCGCCAGCACCACCACGAGCACCATCACCGCCGTGAACACGCCCTGGGTGACCAGCGCGACGACCACCGCGAGCGCGCCGGACACCACCGCGCCCACCAGCGGGATGAACGCGAACAGGAAGATGAACACGGCCAGCGGGACCGCCATCGGCACGTTCAGGAAGTAGATGCCGAGGCCGATGAAGATCGCGTCGATCAGCGCCACGATCACCGTGCCCCGCACATACGCCGTCAGCGTGCGCCAGGCGCGCGGACCGGCGCCGGCCACGCCCGGCCGGGCGGCGGCGGGCACCAGCTTCAGCGTCCACTCCCAGATGCGCCGGCCGTCGTAGAGGAGGAACAGCGTCGAGAAGATCGTCAGCAGGATCCCGGTCAGCGCCTCCACCACCACCGTCACGCCCTCCAGACCGGCGGACGTTATCTGGTCGGTGTTGGCGCCGATGGCCTCGCGCAGGCTCTTGGCGATCTGGTTGATCTGCTTGTCGGTGACATGGAAGGGGCTGTTCAGCAGCCACTTGCGCAGCTCGTCGATGCCGTCCTGGATCTGGTTGGAGAGGTTGTCGATGTTCTCCATGACCTGCCAGGTCACGAACCAGCCGATCAGCCCCATGATGACGAAGCCGAGGATCGCGGTGAGCGCGGTGGCCGGCCCGCGCGGCAGCCCGTGGCGGCGCAGCCGCGCCACCGTCGGCTGCATCAGGGCCGTGATGAGCAGCGCGGCGACGAAGGCGAGGACCACCAGCTGCACGGCGCTGATCACCCGCATCAGCACCCAGACCGTCCCGGCCAGCACCAGCAGCCGCCAGCCGGCCTCGGCGGCCACCCGCACCCCCCAGGGCACGGCCTGCGCCGGATCGGGACGGGCGGGCACCACGGTCACATGATCGGGCAGCGGCGTGGTGTCCGGGGCCGGTCCGGGTTCCGTACCGGCCTCTTCCTTCTCCACCTCGGCGCGGCGCTCGTCCAACCGCTCACCCATTTCGGTCAGCCCGGCGCCGAGCCGGCCGAGCCACCGTGGCACTCGCGACATGATCCGTCCTCTTCCCCCGTCCGTCCCCACCACTCCTCTCAGGAGTCGTCCCGTCAGACGCTACATGGCAAAAGCCCCTCCCCCTAGGACGGGGAGGGGCTGTGCGAGGTTGAGCGCCACGGCGAACCGGGCCGGCGAAGTGCCGGGCGGCTCAGTACCAGTGGTTGGCCGACCAGAACGACCAGGCCTCGCAGGGGCTGCCGTACCGGCTGTTCATGTAGTTGAGGCCCCACTTGATCTGGGTGGCCGGGTTGGTCTGCCAGTCGGAGCCCGCCGAGGCGTACTTGCCGGCCGGGAGCGCCTGGAAGAGACCGTAAGCACCGGAGGAGGCGTTGACCGCGTGGTAGTTCCAGCTGGACTCGTGGTCCACGATGTTGCTGAAGCACTGGAACTGGCCGCTCGGCACCATCTGCCGCGCCATCGCCTGGATCTGCGACACGGAGTACGAGCTCTGGACGGGGAAGCTGGAGGAGTCGCGGGCCGCGCTGCGGCTGGCCGCCTCCTTGAGTTCCGCCCGCTCCTTGGCCTCCTTGGCGGCCTGGGCCGCCTTCTCGGCATCCGCCTTCTTGGCGATCGCGGTCTCGGCGGCGGCCTTGCGGGCCGCTTCCTCGGCGGCCTTCTTGGCGCTCGCGTCGGCGGCGATGGCCTGCGCGTCGGCCTGCTGGGCGAGGGATGCGGTCTGCACCTGCGCCTGCTGACCGACGGGGATGTCCGACAGAAGCGTCGCGTCGGCTGCCGGCGCCGCTTCGGCGTCGTTGTTCTGGGCGACACTGCCCGAGGCAACGCCCACGACGCTACCGACAGCGGTGACCGCGGTGGCGGAGGCCACTGCGAATCCCCGGACCGAGATCCGGCTCACACGGTTTCCTTCCAGCATCGCCCGCTTCGGTGACCCTGGCGGACGCAATCGTGCCCCTGGCACTGGCCTCCCAACTACGGGTCACGGAGGCGCGGGCCCGGTGGGCAACTCCCGTGACGGGAGCGCCGCGTGGTGCTCGGGCGGCATACGACGACGCTATGGAGTTGAGTGCTTCACGGGGTGCCCTACCGCTGGGGGTACGGCTGTGTCGTATGCGGGGCCTGACAGGACTGAGACTCTGCCGTAACCCAACGCGGGGAGGCAATTCTGAGTTGCGTGTGAAAGCTCACATCTCGTTTGGCCTACGGAATTCCGTGAAACACCCGCACACGACAGCGCCGCCCGGCTAGGCTCTCGGCCTTTGCCGGGCGGCGCTGTCGTGACCGCATCCGCCTCAAGTGGTGCGGATAAGCTCAGATATGACCGTCCTCCAGCATTTCGGTCACAAGGGCGGCGATCTGGGACCTCTCGGACCGGGTCAGCGTGACGTGCGCGAAGAGCGGATGCCCCTTCAGCTTCTCCACCACGGCGACCACGCCGTCGTAGCGGCCCACCCTGAGGTTGTCCCGCTGCGCCACGTCATGGGTCAGCACGACCCGCGAGTTGGCGCCGATCCGGGACAGCACCGTCAGCAGGACGTTGCGCTCCAGGGACTGCGCCTCGTCCACGATGACGAACGCGTCGTGCAGCGACCGGCCCCGGATGTGGGTGAGCGGCAGCACCTCCAGCATCCCGCGCGCGGTGACCTCCTCGATGACCTCGCGGCTGGTGACCGCCGAGAGCGTGTCGAAGACGGCCTGCGCCCACGGGCTCATCTTCTCCGCCTCGGAGCCCGGCAGATAGCCGAGTTCCTGCCCGCCCACCGCGTACAGCGGCCGGAACACCATCACCTTCTGGTGCTGACGGCGCTCCAGCACCGCCTCCAGGCCCGCGCACAGCGCCAGCGCCGACTTGCCGGTGCCGGCCCGGCCGCCCATCGACACGATCCCGACGTCCGGGTCGAGCAGCAGGTCCAGCGCGATGCGCTGCTCGGCGCTGCGGCCCTTGATGCCGAACGCCTCCCGGTCGCCGCGCACCAGCCGGACGTTCCCCTCGGGCGTGATACGGCCGAGCGCCCGGCCGCGCTCCGAGTGGATCGTCAGCCCGGTGTGCACCGGCAGGTCCGCCGCCTCGGGGACGTAGACGTGGCCCTCCTCGAAGAGGACGTCCACCTGTTCGCCCGGAAGGGTGAGTTCGGACATGCCGGTCCAGCCGGAGGAGTCCGTGATGGCGAGTTCGGCGCGGTACTCCTCGGCGAGGAGGCCCACGGACGACGCCTTGATCCGCAGCGGCAGGTCCTTGGAGACGACCGTGACGTCGTACCCCTCGGCCTGGAGGTTGCGGGCGACCGCGAGGATGCGCGAGTCGTTGTCACCCAGGCGGTAGCCGGTGGGCAGCACGCTGGGGTCCGAGTGGTTGAGCTCGACCCGCAGCGTTCCGCCGAGGTCCCCGATCGGGATGGGGGCGTCGAGGCGGCCGTGCCGGACCCGGTAGTCGTCCAGCAGGCGCAGGGCCTGGCGGGCGAAGTAGCCGAGTTCGGGATGGTGCCGCTTGGCCTCCAGTTCCGTGACCACGACGACGGGCAGCACGACCTCGTGCTCGTCGAAACGGGTCAGGGCGTTCGGGTCCGCCAGCAGGACGCTGGTGTCGAGAACGTAGGTGCGCCGGTCTGGCTTGGGGCGCTTTGTGCTGGTCACCACGGAAGGACGTACCCCCTCGGATGAGGTCGGGGAGCGACGAGGACGAGCTGGACCGGTCGACGGCCCCGTTGCACGGGCCGGGGACCGGCCCTCCGCGTCTTCGTCCGTGCTGTGACCGCACGGTCGGGCTGGTGCAAAGGGCCTCCCGGGCGGACGACCCCGAGCCGCCCGCTGAGGATCCGACACCCGTGGTTCGGGTGTCGACCTGTCTGGCTTATGCCCTCCAGAATGCGCCGCCATGCAAGTGCGGGGGGTGGCACGCGGATGAACTCCACGT
>NZ_JAIOAB010000104.1 GCF_019890635.1 Streptomyces sennicomposti
CTCCGCGCGCCGCCGCCGGCCCCTCAGGCCGCGGACGACGACGACGGTGGCGGCGGCGTCGCGTCACGGGTGGCGGCGCCGCCCCCTCGCGCCGCCGCGCCCGCCTTCTCCGGCACCGCCGTCAGCGGCGTGGCGATGTCCTCCAGCGAGCGGCGTTCCGCGTTGACCGCGAGGAACGCGGCCACCAGGCCCGCCGCGCACATCAGGCCCGCGCCGATCTGGAAGGCGAGGACCGTGTCGCCGACCTTGCCGGTGCCGGTGAGGTCGGCGAAGAGCATCGGGCCGCTGATGCCGCCGGCCGCGGTGCCGAGGGCGTAGAAGAAGGCGATGGACATCGCCCTGGTCTCCATCGGGAAGATCTCCGAGACGGTCAGGTACGCGCTGGAGGCGCCCGCCGAGGCGAAGAACAGCACCGCGCACCAGCACGCCGTCAGCGTCGTCGCGCTCAGCGAACCGCGGTCGAACAGCCAGGCCGTGCCGAAGAGCAGCAGGCCGGAGAGGAGGTAGGTGGAGGAGATCATCACCCGGCGGCCCACCGTGTCGAACAGCCTGCCCAGCAGCAGCGGGCCCAGGAAGTTGCCGACCGCGATCACCGCGAAGTAGTAGCCGGTGTGGCCGGAGGGCACGTCGAAGAACTTGGTCAGGATCGCGCCGAAGCCGAAGGTGATGGCGTTGTAGAGGAACGCCTGGCCGATGAAGAGGGAGAAGCCGAGCACCGCGCGCCTGGGGTAGTCGGCGAAGATCGTGCGGCCGATCTCCAGGAACGAGACGCTGCGGCGCTGGTGGATGGTGATCTCGCCGTGCGGCTCGGGCAGCGGCTTGCCCTGCTCCCGCTCGACCTCGCGTTCGATGCCGGAGACCACCTCCTCGGCCTCGCCGTCCCGGCCGTGGATCAGCAGCCACCGCGGGCTCTCCGGGACGTGCCGCCGTACCAGCAGGATCACCAGCGCGAGGACGGCGCCGAGCGCGAACGTCAGCCGCCAGCCCACGTTCGCGGCCAGGAAGTCGGTGTTCAGCGCGAGGATCGACAGCAGTGAACCGCCGACCGCGCCGATCCAGAAGCTGCCGTTGATGATCAGGTCCACGCGGCCCCGGTGCTCGGCCGGGATCAGCTCGTCGATCGCGGAGTTGATGGCCGCGTACTCGCCGCCGATGCCGAAGCCGGTCAGGAAGCGGAAGAGGAAGAACCACCAGGCGTCGAAGGAGATCGCCGTCAGGGCCGTGGCGGCCAGGTACACCGCCAGGGTGATCATGAACAGCTTCTTGCGGCCGTAGCGGTCGGTCAGCCGGCCCCAGAACAGGGCGCCGACGCAGGCGCCCGCCACGTACAGGGCGGCGGCGACGCCGGTGACCTGCCCGGAGCTGATCGACAGTCCGCTGCCGGGCTCCGACAGCCGGCTGGCGATGTTGCCGACGACCGTGACCTCCAGGCCGTCCAGGATCCACACCGTGCCGAGACCGATGACGATCGTCCAGTGCCAGCGCGACCACGGCAGGCGGTCGAGTCTGGCGGGGATGTTCGTGGTCACGGTACGGCCGGCAGCGGCCTCAGCAGTGGCCATGGGCTCCCTCCTCGTCGAGCGGAACGCCATGCGAGTGCCCCCGAAGCGGCCCGATCACGCCACGCGCGCGGCCCGCCCACTCCGATGCCCCGCACCCCGGCCACGCTCCAGGACGTACGCCCACACCCCGGCCACACTCCAGGACGTACCCCCCGCACCCCGGCCACACTCCAGGACGTACCCCCCGCACCCCGGCCACACTCCAGGACGTACCCCCCGCACCCCGGCCCCAGGGAGCAGGCGGCTGCCGCCCTACGCCCCCAGCAGCCGCGACACCGTATAGATCAGCAGGCCCGCCAGTGAGCCCACCACCGTGCCGTTGATGCGGATGAACTGCAGGTCGCGGCCGATGTGGGCCTCGATCTTGCGGGTGGTGTGCTCGGCGTCCCAGCCCGCCACCGTGTCCGTGATCAGGGAGGTGATCTCCCGGCGGTACGTCGTCACCACGTACACCGCCGCGCCCTCCACCCAGCGGTCCACCTTGCCTTGCGCCTTGGGGTCCTCCGCCATCCGGTTGCCCAGGGACAGCAGCGAGGCCCGCACGCGCTGCCGCAGCTCGCTGTGCTCGTCCTCCGCCGCGGCGACGATCATCGACCGTACGGCGGTCCAGGCGGAGGCGATCAGGTCCTGCACCTCGCCGCGGCCCAGCACCTCCCCCTTGAGCCGCTCGACCCGCGCCCGCGTCTCGCTGTCGGACTGGAGGTCGGCGGCGAAGTCGCCGAGGAAGCGGTCGAGCGCCCCGCGCGCGGGGTGGCCCGGCATGTCCCGCATCTCGGTGACGAAGCGCAGCAGCTCCCGGTAGACCCGCTCGCCCACCTTGCGGTCCACGAACCTCGGGGTCCAGCCGGGCGCACCGCCCTGCACGGCGTCCATCACGGAGTCGCCGTGCAGCACCAGCCAGTCGTGCGCACGGGAGACCACCAGGTCCACGACGCGTCTGTGGCCGCCGTCGGCGACGATCCGCTCCAGCATCTTGCCGAGGCCGGGCGCGATCTCCTGCACGGCCGCCCGGCGGGTGATCGCCTCGCCGACCACCGCCTGGACGTCGGAGTCGCGCAGCACCGTGAGCGCGCCGCGCAGCGCCGTGGCCAGCTCGGCCGTCACCCGGTCGGCGTGCTCCGGACGGGCGAGCCAGACGCCCAGCCGACCGCCGATGCCGACCGCGCGCAGCCGCTGGCGCACGACGTCCTCGGAGAGGAAGTTCTCGCCGACGAACTCGCCCAGCGAGACGCCGAGCTGGTCCTTCTTGGTCGGGATGATCGCGGTGTGCGGGATGGGCAGGCCGAGCGGGTGGCGGAAGAGGGCGGTGACCGCGAACCAGTCGGCCAGCGCGCCCACCATGCCCGCCTCGGCGGCCGCCGCGACATAGCCCGCCCAGGCGCCGGCGCCGCTGTGCTGCGCGACCTTGGCGAGGACGTAGACCACCGCCACGAACAGCAGCAGCCCCGTCGCGGTCAGCTTCATCCGGCGCACTCCGCGCCGGCGCTCCTCGTCGGCGGGGCTGAACACGGTCATCGCGCGGCGGGAGGCCGTCCCGGCGTCCGCCGCGCCCGCACCGCCCTCCGGGCCGGACCCCAGGCCTCCGGAGCCGGACCCCGGGCCGTACGATCCGGGCCCCGAGCCGTGCCCATCGGACTGTGGCCCCTGCCCCTCCGGCCCCTGCCCCTCTGGCCCCTGCCCCCGCGGCCCGGCCTCCGGCGCCGGTGCGGCCGTCGCCCCCGTGCGCCGGCCGGGCCGCGCCGTCTCCGGGCGGTCCGGGCCGGGGCCGGCCTGTGTCCTTCGTTCCATCCGCTCCACCCGTTCCGCGTTCCCGCACACGTCCCGCGTACGTCTGCGCCCAATTGTCCCCACCTGACCTACTCCCGGAACGGAACAGGAGTTCCCGGTATCACCCGGAAGAGGCGCGTGGAGAGGGAAGAGGACGGGGACGAAAAGGCGGACAGCGGAAGAAAAGGGCAGCAGGTGCCGGGGGCGCGAAGCCCATGGCGATCGTGGTGACGGCCGGGCAACGGGGAGACTCGCCGCAGTTCGAACCCGTGCTGGAGAAGGTTCGTGTGCCCCGCATCGGGCCGGGCCGATCACGCGTTCGTCCCGACCGGGTGCGGGCGGACAAGGCGTACGCCTCCCGGAAGAATCGCGCCTACCTGCGCCGCCGCGGGATCCGCCGCACCATCCCGGACAAGGCCGACCAGGCACGCAACCGCCGAAAGCTCGGCTCCCGCGGCGGCCGGCCGCCGCGCTTCGACCCGGCGGACTACCGCGAGCGCCACGCGGTCGAGTGCGGGATCAACCGAGTCAAGCGCCATCGGGCCGTGGCCACGCGCGACGACAAGCTCGCCGTCCGCTATGAGGCGACCGTCCTCGTCGCCGCCATCAGCGAGTGGCTGTGACCCTCGGTCGTCACGCGGCGGGATCCACGTTCCACGCCGCGGGCAGATCGCCGCCGCAGAAGACGCAGACGAAGTCGTCCTCGCGGACGATGTTGTGCTCCTGGCAGTCGGGGCACCGCCGGAACACCACCTCGTGGGTGAAGCCAGAGGGCCGCTGAAGCTCTACAGCGTCCAGAGCGCGGGCGACCTCGGCCCAGGAGGTGCCGTCCGGGCAGTACCCGGTGGATTGGTTGCTGACCTCGCGCACGGTCCACCGGCCTGCCTCGCGCGTGAAGCTGATCTCGCCGGCACTGAGGACCATGTCTCCGCCGGCACAGGCCACGTGCTCGCTTCGCCGCGGCGCCAGCCGAAGCACACCGTCCATACCGACCACGAAGGTGAACGGTTCGGCCAGCTCCGCCGCCGATTGCTCTACGAGCCAGCCGCCGAAGTCAGCTGCCGAGCCGATCCGACGCCCGCCGTCACCAGGCCGAACGGCAGTCTTCAGCTCGACCGGCCCGACATATCGATAACTTCGCCCCCGCCCACTCACGTCAGCCAACCTAGAGCACTTCCGACACACGCCCTAGTAGTGCCGGCCGCCGCGCCGGCCGCGGTCCTCCCAGCGGTCCCGCTGGCGTTCCCGTCGCTCGCGGTGCCGCTCCCACCGCTCCTCGCGGCGCTCGCGGTGCTCCTCCAGGCGCTCCTCGATACGGTCGCGGTGCTCGTCCAGATGGCGTTCGAGGCGCTCGCGGTGCTGGTCCCAGTGGTCCTCGTGGCGTCCCGCGTGCAGTTCGCGGCGGTCGGCCCGGCGCTCCAGCTTCTCCTGGCGGCGGGCCTCCTTCCGCGCCTGCCGCTCGGCGCGGGTGAGCTTGCGCTCGACGCCCACGCCGCCCCAGAACGCGAAGCCGGTGATGATCACGCGCGGGGCGCCCGGCTCCCCCGGCTCGCCCTCCTCGCGGTGGTCGAAGCCGCCCATGACGCCGATGCCGCGCACCACGACCTCGACGCCGGGCGGCACGATCACGTTCACCCCGCCCATGATCGCCACGCAGTTGATCACGACCTCGCGGTCGGCGAAGTTCGCCTCGCGCAGATCGATCTCGCCGCCGCCCCAGAAGGCGACGCAGTCGAACCGCTTCGGCACGGTCCAGGCGCCCTTGCGCTGGAACCCGGACATCACGGCGACCGCCCACGACGACGAGCCCTCGCCCCCGGTGACCCGGCTCAGCCAAGTCCCGCTGCCGGCCGGCTCCTTGAGCAGCGAGACCGGCTGGGCCACGGGGGCCGTCACGGTGCCGGCGGCCGGCAGGTCGCTGGTGATCGGCGCCAGCTCCCCGTAGGTGCGCGCGCTGTACGTCGCCTCCAGCCGCTCCTCGAACTCCGCCATGTCCAGGCGTCCTTCGGCGAGCGCGTCCCGCAGGACCTCGGCGACTCGTTCACGGTCGGCGTCGGAGGCGCGCAACTGCTGGGGATCGGGCCGGGCGGCCGGCGGCGCCGGACGCTGCTGGTCGCCTCCCTCGGGGGACGCGGAGGACACGGCATCGGTCATGCACAGCAGCCTACGAGTTCGCCGCGCCTCAGGCTACGAGACCGCGCCCTCGGCCGCGTTCGGGGCCGGGCGGCCGTACATCCGGGCGATCACGGCCTCGATGTCCGGCTCGCGCACCGACAGGTCCACCAGCGGGTAGCGCTCGGCGATCAGCGCCACCAGCGGGGCCGCCGAGCTGCCCGCCGGGAAGGCCAGCCACTGGCGCGGCCCCTCCACCCGCACCACGCGCGCCGTCGGCAGCTCGATCGGCGGCAGTTCCCGCTCCAGGTCCACCACCAGGGTCCGTTCGCTCTCGCCCGCCTCGTGCAGCCCGGCCAGCGGGCCGTCGTACATCAGGCGGCCGTGGTCGATGACCATCACGCGCGAGCACAACTGCTCGATGTCCTGGAGGTCGTGGGTGGTGAGCAGCACCGTCGTGCCGCGCTCGGCGTTCAGGTCCCGCAGGAAGCCGCGGACCTTGGCCTTGCTGATCACGTCCAGGCCGATGGTCGGCTCGTCGAGGTAGAGCACCTCCGGGTCGTGCAGCAGGGCCGCCGCGATGTCGCCGCGCATCCGCTGGCCGAGCGAGAGCTGCCGTACGGGAACGTCCAGCAGGTCGGCCAGTTCGAGGAGTTGGACGCAGCGGTCGAGGTTCTCGCGGTAACGGGCGTCGGGGATGCGGTACATGCGGTGCATCAGCCGGTAGGAGTCGATCAGCGGCAGATCCCACCACAACGTCGTACGCTGCCCGAACACCACGCCGATGCGCCGCGCGAGCCGGGTCCGCTCCCGCGAGGGGTCGATGCCCGCGACGCGCAGCCGGCCGCCGCTCGGCGTGAGGATGCCGGTCAGCATCTTGATCGTCGTGGACTTGCCCGCGCCGTTCGGCCCGATGTAGCCGACCATCTCGCCGCGCGCCACCGTGAACGAGAGCGCGTCGACCGCCCGCACCCGCCGCCGCTCGCTCCTGAGGAACCCGGTCCTCTTGCGCACGTCGAAGACCTTCTCGACCCGGTCCAGCTCGATGAACGCCCCGCCGGGCGCCCCACCGGGACCGCCCCTCCCGAGGCCCTCCCCGCCGAGGCCCTCCCCGCCGGGTCCGTCCCCGCCAGCCCCGTCCCCTCCGGGGCGGCGCGCCCCGGGCCCGTCCCCTCCGGGGCGGCGCGCCCCCAGGGAGTCCTCCCCGGGCCCGCCGTCCCGTTCCTCCGTCGGCCCGTCCATCGGCATACGTCCCGTCAGCTCCCCTCAGCTTCCCGTGCTCCGGTACGACCGCAGGCCCGCCCGCCAGGCGAGTCCCGCCAGCGCGCAGCAGGCCGCCGCGACCAGCGGCGAGGCGAACGCCGTCCAGGCCGGCAGCCCCAGCGGATACGGCCGCCCGAGCACGTACGCGGCGGGCAGCCAGTTGACGAAGGCCAGCGGCAGGACGTACGTCACCCCGCGCACCAGCTCCTTGGCGAACACGGTCGGCGGGTACTGCAACAGCGTGGTCCCGCCGTACGTGAACGCGTTCTGCACCTCGGAGGCGTCCTGCGCGGCGAACTGGAAGGCCGCCCCCGCGACGAACACCGCGCAGAAGATCCCGCCGCCGCTCAGCAGCATCACCGGCATCAGCAGCAGCTTGGGCAGCGTCCAGTGCAGGTCGAGGCGGGACAGCGCGTAGCCCGTCACCAGCAGGCCCTGGGTGACCCGGCCCAGCCGGCGCAGCGCGAAACGGTCCGCGGCGACCTGCGCGAGCACCGGCGCCGGGCGGACCAGCAGCATGTCCAGCGTGCCGTCGCGCACCCGCCGCCCCAGCCGGTCCATCGACCCGATCGCTAGGTCGGCCAGGCCGAAGGAGACGGTGGTCAGCCCGTACAGGAACGCCACCTCGGGCAGGCTGTAGCCGCCGAGCGCGTCCACCCGCGAGAACATCAGCAGGATCGCCGCGAAGTCGAGTCCGCTCGCCGCGAAGTTGCCGACCGTGGTCATCAGGAACGAGACCCGGTAGGCCATCGTGGAGCGGATCCACATGGCGGCGATCAGGCGGTACGCCCGCAGGCCCTCGCGCAGCCGCCCGCGTTGCTCCGTCCGGGTGAAGCCGGTCGGGTCGGTGAAGCCGGTCGGGCCGGGGAGGCCGGGGACGTCGGTGAGGCCGGGGAGGTCAGCCACCCTGCACCACCACCCGCCGCGTCGCCAGCGACTGCACCAGCCGCCCGGCCGCCAGCAGCGCCACCGCCCACGCGCCCTGGAAGGCGTACGTGGCGAGCGGGTCCGCGTGCCCGAGCAGCACGTCCGCCGGGGCCTGGAGCATCGACGACCAGGGCAGCGCCCGCACCGTCTCGCCGAGGGCGCCCGGGAAGACGTTCAGCGGCAGCAGCATCCCCGAGCAGAAGTACCCGGCCAGCCACGCCATCTGCACCACGCCCGTCCCGTCCAGCAGCCAGAACGCGCTCAGCGCCACCAGGAAGCGGATGCCGAAGCTCACCAGCATCGCCAGCGGCAGCGTGCCGGCGAACGCCAGCCAGGTCACCGGGTCCGAGGGCAGCGCGGCCGGGAAGAACAGCGCGCCGAACACGAACGGCACCACCCCGCGCCCCACCAGCTGGAACACGGCCCGGCCCAGGTCGGCCGAGAGCCACCACAGCTGGAGGTCGGCCGGCCGGTACAGATCGACGGCGATGTCCCCCGTGCGGATGCGCTCCATCAGTTCGTCCTCGACGCCGCCCCCGCCGATCGCGAGCGTCGACAGGAACGCCTGCCCCAGCCAGACGAAGGTGACGGCCTGGGTGCGGTCGTAGCCGCCGAGGTGCGGCCGGACGTCCCACAGCGCGAGGTAGGTGTACACGAGGATCAGGCCGAAGACCGTGTTGGTGAACACCCCGGCCAACGTGGCCGCACGATAGGTCGCGTACCGTCTGAATCCCCCCGCCGCGACGGCCGCGTACAACCGCCCAGCGCCCACGTCACGCCTCCCGAAGGTCCACCGACACGAAGCGCAGGAGCCTAGTGCGCACGCGGCGTGACGTGCCACGCATTTTCCGGACCAGATGCCCGGAAACGGGAACGGAACGCTCGGTACGCGAGTCTTCATCCGGGGGCGCAGAAGCGCATGAGGGCGTACGGCGACGTACGACGTGAAAACAGGAGTCCGTGCACGACATGAGCGACGAGCCGCAGCCGAAGGCCAAGGCACAGCCCGGGGCCGAGGAGGCGCAGCCGCAGCCGGGATCGTCCGAGCCGGAGGCTCGGGAGCAGGGCGACGGCCAGGGCCAGGAACGCGACCGCCGGGGCGGGGACGGGGGCCGGGGCCGTGAACGGGGTCGGGCGCAGGGTCCGGCCGAGGACCGGACACAGGCCGGCACGCCGTCCGCCTCGGCGTCCGCGTCCGCGTCGGCGTCCGCGTCGGCGGGACGGTCCGGGGGGCGCGCCGAGGACCGGGCGTCCGCCGAGGACGAGGGCCGGGCGGAGACGAAGGCGCTCCCCCAGGCCCAGGACCGGCAGGCCCGGCAGGCCCGGCAGGACCGGCAGGCCCGGCCGAAGGCCGAGGGCAGGGGCGGACAGGCGCAGGGCCAGGGTCGGAGTCAGGGGCAGGGGCAGGGTCTGAGTCAGGGTCCGGATCAGGGCCAGGGTCAGGACAGGGCGCGGCTGCCGCAGCGGAAGCCGCGTACCGCGCCGGGCGCCGACTCGGGCGACCCGCAGGGGTCCGGCCCCGGCACGCGGGCCGCGACCGGCGGCATCACCTGGGGCACGAACGCCTCCGGCGGCCGGGGCCCGGCGGGACGCACCCCGGACGACCCGGCCGCAGGCACGGGCACCGGCAGCGGCCCGGCCAAGCGCCCCGGCGGCCCGGCGGCGGGCGAGGGCGCCGGCCCGACGCGCCGCACGCCCGGCACCCCGGCGGACCGCCCGGCAAGTACGGCGGGGGGGGGGGGGGGGGGGGGGGGGGGGGGGGGGGGGGGGGGGGGGGGGGG
>NZ_JAIOAB010000105.1 GCF_019890635.1 Streptomyces sennicomposti
GCGACCCCAGCCAGGACAGCCCGGTGGCGCGCGAGGACACCGAGGACTTCTCCGCCGCCGTCCGCCGTCTCAGACGAGCGTCGTGATGCAGAACGGATGCCCCGACGGGTCCAGGAGGACGCGCCAGCGGTCGGGGGAGGGCTGGTGGGCGGGTTTCGTGGCGCCCAGGGTGATCAGGTGGGCCTCGGCCTTGTCCAGGTCGTTCACGCCCAGCTCCAGATGGGCGCGCTTCTCCACCGCCGGGTCCGGCCAGGTGGGCGGGCGGTAGCCGGCGACGCGGCTGAAGCCGAGGCCCGGGGCGCCCTCGCGGGCCAGGAAGACGAAGTCGTCGCTCTCGAAGGCCACGGGCAGGTCCAGGACCTCGGCGTAGAAACGGGCCAGTTCGGCCGGGTCGGGGCAGTCGAAGGTGACCGCCGCGTAGCGGAAGGTGGGGGACTCGGGGCCGGCGGGGGTGTCCGGGGTCTCTGTGTTCTTCGGGTTCTCTGTGCTCATGGGGATGCACGGTAGGGGGCGACCAGGACAGTTCCGGTCCTGGTCGTGACGGCGTTGTGGAAGACTTTCGCGACGTGATCGCCGCCTCCGCCCGGCTGCTGCGGCTCCTCGCCGTCCTCGCCACCCGCCCGTCCTGGACCTGCGCCGAACTGGCCGAGCGGACCGCCGTCACCGAGCGGACCGTGCGCCGCGACGTGGCCCGGCTGCGGGAACTCGGCTACGTCGTCGACTCCGAGCCCGGCCCCTGGGGCGGCTACCGGCTGCGCGCCGGCACCCACATCCCGCCGCTGATCCTGGACGACGAGGAGGCGCTCGCCGTGGCCGTCGGGCTGCGCGAGGCCGCCCTCAGCGGCGCCGTCGGCGGCGACCAGGCCGCCCTGTCGGCCCTGCTGAAGCTGCGCCAGGTGCTGCCGGGCCGCATCGCCGACCGGCTGGCCGGAGCCGACGCCGCCTTCGTGCGCACCCCCCGCCCCGACGAACCGCAGATCACCGCCGGGCTGCTGCTGGAGCTGGCCGCCGCCTGCCGGGCCGGCGAACGCGCCCGCCTGTCCTACCGCGACGGCCAGGGCCGGGCCACCCTCCGCGAAGTGGACCCGTACCGCCTCGTGCACACCGGACGCCGCTGGTACCTCGTCGCGCGCGACGTCACCCGCGGGCAGTGGCGCACCTTCCGCGCCGACCGGGTGGAACGGCTCCTGCCCACCGGGCAGCCGGCCGACCTGACCGACCCGCCCGACCCGGCGCTCCTCGTCTCCCGCAACATCGCCACCGGCCCGTACCCGATGCACGCCACCGTCCGCCTGCCCGTCGGCCTCGACCAGGCGCTGCGGCTGATCCCCGCCACCGTCGGCGCCCACCGCCCCGACGGCCCCGACGCCACCGTCGTGGACGTCGGCGGCCCCGACCCGGACGGCCTCGCCCGCTACCTGCTCAGCCTCGCCACCCCCCTGCGCGTCCTCGCGCCCGACTCCGTACGGCAGGCCCTGCGCCGCCGCACCCGCGCACTCCTGGCGGCCCTGGACGAGGACGAGCCGTCCGACTCGGCGTCGGCAAAGGCACCGGACGGCCGGGCGTAGCGTAGAAGGCATGACGAAGTACGGATCCTTCCCCGGCACGCGTCCTCGTCGGCTGCGCACCACACCCGCCATGCGCCGTATGGTCGCCGAGACCCGGCTGCACCCCGCGGACCTCATCCTCCCCGCCTTCGTGCGGGAGGGCGCGAGCGAGCCGGTGCCGATCTCGGCGATGCCCGGCGTCGTCCAGCACACCCGCGACAGCCTGAAGAAGGCCGCCGCGGAGGCCGTGGCCGCCGGGGTCTCCGGGATCATGCTCTTCGGCGTGCCCGAGGAGGCCAAGAAGGACGGCCTCGGCACCGCCGGGACCGACCCGGACGGCATCCTCCAGGTCGCGCTGCGCGACGTGCGCGCCGAGGTCGGCGACGACCTGCTCGTCATGTCCGACCTGTGCCTGGACGAGTTCACCGACCACGGCCACTGCGGCGTCCTCGACTCCGAGGGCCGCGTCGACAACGACGCCACGCTGGAGCGGTACGCCGAGATGGGCCAGGTCCAGGCCGACGCCGGCGCCCACATCGTCGCCCCCAGCGGGATGATGGACGGTCAGATCGGCGTCATCCGCGACGCGCTGGACCAGATCGGCCGCGAGGACGTGGCGATCCTGGCGTACACCGCCAAGTACTCCTCCGCCTTCTACGGCCCCTTCCGGGAGGCCGTCGGCTCCTCGCTCCAGGGCGACCGCAAGACCTACCAGCAGGACCCGGCCAACCTCCGGGAGTCGCTGCGCGAGCTGGAGCTGGACCTGGAGGAGGGCGCCGACCTGGTGATGGTCAAGCCGGCCGGCCCCTACCTCGACATCCTCGCCCGCGTCGCCGACGCCGTGGACGTGCCGGTCGTCGCCTACCAGATCTCCGGCGAGTACGCGATGATCGAGGCCGCCGCCGAGAAGGGCTGGGTGGACCGGGACCGGGCCATCCTGGAGACCCTGACCGGCATCAAGCGCGCCGGCGCCCGCAACATCCTGACCTACTGGGCCGTGGAGGTCGCGCAGAAGCTGCGCTGAGCGCACGGCGGCCTGCACGGCAGCCCCAGCTGGTCCCTTCACGGCAGCCCCAGCTGGTCACGGCAGCCCCAAGGGCTGGGACGACGTCGTGGACGGGCCCTCGTCGCGTACGCCCTCGCCGTCGTCGCAGCCGGTCAGGGCGGCCGCCGCGGTCAGGACCAGGACCGCGGCGGCGAGCAGGCGCACGCGCACGCGGGCGCGTACGCCGGTGCGAGGGCGGGGGCGGGTGCGGGTGGCCCGGGGCCGTACGCGGGTGGTGGGGTGCATGGGGTGCGTGGGCATGGTGAACCCCGGTGGTGGCGCGGCTCAGAAGTCCACGACGTATTCCATCGTGCTCTGCCAGTACGTCACCGTCAGGCTGTCGTCGACGTAGACGCTCTTGCCGGGCAGCTTCACCGTGGCGATCGAGCCGTCGTCGAACGGCACCGTCAGGGTGGTCACCGTGTGCCCGTGGTCGCCGTCGCCCGACAGGCGCACGCCGGCGTACCCCGACTCGCCCGGCTCCAGGCTCACCAGGGCCTGCGGCTTGGTCTCCTCGGCCACCGGCGGCACCGACTGCGCCTCGCCGAACCGGGCCGCCGGGTACGGCGACAGCAGGCACCGCTTGGAGCCCTTGTTGGTGGCCGTCAGCAGCAGGTGGTTGATCGGGCGGGGCACGGTGACCGCGGTGATACGGATCTGCGCGGCGCCGCACTTGGTGTAGCTCGCGGACTCGTCGCCGGTGCCGTGCGCACCGCCGGAGGAGGTCTTGCCCTTGCCGGCGGTGCCGGTGGTGGTGCCGGTGCCTCCGGAGGTGCCTCGGGTGGTGGTGCCGGTGCCGGTGGAGCCTCCGGTTCCGGCTCCGGTTCCGGTGGTGCCGCCCTTGGCGCCGCCGGTCGAGCCCGCGGTCCCGGTCGAGGCGGCCGTACCCGTCGTCCCGCCCGAGCCGGTCGAGCCCGAGGTCTGCGCGGAGCCGGACGTGTCGCTCTGCGCGGCGGCCACCGGAGAGGACGTGCCGGCCCCGTCCGTGTCGGTCCCGCCCCCGCAGGCCGTGAGCGAGAGCGCGGCGAGCGAGAGCGCGGAGGCCGCGAACAGCCGGGTGCGGAGCGTGCGTGCGGACATGGTTCCCCCTGGGAGTGTCGGTGGTGGATCGAAGTGCCGGGAAGCGGCTGCTCGGCCGGTGGCCGGGAGCGCCGTGTTCGGCTGATCCACAGCTTGTGGGACGATGCGTCCCAGGGGCCAGCGATGCCGGGACACTCGGTACGCGGGAACGCTGAAATGGGGTCTGACCTGCGGGAACGGCAACCCTCTGGGATGCCGTCGTGGGACGCGAGGACGGGGAGGGAACGGTGGCGGGAGGCGAGTTCGCCGAGCTGCTGGGGGAGCTGAAGCAGCGGTCGGGGCTCAGTTACGGGGCGCTCGGCAAGCGCCTGCACATGAGCGCGTCGACCGTGCACCGGTACGTCAGCGGCGACGTCGTCCCCACGGACTATGCCCCCGTCGAACGCCTGGCCCGCGTCTGCCGGGCGACCCCCGAGGAACTGCTCGAACTCCACCGCCGCTGGCTCCGCGCGGACGCGCTGCGCGGCGTGAAGCCGGAGGCGGCGACGGCGACGGGAACGGCGACAGGGACGGCGCCGGCCGCCGCCGAGGTGCGGGAGCAGCAACCGGAGCCGGCGCGGGAAGCGACTTCGGCCCCCGAGCCGGTGGCGAACGCGGCCCCCGAGCTGAAGCCGTCCCCGGCCCCCGGACCGGTGGCCGACGCGGAGGACACCCAGGCCGAGGTAGCACGCACCGGGCCGGAAGCGCCCACGGCGGCGACGGCGGCCGGGGAGGAGCCGGTGGCCGACGCCCCCGTCCTCGACCCTCCGAAACGCCGGAAGCGGACCGCGCTGCTCGCCGGCGCCGGGGTCGTGGCCGTCGCCGCGGCGACCGCGCTCGTGGTGAACCTGGTACCCAGCGACGCGGACCGATCCGACGACGGCCGGGCCGCCGCGGCTGCTGTGACCGCCGTGACCGCCTCCCGGTCGTCCGCGACGGACGGCGGCGGCCGATCGGCGGGCGCGGCCGACGGCACGTCCTCCGCATCGCCGTCCCCTTCCCACACCTCGTCCTCCGCGCCCCCCTCCCGAGCTACCTCCGCCGCCTCGCCGTCGCCCCTCTCCCCGTCCGGCGACGCCGCACGGCCCGGCGCCGGGTCCGGCGCGGCGCCGCTCACGGTCGGCACCACCCCGTACTACTGGGACCTGCCCTGCGAGCAGAGCTTCCTGGTCGACCGGAGCCCGCGGAACGTCCTGCCGCCGCCCCCGCAGCAGGACGTGGTCGGCTGGGCCGCGTCGATGGAGGCGGTCGCCGCCGACCACCAGATGGTGGTGCTCACCGTGCAGGGCACCGGCGCGCAGACGGTCGTGCTCAAGGCCCTGCACGTCCGGATCGTGAGCAGCGGCCCCCGCCTGACCTGGAACAAGTACGCGATGGGCGACGGCTGCGGCGGCGGGGTGGACACCAAGTCGTTCGACGTCTCCCTGGACCTCGGCAACCCGCTGGCCCAGCCGATCGCCGGGCAGCGGGACTTCCCGTACAAGGTGAGCGAGTCCGACCCGGAGGTCTTCTACGTCAACGGCCACACCAGCGGCCACGACGTGCGCTGGTACCTGGAGTTGGACTGGTCGAGCGGCGAGCGGCACGGCACGCTGCGCATCGACGACCACGGCAAGCCGTTCCGCACCAGCGGCTCCGGACCGGCGTACTACGCCTCTCCGCTCGGCGGCCACGGCTGGGAGCTGGCGAACTACAGCTGACTCCCGCCGAGCCGGCCCTCCGGGTTCAAGGCCCGTCAAGTGCGCCCGGCAGATACGGTGTTGGCGATCAGCATCCCTTACCCTTCAGGCCCCTCAGGGAGATGCCCATGACCGGTGACGCCCTCGCCCAGGACCCCGAAGAGCTGAGAAAGCGGATCGACTCCAGCAGGGCGCACCCGGCCCGGGTGTACGACGTGTTCCTCGGCGGCAAGGACCACTACCCGGCCGACCGCGACGCTGCGGCGGCCGGCCTCGCCGCCAACCCCCGCGGCTACCTCGACGTACGCCACAACCGCGACTTCCTGCGCCGGGCCGTGACCGCGGTCGCCGCCGAGGACGGCATCCGGCAGTTCCTGGACATCGGCACCGGCCTGCCGACCTCCGAGAACGTGCACCAGATCGCCCAGCGCACCCACCCCGACGCACGGGTGGTCTACGTCGACAACGACCCCGTCGTCCTCGCCCACGCCCGCGCGCTCCTCGTCAGCAGCCCCGAGGGCCGTACCGACTACCTCGACGCGGACCTCCGGGACCCCGCGCGGATCCTCGAAGAGGCCGCGAAGACCCTCGACTTCGACCGGCCCGTCGCGCTGTGCCTGGTCGCCGTCCTGCACTTCCTGCCGGACGAGGAGGCGTACGCGATCGTGCGCGAGCTGGTCGGCGCGCTGCCGTCCGGCAGCCGGCTGATCCTCAGCCATCTGACCGACGACCTCAACGCGGAGAGCATCCGGGCCGTGCAACGCACCTACACCGACCGGGGCTTCACCTTCGTCCTGCGTTCGCACGCGGACGTGGAGCGGTTCTTCACGGACAACTCCCTGACCCTGGCCGACCCCTCGGTCGTCCCCGTGCACCGCTGGCGGCCCGACCACGCCGCCCCGGTCCCGGACCGCCCCGACGCCGCCTACCTCGCGGGCCTCGACGACATCGAGAAGATCCGGTACCGGGACATCAACGACGTCACGGACGCCGACATCAACATCTACGGGGGCCTCGGCGTCAAGGCGTGACGCCGGAGCCGGACGGCCGGTTCAGTCCCACCAGAAGTGCCAGGCGCGCTCGCCGATCAACCCGTCCGCGTACGCCGCCAGCCGGTCCGGGTCCAGGTGGTCCACGGTGTCCGGGCAGAAGACGGCGTGCTCGACGGCTATCGCCTCCGCCTCGGCGCGGGAGGCGGGCGGAGCCGCGACCGACACCGTGAGGTGGTCGAAGCCGAGCGCGACGACACGTATGCCGAAGCGGTCCTCCCAGGAGCGGAGGACCGAGCAGAGGCGCGCCACGTCGTCGTCGTGGTCGACCGGCCCGCTCCAGCCGATCGCGGCGGGTATGTCGGCGCTGCGGCGGGCGGGCGCGAGCGCGAGGTGCGGGTCCTTCAGCCAGAGCCGCCCCTCGGCGAGCGAGTCCGCCACCTCGGCGGCGCGGACGTCCGGCGCGGCGGTGAGCACGAGGGACGCGGCGAGACCCGGCCACGGCTCGCCGCCGCCCGGCTCCTCGTCGGCGTAGTCGTCCCAGTACTCCGCGAGGACGTCCTCGGCGTCGTGGTCCCCGGGGTACGACACCTCCCCGGGCATCAACTCCCAGTCCTCCGGACCGCCCTGGCTGCCGCCCAGGTCCACGAGCACCGGCAGCAGCCCCACCCGAGCGGCGGGCGCGCCGAGCGCCGCCCAGTTGCCGGGGGACACCGCCCGCCCGGCGTACCAGAGCAGCGGCTCGTGCCACGGCCCGTCCTCCGTGGCATCGAGCAGAACGCCGGGCGGCAGCTGCAACCCGAGCGAACGCCCACTCGGATCGGCCGCCAGCTTGGGCAGCGGGTTCGGAAGAGTCGCCATGCCGGTGACTGTAGAGCCGACCACTGACAACGGCTCACTTGAGGGAGTCGGTGAACGCTTCCCAAGTGGCGGGTGCGAGACGGAGGGTGGGGGCTTCGTCGGGGTTCTTGGAGTCGCGAATGTGGATGGTGTGGGGGGTGGTGGCGACTTCGAGGCATTCCCCGCCCTCGCTGCCGCTGTAGGTGGACTTCTTCCATGCGTAGGCGGTTTCGAGGCACAAGCCTCCTTCTTCGTCGCTGTAGCTGGCCTTGAACCAATGAAGCCCTGTAGTCACCGTTCTCCTAGCAGGTTGTCCAGAAAATCGATCGAGTGCTCAGGTGTCAGCGCCTGCGAGCGCAGCATCGCGAACTTGCGGGTGAGGATGGAGATCCACTCCGGGTCTCTCACCAACTGACTCCCGTGGTGCGTCTGGGTGTAAGCGAGGTGCTGATGGTCGGGCGTCTCCATCAAGGCGAAGGCGCCCGAGGTTCCCGCGTGAGTGCTCCGGCCAAGCCGAAGCACCTGCAACGAGATTCCAGGAGTCTCTGCACTTTGCCGCAAGTGGCGCAGTTGCGCGTGGTGGACCTCCGGCCCCCCTACGGGGAACAGGATCGCGGGCTCCCAGATCACGAAGCTGAGGGTGGGTGGGTCCCGGCGGTGGATGATCTCCTGGCGCCTGACCCGCGCGGCCGTTTTGCTTACGATTTCGTCTTCGTTGTACGCAGGGATCCGACCGCTGAACAGCGCATGGGCATAGGGCTCGATCTGGAGGAGACCCGGTACGACCAGCGCGTCGTACATGGAGACTGCCAGCGCCTCACTCTCGTGAGCCATGTATTGCTGTGCGTGCAGGGGGACTTGGTCGATCTCCGGGAGTTTGTCGACCCCCGCCGCCAGTACCCCCTTCGTGTCGTAGAGCTTGTCCATGGCCTCTGCCAGGTCCGGCATCAAGGACCGTCTGCCCTGCTCGATGGAGGCGATCGTCTCCTCGTCAACCATCAGCAGATTCGCCACCTCGCGCTGGGTGTAGCCGGCGGCCTTTCGGGCTGCCTGCACCTGCGCGCCCAGCATCTTCATCGACGAGAAGTTCTTCCTCCGCGGCATCTTCCTGGCGCTCATATCGATCCAACTCCCCACACCTTGCACGCGGCGACCCACACCGGCCCGTACAAAAAACGAGTACGGGCTCACGCACTGATCCACGGTAGTGACGCTGAGCGACATTCGTCCCGTGATTCAGGCAAACGAACTCCCCTACCAGCGAGACCAGCTCTACGGCCGTGACCGCCGCTCCGTGCCGGCGGCAAGGCGGTTCGCGGCCTGGTCGCTGCACTACTGGGGGCTCGGCGCGTGGCGCCGGGCCGACGACGTGTCGCTGTGCGTCAGCGAGTTGGCGACGAACGCGTTGGTGCACGGCGTCCCGCCGGGCCGCGGCTTCCTGCTGCGCATCCGGTACGACGGCGAGACGGTCCGAGTGGAGGTGCACGACAGCGGGGGCGGCGTCCCGAGGATTCCCGACGAGCCGGACGAGGGCGGGCGGGGCCTGCTGCTGGTGTCGGCCCTGAGCGACAAGTGGGGGGTGGGGGAGCGCGCCCCGGGAAAGGTGGTGTGGGCGGAGTTCACGAGGTGACCTCGGGTGAGCGGGCCGGGGAGTGACCCTTGGGTGGGTTGGAGGGTGACCGTGGGGCCGCCCGCTTCTGGGCGAGTGTCGTGCTTCCGCGGGCCGCGTCAAGGGCGCTGCGCTGCGCTGCGCGTCGGCTGCGCCGATGGCCCTCCGGGCCACCCTTGACCCGGCCCGCTCCAGCACGGGAGGGAAGCGAGCGGGCGGCCGGGGGAGGAGCGGGGGGCCGAGGTGGGAGGGCCCCTCCGTGACTTGCGGGGGTGCCCGGCGGTGGGGGCGCGTCGGCGGGGTGGGGGCACGCCGGGCCGGCTCAGCGGCTGCTGCTGCTGGTGGTGGCGG
>NZ_JAIOAB010000106.1 GCF_019890635.1 Streptomyces sennicomposti
CGCTCCCGTCGCGCCCCCCGCCCCCGCCCTCCCCGCCGCCCCCGGCGGCGGCCCGGCTCAGCCGCGCGCCCAGTTCCCGTACGCACCGCACCAGTTCCGCCGGCTCGTGCACGGTGAAGTCGCAGCCCAGCGTCGCCAGCCGCATCGCGACCCACTCCACCTGGTCGCCGAGCGGGACCCGCAGCCGGCACCGGCCCCCGTCCAGCGGCTCGGGCGCGCCGAACCAGGCGGGCAGCCGGCCCGCGACCGCCTCGGCCGGGGCCGCGAAGGTCACGCCGAGCGTGTACGTTTCCTGGTGCCGCTGGTAGACCGACCGCCGCAGATACTCCGCCGCGCTGCCCGTCGGCAGCTCCCGCGGCGCGAACCGGGCCCCGGTCGCGAACGGCTCGCTCACCCGGTCCACCCGGAACGTCCGCCAGTCCGCCCGGTCCAGGTCGTACGCCACCAGGTACCAGCGCCGCCCGGTCGAGACCAGCCGGTACGGCTCGGTCACCCGGCGCGTCCCGGTGCCGTCCCCGGCGCGGTAGGCGAACCGCAGCCGCTCCCGCCCGGCCACCGCCGACGCCATCACGGTCAGCGTCTCGGGCGCGACGCTCGCCCCGTCCCCGCTGGTCAGCGGAGTCGTGGCGGCCTGGAGGGTGGCGACGCGGTGCCGCAGCCGGGCCGGCAGCACCTGCTCCAGCTTGGCCAGCGCCCGCACCGACGCTTCGTCCACGCCCTCGATCGCGTGCCCGGCGCCCGCCCGCAGCCCGACCGCGATCGCCACCGCCTCCTCGTCGTCCAGGACGAGCGGCGGCATCGCCTTGCCCGCGACCAGCCGGTAGCCGCCGTCCGCGCCCATCGTCGCCTGCACCGGATAGCCCAGCTCGCGCAGCCGGTCGATGTCCCGGCGCACGGTGCGCCGGGACACCCCGAGCCGTTCGGCCAGCTCCCCGCCGGGCCACTCGCGGGGCGTCTGGAGCAGGGACAGCAGCTGGAGGAGCCGGGCCGGGGTGTCCGTCGTCATGGCACCGAGGATGCCGCAGATCTAGGACATGATCTGACCTACTGCCCTCCTACGGTGCCTGCATGACCTCCAGCGAAACCCCTGTCAGCAGCGCGGCGCGGGCGGCGGACCGCCGCCGCTGGTTCGCACTGGCGATCGTGATGACCGCGGCCTTCATGGACCTCGTGGACGTCACGATCGTCAACATCGCGATCCCGTCCATCCAGCAGGACGCCGGCGCGTCCTTCAGCCAGATCCAGTGGATCACCGCCGGGTACGCCCTCGCCTTCGCGGCCGGGCTGATCACCGGCGGCCGGCTCGGCGACATCCACGGCCGCAAGCGGCTCTTCCTCGTCGGCATCGCCGGCTTCACCCTCGCCTCCGCGCTGTGCGGCTTCGCCGCCAACCCGGAGATGCTGGTGGCCTCCCGCATCCTCCAGGGCGGCATGGCCGCGCTGATGGTCCCGCAGGTGCTGTCGATCGTGCACGCCACCTTCCCGGCCCACGAACGCGGCAAGGTCTTCGGCCTGTTCGGCGCGATCGTCGGCCTGGGCGCGGTCTCCGGCCCGCTGCTCGGCGCGCTGCTCACCCAGTGGAACCTGTTCGGCCTGGAATGGCGGCCCATCTTCCTGATCAACCTGCCGGTCGGCGTCGTGGCCTTCCTGCTCGGCGGCCGGTTCATCACCGAGTCCCGCGCACCGCGCGCGATGAAGCTGGACCTGGTGGGCGTCGCCCTGGTCACGCTGGGCCTGCTGATGCTGCTCTACCCGCTGACCCGGGGCCGCGAGCTGGGCTGGCCGCTGTGGGGGTACGTGTCGATGGCGGGCGCGCTGGCGGTGTTCGCGGCGCTGGTGGCGTACGAGCGGCGCAAGGCGGCCCGGGACGGGTCCCCGCTGGTCGAACTGTCGCTGTTCCGGGTCAAAAGCTTCGCGGCCGGCATCGCCGTGCAGACGGTGTTCGGCGTCGCGCTCGGTGTGTTCTTCCTGGTCTGGACGCTGTACATGCAGACCGGGCTGGGCTGGAGCCCGCTGAAGGCGGGGCTGACGGGCGTGCCGTTCTCGATCGCGGTGTCCACGGCGGCCGGGCTGTCCGTGCAGCAGCTGGTCCCGCGCTTCGGCCGCAAGGTGCTCCAGGCGGGCGCGCTGCTGATGGCGGCCGGCGTCCTGCTCTACATCGGGGAGTCCGACCGCTACGGCCTGCACATCGCGCCCTGGCAGATGGCGCTGCCGCTGGTGGTGATGGGCGCGGGCATGGGCCTGATCGTGGCCCCGCTGACGGACGCGGTGCTCTCGGAGGTCCCGCGCGAGCACGCCGGTTCGGCGTCCGGGCTGATCAACACCGTCCAGCAGATGGGCAACGCGCTGGGGCTCGGGCTGGTGTCGGTGGTGTTCTTCGGCGTCATCGGCGACCGGCTGACCCCGGACCAGGTGGGCCCGGCCTTCGCGCACGCCTTCCGGCACGCGCTGGTGTGGGTGGCGGCGGTGCTGGGCGTCATCTTCGTCCTGATGTCCGCGCTGCCGAAGCGGCCGGCGCAGCACGTGGAGGGCGGCGGCGAGGACGCGGAGCCCGCGGAGCCGCCGGCGGCGGGCGAGCGCGAGCGGGAGCTGGTCGGCTGACCGGGGCGGATGACGTGAGGTGAGCTGAGGTGACGTGAGCTGAGGTGACGTGAGGTGCGGGGCCGGCGGCCGTTCGGGGCGCCGGCCCCTTCGCCGCGCCGGGGCCGGGGCGCCGGTCGGGGTGCTGGTCGCCGTGCTGCTCGGTAGGGCGATCGGGGTGCTGGTCGGTGCGGCGGTCGGTCCTGCGGCGGGGTGTGCTGGTCGTCGGCGGGGCTGTCAGCGGGGGCGGTCAGTGGAGCGGTCAGCGGGGGGACACCCAGTCCGGCCGCCAGGTCCCCGCGGCGTCGTGGCCGGGCGTCGCGGCGGCGAGGTGGGCGCGCAGGGCGGCCAGGGCCGGATGGGGGTTGTCGCGGTGCCACAGCAGCGAGTGCGGGTAGACCGGCGTCGGGTCGATCACCGGGATACGGCGCAGACCGTGGCCGGCGGGCCAGACGAGACGGGTGTGCCCGCCCATGAAGGTGGCCAGGGCCGGGGTGTCCGCGATGGTGTCGAGCAGGGCGTCGGAGCCGAAGTTGGGGCCGGTCGCCTCGATGGGGAGGCCGAACTCGGCGACCATGTCGTCGTAGTAGGCGGTCCACTCGGTGCCGGGGGCGAGGCCCGGCATCCAGATCCGGTGCCCGGCGAGCCGGGCGAGGGGCACCGAACGGGCGCCCGCCAGGACGTGCGCGGGCCCGGTGAGGAGCTGGAGCGGCTCGTCGAGCACCCGTACGGACGCGATGTCGTCGGGCAGCGGACGGCCGGGCGCGGCGACGGCGCGGAAGGACGCGTCGATCGTGCCCGAGCGGATCGCGGCGACGGCCGAATCGATGTCGAACAGCATCAGCACATCGAGGTCGATCTCGGGATGGGCGCGGTGGAATTCGCGCATCAGCCCCGACGCCGCGCCACGCGAGGCGATGATGTCGACGCGCAGCGCGCGGCGGCCGGTGCGCACGGACGCGGCCGCCCGCTCGGCGACGCGCAGCAGCTCCCGCGCGTGAGGGAGGAACGCCTGCCCGTCGATGGTGAGTTCCGCCCCGCGCGGCGTACGCCCGAACAGCCGTACGCCGAGGTCGCGCTCCAGCGCCGCGACGCGCTTGGAGACGGCCTGCTGGGTCACCGCCAGATCGGTCGCGGCCTTCTGGAACTGGCCCGCGTCCGCCACGGCGACGAAGGTGCGTACGGCTTCTAGGTCCACGCCGACCACGATAGTGAACAACCAGTGGTTGTGGAGGGATGCCGACACGGTTGTTTGACCTGGGGCTGTGCGGCTCGGTTAGCTCACTTCGGTCAACGTCGGTTTGTTCATGCAGGTCGGCGCGGTGGTGGCGGGCGGGACGTCGAGGGGTGCGTCGGCATGAGGGGCAGAAGACGGCTGGGGCGGCCGTTCGGCTGGCTGTGGGCGGCGTACGCGGTCAGCGCCTACGGGTCCGGGCTGGGCTTCGGGGCGTTCCCGCTGATCGCCGTCCTGGTGCTGCACGCCGGCCCCGCCGAGGTGTCCGCGCTGTCCGCGGTGGGCCCCGCGGTGGGCGCGCTGATCGCGGTGCCGCTCGCGCCGTGGGTGGAGTTCCGGCACAAGCGGCCGGTGATGATCGGGATGGATCTGGCCCGGTGCGCGGCCATGGCGACGATCCCGGTCGGCTACGCCCTCGGCCGGCTCACCTGGGTGCAACTGCTCGTGGTCTCGGTCGTGGTCGCCGCGGCGAAGATCGCCTTCAACGCGGCCGGCGGCGCCTTCCTCAAGGCGCTCGTCCGGCCGGACGACCTGCTGGTCGCCAACGCGCGGTTCGAGTCCACCAACTGGAGCTCCATCGCGGTCGGGCCGCCGCTGGGCGGGGCGGCGATCGGCCTGTTCGGCCCGGTCGTCACCGTGATCGCCGACGCGTTCAGCTACCTCCTCTCCGCGCTCTGCCTCACCGCGATCGGCGGCCGGGAGGAGGCGCCGCGGCCACGCGGGGAAGCGCCGCGAGCGGAAGAGGCGGCCCGGCGGACGACCGGGGAGGCGGTCCCGTCGGCAGCCACCGGAGACGCGGCCATGCGAACCACCGCGGATGCGGTCCCGCGAACCACCGCGGAAGCGATCCCGCGGACCACCGCGGAAGCGGTCCCGCAGGCCACCGGGGACGCGGCCACGCGGCCCCCCGGCGAGCCGGCCCCGCCGCCCGCCCGCAAGGGCGGCCCCCGCCGGACGGCCGGGCTGCTCGACGGCTGGCGGCACATCATGGGCCACCCCGTCCTGCGGGCGCTCTACCTCAACCAACTGCTCGTCGCCGGTCTGATCATGGCCACCGAACCGCTGCTCGCCGTGCTCCTGCTGCGCCGGCTCGGCTTCCCGCCCTGGCAGTACGGCCTCGCCTTCGCCGCGCCCTGCCTCGGCGGCCTCGTCGGCTCCCGGCTGGCCCGCCGCGTCGTGGCCCGGCACGGCCGGTCCGCCGTCTTCCGGACCGTCGGCACGCTGCGCGCCGTCTGGCTGATCGGCCTGGTCTTCGTCCGGCCCGGCGTCACCGGCCTCGTCACCGTGATGGCCGTCGAGCTGGCGATCATCGTCAACATGAGCCTGTACACCCCGGTCCTCGCCGCCTACCGGCTCGAACACACGCCCAAGCATCTCGTCGCCCGCACCCTGACGGCCTGGTCGGTCGGCCAGCAGGCGGCCATCGCGCTCTGCACGGCCCTCGGCGGACTGCTCGCCGACGCCACCGGCCCGCGCACCGCGCTCACGGTCGCCGGACTCCTCATCCTGGCCACCCCGCTCCTGCTGCCCCGACCCGACCGCACGCCTCCCGCGTCCTCGGCGGAGCCGGACGCCACGGCCCGCGCGGGGACGGCTCCGTAGCGCCGTACGAGGACGAAGGTCCGGCCCCGCCCGAGTGCGCCCACCGATGTCCGTTCATGCCCGAACGGCACCCGGATCTGTTTACTTTCCGGCAACGCGGGCGTAGCCTCCCCGGTAAACCACAGATTCGGGCATCGGTCGGAGGCAGACGGACATGTACGCAGCGGAGCGGCAGCAGGAGATCCTCCGGCTCGCCCGTGACGGCGGCCGGGTGGACGTCGTGTCGCTCGCCGAGGAGTTCCAGGTGACGGCGGAGACGATCCGCCGCGACCTGAAGGCCCTCGACCGGGCCGGACTGCTGCGCCGGGTGCACGGCGGGGCCATCCCGGCCGGCCGCCTCGACTTCGAACCGGACCTCACCGAACGCGAGTCCACGGCGGCCGACGAGAAGGACCGTATCGCCAAGGCGGCCCTGGCCGAACTGCCCGTCGACGGCACCGTGATCCTCGACGCCGGCACCACCGTGGCCCGGCTGGCCGCCGCGCTCCCGCTGGAGAGCGAGCTGACCGTCGTCACCCACTCCCTGCCCATCGCCGCCCGCCTCGCCGACCACCCCGGCCTCCAGCTCCACCTGGTCGGCGGACGCGTACGGCACCGTACGCGGGCCGCCGTGGACGCCTGGGCGCTGCGCGCGTACGGCGAGATCCGCGCCGACGTGCTGTTCGTCGCCGCCAACGGCTTCTCCGCCGCGCACGGTCTGACCACCCCCGACCTCGCCGAGGCAGCTGTGAAGCGGGCCGCGGTCGCCGCCGCCCGCCGGGTGGTGCTGCTCGCCGACTCCGGCAAGCACGGCCAGGAGCACTTCGCCCGCTTCGGCGACCTGAGCGACGTGGACCTGCTGATCACCGACAGCGCCCTGAGCCCCGAGGACGCCGCCGCCATCGAGCGCGCCGGCACGGAGGTGGTCCGCGCGTGATCGTCACCGTCACCCCCAACCCGTCCCTGGACCGCACCTACGAGATCCCCTCCCTGGACCGCGGCGAGGTCGTCCGCGCCACCGGCGAGCGCATGGACCCCGGCGGCAAGGGCGTCAACGTCTCGCGCGCCGTGGCCGCCGCCGGCCGCCGCACCGTCGCCGTCCTGCCCCTGGGCGGCGCGCCGGGCGCCCTTGTCGCCGAACTCCTCGCCGCGCAGGGCATCGAGGTCGCGCCGGTCCCGATCGCCGGGACCACCCGTTCCAACATCGCCCTCGCCGAGGCGGACGGCGTCCTGACGAAGATCAACGCCCCCGGCCCGGAACTCGGCCCCGAGGAGAGGGAACTGCTCCTGCGGACCGTACGGCGGCAGGCGCGCGACGCCGACTGGATCGCCTGCTGCGGCAGCCTCCCGCGCGGCCTCGCCCCCTCCTGGTACGCCGACCTCGTCGCCCGGGCGCACGCCGCCGGGGTGCGCATCGCGCTGGACACCTCCGGGCCCGCCCTCCTGGCGGCGCTGCGCGAGGGCCCGGACGTGGTCAAGCCCAACGCCGAGGAACTCGCCGAGGCCGTCGGGCGCCCCCTGGCGACGGTGGGCGACGCGCTGAAGGCGGCCGAGGACCTGCGGGCGCTCGGCGCGGGCGCGGTGCTGGCGAGCCTCGGCGCCGACGGGCAACTGCTCGTGACCGGCGCGGGCGCCTGGTACGGCGGCGCGCCCGTGGCCGCCGTCCGCAGCAACGTCGGCGCGGGCGACGCCTCGCTGGCCGGTTTCCTCATCGCGGGCGGCGCGGGTCCTGAGGCCCTGGCCTCGGCCGTCGCGCACGGCGCGGCCGCCGTCCAACTGCCCGGCAGCGTCATGCCCACGCCCGGCGACCTGTCCCCGGCGGCGGTCACGGTGACGGCGGACGTCCCCCTCGACCGCCCCCTGACGGACCCCGCGCCATGACCCGGCCGACGGCCCCCGCCGCCCTCCGGGCAACCCGCACCCGGACCCGCACCCGGACCCTGACCCTGGCCCTGGGCTCTCCGCCCACGGCCAGCACGGCCCGTACGGCCAGCACGGCCCACCAGGCCACTACTGCCCGCCCGGCCCCCGCGGCCCCCCACGGCACCCCCGTCCCCACCCCCGCCCCGGCTTCCCCCGCCGCCCGGGCGACACGCGTGCGAAGGAGCCCGCGATGAGCGAGATGATCACCGCGGACCTGGTCGACCTCGACCTGTCCGCCGACACCAAGGAAGCGGCGGCGCGCGCCCTCGCCGAGCGGATGGCGGCCCTGGGCCGGGTGACCGACCTGGAGGGCTTCCTCGCCGACGTGGCCGCCCGCGAGGCGCAGATGCCGACCGGCCTGGACGGCGGCATCGGCATCCCGCACTGCCGCAGCGCGCACGTCACCGAGCCGACGCTCGCCTTCGGGCGCAGCGCCGCCGGGATCGACTTCGGCGCGGCGGACGGCCCCGCCGACCTGGTCTTCCTGATCGCCGCACCGGCGGGCGCGGACGACGCCCACCTGACGATCCTGTCCGCCCTGGCCCGCCAGTTGATGAACGCCGAGTTCACGGCCGCGCTGCGCTCGGTCGCCGACACGGCGACGGCGGCGGCGCTGATCCGGGGGGACGTGACCCCGCAGGAGACCGCCTCGGGCCAGGCCGCCTCGACGGAGGTGGAGGCGGAGACGGAGACGGACTCGGCCTCGGGCGAGACGCCCCCGGCGGAGGCGGGCGCGCCGGGCCCGGAGGCCGCCTCGGCGGGCGCGCCCCCCGCCGCCACCGAGGCCCAGGCCACCCAGTCCCCGACCACTTAAAACCCCCCCCCCCCCCCCCCCCCCCCCCCCCCCCCCCCCCCCCCCCCCCCCCCCCCCCCCCCCCCCCCCCCCCCCCCCCCCCCCCCCCCCC
>NZ_JAIOAB010000107.1 GCF_019890635.1 Streptomyces sennicomposti
GCGACGGCGACGCTCGGCGCGTCGGTGCGGGCGAACCGGTTGCGGCCGGGCGCCGGGTGCAGGATCTCGGCCTTGCGGTCGCGGCCCCGCCGGACCGTGCGGCGCGGGCCGCTCACCGGGCGTCCCGCGGCGTCCCCGCGGCGCTGCGGGCGAGGAAGGTGTGCACGATCCCGGTCTGCCACCCGGCGACCGGGACGGTGCGTACGCCGGTGAAGCCCGCGTCCGTCAGCCGGGCGGCGAACTCGGGGGCGGTGTCGAAGGCGAGGACGCTGCGCCACAGATGGCGGTAGAGGGCGCGGTCGCCGCTGAGCGTGCCCGCCGGGATGATCACGCCGTGGCACACGGCCGTCCACAGGGCGCGGTGGGCGGCCGAGCCGCTGAGGCTGTACTCGTGGACGGCGAGCCGCCCGCCCGGCCGCAGCAGGGCGCGCACGGTGGCGAGGACGCCGTCGGGGTCGGTGACGTTGCGGAACAGATAGGCGGCGAACACCGCGTCGTAGGGCCCTTCCTCGGCGGTGCTCACCTCCTCGGCGGTCAGGTGCCGGAAGCGGACCCGGTCCGGCCAGGTCTTGCTGAGGGCGCGCCGCAGCATGCCCGCCGAGGCGTCCACGGCGGTGATCCGGGCGTACGGCGCCGCCCGCAGCAGGGCGCGGGTGGAGGCGCCGGTGCCGCAGCCGAGGTCGAGGACGTGCAGCCCGGCGCCGCCGTCGGGCAGCCGCAGCCGGCGGGCGGAGCGGTCGAGGTCGGCGCGGTAGCCGGGGTTGAGGGCGGTGAGACGGTCGTAGCTGTGGGACGCGTGGTCGAAGGCGCGTGCCAGGTCGTGGTCGCGCAGCAGGGTCATCGGCGGCTCTCTTCGGCTCGGGGCGCAAGGGGGCGGCGGGGCAGGAAGGGGAGTTCGAGGGCGGTGCGGAGCATGGGGCCCACGGGGCAGCGCAGCCCGACGCACCACTCCTCCCAGGGGGTGGCGACGCCGTCGAGGAAGCGCAGCAGCCGCAGCGGCGGGACGTTCCGGAAGAGGTCCGTGAAGAAGGTGGGCCCGTCGACGCGCCCGGTGTCCAGGGCCCGCAGCAGCACCGCGTCCATGGCGAGGGTGCGCCGCCGGTACGGCCGGGGCGCGGCGACCGTGCCCCCGGCGCGTCGTCCGTCGTGGAGGGCGGCGGCGATGGCGCGGCTCTGCCGCTGGACGGCGGCGAAGGTGTAGCCGGTGGCGGGGCGGGTGGCGCCGCCGGCGGTGCCGATCCGGACCGTCGGTCCGTGTCGGCGGGGGAAGCGGGCGTCGGTCATCGGGATGACGCCCTGCTCCGCCGCCTCGACGCTGAAGGCGCCGAGGCCGAGGACGCGGCGGCTGTAGTGGGCGAGCGCCGCGTCGTAGGCGGGGGTGGTGAGGGGCGTGCGGGAGAACTCGGTGTACTCCACGAGCGCCCGGTCGGGGGCGAGCGGCAGGACGTAGCCGAAGGCGAGGCCGTGGCGGGGCTGGGGCACGCGGAAGTCCATGAGATCGGCGACGTCCGGGTCGAACCGGTCCGTGTCCGTACGGACGAACCAGCCGCGGAAGTGCTGGAGCAGCAGCGTCCGGGCGGGCGGGAGTGCGGGCAGGGGCCGGGAGTCGAAGAGGTGGCGGGCGCGCAGGGTGATCCGTCGCCCGCCGGCCGCGGTGCAGTCGACCTCCGCGCCGTGGGCGGTGGCCCGCACGGCGTCGGCGGTCGCGCGCAGGAGCCGCCCGCCGGGCGCGCGGACGAGCCGCCCGTGCACCAGCCGCTCCAGCGCGGAGGACCGGATCATGCGGTACGTGAAGGGCGCGGGCCGGACGACGACGGCGCCGCCGTCGGCGCCGTGCACCCGCAGCCGCCCCCACGAGGCGCGGACCGCCTCGTCCAGTTCGCCGCCGCCCCGGTCCCAGTAGCACCAGGTCCGCTCCCCCGGCCGTCCCGGCCCGTCCGGGGCCTCCACCAGCGTCACACCGCCCGCCCCGCCGGCCACCAGCCGGTGCACGAGCGACAGTCCGGCGGCTCCGCCCCCGAGGACGAGGACATCCGACATCGCGTCACCGGCGACGGCACGCACCGGATCGTGCGCGGCGAAGACGTCCACGTCGTCACTCCGGGGCGCGGGGGCGGACAGGGGGTTCCCTCTTACCGCGCCGTCACGTCCGCCCCGGGCCGCCGGGGGCGCGGCGGGGCCGCTGCCACCCGTCCGGAGCACACTCGTGGACGGGGGCGGCGCGTCGTACGGCGCGGGCTCGTCGGGCGGCGGCGGCGCGTCGTGCGGCACGGGCTCGTCGTACGGCGGCTTGTCGTACGACGGCAGCTCGTCGTAGGGCTGCGGCTCGTCGGGCGGCGGCGGCACGTCGGGCGGCGGTCGCCGCGCCCGGCGGGTACGTGCCGCGGCCTCGGCGAACCGTCCGGCGGCGGGAGCCGGATAGGGTCTCCCGGGTGCCGACGTACAGCATTGGGCAGGCCGCGCGGGTGTTGCGGGTGAGTACGGAGACCGTGCGCCGGTGGGCGGACGCGGGGCGGTTGCCGAGCGGGCGGGACGGTGCGGGCAACCGTGTCGTCGACGGCGCCGGGCTCGCCCGGTTCGTGCGGGAGCGCGCCGCCGAGGACGAGCGTGCCGTGGCCTCCGGGCCGCCCACCTCCGTGCGCAACTCCTTCACCGGCATCGTCACCGCCCTCGCCGTGGACGAGGTCGTGGCCCGGGTCGAGGTCCAGTCCGGCCCGCATCGCATCGTGTCCCTGGTGACCCGCGAGGCCGTGGACGAGCTGGGGCTCGCCGTCGGGGTCACGGTCGTCGCGCGGGTGAAGTCGACGAGCGTTCACGTCGAGCGGTCGTAGCCTCTCGGTCGCCGTCACGCCGAGCCGTGGTGGCGGACCGGTCGCCGTCACGCCGAGCGGTGGTAGCGGACCGGTCGCCGTCACGTCGTACGGCCGCGGCGGACCGGTCGCCGTCCTGGTCCGGGTGGCACAGCAGGGCCGCCCACAGGTCGAGGCGGTCCCGCAGCCGGGACAGGTCGCGGCCGGTGAAGTGCTCGATGCGCTGGATGCGGTAGTGCACCGTGTTGACGTGCAGGTGCAGCGCCTCGGCCGTGCGCGCCCAGGAGCCGTCGTGAGCGAGGAACACCCGCAGCGTGTTCAGCAGCGCGGCGGCGGACGCGTTCGCCGGGTCGAGCAGCGGGCCGAGGACGGTACGGCTGTAGGCGGCGCGGACCTCGGCCGGTACGCCCGTGAGCAGCAGGTCCAGGGTGGTGAGCGTCGTGACGTCGGTCAGCGTGGAGGCGCCCGCCCCGATCGTCCGGGCGGCGGTCAGCGCGTAGCGGGCTTCGGCCAGCGCGCCGGGCAGCGCGGTCGCGTCGGCGGCCGGTGCGGCGAGGCCGCCGTGCAGCGGGACGCCGGGGTCGGCGGCGGCCACCAGCGGCCAGGCCCGCGCCAGTTCCGGGGCGGCGTCCTCGGGCAGCACCGCGAACGCAGTCCCCTCCGGGAGCCGTCCCACGGCGGCGTACGCCGCCCCGCTGTGCGCGACCGCCTCCGCGAGCGCGCCCTCCGCCGCCCCCGTGTCCGCGGCCCGCGCGCTGTCCGCGACGACCACCCGGTACGGCCCCTCGTCCGGCAGCCCGCACGCCCGCACCGCACCGGCCACCTCGCCGGACCCGTCGCCGGCCGCCGCGCTCAGCAGTCGGCCCAGTTCGTGCGCAGCCCGCCGCTCGGCGGCCCCGCGGCGGGTCAGGGCCGTCCGGCAGCGGCCCAGGACGGCGGTGATCTCCTGGACCAGCCGGGGCGGCGCTGCGGCGGCGTCCGGCAGGTGCAGCCACCACCGCCCGTACGGCCCGGCCGCCGCCTCCGCCTCCACCGGCGCCGTCGCGCTGCCGCTGTCACCGCCGAGCACCGCCGCGGCGGCCACCCGCGCCGGCAGCGGCTCCGCCCCCGGCGTCGCCGCGACCGTCCGGCCGGTCGCGGTGAGGACGTACGCCGGCACCGCGTCCAGATGCGCGAAGGCCGCGGCGAGGACGAGCGCCGGGTCGGCGTCCTGCGCGACCAGCCGGTTCAGCCGGCCGCGCACATGCTCGGGCAGCGCCCGCCCCCGCCCCAGCTCGCCCCACTGCCGCAGGTACACGCTGTCGGTGATCGCCCGGAACAGCACATGGGCGGGCACGCCCGCGACCGGCAGTCCGTGCCGTGCGCACGCCTCGACCAGGTCGGAAGGGACCGCGCCGTGGGTCTCCTCGCCGGCCAGCAGCGCGACGGCGCCCGCGTCCTTCAGCCCGGTGACGAACCGTTCCGCCTTGTCCCTGCCCTCGTCCGCGCTCCACCAGACGAGCCCGCTGAGCACCACCTCGTCGGGGCGGACGAAACGGGCCGGGTCCTCCAGGTCGGTGACGGTGACGCCGCTGATCTCCCGGCGCAGCAGCGCGTCCTCGGCCCAGAGCAGGCGCAGGCCCAGGGACTCGTCCTCCAGCAGGTGTTCGACGTGCATGCGTTCCGGCTCCTCGTACGGGCGCCGGGCCGCGGGGGTGTGCTGCCCGGCATCTCACATTCACCAGGTGGATGCGAGTCATCGCATGGTAAATGCCAGAGCAGACGAGCGGTATGCCTCTTGGTGGATTCACCAGGAGTCCGGCCTGGAACGCTTGGGTTTCCGTGCTGTGAACCAGTCGTCGCGGCCCCCTTCCGGTTGCTTCACTTCCGGCCATGGACCTCAACACGGTGGTGGAGATTCGCGACGCCCGGCGTCCCGCTCCCTGGCGGCCCGGCGACGCCTGGCTCGGCGGCGGCACCTACCTGTTCTCGGAGCCGCAGCCGCATCTGCGCCGTCTGGTCGATCTGAGCCGCACCGGCTGGACTCCCGTGCGGCGGCATCCGGACGGCTCGCTGGAGATCGCGGCCACCTGCACGATCGCCCAGCTGTCCCGGTTCGCGAAGGAGCTGCCCGCCGCGGCGGCGCCGCTGTTCGAGCAGTGCTGCCGGGCCTTTCTCGCCTCGTTCAAGATCTGGAACATGGCCACCGTCGGCGGCAACCTCTGCAACGCCCTGCCGGCCGGCCCGATGACCTCGCTGACCGCCGCTCTCGACGGCGCGTGCCTGCTGATCGCGCAGAGCGGCGCGCGCCGCCGGGTGAGGGTGACCGACTTCGTGACCGGCGCGGGCCGCAAGGTGCTGGCCGAGGGCGAGCTGCTGCGCTCGGTCACCCTGCCCGCCCGCGCGCTCGGCTGCCGTACGGCGTTCCGGCAGGCGTCGCTGTACGGGCTGGGGCGCTCCGGGGTTCTGGTGATCGGGGCGCTGGACCCGGTGGACGGCTCGCTGGCGGTGACGGTGACCGCCTCGACGGTGCGGCCGGTGCGGCTGTGGTTCCCGCTGCCGCCGACGGCCGCCGCGCTGCGGGCGGCGCTCGGTTCGGCGGTCGCCGACGACGAGTGGTTCGACGACATCCACGGGCTGCCCGAGTGGCGGCGGCACATGACGTTCCGGTACGCGGAGGAGATCCGCCGGGAGCTGGGAGGGGCGAGGCGATGAGGATCGAGGTCAACGGCCGGCAGCACGAGGAGGAGCCCCGGCCCGGGCAGTGCCTGCGCACGTATCTGCGCGAGCGCGGCTGGTTCGGGGTGAAGAAGGGCTGCGACGCGGGCGACTGCGGCGCGTGCACGGTCCATGTCGACGGCGAGCCGGTGCACAGCTGTCTGTACCCGGCCTTCCGCGCCGACGGCCGCACCGTCACCACCGTCGAGGGGCTGGCCTCGCCCGAGGGCGAACTGCACCCGGTGCAGCGGCGGTTCCTCGACGCGCAGGGCTTCCAGTGCGGCTTCTGCACGGCCGGGTTCCTGATGACGACGGCCGCCCTGGACGAGGACAAGCTCGGCGATCTGCCGAGGGCGTTCAAGGGCAATCTGTGCCGCTGCACCGGCTACCGGGCTATCGAGGATGCGGTGCGCGGGGTGAAGAACGTCGAGGCCCCGGCGCCCGGCGAGTCCGTCGGCCGCAGTCTGCCCGCCCCGGCCGGGCCGCAGGTCGTCACCGGCACCGCCCGCTACACCTTCGACGTGGAGGTGCCCGGCCTGCTGCACATGAAGCTGCTGCGCTCCCCGCACGCCCACGCCCGCATCGTCGCGATCGACGCCTCCGCCGCGCTGCGCGTGCCCGGCGTGCACGCGGTGTTCACCCATCACGACGCCCCCGAACGGCACTTCTCCACCGCCCGTCACGAGCACCCGGAGGAGGACCCGGACGACACCCGCGTCCTGGACGACACGGTCCGCTACATCGGCCAGCGGGTCGCGGCGGTCGTCGCCGACAGCGAGGCCGCCGCCGAGGAGGGCTGCCGGCGGATCGAGGTGACGTACGAGGTGCTGCCGGCCGTGCTGGACCCGGAGGAGGCGATGCGGCCGGGCGCGCCCGTCGTGCACGACAAGGACGCGGCCGGCGCCCGGATCGCCCGTCCAAAGGCCAACGTCGTGGGCGAGGCGCACGGCGAAGTCGGCGACGTGGCGGCCGGGTTCGCCGCGGCCGACCTGGTCTACGAGGAGACGTTCCGCACCCAGCGGGCGCAGCACGCCAGCCTGGAGACGCACGGCGCGGTCGCCTGGATCGACGAGGACGGCCGCCTCACCGTGCGCACCAGCTCCCAGACGCCGTTCCTCACCCGCCGAGCGCTGTGCGCCCTGTACGACCTGCCGCACGAGCGAGTGCGGGTGGTGGCGGGCCGGGTGGGCGGCGGCTTCGGCGGCAAGCAGGAGATGATCGTCGAGGATGTCGTCGCGCTGGCGGTGCTGCGCCTCGGCCGCCCGGTGAAGCTGGAGTACACCCGCGCCGAGCAGTTCTACGGGGCCACCACCCGCCATCCGTTCACCGTCCGGGTGAAGGCGGGCGCCCGCCGCGACGGCACGCTGACCGCGCTTCAGCTGCGGGTGGTCGCCGACACGGGGGCGTACGGCAACCACGGCCCGGCGGTGATGTTCCACAGCGTCGGCGAGTCCATGGCCGTCTACCGGGCCCCGCACAAGAAGGTCGACGCCTACTCGGTGTACACGCACACCGTCCCGGCGGGCGCCTTCCGCGGTTACGGACTCGGCCAGGTCATGTTCGCCGTCGAGTCGGCCTTCGACGAACTGGCCCGCCGACTCGGTCTGGACCCGCTGGAGTTCAAGGCCCGCAACGCCATCGGCCCGAACGAGGCGATGGTCACCCCCGGCGGCCACGAGGAGGATCTGCACATCGCGAGCTACGGCCTCGACCAGTGCGTGGGCATCGTGCGCCGGGCGCAGGCCGAGACCGACGCCGGCCAACCCGCCCCGGAGGGCTGGCTGGTGGGCGAGGGGTCCGCCCTCGCGATGATCGCGACGGGTCCGCCCGGCGGCCACATCGCCGACGCGAAGGCCGCCCTGCTGCCCGACGGGACCTTCGATCTGGCCGTCGGCACGGCCGAGTTCGGCAACGGTACGACGACCGTGCACCGGCAGATCGCGGCCGGTGAACTCGCCACCACCGTCGAGCGGATCACCGTCCGCCAGTCGGACACCGACGTCGTCCGCCATGACACCGGCGCGTTCGCCTCCACCGGCACCGTCGTCGCGGGCAAGGCCACCCTGCGCGCCGCCCGCGCCCTGGCCGACCTGCTCCTCGACTTCGCCGCCGCCCACCTGCGCGTGCCGCGCGGGCAGTGCCGTCTCGCGGAGGAGGCCGTCCTGCACCCGGGCGGGCGGCTCTCGCTCAAGGAGCTGTACCAGAGCGCCCGCGCGGTGGGCGTCGCCTTCGTCGCGGACGGGCACTTCGGCGGCACCCCGCGCTCGGTCGCCTTCAACGCCCAGTGGTTCAAGGTGGCCGTCGATCCGGGCACCGGCGAGATCCGCATCCTGCGCAGCGTGCACGCCGCCGACGCGGGCAAGGTGATGAACCCGATGCAGTGCCGTGGCCAGGTCGAGGGCGGGGTGGCCCAGGCGCTCGGCGCGACGCTCTTCGAGAACGTCCGCATCGACGAGCGCGGCGCGGTCGAGACGGCCGCCTTCCGCCGCTACCGGCTGCCGCAGTACGCCGATGTGCCGCGCACCGAGGTGCACTTCATGGAGACGGCGGACGCGATCGGGCCGCTCGGGGCCAAGTCGATGAGCGAGAGCCCGTTCAACCCGGTCGCGCCCGCCTTCGCCAACGCGCTG
>NZ_JAIOAB010000108.1 GCF_019890635.1 Streptomyces sennicomposti
TGCGCGGGGGCCGGGCCGCCGTCGAGCAGCGCCTCGGCGCGGGTGAGGGTGGCGTTCTGCAGGACGCGCTGGGTCTCCATCACCACGGAGTGGGTGGCGACCATCTGGCGGCGCAGCTCGCGGACCAGGTCGGCGGCGAGCGCGCCGGTGCCGGCCGGGCCGGCGGGCGCGGCGGCGGCGTTCGGGTGCGCCGGCGCGGCGGCGTTCGGCTGGGCGGGCGCGGCGGCGCCGGTCGGGGCGGCGGGCCGGTCGGTCGGGGCGGGGGCCGCGGGGGCGGGCTGCGCCGGGCTCGCCGGCGCCCACGGCAGGAAGGCGATCGGGTCGCCGTCGAAGACGATGGCCTCGGGGTCCGCGACGGTCGGGTCGGCGGGCATGAGATCGGGTTCCTCCGGTGCGGTGGACGGGACGGGGGCGGAGGCAGGGGGCGGTGCGGATGCGGCGGCGGGCGCGGCGGGCGGCTCGGACCCGGTGCGGGGTCCGGGCGCGGCGGGGGCCTCGGACCGGGCGAGGGCCTCGGTCGCGGTGCGCGGCTCCGGGGCGGTGCGCGGGGCGGCCACGGAGGTGGCGACCGGCTGACGGTCCGTCGCCACGGCGGTCGCCGGGGCGGCGGTGCGCACGCCCTGGGCGATCCGCTCCGGGACCGGGTCGCCGCCGCCCACCCGGAACCGGGCGGTGCGCCGGGCCGGGACGGCCGCGGCGGCCTCCTGCGGTGCGCCGAGCAGCGCGGTGAGGTCCACCGGCAGGCCGTGCCCGACCAGCCGGGCGGCCAGCTGGGCGATCGACTTGGTGGCGGGCACGCCGCGCCGGTCCACGCAGGCCGCCACGTGCGGCTGCTCGCCGAGAGTGTCGCGCACCCAGCGCGAGCAGGTGGCGCCGGGGCCGACCTCGATGAAGTAGCGGTAGCCCCGCTCGTAGGCGGTGCGCACCAGGCGCGGGAAGTCGATCGGGGAGCGCAGGGTGTGCGCGATGCGCCGCGCGATGCGCTCCCGGTCCAGTCCGGGCAGCTCCTGGTAGTCGTAGGCGGAGAACAGTTCCAGGCCGTCGAGCGAGCCGGTCGGGTAGTCGTTCAGCCCGGCCAGGCCGTCGAGTTCGGCGTCCACCACCGGGCAGTGCATCACCACGCTGACCGGCGAGCGGGCCGCCGGGCAGCCCAGTTCCTCGATCAGCGCGCGGCACTCGGTGGGATCGCCCGCGATGACCAGCTCGCCGGGCGTGTTGACGTGGGTGAGGTACACCCGGTCGTAGCGCTCGATCGCGGCCCGCGCGGTCCGCTCGTCGGTGAGCAGGACGTGCGAGGCCCACAGGTCCTTGTCGGGGGCGTCGGCGGGGATGTCCCGCCACAGCTCGCGCACGGTGCGGCGGGCGCCGACGAGGCGGTCCCGGAAGATCGGCGTGTCGCTGATCAGATCGTCGCGGCGGCCCTCGGCGCTCCAGCCGCCGGTGGCGAAGAGCATGCTGGACTCGCCCAGGCTGTAGCCGAAGCCGCCGTGCGCGGTGACGCCCAGGACCCGGCGCACCAGGTGGGTGTAGAGGATGGCGAAGCTGGTGCCGGTGGCCAGCATGAACGGGACGTCGTCGCCGAGCGCGGACTCCAGCTCCATCAGCTCCCGCCGGCCCGGCGTCACATAGGTGCGCGGGTAGAGCAGGGCGGAGCGCAGCTGCCGGGCGGGTTCCTCGGCCTGCGCCTCGAAGTGCTCCAGCAGGCCGGGGAAGGCGCGGAACAGGTCCTGGCCGAGACCCGGGTAGGAGTTGAACGCGCCGGGGTAGACCAGCGCCACCTTGCCCTCGGGGCCGATCGGGCGGGCGGTGAAGAAGGAGCCCGCCGGGGTGGCCCACTCGCCGCCGGCGGCGTGCGCGCCGGGGATGTCCCGGGCGGCCAGCTCCAGTTGCCGGCCCAGCTCGGCCGGGTCCCGGCCGACGAGGACCGCGCGCAGCGGCGCGCCGGGCAGCTCCCGGGCGGCCGCGCGGGCCAGCGCCCACGGGTCGGCGCCGTCGTCCAGCAGACCGCGGTGCCGTTCGACGGAGGCCAGCAGCCCGTCCAGGTCCGGGGCGGAGAGGGCCAGCAGGACCGGGCCCCGGGCCCGCTGCCAGTCCCCGTCCACCACGCGCCCGCGGGTGCCGTCGGCGGACAGCACCAGATGGGCGCAGCCGCCCTGCGCGCCCACCATGCTGACGGCGGCGTAGCGCCGCGCCCGCCGCGAGTCGCGCAGCCAGGGCCGCGACGTGTCCGGCACGTACAGCGCCGAGTCGGCGAAGCCGGCCGTGAACTCGGGGTCGGGCCGCTGCCATCCGGTGGTCCCGGGCAGATAGCCGCCGTGCAGGCAGAGCACGGTGCGGATCAGCCCGGCCATCCCGGAGGCGCAGCCGGCGTCCCCGAGCTGCGCCTTGGCGCTGCCGAGCGCGACGATCCGGCTGGGGTCGGCGGGGCCGTCCGCGGCCGGGGCGTCCGTGCGGTACACGCGGGCCAGGGCGGTGAGTTCGGCCCGGTCCTCGTCGGCGGCGCCCGCCGCGTGGGCCTCGACGTAGCCGACCTCGGCGGCGGAGATCCCGGCGGCGGTCAGGGCGGCCTCGGCGGTGGCGGCCAGGGTGTCGGCGTCCGTGCGGGGCGCCGCGCCGTCGTGGGCCTGGGCGGCGCCGACGGCCAGGGCGTCCAGCCGGGCGTAGACCCGGCGGCCGGCCGCCTCCCCGCTGCGGGTGACGACGACCGCGCCGGCGCCCTCGCCGATCCGCACCCCGCGGGCGCCCTCGGCGAAGGTGAGGCCCGCCTCGGAGACCGCGTCGGGGTGCAGCAGCAGGTGCTCCGCGGAGCCGGTGAGGTCGACGGCGCCGATCAGCACCGCCTCGATCCCCGGGTCCATCAGCAGCAGCCGGGCGGCCTCCAGCGCCTCCGCCGTCCCCGAGCCCTCCGCCGAGACGGTGAAGGAGGGGCCGGTGAGGTTCCACAGCGAGGAGATCCGGCTGGCCATCACGTTGCCGATGTAGCTGAGCACCTCGTTGGCCACGATCGGGGGCACCACCGCGTCCCGGCCGACCGCGGCGATCGCGGCGAGCTGCTCCTCGGTCAGCTCCACTCCGGCGGCCTCGAACTGCTCGCGCAGGAAGCCCGACAGCGTGTACCGGGTGAGCCGGGCGTGCGTGTACGGCTCCAGCTCCATCGCCACCACCACCGCGATCCGCCGCGGTTCGGGCGCGCTCGCGCCCTTCGGGACGGCCCGGCTGTAGCCGGCGTCGCGCAGCGCCTCGTCGGCGACCTTGGTGGCCAGCGCGTGCTGGAGGTTGTAGGTGCGCAGGTCGGCGGGCGGGATCTTGTGGTCGACGGGGTCGATGTCGACGCCGTCCACGTAGGCGCCGTGCGGCACGGACTCGCCCGCGAGCCCGGCCCGGTCCAGGGTGCCGCCCCGGGTCTGCTCCAGACCGCGCCAGCGCCGCTCGGGCAGCGGGCCGAACGCGTCGGCGCCCGAGTGGACGGCCTGTTCCAGGGCGTCCACGCCGTCGAGCGGGCCGAAGTGCGCGCCCAGGCCGACGATGTCCAGCGCGGGCGGCTCGGCGGGGCTCTCCTCACCGGGCTCCCACAGCTCGGCGGCCTCGGGCGCGGAGAGCACGACGTGCGCGTTGGTGCCGCCGAAGCCGAAGGCGGAGACGGCCGCCCGCAGCGGCCCCACCCCCTCGGGCCACGGCCGGCCCTCGCGGACCAGCACGTCCTCCCCCACGCGTCCGTCGGCCGAGCGCACCGGCTGTCCGACGCCGATGGTGGGCGGGATGTGGCCGTCGTCCATGGCCAGGATGACCTTGAGCATGCTGCTCAGTCCGGCGACGGTGAGCAGGTGCCCGATGTTGCCCTTGACCGAGCCGATCAGCGGGACCTTGCCGTGCCGGCCGAAGAAGTCGGCCACGGACTCGGCCTCGGTGGCGTCGCCGAGCGGGGTGCCGGTGGCGTGGCACTCCAGGTAGTCGATGGTGGCCGGGTCCACGCCGGCCTCGGCGTAGGCGAGTTCGTAGGAGGTGAGCTGGCCGCCGCCCTGCGGGACGAGCAGATGGCGTCCGCTGCCGTCGTTGCTCAGGCCGATGCCGTCGATGACGGCGTGGATGCGGTCGCCGTCGCGCAGCGCGTCGGCGAGCCGCTTCACGGCGACCATTCCGGCGCCCTGGCCGGTGAGGATGCCCTCGGACCGGTTGTCGAAGGGCTGGCTGAAGCCGCTCTCCGGGTAGGCGTGCAGATCGCTGAAGGAGAGGTGGATGAGGGTGGGGTCGGGGGCGCAGACGCCGCCGGCCAGCACCAGGTCCACCTGTCCGGCGGCCAGGTGGGCGCAGGCCAGCTTGAGCGCGTAGAGCGCGGAGGAGCAGGCCGCGTCCAGGGCGTAGCGCGGGCCGCCGAGGCCGAGCGCGGCGGCGGTGACGGCCGCCGGGGAGCCGCTGACCCGCAGGTTCTCGCCGCGCAGCAGCTCGGCGTCGACCAGCGGGGCGCCGTCGGGGAGTCCGGCCAGCTCGGGCAGCCCGGCCCGGCGCAGTCCCTCCAGCACCGCCTCGCGGGCCAGCGGGACGCTGATCCGGGCCGAGGTGGGGGTGGGGAAGGAGTAGTTGCCGAGGATGAGCGCCGTGCGGTCGAGGGTCTCGGGCCGGGCCTCGTAGCCGCTGTCGCGCAGCGCCTCGCGGGCGGTGTACAGCGACCAGTGGAAGATCCGGTCGAGGGGGGCGAGCTGCTCGGCGTCGAGGCGGTAGCCGGTGGGGTCGAACTCGAAGTCGGTGATGAAGCCGCCACGGCGGCAGTAGATGCGGTGCTGCGGGTCGAGGTCGGCGTCCCGGGGCGTTGCGCCGAAGATCTCGTCTCCGCCCTCCCGGCGGGCGTCCGCCCCGCTGCGCAGGTTCTGCCAGAACTCGGCGGGGGTGCGGGCGCCCGGGAAGAGACAGGACAGGCCGACGATGGCGTACTTGCTCATCAGAGCGAGGTCCCTCCGTAGGTCGGTCGGCCCGGCCGGCGTGCGCGTAGGCGCCGGCCGGGCCGACCGGTCAGGTCGTCAGTCGGATACGGACGGGCGGTCAGCCGCTGACGAACTTGGCCGTGAGCTGCGGCGCCGAGATGACGGACACGTCGTGCAGGCGCGTCAGCACCCGTCCGTCGGGGGCACAGGCGGTGACGGTGAGCCGGGCCTCGGCGCCCGCACCGGCGGTGCCGGGCTCCACCAGGACGACGAAGGGCTCGCCGTCGGGCAGCGGGTGGTGCAGCTCGGCGTGGCCGACGGCCAGCGGGAGTCCGGCGCTGCCCCGGAAGAGCCGCACCCACACCAGGGCGGCCTGCAGCAGCAGGTCGGCGGTGCCGGGGGCGTAGTGGGCGCCGGCGAAGGCGCCGCCCTCGGTGCGGTGCTCGGCGAGCGCGCACTCCAGGACGAGCCGGGACTCCTCCTCGGCGAGCACCCGCCGCACGCCGCGCAGCGCGGGCCCGTGGAAGAGGGTGCCGTCGGTGTAGAGGCCGTCGGCGGGCCGGCCGCCGCCGAGGGCGGGCAGTCCGGCGACGGGCGTCTGCGGCGCGGCCGGCGCGGCGTCCAGTACGGCGGCGTAGTGCGGGCGCACCGCGCCGTCCTGGTTCACCGAGCGGATGGCCGCCTGCACGGCGCCGGGGGCCTCGGGCAGCGGGGTGATGACGAGGCGGGCGTTCTCCGGCTGGGTGCCGTCGAAGACGATGCCCTTCTGCACGGAGAAGTCCCGCACCTGGCGGACCTCGCCGCCGGTGGCGCGCTCCACCGCGCCGATCGCCCAGCCGAGGGCCGCGGCCGCCGGGAGCACCGGGGCGTCGCCGATGACGTGGTCGGCCACGAGCGGGTCGCGGTCCAGGCCGGCGATCCGCCGCTCGACGGTGACGGTGGCCGACGGGGCGGCCGGGACGCGCTCGGAGAGCGGGGTGGTCGGGCCGAGCACGGTCACCGCGTCGTCCGCGCGCTCGGCGGCGAACTGGTCGGCGAACATCTCGGCGCCGGTGTCCTGCGGGATGAGGACGATGCCGCGTTCCCGGAAGACGGCCTTGATCTCCGGGGAGACCATGCCGCTGTCCCAGGCGCCCCAGTTGAGCGAGGTGACCCGGGCGGCCGGGTGGCGCCGCTTCCAGGAGGACGCCCAGGCGTTGAGCGTCTCGTTGGCCATGGCGTAGTCGGACTGGCCGCGGTTGCCGAAGAAGCCGGCGACCGAGGAGAAGAGCACCACGTGCCGCAGCGCGTCCGCGTCCAGCGCGGCCGTCACGGCGCGCAGGCCCGCCAGCTTGGGAGCGAAGACCCGCTCGATCTCGGAGGCCTTCTTCTGCGCGATCAGCTGGTCGGCGAGGACCCCGGCGCCGTGCACGAGGCCGGTGATCCGGCTCCGGTACGGGGCGAGGGCGGCGGCGGTGGCCTCCGGGTCGGTGATGTCCACCGCCAGGTACTCGGCCTGGCTGCCCGCGGCGCGCAGCGCCTCCAGGGTGGCCCGCACCTCGCGGCCGCCGACGACGGCCCGGTAGGCCTGCTCGACGCGCTTCGGGGTGGGCTTCTCTCCGGCGCGCTTGAGGTCGGCGGCGGCCGCGGCCTTGAGCGCGGCGGCCTCCGTCACCCCGCGGGCCCACTCGGGCTCCTCCTCCAGCGGGGTCCGGCCCAGCAGGAGCAGGCCCGGCCGGTGACGGCGCGCCAGCTCCGTCACGCAGGTCGCGGTGATGCCGCGCCCGCCTCCGGTGACGACCAGCAGGTCCTCGCTGCCCAGCGGCTGCGGCTGCGCGCCGGTCGGCTGCGCCGGCTGCTCGCCGAGGGTGAGGGTGACGCGGCGGGTGCCGTCGTGGCCGACCTGGACGGGCTCGGTGGCCGCGTCGTACACCTCGCCGAGGACCAGCGCGGCGGCGGCGTCGGGCGCGAGGCCGGGGGCCAGGTCCACGGCGCGGGCGAAGACCTCCGGGGCCTCCACGGCCAGCGTCTTGACCAGACCGGCGACACCGCCGAGCGGCGTCAGGTGCTCGTCGACGCCGCCGAGGCCGAAGGAGCCGTCCAGGCGGGTGACGGTGGTGTAGGCGGCGCGGCCGAACGCGGCGGCGCCGTTCAGCGGCTCCACCAGGTGCTTGGCCACCAGCAGGGTGTGCGCGAGGCGCCGCACTCCCTCGGCCCAGTCCGCCGGGGCCTTGGTGCACAGGTCGAGGACCAGGCTGACGCGCTCGCCGAGGGCCTCCTCGACTCGCGAGGCGAGTTCGGTGACGCCCCAGCCGGTGAGCGCGTGGTCCACCGCGTCCTCCACCCGCTGCGGCACGCCGGGCAGCCGCAGCACGTGCACCTTCCAGCCCTGCGTCTGGAGCCGGACGGCGATCTCCTGGGTCAGCTCACCGCCGTCGTCCACGAGCAGCGCGGCCGGGGAGGCGGGGTAGGCGTCCACCAGCTGGTCGGGCACCGGCAGTTCGGCGAGGACGGCCTGCGCCCTGCCGATCCGCCCGCGCTCCGGGGCGGCCTCCGGCTCGGACGCCGGGGCCGACGGGGCGGTGGGGGCGGCCTGCGGGGCCGGGGCGTCCTGGCCGGCTATGAAGCCGACGATGTCCTGGAGCGTGCGCAGCTCGGCCAACTGCTCCGGGCTGGCCGGCGTACCGGCCGCGAACCGCTCATGCAGCACACCCATGATCTCGACCCGCTTGATGGAGTCGATCCCCAGATCGGCCTCGACATCCATACCGAGGTCCAGCATCTCCGCCGGATAGCCGGTCTTCTGCGCCACGACCTCCAGCAGCGCGGAGGTCACCGTGGCCGCGTCCGGACCGGCGGCAGCGGCAGCCGGGGCGGAGGCAGCCGGCGCGGCGACCGGCTCAGTGGACGCGGCA
>NZ_JAIOAB010000109.1 GCF_019890635.1 Streptomyces sennicomposti
TCCCGCACCACACCGAGGCGCCCGGCCGGACCGCTCACGCGGACCGACCGGGCGCCTCGGTGTGGCAACGAATGGGAATTCCAGGCCACCCACCCCGGACACCCACGGCTCACCCGGACCCTCACGGCCCGAACCAACCATTCATCAACGCTCACCCCGGCCCCGGAGCCCACCCCGGCCCAACCGACCCACCGGCCCCGCCCCCGGCCCCAGCGCCGAACCACCCCGCCCCGGACCCCGGTCCCCCGGACCGCCCGGCCCGGCCCCCGGCCGCACCCAACCCGGACCCCCCGGAGCCCCCCACCCCCACCGCCCCCTACCGCCTCCGCAAATCCGCCACCCGAGCCCCCGCCCCCCGCTCGCCCCCCGTCTGCTCCCCCGTGAGCGCCGAAGCGCGCAGTGGGGTCGCCGTGCCCCCCGGTACCTGGCCGCGGCGGGGGCCGGGCAGGGGGACGTCGCGGCGGCGGTCGCCGCGGGTCGGGGGCTGTTCGCCCACCGGGTGCCCTGACGGGCCGGCCACGGAGATCTGGACGCCCTGGTCGGCGAGGGCCTGGAGTTCGGTGCCCGCGCGGTCGTCGTGGGCCGGCGGCTCGTCGGTGACCAGGCGGGTGATGAGGTCGGTCGGGACGGTCTGGAACATGGTGTCCGCGCCGAGCTTGCCGTGGTCGGCGAGGACGACGACCTCCGCGGCGGCCTGGACGAGGGCCCGGTCCACCGAGGCCGACAGCATGTTGGACGTGGACAGGCCCCGCTCGGCCGTGAGGCCGCTCCCGGAGAGGAAGGCCTTCGAGACCCGCAGCCCCTGGAGCGACTGTTCGGCCCCGGAGCCGACGAGGGCGTAGTTGGAGCCGCGTAATGTTCCGCCGGTCATGACGACCTCCACGCGGTTGGCGTGGGCGAGGGCCTGGGCGACCAGGAGGGAGTTGGTGACGACGGTCAGCCCGGGCACCCGGGCGAGCCGCCGCGCCAGTTCCTGCGTGGTCGTACCGGCCCCGACGACGATGGCCTCGCCTTCTTCGACGAGGCCCGCGGCGAGGTCGGCGATGGCCGTCTTCTCCGCGGTCGCGAGGTGCGACTTCTGCGGGAAACCGGACTCCCGCGTGAAGCCGCCGGGAAGTACCGCACCGCCGTGTCGGCGGTCGAGGAGTCCTTCGGCCTCCAGCGCCCGCACGTCCCGTCGTACGGTCACTTCGGAGGTCTGGACGACGCGGGCGAGTTCACGGAGCGACACCGCACCGTTCGCTCGCACCATTTCGAGGATCAATTGGCGACGTTCAGCAGCGAACACGAAACTGACAGTAACCCCAGCGACCGTCTGCTTTCAGCAGTTTGCGCCGAATAACAGAAGTTGTTCGCACCGGGGGGCACCAGGTGGTATAGGGCCGATACGGGGCCTAGGCCTCCCGCCTATGCCGCACGCATGGACACCGGTCCGGACCGGGCGAACCGGCCCGCCCGGCTCCCATCGGCGCCCCACCAGCGCCCCATCGGCGCCCGGCCGGACGACGGGACCGGCGCGGTCGCCGGCCACCGGGCGCACCACTCCCGCCACCAGGCAGATCACCCGTTCAGCGGGCGGATCACCCGGCCGCGCCCCAGCCCCCGCGTGCCACCCGAGGGCCGCCCGCCGGCCCCCCGCGAGGCGGACGCCGGGGCGCGGCCCCGGCGGGCCCGCGCCTCGCCTCGGCGGGCCTACGCCTCGCCCGTGGCCTTGCGGCCGTGCAGCTGCCGGGCCACCTCGGCGATCGAGCCCGAAAGAGACGGGTACACGGTGAAGGCGTTCGCGATCTGTTCGACCGTCAGATTGTTGTCGACGGCGATCGAGATGGGATGGATCAGTTCCGAGGCGCGCGGCGCGACGACCACACCGCCGACCACGATGCCGGTGCCCGGCCGGCAGAAGAGCTTGACGAAGCCGTCCCGGATGCCCTGCATCTTCGCGCGCGGGTTGCGCAGCAGCGGCAGCTTCACACAGCGGGCGTCGATCTTGCCGGCGTCCACGTCGGCCTGGCTGTAGCCGACGGTGGCGATCTCCGGGTCGGTGAAGACGTTGGAGGAGACCGTCTTGAGGTCGAGGGGGGCCACCGCGTCGCCGAGGAAGTGGTACATGGCGATGCGTCCCTGCATGGCCGCCACCGAAGCCAGGGCGAACACGCCGGTCACGTCGCCGGCCGCGTACACGCCCGGAGCGGTCGTCCGCGACACCTTGTCGGTCCAGATGTGACCGGACTCGCGCAGTTTGACGCCGGCCTCCTCCAGGCCGAGCCCGGCGCTGTTGGGGACGGCGCCGACGGCCATGAGGCAGTGCGAGCCGGTGATGACGCGCCCGTCGGCGAGGGTCACCTCGACGCGGTCGCCGACGCGCTTGGCGGCCGCCGCGCGGGAGCGGGCCATGACGTTCATGCCGCGGCGCCGGAAGACGTCCTCCAGGACGGCGGCGGCGTCGGGGTCCTCGCCGGGCAGCACGCGGTCGCGGGAGGAGACGAGGGTGACCCGGGAGCCGAGCGCCTGGTAGGCGCCGGCGAACTCGGCGCCGGTGACGCCGGAGCCGACCACGATCAGCTCTTCGGGCAGCTCGGTGAGGTCGTAGACCTGGGTCCAGTTCAGGATGCGCTCGCCGTCGGGCTGCGCGTCGGGCAGCTCGCGCGGGTGGCCGCCGGTGGCGATCAGCACGGCGTCGGCGGTGAGGGTCTCCTCGCTGCCGTCGGCGGTGGTGACGACGACCTTGCGCGAGCCGTCGAGGGCCTGCATGCCCTCCAGCCGGCCGCGCCCGCGCATGACCCGCGCGCCGGCGCGCGTCACGGAGGCGGTGATGTCGTGCGACTGCGCGAGCGCCAGGCGCTTCACGCGGCGGTTGACCTTGCCGAGGTCGACGCCGACCACCCGGGCGGCCTGCTCCATGGGCGGGGTGTCGTCGGCGACGATGATCCCCAGCTCCTCGTAGGAGGAGTCGAAGGTCGTCATCACCTCGGCCGTAGCGATAAGGGTCTTCGACGGCACGCAGTCGGTCAGCACCGACGCTCCGCCCAGACCGTCGCAGTCGACGACGGTCACCTCCGCGCCGAGCTGAGCGGCGACCAGCGCCGCTTCGTATCCGCCGGGTCCGCCACCGATGATCACGATCCGAGTCACGTACTCCATTGTCCCGCACTCCTCAAGGTGCCACTGCCCCGGGGCGGCGCACGGGCGTCATCGGCGGTACCCGGGCGCCCTGCCGTACGCTTCGCCCATGTCGCTCTACGCCGCGTACGCCGGCAATCTCGACGCGCGGCTGATGTCCCGCCGCGCCCCGCACTCGCCGCTGCGCGCCACGGGCTGGCTGAACGGCTGGCGGCTGACCTTCGGCGGCGAGCACATGGGCTGGGAGGGCGCGCTCGCGACCCTGGTGGAGGACCCGATCTCCCAGGTCTTCGTCGCGCTCTACGACATCGCCCCGATGGACGAGGAGTCGCTGGACCGCTGGGAGGGCGTCGGCAACGAGGTCTACCGGCGGATGCGCGTGCGCGTCCACACGCTGGACGGCGAGGAGCCGGCCTGGGTCTACGTCCTCAACGGCTACGAGGGCGGCCTGCCCTCGGCCCGCTACCTGGGCGAGATCGCGGACGCGGCCGAGTCCGCGGGCGCCCCGCACGACTACGTGATGGAACTGCGCAAACGCCCCTGCTGACCCACGCGCACCACCCGCCCCGCACCCTCGTCGGAAACGACAAGACAACGATCGCATTCCCGTGAGCTCCGTCATCTACGCGCGTAGGCCGGAAGCGGCTACCCTCATCCGCGTGAACGCATCTCTTCTTCCGGACGACATCCAGGGCGATCCCTACGCCGCCGCCGACGCCGCCGCCGCGCGCCTGCGCGAACTCACCGGCGCGGAGACCCACGACGTCGCCCTCGTGATGGGCTCCGGCTGGGCTCCGGCCGTGGACGCCCTGGGCGCGCCCGACGCCGAACTCCAGGTCACCGAGCTGCCCGGGTTCCCGCCGCCGGTGGTGGAGGGCCACGGTGGCAAGATCCGCTCGTACACGATCGGGAACAAGCGCGCCCTGGTCTTCCTCGGCCGCACCCACTACTACGAGGGCCGCGGCGTCGCCTCCGTCGCCCACGGTGTGCGCACCGCGGTGGCGGCCGGCTGCAAGACGATCGTGCTGACCAACGGCTGCGGCGGCCTGCGCGAGGGCATGCGCCCCGGCCAGCCGGTCCTGATCAGCGACCACATCAACCTGACGGCGACCTCCCCGATCGTCGGCGCCAACTTCGTCGACCTGACCGACCTCTACTCCCCCCGCCTGCGCGCCCTGTGCAAGGAGGTGGACCCGACCCTGGAGGAGGGCGTCTACGCCCAGTTCCCCGGCCCGCACTACGAGACGCCGGCCGAGATCCGCATGGCCCGCGTGATCGGCGCGGACCTGGTGGGCATGTCCACGGTCCTGGAGGCGATCGCCGCCCGCGAGGCCGGCGCGGAGGTCCTCGGCATCTCCCTGGTGACCAACCTCGCCGCGGGCATGACGGGCGAGCCCCTCAACCACGAGGAGGTCCTCCAGGCGGGCCGCGACAGCGCCACCCGCATGGGCTCCCTCCTGGCCCAGGTCCTGGACCGCCTGTAGAAACACAAGAGGAAAGCCGCCCCCACCGGGCGGGCGGCCCCCGCACCCGCCGTACAACGGAAGCGGCCCACCCGCCCCCGCACCCGCGGTACAACGAATGCGGGCCGCCCGCCCACGCGCCTGGCCCCCACCGGCCGGCAGCCGCCGTACGACGGAAGGGGCCGTGGTGGTACGTCCATATGCCCGCCGCGTACTGCGGTCCCTCCTCCCTCAGCGAACCGAACTCCGGGCCGTATGTCCGTGGGCGGCGGGCTGGACGTACCACCACGGCCCCGACCCACCCCGCACCCCAAGGCGCCCCGGCCCACCACGCACCCCAAGCGCCCCCAAGACCGGCGGCGCCACACCGCACCACCCGAGCCGCACCACCACACGAGAGGCTGACGCAATCGTGCACGACGACCTCATCGCACGGGCCAAGGCATGGCTCGCCGAGGACCCCGACGCGGACACCCGCGCGGAACTCGCCGCCCTCATCGAGGCGAACGCCACCAAGGAACTCGAAGCCCGCTTCGCCGGCACCCTCCAGTTCGGCACCGCCGGCCTCCGCGGCGAACTCGGCGCCGGCCCCCTGCGCATGAACCGCTCCGTCGTCATCCGCGCCGCCGCCGGCCTCGCCGCGTACCTCAAGAAGCAGGGCGTCCCCCACGGCGACGACACGGCCGACACGACCGGCACGACCGGCACGACCGGCGCAAACGGCACGCCCGACGCGCCCGGTCTCGTCGTCATCGGCTACGACGCCCGCCACAAGTCCGAGGACTTCGCCCGCGACACCGCCGCCGTGATGACCGGCGCGGGCCTGCGCGCCGCCGTGCTGCCGCGCCCCCTGCCCACCCCGGTCCTCGCCTTCGCCATCCGGCACCTCGGCGCGGTGGCCGGCGTGGAGGTCACGGCCAGCCACAACCCGCCCCGCGACAACGGCTACAAGGTGTACCTGGGCGACGGCTCCCAGATCGTCCCGCCCGCCGACGCGGAGATCGCGGCGGAGATCGACGCGATCACCACGCTCACGGCGGTCCCCCGCCCGGACTCGGGCTGGGAGATCCTGGGCGACGACGTCCTGGACGCCTACCTGACCCGTACGGACGCGGTCCTCGCCGCAAACTCCCCGCGCACGGCCCGCACGGTCTACACGGCGATGCACGGCGTCGGCAAGGACACCCTCCTCGCCGCCTTCGCGCGCGCGGGCTTCCCGGAGCCGGTCCTCGTCGCCGAGCAGGCGGAGCCGGACCCGGACTTCCCGACGGTCGCGTTCCCCAACCCGGAGGAGCCCGGCGCGATGGACCTGGCGTTCGCGAAGGCCCGGGAGACGGACCCCGACCTGGTCATCGCCAACGACCCGGACGCGGACCGCTGCGCGGTGGCGGTCAAGGACGGCGCGGACTGGCGCATGCTCCGCGGCGACGAGGTCGGCGCGCTGCTCGCCGCCCACCTGGTCACCCGCGGCGCGCGCGGCACGTTCGCGGAGTCGATCGTGTCGTCGTCCCTGCTCGGCAGCATCGCCGGGAAGGCGGGCCTGCCGCACGAGGAGACCCTGACGGGCTTCAAGTGGATCGCCCGCGTCGAGGGCCTGCGCTACGGCTACGAGGAGGCGCTCGGCTACTGCGTGGACCCGGAGGGCGTGCGCGACAAGGACGGCATCACCGCGGCGCTGCTGATCACGGAGCTGGCGTCGCAGCTCAAGGAGCAGGGCCGTACGCTGCTCGACCTCCTCGACGACCTGGCCGTGGAGCACGGCCTGCACGCCACGGACCAGCTCTCGGTCCGCGTGGAGGACCTGTCCCTGATCGCGGACGCGATGCGCCGCCTGCGCGAGCAGCCTCCGACGGAGCTGGCGGGTCTGACGGTGACCCGCACCGAGGACCTGACGCAGGGCACGGACACGCTCCCGCCGACGGACGGCCTGCGCTACACGCTGGACGGCGCCCGGGTGATCGTCCGCCCGTCGGGCACGGAGCCGAAGCTGAAGTGCTACCTGGAGGTCGTGGTCCCGGTACCCGCCCGAGCGGACCTGGCCCCGGCGCACGAGAAGGCGACGACGCTGCTGACGGCGATCAAGAAGGACCTGTCGACGGCACTGGGCATCTGACGAGCCGGGGCGGGCGCGCCACCCGCGCCCGCCCCCACAGCTCAGCCATCCACCCAGCGTCAGGCGCCCCAGGCCCCCGCCCTCCCGCGAAGTCCCGGTTCAGCCACCCACCGGGGCAGGCACCCGGAACGACCGCCCGCCCCCGGGACTCACCTCAGCCGATCACCAGCAGAATGACGAGCACGAGCGCCCCCGCCACAGCGGGCCCGAGGATCTCGTAGGCCCACCGCACGGTCACCGCGCCCTGCGCGCTCTCCGCGTCCTCGCGGGCCTCGTGCAGCTCGCGCAGATCGGCCATGAACTGGTCGCCCTCGGCCCGGATCGGCTCCCCGGCGGAGCCGCCGCCGCTCAGCCCGCGCGTACTGCCGGCGCGCCCGAGCACACCGCCACGGCCGCCGAGGCCGACGGCCCCCCGGCCGGCGCCCGCCGCACCGCGCTCGCCCGCGGTGGCGGCCCGCGCCTCCTGCCGGGCGGCCCGCTTGCGCGCCCGCAGGGAGACCGGCACGGCCCACATCTGGTACTTGTCGCCGGACTTGGTGAGGACCTCGTTGGAGTACCCGGAGCGCAGGACGGCGATCTGCCCCCAGGGCAGCACGATCAGGCGGAACGGGTTGCGCACGCGCAGCCGGTCGGAGTTGACGTACACGGCGGGGCGCAGCGTGAAGGCGACGATGAGCGGCACCACGAGGATCATCCCGGCGAGCGCGAGCCAGGGGGTGCGGCCGTCGCCGGTGAACATGGCGTCGAAGCCGAGCCACAGGACGAGGGCGAGCAGCACGACGCCGCCCGCGACACCTCCGGTCGACCGGTTGACCCGGTCCTTGTACTCGGGGGCGGGGGGCTCATGCGCGGGCGTCGTCATGGTCCCGATTCTGCACGCCCCCACCACGCCACCGCACACCCACCCACCCTGCCGCACCACCCCCACCGCACACACCACGCCCCGCACCCGCACCCGCACCCGCACCCGCACCCGCCCACCGTGCCGCAGCACCCCACCGTGCCGCCCCACCCCACCGCACACCGCGCACCACCCCCGA
>NZ_JAIOAB010000011.1 GCF_019890635.1 Streptomyces sennicomposti
TCCGGTGCCGCCCCCGGCCGGTCGGGTTCCACCCCGGGCTGCTCGGGCGCAGCCTCGCCCGGCTCGTGCGCCGGCCCGGGCAGCTCGTGTGCAGCCCCGGGCCGCACAGACGCGGCCCCGGACCGCTCAGGTCCCACCCCGGACCGCTCAGGTCCCGCCCCGGACCGCTCAGGTCCCGCCCCGGACCGCTCAGGTCCCGCCCCGGACCGCTCAGGTCCCGCCCCGGACCGCTCAGGTCCCGCCCCGGACCGCTCAGGTCCCGCCCCGGGCCGCCCGGGTGCCACCCCCCGCCGCTCAGGCGCTGCCCCCGGCCGCACGGGCGCGGACCAGGGCCGTCCGGGCGGCGCCCCCGGCCGTCCCGGCGCCCGCTCGGCCCGCGCGGTCGGGCCGCGGCGCGTCCCGTGGCGTGTCGTGCCCTCCGCCGCCGCCAGCAGTGCCCGGTGCTCGCCCTTGGCGGAGTCCACCTTGGGCGGCAGGGAGAACGACAGGAACGTTCCCGCGACGAAGATCACGAACGCGCCGTAGAGCGGCCAGCGCGGGCCGATCAGGTGCAGTCCCGCGCCGACGGGCGCGGCGGCGCCGGTGGCGAGCAGCCCGCCGAGGGTCACCCGGGAGTTCGCCTTGACCAGCGAGAACCGCGGCGGCAGCAGCCGCGGCACGACCGCGCTGCGGACCACCCCGTACGCCTTGGAGGCGACCAGCACGCCGAGCGCCGCCGGATACAGCTCCAGGCCGCCACCGGCCGCCGCGCCCGCGATGACCAGGGCGAGCAGCGCGCGGGCCAGCATCGCGGCGGCCATCGCGGCGCGCCGGCCGTGCGGGAGGCGGTCCAGGAGGGGGCCGATCACCGGGGCGAGGAGCGTGAAGGGAGCCATGGTGATGGCGAGGTAGAGCGCGACCCGGCCGCGGGCCTCGTCGGTGGGGACGGAGAAGAAGACGGTGGAGGCGAGGGCGACGGTGACCATGACGTCCCCGGCGCCGTTCACCGCGTGCAGCTCGATCAGCTTGCCGAGGCCGGACTCGCCGGCGCCGTGCGCGTGGGTGGCCTTGCGGATGCCGCGCACGGTGCCCGTGAAGGGGAGGCGCAGGGCACGGCCGACCGCGCGGACGGACCCGCCGAACCGGCCCGAACCGCTGCCTCGGCTGCTTCCCTCGGACCCCTGGGGCTCGTCGGTCCCGGCGGGGGTCTGCGGGGGCGTCCTCGGGGCTGCCACTCCGTCATACTGCCCCGAGACGGCCGCGGCTAGCGTCAAGACGGCCCGGAAGGGGCCACCCGCCCCCCGACGGGCGCACCCGCACGACGGGGACGCGGGGGGCGGCGCGCGGACCCTTCGGGCAGGCGAATCCGTTCGCCGCGCGACGGTGAGGCACCGTCGGTGTAGGCCGAGCGGCGGCGAGAAGGTAGCGTGCGTAGCGCGCCGTGGCGAACGTTCTCGGCCGCGCGCCTTACGGGCATACCGCAGAATGGATGACGTAGGTGCGCCCGAGCGCGATCGGGCGCGTACGTCGACGCGGTCCGCAGGTCCGCTCCGTTCGCCCCGCCGCCTTCAGGCCGGCGCACCCGTCAGACGGCGTAGGAGAGAAGCGATACCTGTGAGCGCAGCGACCACGCGAAGCCGCACCCCCGACCGCCTGTGCGCCGAGGCCGTCGACCTCGCCCGCGCCGCAGCGGAGGAGGTGGCAGCGCCCGGGGTCGTCGGTGAGCACGCGGGCGTGGTGGCCGAGGGTGACCGCGTCGTCACCCACTTCTTCGAGTGCAAGGAGCTGGGCTACCGCGGCTGGCGCTGGGCGGTCACGGTGGCGCGCGCCTCCCGCGCGAAGATCGTCACGCTGGACGAGGCGGTGCTGCTGCCCGGCCCGGACGCCGTGCTCGCGCCGGAGTGGGTGCCGTGGAGCGAGCGGCTGCGGCCCGGCGACATGGGGCCGGGCGACCTGCTGCCGACGGACGCGGACGATCTGCGTCTGGAGCCCGGCTTCTCCGGCGAGGACGCGCCGCCGCCGAACTCCGCCGTCTCCGAGGAGATGGCCGAGCTGGTGGAGGCGGAGGACGCCGAGGTCACCGACGGCCCGCCGCGCAACCTGCCCACCGCGCCCTCGCGGGGCTCGGTCGCGGCGGTCGCCGAGGAGCTGGGGATGCGGCGCGCGCGGGTCCTGTCCCGCTACGGCCTGCATGTCGCGGCCGACCGCTGGGAGGAGGCGTTCGGCGCGAAGACGCCGATGGCGCAGGCCGCCCCGGCGACCTGCGTGAGCTGTGGTTTCCTCGCTCCGATCGGCGGCTCGCTCGGACAGGCGTTCGGTGTGTGCGCCAACGAGTTCTCCCCGGCCGACGGCCGCGTGGTCTCCCTCGCCTACGGCTGCGGCGGCCACTCGGAGGCGGCGGTCATGCCGAAGCCCCCGCAGCCGGCCCCGCCGGTCATCGACGAGACCAGAGTCGACCCCTTCCCCCTCCGCCCGGCCCCCGACTCGGGCTCGGTCCCCCCGCTCCCGGACGAGGAGACGGCGGAACTGGGGCACTCGTAGGGGGCGCGGCCGGAGTGGGGAGGCGGCGGCCTCCCCTCCCAGCTCCAGCTCAAGTCCGTACTGCCCTCATGGCCTCGTCCAGGACCTCGGTCAGTTCCTGGAGGGCCGCCCGGGCGACGGCCGGGTCCTCGTGCTCCAGGTTGCCCTTGGCCCGGGCGTGGCGGGCGGCGAGGTCGGGACGGCGGGCGATCTCGATGTCCCGGGCCCAGGCCAGGACCCAGCTCCGCACCGGGCTGAGGGACTGCCACTCGACGGCCTTGGCGAACGCGTCGTCCTTCGTCCGCTGCATCTCCGCGAGCCGACCGGGAGCGACCACGGCGAGGGCGGCGCGCAGGGCGTCCGGTGTCTGCTCGGGCCGGGGAACCAGCTCGGGTCCATGATCGGCCCGAGTGCTCATGGTGCCCTCCGGGGATCAGGCCGGGGGAAGCTCGGCCCTCCCCGAAGATGTCCTCGGGCTTCGCCACGGTGACGGCCCGAGTGAGCCAGGTCCGCAGGACGTCGAGGTCGTCGCACTCGGTCACCCGCCTGCGGGCCTCTTCGGACATCTCGAGCCCGCGCTGCTCCAGCACGAGCAGAACGTCCTCGGCCCGGCCCTGAGCCCGGCCCTCGTCGCGGATCTCTTCGGAGAGGTAGGACTTGTAGAACGAGAGGTCCACGGCCACCAGATTCCTCCAGAGGTGCTTGGCCGGGCGGTCGCCCAGACCCTGAGCGGTGAATTCGATGATGGGGTCTGCTACGTCTTCGGGGATGTGGCGATTTCCTGATTCATGTCACTCAGTGTGGCCGGGGCCGCCTACCGTGAACGGTGACTCAGCGGTTGCGTACGGTCACTGTCGGCAAGTTGTCCGGTGCTGTCCAGGCTGTCGGGACCGTTGCTGCGGGTAGGGCGCTCACGCGAACGAGCGCGGGACTACGGAGGGGCGCGAATGTCGGTGGACGGCGAGGCGGGACGGCGCGAGGACGAGGCGGACGAGCCGGGGTGGGATGTCGATCCGGACGACGAGTGGGGCGTCGCCGTGATCACCACCGTGGGGCGGCAGTTGAAGCTGCGACGCGAGGCGCTGGGGATGCGCGTCGTCGACTTCGCCAAGGCGGTCGGCTACGGCGAGGACATGGTCTACAAGATCGAGAGCGGCAAGCGGATTCCCCGCCAGGACTACCTCGTCGTGTCCGACAAGGTGCTGAGGGCCGGTGGGATGGTCGCGGCGATGTGGGAGGACGTCAAGAAGGTCCGGTACCCGAAGAAGATCCGGGAGCTGGGCAAGTTGGAGGGCAAGGCGGTCGAGATCGGCGTGTACGAGTGCAACATCGTTGCCGGGCTGTTGCAGACTCCGGAACACGCGCGGGCGCTGATCGAGGCGGCGCAGCCGCCGTACTCACCGGACGACGTGGAACGCATGGTGGCGGCGCGGCTGGCCCGGCAGTCGGTGTTCGAGCGGAACCCGGCGCCGTCGATCCATTTCGTGCTGGAAGAGGCACCGCTGCGTCGACAGGTTGGGGGCACAATGGCGTGGCGACAGCAGCTCGAACGTCTGTTGGAGGTGGGTCGGTTGAGCAACGTCACGCTTCAGGTGATGCCGACGAACACCGAGCCGCATCCAGGACTGGACGGCAGGATCGAGCTGCTGAAGTTCCCGGACGGTACGGCGGTGGGGCGGGCCGACGGCCTGTTCAACGGCCGTCCGGTGACCGACCTGAAACAGCTCCGCATTCTGGAGCTGCAGTATGGGACGATCCGGGCGCAGGCCCTCCCGTCAAGGGAGTCGCTGGACTTCATCAAGGAACTGCTGGGAGAGAAATGATGCGCAAGGCATCCGCCGGGGACGCCTCCGAACTGGCGTGGTTCAAGAGCAGCTACAGCGGCGGCACCAACGGCGAGTCCTGCGTCGAGCTGGCGCTCACGCCGGGCACGGTGCACGTCCGCGATTCCAAGACCACCGACGGTCCCCGCCTCGCCCTCACGCCCGCCGCGTGGGCGGACTTCGTGCCGTACGCCTCGGAGGCATGATGCGCCGGGCATCCACCGGGGACGCCTCCGAGCTGGCGTGGTTCAAGAGCAGCTACAGCAGCGGCAACGACGGCAACTCATGCGTCGAGCTGGCGCTCACCCCCGGCACGGTGCACGTCCGCGACTCCAAGGCCACGGACGGTCCCCGCCTCGCCCTCACGCCCGCCGCGTGGGCGGACTTCGTGCCGTACGCCGCCGGGAACTGACCCGCCGCGGCAAGCGCCCCGCTCCCGGTTGCCGCCGGGGGCGGGGCGTCGTGCTGTCCGCGTATGGTCGCGGTGCAGCTCACGTCACCCTCCGGGGCGTATCGGTGCGCCGCCGCCCGAACAGGGCACCCGCCCCCCGGGCACCCCGCGTGCCCGGGTGTCCCCGCGCGGTACCTTCGGTTCCACCCTCGTGAGGAGAATCGACGTGAGTATGTTGGTGCAGCCGTCCGCCGGTGGCGATCCCTTCGGGACCGCCCGGCTGCGGCGGGGCGTGCTGGATGCCTGGGCCACCAGCCCGGCGCGGTTCCGGGAGGACGCCAACGCCGAGGAGGACCTCGTCCTCGGCGGCTACCGCGACCGCCTCGTCATCGAGCTGGCGCAGAACGCCGCCGACGCCGCCGCCCGCGCGGGCGTCCCCGGCCGGCTCCGCCTCACCCTGCGCGACGGGGTCCTCGTCGCCGCGAACACCGGCGCGCCCCTGGACGCCACCGGAGTCGAGTCGCTGTCCACGCTGCGCGCCTCCGCGAAGCGGGACGCCGCCGGGCAGGCCACCGCCGTGGGCCGGTTCGGCGTCGGCTTCGCCGCCGTCCTCGCGGTCACCGACGAGCCCGCCGTCGTCGGCCGGCACGGCGGTGTGCGCTGGTCGCTGGCCGAGGCCCGGGGCCTGGCGGAGGAGACCGCCCGGCACAGCCCCGGCCTCGGCGACGAGATCCGCCGCCGCGACGGCCACGTCCCGCTGCTGCGGCTCCCGTTCGCCGCCGAGGGCACCGCCCCCGACCCGTACGACACCGTCGTCATCCTGCCGCTGCGCGACACCGCCGCCGCCGACCTCGCCGAACGCCTCCTGCACGCCGTGGACGACGCCCTGCTGCTGGCCCTGCCGGGGCTGGAGGAGGTCGTTGTGGAGGTCGGCGACGACGCCGAGCCCCGTACGCTGCGCCGGCGTACCGAGGACGGCCTCACCGTCGTCACCGACACCCGCGAGGGCGTGACCCGCTGGCGTACCGCCGACGCGCACGGCCCCCTCACCCCCGACCTGCTCGCCGACCGCCCGGTCGAGGAGCGGCTGCGCCCGCAGTGGTCGGTGACCTGGGCTGTTCCCGTCGACGGCGACGGCGCCCCGGCCCGCCCCCGCACCAGTCCCGTCCTGCACGCGCCCACCCCCAGCGACGAGCCCCTCGGCGTCCCCGCGCTGCTCATCGCGTCGTTCCCGCTGGACAGCACGCGGCGGCACACCGCGCCCGGCCCGCTCACCGACTTCCTCGTGCAGCGCGCCGCCGACGCCTACGCCGCCCTCCTCGCCGACTGGCGGCCGGTCACCGAGGGCGTCATCGGCCTGGTGCCCGGCCCGCTCGGCAAGGGCGAACTGGACGGCGCGCTGCGCCGGGCGATCCTGGACCGGCTGCCGCGCACCTCCTTCCTGCCGCCCGCCGCCACGCCCCGCGCGGACGACTCCGACGAGCTGCCCGAGTCGCTGCGCCCGCGCGACGCCGAGGTGGTGGAGGGCGCGGGCGCCGACACCGTGCGCGTGCTGGCCGAGGTGCTGCCCACGCTGCTGCCCGCCGGCCTCGAACGCCGCGCCGAGCTGCGCACCCTCGGGGTGGCCCGGCTGCCGCTGACCGAGGCCGTGGACCGGCTGGCCGGTCTGGAGAAGGAACCGGAGTGGTGGCGGCGGCTGTACGACAGCCTCGCCGGCGTCGACCCCGACCGGCTCTCCGGACTGCCCGTGCCGCTCGCCGGGGGCACCTCCCGGGCTTTCGGCACCGGGGGAGGGCGTACCGCCATCGGACCGCGCCAGGTCCTGCTGCCCGCCCCGGACAGCGCCGCCGTCGCCGACCCCGAGGTGCTGGCCCGGCTCGGGCTGAAGGTCGCCCACCCCGACGCCGCCCACCCGATCCTGGAGAAGCTGGGCGCGCTGCCCGCCACCCCGCGCGCGGTCCTTACCACCCCGCAGGTGCGGGCCGCCGTCGCCGCCTCCCTGGACGCGGACGGCGGCGGGTGGGACGAGGACACCCCGGACGCCGACGAACTCGCCGACACCGTCCTCGCGTTGGTGCGGGACGCGGGCCTGGAACCCGGCGACGAGCCCTGGCTCGGCGCGCTCGCCCTGCCCGACGAGGACGGCGAACTCGCCCCGGCGGGCGAACTCGTCTTCCCCGGCGGCCCGTTCGCCCGGATCATGCGGGAGGGCGAACTCGCCGCCGTCGACCAGGAGCTGGCCGACAGGTGGGGCGAGCAGCCGCTCGCGGCCTGTGGCGTCCTCGTGGACTTCGCCCTGGTCCGCGCCACCGACGTCGTCCTCGACCCGGACGAACTGGAGCCCCGCGAGAGCGACTTCCCCGAGCCCGACGACCCCGGCCTGCTGGACGCGGTGGACGTGTGGAGCGAGGACGTCCTCGACCGCTTCCCGGACAGCCCCGTTCCGCCGGTCGCCACCGAGATCGTCGCCGTGCGCGACCTGGACCTGGTGGACGACGACCAGTGGCCCGCCGCCCTCGCCCTGCTCGCCCGGCCGCCGCTGCGCGACGCGCTCACCCAGCCGGTGCGCGTCCTGCTGCCCGACGGCACCCACGAGATCGTCCGCCCCTACACCGCCTGGTGGCTGCGCGGCCATCCGGTGCTCGGCGGCCGCCGCCCGGCCGGACTGCGCGCCGCCGGCTCCGACCCGCTGCTGCGCGGCCTGTACGACGAGGCGGACGCGACCGGCTTCGACGACGAGCAGGTGCTGCGGGCGCTCGGCGTACGCACCAGCGTGGCGGCGCTGCTCGCCGAACCGGGCGGCGCGGCCGAACTGCTGGACCGCCTCGCCGACCCGGACCGCCCGGTGACCTCCGCCCAACTGCACGCCCTGTACGGCGCGTTGGCCGAGCTGGACCCCGAACAGGTCACGCTGCCCGACGAGGTGCGGGCCGTAGTCGACGGCCGGGTGGAGGTGGTGGACGCCGCCGACGCCGTGGTCTGCGACTCCCCGGACCTGCTGCCGTTCACCGCCGGCGTCCCGCTGCTGCCCGTAAGGCCTTCCCTGGCCGCCGAGTTGGCCGAGTTGTTCCAGGTGCGGCGGCTGAGCGAGTCCGTCACCGGCGAGGTGGACTCGGACGGCGCCGAGCACGACGTACCGGAGCCGGTGCGGACGCTGCTCGGCCCGCGCACCCCCGAGACGTACGTCGAGCACGAGGAACTCGTCGTGGACGGCACCGAGTTGGACTGGCGTCTCACCCAGGACGGCGTACTGCACGCGGCCACCCTGGAGGGCGTCGCCGCGGGCCTCGCCTGGGCCGCGGGCCAGTGGCCCCGCCGCTTCGAGGTCGCCGCCCTCCTGGAAGACCCGTCCCGCACCGAGGAACTGGCCCGCGACCGCTGGTTCGACTGACCTGTACAAGTCGCACACAATTCAGTCACCGGACGTACAACCTTTCCCCTCCGCTCCCGGTCGTGTCTGGGGAGTCACCGGACTCCCCAGACACGCACGAGGCCCCTGAGCCCCCGTGCGCACCTCTCGAACGTAGGGACCGCATATGCGCATCCGTGCTTCCGTCGCCGTCGTGACCGGCGCCCTCGCCCTGACTGCCCTCGCCGTCCCGGCCGCGCAGGCGGACGGCGGGTACGGCGACACCAAGGTCACCAAGGTCGTCGTCGACGGCGACAACAAGGCGGCCCTGTCCACCTCAGGACTGAAGACGATCACGGTCAGCGTGACGGCCACGGACGGCTCGGGCATCCTGAGCGCCGACCCGTTCGCGCTGCAGGGCCCCGACTACGGCTACTGGACCACCAGCAAGCCCGTCTGCAAGGCGTCGAGCCACACCACCTCCACCTGCACGGCCTCCGTGAAGATCGACCCGAAGGTCGACTTCCTCAGCAACGCGATGGCCGGCACCTGGTACGTGGACGCGTGGGTCGACGCCCGTGACGGCGACTACATCTGGAAGGAGAAGGCCGGCTCGTTCAAGCTCCAGCGCGCCTCCAAGCTGACCGTCAACGCCGCCCCCGAGCCGGTCAAGAAGGGCAAGACCGTCACCGTCACCGGCGCGCTGACCCGCGCGAGCTGGGACGCCGGCAAGTACACCGGCTACGCCGCCCAGCCGGTCAAGCTCCAGTTCCTGAAGAAGGGCGCCAAGACCTACACCACCCTCAAGACCGTCAAGACGGACGCCAAGGGCAACCTGAAGACCACCGTCAAGGCGTCCGTCGACGGCTACTACCGCTACAGCTTCGCGGGCACCCCGACCACCCCGGCGGTCAACGCGACCGCGGACTTCGTCGACGTGCGCTGACCACGCGCGACGTACGCCGGCCGCACCGAACGCATTCGGCCCACCGCTTCCGACGCCTCCGCGCGCCGGAAGCGGCGCACCGGGGAACTGGCCCGCGACCGCTGGTTCGACTGAGCACGCGGCCGGGGGGCCGCTGCGCCGGTGGCCCCCCGGTGGCCCTTCCCGTGCCGCGACCGCGCACACCCGGCTACGCCGGGAAGCGGCGTCCCACCCACTTCCACAGCAGCTCCAGCAACGCCGACGCCACCACCGCGATCCCCACCGCCAGCCACGGCATCGACGTGCCGACCAGGCGCAGCGCGAAGAAGTGCTGGAGCGCCGGGACGGCCAGGACGACCACGAACGCCGCCCCCATCGCCGCCACCAGCGCGACCCGCCACCAGGTGTAGGGGCGGGCGATGATCGCCAGCACCCACATGGAGATCAGGAACAGGGTGAGCGTCGCCACGCTGGTCTCCGCGTCGAGCGCGCCCGGCCCGGTGTAGTGGCTCCGGGCGATCAGATACGTCACGAAGGTCGCCGCGCCCGCCACCACGCCGCCGGGGATCGCGTACCGCATCACCCGCCGTACGAAGTGCGGCCGGGCGCGTTCCTTGTTCGGGGCCAACGCCAGGAAGAAGGCCGGGACGCCGATGGTCAGCGTGGACAGCAGGGTCAGGTGCCGGGGCAGGAACGGGTACTCCACCTGCGAGCACACCACCAGCACCGCCAGCAGCACCGAGTACACCGTCTTGACGAGGAACAGCGTCGCGACCCGGGTGATGTTGCCGATGACGCGGCGGCCCTCGGCCACCACCGACGGCAGGGTGGCGAAGCTGTTGTCCAGCAGCACGATCTGCGCGACCGCCTTGGTGGCCTCCGAGCCGGAGCCCATCGCCACCCCGATGTCGGCGTCCTTGAGCGCCAGCACGTCGTTGACGCCGTCGCCGGTCATCGCGACCGTGTGCCCGCGCGACTGGAGCGCGCCGACCATGTCCCGCTTCTGCTGCGGGGTGACCCGCCCGAACACCGTCGCCTGATCCAGCCGCTCGGCCAGCGCCGCCCGCTCCTCGGGCAGCTTGCGGGCGTCCACGGCGGGGCCGCCGTCCAGCCCGGCCTTGGCGGCCACCGCGCCCACCGAGACCGCGTTGTCGCCGGAGATCACCTTGGCGCGGACGTTCTGGTCGGCGAAGTAGCGCAGGGTGCCGGCCGCGTCGGGCCGCAGCCGCTGCTCCAGCACCACCAGCGCGGTGGGCGTGAGGTCGCGGGTGACGTCCGGGTCGTCCAGCTCGCGGCCGGCCCGCGCCAGCAGCAGCACGCGCAGGCCCTGCTCGTTGAGCCGCCCGGTCTCGGCGAGGGCCGGCGACTTCTCCGGCAGCAGCACGTCCGGCGCGCCGAGCAGCCATGTGCTGGACTCGCCGTCGCCCTCGCTGAAGCTGGCGCCGCTGTACTTGCGGGCCGAGGAGAAGGGCAGCGACTCCACGCAGCGCCAGTCCTCGCTGTCCGGGCAGGCCTCGATGATCGCCTGGAGGGAGGCGTTGGGGCGCGGGTCGGACTCGCCGAGCGCGCCGAGCACCCGGCGGACGTACGCCTCGTCCTGGCCGTCCAGGAGACGGACCTCGGTGACGTCCATGCCGCCCTCGGTGAGCGTGCCGGTCTTGTCCAGGCACACCGTGTCCACCCGGGCCAGGCCCTCGATGGCGGGCAGCTCCTGCACCAGGCACTGCTTGCGGCCGAGCCGGATCACGCCGATGGCGAAGGCGACGGAGGTGAGCAGCACCAGCCCCTCGGGGACCATCGGCACGATGCCGCCGATCATCCGGGCCACGGAGTCCTTCAGGTCGTCGTCCTTGGCGACGAGCTGGCTGATGACGAGGCCGATCGCGGTCGGGATCATCATCCACAGCACGTACTTGAGGATGGTGGAGATGCCGGTGCGCAGTTCGGAGTGGACGAGCGTGAAGCGGGAGGCCTCCTCGGCGAGCTGGGCGGCGTAGGCCTCGCGGCCGACCCGGGTGGCCTGGAAGGCGCCGCCGCCGGCGACGACGAAGCTGCCGGACATCACCGCGTCCCCGCGGCGTTTGACGACGGGGTCGGCCTCGCCGGTGAGCAGCGACTCGTCGATCTCCAGCCCGTCGGCCTCGACGCAGACGCCGTCCACGACGACCTTGTCCCCGGGCCCGATCTCGATCACGTCGTCCAGGACGATCTCCGAGGTGGCGATCTCGGTGGCCGTCCCGTCGCGCCGCACGGTCGGGCGGGCCTCGCCGATCACGGCGAGCGAGTCGAGGGTCTTCTTGGCCCGCCACTCCTGCACGATGCCGATGCCGGTGTTGGCGATGATCACGAAGCCGAACAGGCTGTCCTGGATCGGCGCGACGAACAGGGTGATCACCCACAGCACGCCGATGATCGCGTTGAACCGGGTGAAGACGTTGGCGCGGACGATGTCGGCGAGGCTGCGGCTGCCGCGCACCGGTACGTCGTTGACGTCACCGCGGGCGATGCGCTCGGCGACCTCGCCGGCGGTGAGTCCGGTCGTCCGCGCCGGGGGTATGGGCACGGGGTGCACGGGGTCCAGTTCCGTACCGGCGTCGCTGTGCGTCATGCCTTCGACGGTACGTGGGGACGGGGCCCATTACTCGTTGACGGGGCCCTTTACTCGTTGAACGGGATCACGGTCGGCATCGCCCGGCCGGCCGCCGCGCGCTTGATCGCCGCGTCGCGCCTGCGGACGTACCAGACGCCGATCAGCCCGAGGCCGCCGCCGGCCAGGCAGGTCCACAGCCACCAGGTGCGGTCGTGGTCGGCGTACCAGCCGTAGAAGGGGAGCTGGGCCAGGAAGAGGACGAACCAGACGATCGTGCCGCCGGTGATGGTGGCGACCACGGGGCCCTCCAGGGGCTCCGGCGCCTCGTGCTTGGGGGTCCACTTCGCCATGCGCTCAGCTTACGGCCCGGGGTGCGGGGGCCTCGCGGCCCGGGGGAGAGGAGCTGTGGGGGTGGGCGTGCGGCCGGGGTCTACGCGCGGAGATGGCCATTTTCGCCTTCATATGTTCATACTGAAACGGTCTGCGTCTGGCCGCTTATCTTCGTAGAAAACACCAACCGCAATCTGGGGGAGATCTGTTGGTGACAGAAGACGGCCAGACTCGACCACGTTTGATCCCCTTCCCGGCCCGGTACTCCAGTACCTCCCCGCATCCCTGAGGTCATCCGCATGTCCACCTCGGCCACCGCCAAGGTCCCCGCCCCCGAGAAGCCGGGGACGCCGCCCCCGTACGGCGCCCTCGACCGTTACTTCAAGATCTCCGAGCGCGGCAGCTCCCTGTCCCGCGAGATCCGCGGCGGCTTCGCCACCTTCTTCGCGATGGCCTACATCATCGTGCTGAACCCGATCATCCTGGGCAGCGCGAAGGACATGTACGGGCACCAGCTCGACAACGGCCAGCTCGTCACCGCGACCGCCGTGACGGCCGCGTTCACCACGCTGCTCATGGGCGTCATCGGCAACGTCCCGATCGCGCTCGCCGCCGGCCTCGGCGTCAACACCGTCGTCGCGCTCCAGCTCGCGCCGCGCATGTCGTGGCCGGACGCGATGGGCATGGTCGTCCTGGCCGGCTTCGTCGTGATGCTGCTGGTGGCGACCGGTCTGCGCGAGCGCGTGATGAACGCCGTGCCGCTCGGCCTGCGCAAGGGCATCGCCATCGGCATCGGCCTGTTCATCATGCTGATCGGCCTGGTGGACTCCGGCTTCGTCTCCCGCATGCCGGACGCCGCGCACACCACCGTCCCGCTCCAGCTCGGCGCGGACGGTCACCTCAACGGCTGGCCGGTCCTCGTCTTCATCCTGGGCGCGCTGCTGACGCTCGCCCTCATCGTGCGCAAGGTGCCCGGCGCGATCCTCATCTCGATCGTCGTGATGACGGTCGTCGCGGTGATCGTCAACGCCGTCGCCACGGTGCCGTCCTGGGGTCTGACCACCCCGAAGTGGCCGGGCAACCCGGTCTCCACCCCCGACTTCGGGCTGCTCGGCAAGGTCAGTCTGTTCGGCGGCTTCGACAAGGTCGGCGTCCTGACCGGCATCCTGTTCGTCTTCACCGTGCTGCTGTCCTGCTTCTTCGACGCCATGGGCACGATCATGGGCATCAGCGACGAGGCGAAGCTGACCGACGCGCAGGGCCAGATGCCCGGCATGAACAAGGTGCTGTTCATCGACGGCATCGCCGTCGCCGCCGGCGGCGCCAGCTCCTCCTCGGCCACCACCTGCTTCGTGGAGTCCACGGCCGGTGTCGGCGAGGGCGCGCGGACCGGCTTCGCGAACGTGGTCACCGGCGCGCTGTTCGCCGTGGCGCTGTTCCTCACGCCGATCGCCACGATGGTGCCGTCCCAGGCGGCCACCCCGGCGCTGCTCGCGGTGGGCTTCCTGATCCTGTCCGGCTCGATCAAGGAGATCGACTGGGCGGACCACACGATCGCCATCCCGGCCTTCGTGACGATGCTGATGATGCCGTTCACCTACTCGATCACCAACGGCATCGGGATGGGCTTCATCACCTTCGTGGCGCTGCGGCTGGCCGCCGGGCGGGGCCGGGAGGTGCCGCCGGCGATGTACGTGGTCGCGGCGGTGTTCGCCTTCTACTACCTGATGCCGGCCCTGGGCCTGCTCTGACGGCCCTCGGGGCCCTGGCGGGGAGCGGTTCTACGGCACGCCGTAGAACCGCTCCGTCTCCTCGACGGCGGCGTGGAACCGTTCGTCGAAGTCGTTTCGCATGAGCGTCCGGACTACGTAGTCCTGGACGCTCATTCCTCTTTTCGCGGCGTGTTCCCGGAGCCGTTCGAGCAGCTCGCGGTCCATGCGCAGGCTGAGCACGCTGGTCCCCATGGACATGAGGGTCGCGGCAGCCCTTCGCGCCGGGGTAGACCTTTCCTCCCCCTGTCACCCATATGAGTGACAGTGTTCGACCGGTAGTGGCCAGGGTCACCTCGGCTGTGCGTGTCCCGGTTGGTCTTTAGCGAGAGTGATGAGTTACGCTAAAGAACATGCCGGACCTTACCCATGGTGACGACGTAGCCGCCGTGAACTCCCTGCGCTCCGCCGTGATGCGGCTGTCCCGTCGGCTCAAGCACCAGCGCGTCGACGAGTCGCTGAGCCCCACCGAGATGTCGGTGCTCGGCACCCTGGCCAACTGCGGCAGCGCCACGCCGGGCGAACTCGCCCGCAAGGAGCATGTGCAGCCGCCGTCGATGACCCGCATCGTCGCGCTGCTGGAGGCCAAGGGGCTGGTACGGCTCGAGCCGCACCCCGAGGACCGGCGGCAGAAGGTCGTCACCCAGACCGAGCAGGCCGTGACGATGCTGGAGGAGAGCCGCCGCAAGCGGAACGCCTTCCTGGCCGGCCTGGTTGACGGGCTCGACGAGGACGAGTGGGCGAAGCTGCGCGACGCCGCCCCCGTACTGGAAAAGCTCGCGCACCTGTAGAGAACGTCAGCAGCACCAAGGAGGCGAACCCTTTTGAGTACGGGACCCGGAGCAGCTTCCGCCCCCGCACCGACCGCCTACGACACCCAGCCCGCTCCTGACCCCGGGACCGCCGCCGGCGCCGGCGCGGCCCCCGCCACCGCCCTCGGGCCCGCACCCGCCGCCACGACCGCCGCCGACAGCGGCGCGGTCCCTGCCACCGCCCTCGGGCCCGCACCCGCCGCCACGACCGCCGAAGCGGCCCCGCGTCCCGCAGCCGCACCGCGCACCGCCCCGGAGCCGGGCCGCACTGCGCCCGATCCGGGCCGCGCCGCGTCCGATCCGGGTCGCACTGCCCACGAGCCGGGTCGCACTGCCCACGAGCCGGGTCGCACCGCCCCGGAGCCGGGCCGCACTGCCCGCGAGCCGGGCCGCACCGCGCCCGAGCCGGGCCGCACCGCCCCGGAGTCGGGCCGCACCGCCCCGGAGCCGGGCCGCACTGCCCCCGAGTCGGGCCGCACCGCCCACGAGCCGGGCCGCGCCGCACCCCGTAAGGCCGGAAGCGCCCGGCGCGGCTCCTCGATGTTCAGCTCGCTCAAGGTCCGCAACTACCGCCTGTTCTTCATGGGCCAGGTGGTCTCCAACACCGGCACCTGGATGCAGCGCATCGCCCAGGACTGGCTGGTGCTCAGCCTCACCGGCTCCTCCGCCGCCGTGGGCATCACCACGGCCCTCCAGTTCCTGCCGATGCTGCTCTTCGGCCTGTACGGCGGCGTCCTGGTGGACCGGCTGCCGAAGCGGCCGACCCTGCTCGTCACCCAGTCCGCGATGGCCCTCACCGGCCTGGCGCTGGCCGCGCTCACGCTCACCGGCCACGTCGAGGTGTGGCACGTGTACGTGGCCGCCTTCGCCGTCGGACTCGCCACGGTCGTGGACAACCCGGCCCGGCAGTCCTTCGTCTCGGAGATGGTCGGCCCGGGGCAGCTGCAGAACGCGGTCAGCCTGAACTCGGCGAACTTCCAGTCCGCCCGGCTGATCGGCCCCGCGGTAGCCGGCCTGATGATCACCGGCGTCGGCACCGGCTGGGCGTTCCTCGCCAACGGCCTGTCCTTCGTCGCGCCGCTCACCAGCCTGCTGCTGATGCGCGCCCGCGAACTGCACGTGGTCGAGCGCTCCCCGCGCGGCAAGGGCCAGCTGCGGGAGGGCCTGCGCTACGTCGCCGGCCGCCCCGACCTGATCTGGCCGATCGTCCTGGTCGGCTTCATCGGCACCTTCGGCTTCAACTTCCCGGTGTGGCTGTCGGCCTACGCGGACGACGTGTTCCACGCGGGCGCGGGGGCGTACAGCCTGTTCAACACGGTGATGGCGGTCGGCTCGCTGGTCGGCGCGCTGCTCGCGGCCCGTCGGGGCACGGCGCGGCTGCGGGTGCTGATCGCGGCGGCGGCGGCGTTCGGCGCGCTGGAGATCGTGGCCGCGCTGGCCCCCTCGTACTGGCTGTTCGCGCTGCTGATGGCGCCGATCGGCGTGTTCGGCCTCACGGTCAACGTCACGGCCAACACGACGGTGCAGATGGCCACCGACCCCGCCATGCGCGGCCGGGTGATGGCGCTGTTCATGATGGTCTTCATGGGCGGCACCCCGCTCGGCGCACCCCTGGTCGGCTGGGTCACCGACGCCTACGGCCCCCGCACCGGCTTCGCCCTCGGCGGCGTGATCTCCCTGGCGGCGGCCACGGCGATCGGCCTGGCCCTGACCCGCGCGGGCAACGTCCGCCCCGCCCTCTCCTGGCACGGCCGCCACCCCCGCCTGACCTTCGTCCCCCGCGAGAACGACCACGAGAAGAACAGGGAGCCGGCGAACGCGGCGGCGTGACACCGCCGCCCGCCGGGCTCAGTCGCGGGGGAACTCGTCGGTCTTGAGGACCAGCCCGACGGGCGTGCCGGTCAGGTCGATCTCGTCGCCGAAGTCGAGGCTGAGGTCGCTGCGGTACACGCCGTCCTTCGGCAGGGTGTGCAGGTGCCACATGCCGGTGTACGGGTCCACGATCAGGTACACCGGCACGCCCGCGGCGGCGTAGGCGGTCTTCTTCGGGCCGTAGTCGTTCTTGGCGGTGTCCTTGGAGATCACCTCCGCGATGAACTCCACGTCCTCAGGACGCCACAGGCCGTTCTCGTCCTTCTCCGAGCCTTCCGCGAGGGCGACGACGTCGGACGCGAAGCCGTTGAGGTGGCCGGGGTACTGCATGCGGACGTCGGACTTCAGGCACTTGCGCGGGTACTTGGCGCGTAGTTGGTCATAGATGTCCGCGATGATGTCCCAGTGGGTGTCCCGCTGCGGCGTCACGAAGATGGCCCCCTCGACGATCTCGGTCTTGAAACCCTCGGGGACGTGCATGCGCTCCAGCCACTCGAACATGGTGTCGAGGTCGAGTTCGTTGCCCTGGTCGGCCATCACGGTCCTGTCTGCGAGAACAGTCACTGTGCCGCTCCTCCCCGCTGCTGCCTGGTCGCATGCAGCCGCGCGGTACAACGATAAGCACGGTGACCTGGTCACACCGGTGCACTCGCGGGACGCGCGGCGGGGACACTGGGGGTATGAGACTGTTCGCCGCGGTGTTGCCGCCCGAGGATGTCGTGCGGGTGCTCGGGCGGGAGGTGGAGCGGTTGCGGGAGCTGCCGGGGGCCGGGAGGTTCCGGTGGACCGAGCGGGCCGGGTGGCACTTCACGCTCGCCTTCTACGGCGAGGTCGCCGAGGACGCCGTGCCGGAGCTGTCGGCGCGGCTGGCCAAGGCGGCGCGGCGCACCGAGCCGTTCCCGCTCGCGCTCAGCGGCGGCGGCCAGTTCGGGCGCGGCAAGGCGCTGTGGACGGGCGCGGAGGGCGACCTCGGCGCCCTGCGGCTGCTGGCCGAGCGCGCGGACGCCGCCGCCCGCAGGACCGGCCTGGAGAGGGGCGAGCACCGCCGCTACAAGGCCCACCTCACGGTGGCCCGCGCCCGCGAGGCGGTGGACGTGCGGCCGTACGTCGCCGCGCTCCGGGACTTCGCCGGGCGCACCTGGACGGTGGAGGAGCTGGTCCTCGTCCGCAGCCGACTGCCGAGGTCGGGCGTGCCCGGTGAACAGCCCCGTTACGAGCCGGTCGGCCGCTGGGCGCTCGGCGGGTCCGGTTAGTCTCGAAGACGTGGACCCGAAAACCCGGAACCGGATCATGGCCGGTGCGCTTGTGCTGATGTTGGCCGTCGTAGCCCTGGCGGCCGCGCTCGGCAGGTGACGCCGGGCGCGGCCGCCGCGCCCGCGCCGTCAGGCGGCGCGGGCGGCCGGCGCCCTCCCCGCTACCAGGCGAAGGCCTCCGGGGACGGGCCCGGGCCCGGGAAGATCTCGTCCAGGCCGGACAGAACCTCCTCGCTCAGCTCCAGCTCGACCGCCCGCAGCGCGGACGCCAGCTGCTCGGCGGTGCGCGGACCCACGATCGGGCCGGTCACGCCGGGCCGGGTCAGCAGCCAGGCCAGCGCTGCCTCGCCAGGCTGGAGCCCGTGCTTGTCGAGCAGCGCCTCGTACGCCTCGACCCGCCCGCGCAGCACCGGGTCGGCGAGGGCGTCGGCGGCCCGCCCGGAGGCGCGCCGGCCGCTGTCGGCCTGCTTCTTCAGCACCCCGCCCAGCAGCCCGCCGTGCAGCGGCGACCAGGGGATGACGCCGAGCCCGTAGTCCCGCGCGGCCGGGACGACCTCCATCTCGGCGCGCCGCTCGGCCAGGTTGTACAGGCACTGCTCGCTGACCAGGCCGATGGTGCCGCCCCGGCGCGCGGCGGCCTCGTTGGCCTGCGCGATCTTGTAGCCGGGGAAGTTGGACGAACCGGCGTAGAGGATCTTGCCCTGCTGGACCAGGACGTCGATCGCCTGCCAGATCTCGTCGAAGGACGTGTTCCGGTCGATGTGGTGGAACTGGTACAGGTCGATGTGGTCGGTGCGCAGCCGCTGGAGGCTGGCGTCCACGGCCCGCCGGATGTTCAGCGCGGACAGCTTGTCGTGGTTGGGCCAGGCCTCGCCGTCCGCGCCCATGTTGCCGTACACCTTGGTGGCGAGGACGACCTTGTCGCGTCGGTCGCCGCCCTTGGCGAACCAGTTGCCGATGATCGACTCGGTGCGGCCCTTGTTCTCGCCCCAGCCGTACACGTTGGCCGTGTCGAAGAAGTTGATCCCCGCGTCCAGCGCCGCGTCCATGATCGCGTGGCTGTCCGCCTCGTCGGTCTGCGGCCCGAAGTTCATCGTGCCGAGCACCAGTCGGCTGACCTTGAGTCCCGTGCGTCCCAGCTGTGTGTACTTCATGGTCCCCAAGCCAATGCCTTGGAGTGCGCTCGAAGCAAGGGGGCTTCGGTCCCGGCGGGGCCGTGGGTGGGGGGACGCCTCAGTGCCCGTACACCCGGGCGCGCCTCAGTGCCCGTACGCCCCGGCGCGCCTCAGCCCTCGTACGGCCCGCCCCACCCCCACGCCCCGTGCATCGCGTCGGCGAAGGCGGCGGCGATCTTGTGCTCGCCGCGGGCGTTCGGGTGGGTGCCGTCGTAGGTGTCGGCGTGGATGTCGTACGCCGGCGGCGGGGACGCGAGGAGCAGGGGCGAGCGGGGCTCGTCCAGGTCGGCCACCGCCTTGGCCAGCAGCTCGTTGAAGCGGGCCACCTCGTCGGCGAAGGCCGGCTCGTTCTCGGCGCGCACGTTGGGTATCACCGGCAGCAGCACCATCTGCACGCGCGGCCTGGCCCGACGCGCCTCGGCTACGAAGGAGACCACGTTCTGGGCCGTCTGCTCGGCGTTGGTGTAGAAGCCCAGGTCGATGAGGCCGAGCGAGACGAGCAGGACGTCGGCGCGGCTCGCCCGCACCGCCTCGCCGATCAGCGGGGCCATGTGCTGCCAGCCCTCGCCCCAGCCGGCCAGATGGGCGCGGGGGAAGTCGGGGTCGGCGTACTCGTACGAGGTCGGCGTCTGCGTCGCCTGGTCGTACAGCGTCTCGCGCGGGCCGACGAAGACGAACGGCTCCCCGTACGTGTCGCGCAGGTGCTGCCACAGACGGTAACGCCAGGTGTGTTCGCCCGCGCTGCCGATGGTCATCGAGTCTCCGACGGGCATCAACCTGAGCATCCGCTCATCATCGGGGATCACGGCGGCGGCGGGAGCACCGGGCCGGTGTGAACCCCGCCACCCCCGCCCGGGAAGGCTTCCGTTCCAGTGGTCGTCCGGCCGGGCGGCCCGAACCGCCGTGCGGGATGGCAGGCTTGGGGCATGCGCCGACCGTTCGCCCTGTTCGCCGGGACCGCCGCCCTCCTCGTGGGCGCCCTCGCCGTGCCCGTGCCCGCCTCGGCCGCCGACGGGGACGGCGGGTTCACGATCAAGGACCCGCGGATCAAGGAGTCCAGCGGCCTCGCCGCCTCCCACCTGCACCCCGGCGTCTACTGGACCCACAACGACAGCGACGACGGCCCCTACATCTACGCCGTGGACGGGAAGACGGGGAAGACCGTCGCCACCGTCACCCTCAGCGGCGTCGGCAGACCCCGCGACGTGGAGGCCATCTCCATCGGCCCCGGCAACGCGATCTACGTCGGCGACATCGGCGACAACCTCGGCGGCACCTGGCCCTACGTGTGGATCTACAAGCTGCCCGAGCCCAAGGTGCTGAAGGACCAGACGATCCGGGCCACGCAGTACGTGGTGAAGTACGCGGACGGGCCGCGCGACGCCGAGTCGCTGGTCGTGCACCCGAAGACCGGGCGCGTCTACATCGTCGACAAGAAGGAGGACGGCGGCCACCTCTTCGAGGGCCCGGCCCGCCTGTCCACCTCCGGCGCCAACATCTTCAAACCCATCGCCCCCGTGGACCTGTGGGCCACCGACGCCGCCTTCTCGCCCGACGGCACGAAACTCGCCGTGCGCGGCTACTTCGGCGGCGTCTCCTACGACTGGAACGGCGGCCGGATCAAGCGGGTCGGCCAGCTCGACGTGCCCCTGCAGCGCCAGGGAGAGTCGGTCACGTACTCCGCCGACGGCGCCAAGCTGCTGTACGGCAGCGAGGGCGCGGACAGCCCCGTCCAGGCGAAGGACGCGCCCGGCGGGGGCGACGGAAGCGGCAAGTCTCCTTCGGGCAAGGCGACTTCCTCCGCATCCGGCGCGGGCGGCGGCGGCCTCAGCGGCACGGTGAAGACCGGCGCGGTGGTCGTGGTGCTCGCGGCGGCCGTCGTGTTCGGGCTGCGGCGGCTCAAGCGACGCTGAGGGATGGTCACTTGAGCGGGCGGACGGGCGGGACCGGCCCCGCCCCGGAGGCGTCGACTGGCGGCGTCGGCCCCGGAGGCGTCACGACTGGCGGCGTACCCGGACCGTCAGCGGGTTGACGAAGTCGTCAGCCCCGGAGGCGTCACGACTGGCGGCGCACCCGGACGGTCAGCGGGTTGACGAAGTCGCCGGTGCCGGACGCGTACTGCTTGTCGTGGAAGGTCTCGCCGGGCTGCGAGCCGTAGAGGCGGAAGAACCACTTGCCCTGCCAGGCCAGTTGGTCGATGCCGAGCGCCTGGTACTCCTGCATCGCGCGGGCGCGGGTGGTGTCGGCGAGCTTCTGGATCATCTCGATGACCCGGTCGCTCTCCAGCGCGCCCTGGGGCTCCTTGCCCCGGAAGCTGTTGAAGACGGACTTCGTCTTCTCCCGGTAGGCGCCGAGGAGTTGGCGCTCCAGCTGGCTGAGGGCGCGCTGGGCGTTCTGGTTGCGGGTGTAGTTCTCCAGCGTGACCCAGTCCGCGCCGTCGAGGCTGCGGGCGACGACTCCGGCGAAGTGGTAGTTCCACACGTCGACGTCGCCGCGGTCGGTGCGGTCGTGTCCGGCGGGGGCCGTCGCGTAGTCGAGCTTGTCGTCGCTGCCGACGGAGAGGGTGGCGAACCCCTCGCCGATCTCCGGGCGGGCGTGCTGGTTGACGCCCATGTCCCGGGCGGTCGCGTCGGCGTCGTCGGGGCGTTCGCGCAGGGTGGTGCCGTAGTCGCGGGCGACCCCGGGCTCGGCGTGGTGCTCCCGCTCGTCGCCGGCCGCCGTCGCCGCGGCGGCTCCGTCCGTGGCGGCGCCGGAGCGCACGGTCCCGGCGAGGTGGTGGGCGAGGCGGACGCCGACGTTCGCGCCCCAGGGGGCGGTGCCGCGGGCGCCGCCGCCGTCCGTGACCACGTTCATCTGGCGGCTGCCCACCACCTCGCGCGCCACGTCGATGCACTGCACCCGCACCAGGTCGGCGAAACCGCCGGCCATCCGCCGGGTGGCGGGGTCCGCCGTGACCGGGGTGACCTTGGTCAGCGTCCCCGCCTCGGTCTTGATCTGCGCTCCGCCCTGCACGAGCGTGTAGTGGCTGCCGGTCTGGCCGAGCTGGGTGACCGCCTGCTGGAACACGGCGTTCGTGGCGTAGAACTCCTTCGGCTCCCGGTCGGTGTCGTGGACGGCGAGGGAGCCGTCGTCCGAGATGCGCAGGCTGACGTCGCCGGGGTGGTGGTTCTGGGCGTCCACGTGGTCCACGTGGTGGCCGATCAGGTTGTTCGGCGAGGGGCCGTCGCGCAGGACGCCCTCCGGGGACTGGGTGGTGAAGTACGCGTCGTCGCCGCCGACGGTGGTGAGACCGGTGGGGCGACCGGAGCGGACGCGCTGGAGGGTGGGGGTGCAGTGACCGGCGTGTGCGGCGTGACTGTCGTGGGCGGTGTGGGTGGCGTGTCCCTCGTGGGTCGCGGGGGCGGCGGTGACGGACCGCTGGGTTGTGACGGACCGCTGGGCCGTGGCGGACGGTGCCGCCGTCGCGGACTGCTGGGGTGAACTCGCCAGCGCCCGGCGGGCGTTCTCCTCGGCCGCGCGCTCGTACGCGTCCGAGGGGTCGCTGACCCGGAGCCCGTCGCCGTGGTCGGTGCCCGCGACCGGGCCGCTGCGCTGCTGGATGACGTGGGTCAGCTCGTGGGCCAGGGTGTGCCGGTCGCCGCCGCCGTCGCCGATCACCACATGGCTGCCCGAGGTGTACGCGCGTGCGCCGACCTCGGCGGCCGAGCGGCGGGCGGCGGCGTCGGTGTGCAGGCGTACGTCCCCGAAGTCCGCGCCGAGCCGTTGCTCCATGTCCTGCCGCACGGCGCCGTCGAGCGGGGCGCCCGCCGAGCGGAGCACCTGGCCGACGGAGTGCGCGGCGCCGCCCTGCCCCGCCGCGAGCCCGGCCGCCGCGGCGTTCCCGGCGGTGCGCTGGAGGGCGAGGAGCGCCTCGGGGGACCGGGCGGCGAAGGCGTGCTGCGGGGGTACGGCGGGGGCGCGCCGTCCGGCCGGGACGCGCGGAGTCCGTATGGCGCCCGCGGTCCGCCCGCTCGGGTCCTTGGACTGGTCCTGGCTGCGCATACGTACTCCCGGGGCGGCGCGGAGGCATCGGTTCTGAGGGCGACGCAAGATCCTTACCGGCCGCGCGGTGCGCCCGGGAGGCCCGCGGGGGCAGGCATGGGGGCAGAGATGGGCCGGACGACGCCGACGGCTCCGTGCGCGCGCCGCCCCGGGACGGTTGTCGTGTCCACGGTCTTGACGGGCGGGTGGTACCTGGCTTCCATGGAGGGGCGGGAATGGGAGCGCTCCCATATTGTTCCGGCCCGCGCCTCCGAGAGGAAGCAGCGACATGTTCCGCAGCATGCGTAGAGCGCTGTGCACTGCCGCCGCGGCGCTCCTGATACCCCTGGGCGCGGGCCTCGGCGCGGCGACGACCGCGCACGCGGTCGCCGCCGGGACCGGGCAGGGAAGTGCCGCGCCGGCCGGGCGGGGAGGTGCCGCGCCGGCCGGGCGGGAGAGCGCCGCCGCGGGCACGGCCGCCGGCGCCGGCTACTGGCACACCAGTGGCCGCCAGATCCTGGACGCGGCCGGGAACCCGGTCCGGATCGCGGGCGTCAACTGGTTCGGCTTCGAGACCGGCAACCACGTGGTCCACGGCCTGTGGTCCCGCGACTACAAGAGCATGATCGACCAGATGAAGTCGCTGGGCTACAACACGATCCGGCTGCCCTACAGCGACGACATCTTCAAGGCCGGGACGACGGCCGACAGCATCAACTTCAACAACATGAACACCGACCTCCAGGGGCTGAGCCCGCTCCAGGTCATGGACAAGATCGTGGCGTACGCGGGCCAGGACGGCCTGAAGGTCATCCTGGACCGCCACCGACCGGACTCCGGCGGCCAGTCGGCGCTCTGGTACACCTCGGCCGTCCCCGAGTCGACGTGGATCGCCGACCTCAAGGCGCTGGCGACCCGGTACCAGGGCCAGGACACCGTCATCGGCATCGACCTGCACAACGAGCCCCACGACCCGGCCTGCTGGGGCTGCGGCGACCAGGCGACCGACTGGCGGCTGGCCGCCGAGCGGGCGGGCGACGCGGTGCTCTCGGTCAACCCGAACCTGCTGATCTTCGTGGAGGGCGTGCAGACGGTCGACGGCGTCTCCGGCTGGTGGGGCGGCAACCTGATGGGGGTGGGCCAGTACCCGGTGCGCCTGGACGTGGCGAACCGGGTCGTGTACTCGGCCCACGACTACGCCACGAGCGTGGCTCAGCAGAGCTGGTTCAGCGACCCGGCGTTTCCGGCGAACATGCCGGGCGTGTGGGACAAGTACTGGGGCTACGTCTTCAAGCAGAACATCGCGCCGGTGTGGGTGGGCGAGTTCGGCACGACGCTCCAGTCGACGGTGGACCAGAAGTGGCTGTCGGCGCTGGTGAGTTACCTGCGGCCGACCTCGACCTACGGGGCGGACGGCTTCCAGTGGACGTACTGGTCGTGGAACCCGGACTCGGGTGACACGGGCGGCATCCTGAAGGACGACTGGCAGACGGTGGACACGGTCAAGGACGGCTACCTGGCGAGCATCAAGGCCCCGGGCTTCCCGGCGGGCGGCGGCGGGAACGGCGGGGGCGGCGGAGACGACGGCGGCACGGGCGGCGGCGGCAGCGCGCCGGCCTGCACGGCGGCGTACACCGTCAGCGACGACTGGGGCAGCGGCTTCAACGCCTCGGTCACGGTGAAGAACTCGGGCACGGTGGCCCTCAAGTCCTGGAAGGTCACCTGGACCTGGCCCGGCGCCCAGAAGATCACCAACATCTGGAACGCGAGCTACACGCAGAGCGGAGCGACGGTGACGGCGGTGAACGCCGCGCACAACGGCGCGGTGGCGCCGGGCACGTCGACGAGCTTCGGCTTCGGCGGAGCACCGGGCGGCGCCACGGCGCCGACGGTGACCTGCACGGCGTCCTGAGGAACACCGGCGACACCGAGGGCGGGGCGCCTGGCTGACGACCGGGCACCCCGCCCCCTGCCATGCGACGCGGTGACCGCCTGCCTCAGCTCCCCAACGGGCACGCCAGCTCCGGATGCGCGCGGTTGGGAGCGCAGGTCACCTGCGGCGGAGTATCAAGGTCTGAGGACGTAGGGCCGTACGAGGTCGTCGGCCACCCAGGTGTGCGGCCGAGGCCGGCAGGGCCGGGCCCAGCACTCCTCGTCGCGCGGGCACGCGAGGTAACGCCCGGCGGCCTCGCAGCGCTTGGACCAGCGGCGCCAGCGCGCGTCGTAGGGGCTGGGGAGCGGCCACACGTACGGGTCGAGGGGGCGGACCTCCTGTGTGACGTCCCAGAGGTCCGCCTCCGCGCGGCTGCGGCGGGCCGCCCGCAGGCGGGCGAGTGCGTCACGGAGCGGCCGGAACGGCATGGGCCTCCGCCTTCGCCAGGTCGAACCGCGCCCACACGCACTTCCGGTACGGCTCCTGTCGGCAGCCCCACGCGTCGGACAGCGCTTCCACGAGGGCGAGCCCGCGGCCGCCTTCCTCGTCGGGCGCGAAGTCCCGGAGCCGGGGGAGCCGGTCGCGGTCCGGGTCGGACACCTCCAGGAGGAGGGCCGCGCCGTCCAGGGTGAGCGCGATCTCGACCTGGGCGTAGGAGATGCGGCAGTGGATGACGGCGTTGGTGACGAGTTCGCTGGCCAACAGGGTGACGAAGTCGGCGAGTTCGTCGGTGACGCCCCAGTCCGCGAGCGCCTTGCGGGTCTGCTGCCGAGCCGTGGGCACGTGCCGTCGGCGCGCGGGGATGCGGAAGGTTTCGGTTGCGGGCATGCCTCGGAAGCTACGGTCGCATTCCAAGTGGCTGCAACGCGCTTCACTGAATACATTCACTTGTCCACTCGATCGAGTGATGGGACCTCGGAGTTGGTGACCTCTGTGGCATCGTGGCCGCGAACGAGGGGAGGGCCCATGCCCGCAGGTGGACGACCGACCGTGCGCAGCCGGCGCCTGGGTACGGCACTCAGGCAGTACCGGCAGGCCGCGAAGATGGACCAGCCACAGGCCGCCGAGATCATCGCCGCGAGCCAGGCGAGGATCAGCAGGCTGGAGAGCGGGCACGTCACGGCCCGCGTCATCGAGGTACGGCTGCTGCTGGACGCGTACGGGGTGGACGACCCCGAGATCCGGGCCAAGCTGGAGAACCTGGCCAAGCACTCCAAGAACCGCGGCTGGTGGCTCGAACACGCGGAACACCTACGGCCGGACTACGTCGACCACATCGCGCTGGAGGACGATGCGACGTACATCCGCGAGTGGCAGCCGGTCATGGTGCCGGGCCTTTTGCAGACTCCGGCCTACGCGGAGGCAGTGATTGCCGGAGGCCCGCACTACATCGACCCGGAGCGGATCGCCGAGTTGGTGAAGGTTCGTGTGGGACGTCAGGCGAAGATCGAAGAGGGCGGGGCCTCGTACACCGCCATCCTCTGGGAAGCGGTGCTCAGACACCCACTGATCGACGTCGGCATCCACCGGGAGCAACTGTCCACGATCCTGGAGGTCGGAAAGCGGAAGAACGTCACCATCCAGGTGCTCCCCTTCAGCGCGGGCGTCCTGGCCGGTTACTCGTCTGCCTTCTACTCCTTCAGCTTCGACGAGGAGCCGACCGTGGAAGCGGTCGCCATGGACAATCTGCGAGGGACGTCGGTCCTCGAAGGTCCCGAGGACCTGGCTGCTTACGCCAATGCATTCGACCTACTACGATCGGCGGCGTTGGCGCCGGACGCGAGCGCGAAGCTCATCCGGGGCATACTCCGGAGCTTGAAGGAAGACCCATCGTGACCGAGGTTGTAAGCCCCTTCTGGAAGTCGTCGTACTCCGGGCAGGAGAACGCCTGCGTCGAGGTCGCCGACACGGCCGACCACGGCCGTGCCGTCCGTGACAGCAAGCAGCCGGACGGACCTCTCCTCACCGTCTCCCGCGAAGGCTGGCGGGCGTTCCTGCGGCAGTTCTGAGCCCGGCCTTTCGCCCAGGCGGCAGGCCGGGTCTGTGGGGAGCACCTAGAACAGATGCCCCGTCCGGCGCGACGCCTTGCCCGTCGTGTACTCGTTGGCCGCCAGGGCCGAGGCCATCAACTCCGCGTCCAGGGCTGTGACGTCGGCCAGACGGGTCGCGCTCGCGTAGGCGTTGAAGAGGTGCTTGGTGACGCGCAGGGCCGTCGCCGAGCGGCGGACGACCGGGGCCGCCCAGGTGCGCACCGCGGCGTCGAGGTCGCTCTCCGGGACCACGTTCTGGAGGATGGAGAGGTCCCTCGCCTCCCGTGCGTCGAACGCCCGGCAGGTGAGGACGAGTTCGCGTACCCGGGCCGCGCCGACCTCGTTGAGGAGGCGGGGCAGCAGGCCGCCCCACGCGGTGGGCAGGCCGAGGGCCAGTTCCGGGAGGCGGAAGGTGGCCGTGTCCGCGCCCACCCTGAGGTCGCAGGCCAGGGCCAGGGCGAGGCCGGCGCCGATGGCCTTGCCCTGGACGCGGGCGATGGTGACGGCCGGGTTGGTGGACAGGGCCTCGCAGACCCGGCGGGCCTTGGCGCCGGAGACGCGGATGCCGCCCCCGGTCGGGTCCTGCGCGAGCTGCTCGGCGAACTCGGAGCGGTCGCCGCCCAGGCAGAAGTCGTCGCCGGCCCCGGAGAGCACGACGACCCGCACGTCGGGGTCCTGGGCGTCGAGGACGGCGAGGAGTTCGTCGAGCATGGTGTCGGTGACCGCGTTGCCCTGCTCCGGGGTGTTCAGCTCGATGGACAGGACGGGTCCCTGCCGGTCGGTCCGCACCGTCTTGAGGTACTGGACGGTCGGGTCGGGCAGGACGGTCATGACGTCACTCTCAAAGAGGTCACGCGGCGGAACACCATACGGGGCGCGTACTCGGGACCGCTCGCGAGAGCAAGATCAGGGAATCGTTTCAGCAGGTGGGAGAGGAGTGTACGGGCCTCCAGGCGCGCCAGGCCCGCGCCGAGGCAGTAGTGGGCGCCGCCGCCGAAGGTGAGGTGCGCGCCCCTGCGCCGGACGTCGAAGGTGTGCGGGTCCTCGTTGCGCCGGGGGTCGTGGTTGGCCGCGCCGTACAGGACGTGGACCATCGTGTCCTTGGCGACGGGAACCCCGGCGAGCACGGTGTCCTTCGCGGCCACGCGCGAGTTGAGGTGGATGGGCGGGTCGTAGCGCAGCGCCTCGTCGATCGCGTCGTCCACGTGCTCGGGGTGCGCGCGCAGCCAGTCCCACTGGGCGCGGTCCCGCAGCAGGAGCCAGACCATGTTCGACAGGAGCGTCGCGGTGGTCTCCAGCGAGGCGATCGTGATGAACATGACCAGGTGGTAGAGGGCGCGGTCGGCGGCGGCCCGGTCGTCGGGGAACCGGGCGTCCCAGTGGCGGATCCACTCGGAGACGACGTCGTCGCCGGGGTGCGCCCGGCGCTCGCGGATGAGGTCGGTGAAGAAGGTCCGCATCTCCATGGTGGCCGCGGCGGAGACCTTCAAGTCGCTCTTGGTCGGCAGGAGTTCCTGGGCGAAGACCTGCCGGTGGGTGAAGTCCAGGATGTGCGCGTACCGCTCGGCGGGGATGGCCAGCCAGTGGCCGACCGTCTCGACGGGCAGCCGCTCGCTGACGGTGGAGACCAGGTCGGCCTCGCCCGCCGTGCGCAGCCGCTCCTCCAGGGCGTCGCAGAGCCGGCGGACGTGGCCCTCGACGTCCGGCGTCATCGCCTCAAGGGTGCCGCGGTCGAAGAGGTTGCCGAGGGCGCGCCGCTGACAGGTGTGCTCGGGGGCGTTGAGCCGGGACAGGGTGTGGCTCATCTCCCGGGTGGCGGGGGCGTGCCAGCGCTCGGGGGCGGGCTGGCGTTCCTGCCAGGCGATGTCGGGTACGAGCCAGTCGCGGCCGCGCAGCACCTGGTTGCACACCTCGAACCCGGTGACGAAGTGCCCGCCCCAGGGGGCGGGAACCACGTCGCCCATGTCACGCAGTTCTTTCCACAGGGGGAGGGGGTCGGTCTGCCCCTCCGGAGAACGCAGGCGCCGGACAACCGATATGACGGCTCGACGGTCGAGTCTGCCGCCTATGTCATCCACTGCCGTCACGTGTAGCTCCTTCTGGCCGTGTCGATCATTGACGATCCCGGCGGAAGCTACCCTTCCCCTCCCCCTGCTCATGCGTCGAAAACTGTTGCCCCTGTCACATGCGCCCCGCTAGACGCGGAAGATGTCGAGGAACGTGCTCCAAAATCCCTTTTTCCGCGCCGAGTTGTCCTGCGCCCGGACGCTCGCCACGGGCGGGTGGGCCGGGATCGGCGCGGGCGCGGGAGCCGTCGTGGCCGGCGCCGGGGTGTGCAGGGCGGCCACCCGGGTGCCGGGGGTCGGGGTGAAGCGGACCGGCAGCGCGGCCAGCGCCCGGTGGAAGGGACCCGGCCGCCACTCCGCCTGCTCGGCCGGGATGTCCAGCGCCAGGTCGGGCAGCGCGTTGAGGATCGCCTCGACGGCCGTCAGCGCGATCACCGTCGCCGGTGACTTCGCCGGGCACGCGTGCGGACCGGCGCCCCACGCCAGATGGGCGCCCTTGCTCAGCGACTGCCGGGCGGTGCGCAGCGAGGGGTCGTTGTTGGCGCCGCCGAAGCTGATCACCAGCGGGGTGTCGGCCTCGACGTACACGCCGCCGAGATCGACGTCCCGCAGCGGGTAGTGCGTGGCGTAGTTCGCGATCGGCGGGTTGTTCCACAGGACGTGGTCGAGGGCCTCCTCGATCAGCATGCCCGCGCCCCGCTCCGAGGAGCCGCTGGACAGCAGCAGGAGCAGCGAGTTGCCGATCAGGTTGCGCTCCGGCTCGACGCCGGCGCCCATCAGCATCACCAGCTGGTCCTTCAGCTCCGCGTCGGTCAGCCCGACCGGGTGCTGGATCAGCCAGGAGGTGACGTCGTCGCCCGGCTCACGCCGCTTGAGGGCGATCAACTCCATGAGGCAGGCGGTGAGTTCCTCGTTGGCGCGCACCGCGTCCCGGCCGTCGAAGATCGCCGACATGGAGCTGGTGAGCCGGTCGCCGATGTCGGCCGGGCAGCCGAAGAGCCGGTTGAACAGCAGCAGCGGCAGCAGCTTGGCGTAGTCGTTGAGCAGGTCGGCGCGCCCGCGCTCGCTGAACCGGTCGATGAGGAAGGCCGCGATGGGCTCCACGTCCCGGCGGATGCGGCCCATGTCCAGCCGGTCCAGGCTGTCGGTGACGGCCTTGCGCAGCCGCAGGTGGGTGGCCCCGTCGGTGAACAGGCAGTTGGGGCGGTACGCCATCATCGGCAGCACCGGGTGGTCCGGCGGGATCAGCCCCTCGTTGAGGGCCTTCCAGCGGCGCGGGTCGCGGCTGAAGTCGGTCGTGTTCTGCAGCACGCTGCGCGCGGCCTGGTAGCCGACGACGAGCGTGGCGTCCACGCCCGGGGCGAGTTCGACCGGCGCGGCGGGGCCGCCCGCCCGCATTTTGTCGTAGGCGCCGTGGGGGTCGGCGGCGAAGTCCTGGCCGTGCATGGGGCATCTGGACGGTATGCCCGGCGTGTCGGCCGGTCGCTGATATTCCATGGTGTTCGGATCCTTCGTCTGCCCGGTGTTCGTGCGTTCCGGGCGGCAGGGGCGTTCCGGGGGTGTTCCGGCGCGCTCCGGGGGGACGGTCCGGGGCGTTCCGGAGGAGGGCTGGGGGTGGCGCCCGGTGGATCAGGCCGTACGCGTCAGCAGATGCCGTACGAGAGTGATCAGTGCCTGGCCCGACGACTCGCGGCTGCGGGCGTCGCAGTACGAGACGGGGGTGTCGGGAAGCAGATCGAGGGCCTCGCGGATCTCCGCCTCGTCGTACCGCTCGTCCGGAGTGAAGGAGTTGACGGCGATGGAGTACTCCAGGCCGTACTTCTCCACCAGTTCGATCACCGGGAAGGACTCGGCCAGCCGGACCGGGTCCACGAGGATCAGCGCGCCGAGCGCCCCGCGGGCCATGTCCTCCCACAGCTGGATGAACCGCTGCTGCCCGGGCGTGCCGAACAGGTACAGCACCACGTCGTCGCTGAGGGTGAGCCGGCCGAAGTCCAGGGCGACGGTCGTCGTCACCTTGTCCGGCGCGCCCCGCAGGTCGTCCACGTGGGCGGCGGCCTGGGTCATCCGCTCCTCGGTGCGCAGCGGGGCGATCTCGGAGAGCGAGCCGATGAACGTGGTCTTGCCCACGGCGAAGTGACCCACCACGAGGATCTTCGCGGCGACGGTGACCGCGTCCGAGACGTAGCGGGGCTCAGGCCTAGAGGGCTTTGAGTAGTCCATGCAACACCTTCTCGATGACGGCTCTCTCTTGAGGCTTGGCCCGCGGGGGCGCGGCGCGGCGCAGCAGATGACCCTGCTCGGCTAAATCGGTCAGCAGCAGGCGGGCGACGCCCACCGGCAGACCCAGGTGGGCGGCGACCTCCACCACGGCCAGATAGCCTCCCGAGCACAGCTCCCAGATGGCGCGCACCTCCGGTCCGGCGCTCAGCGGCATCTGCCGGTCGGGCGCCAGCGTGACCAGGGTGTGCAGCGACAGCTCGTCGTCGTCGGGCAGCTGCCGGCCGCCGGTGATGACGTAGGAGCGGACGAGTTCGCTGGAGACCAGGGCGTCCTCGCCGGGCCCGCTCATGCCTCTGCACCGGCGCTCTGGCGCGGCTGAGCGCTCAGGGCCTTCCCCAGCGCCGTCACCTGCTGCTGCATCCGGATCGACATCAGTTCCATGTCGACGTCGAGGGCCGCGGAGACCGCCAGGTACGCGCCGCTGCCCGCCGCGATCAGGAAGATCCAGCCGCCGTCGTACTCCATCAGGGTCTGCTTCCAGATCCCGTGGCCGCCGGAGACGAAGCCGGCCACGGCGCGGCTGAGCGACTGCATGGAACTCATGGCGGCCGCGTTGGTCTCGGCCTCGTCCCTGCCTATGTCGCTGGAGCGCTCCATGAGCAGGCCGTCGGCGGAGACGAGAATCGCATGGCGGGCGCCGCGTACGGTCAGCACGTCGTTCAGCACCCAGGACAGATCGGGCTTCACTGCTCTTGTGATCCTTCCGTGATGGACGTGTCCCGCCCCAGGAACGTTCCGCGCGCGAAGGCGCCAAGGCGCGACGCGGTCACCTCGCTGCTCTGCTCCGGCTCCGGGGCATCAGACACCGAGGGTTCCGGCTGGGGCACCACCGCGACCGCGCGACGGCGCTTGGGCAGGCCCCCGGCCGTCTTGCCGACGATCGTCACCGGGGACGGCCCCGGGGCGGCGTACGACGCGGACTCCGGCCCGTCGAAGTCGTGCGTCGTGATCTCGGCCGGCTGGGGCTGGGGGACTTCGTGGGTCAAGAGGCTCTCCGGGAGCAGGATGACCGCGCGGACGCCTCCGTACGGCGAGACGGAATCGACGGAGACCTTGAAGCCGTACCGGGCGGCGAGCACACCGGCGACGGCGAAGCCCACCCGGGGCGGGCTGCCGAGGCTGGTGATCGAGACGGGGCCCTGCGTGTTGAGGAGCGCTGCGGCCCGGTCCTTCTCCTCCTGGCTGATGCCGAGACCGGCGTCGTCGATGATCAGGCACACGCCGGTGGGCACCGACTGGATGTTGATCTCGACGGGGGTGCCGGGGGCGCTGTAGTTGGTGGCGTTGTCGAGGAGTTCGGCCAGGACCACGGCGACGGGCTCCACGGCGGTGCTGGTGACCGCCACGTTGACCTGGCTGTGGATCCGCACCCGGTCGAAGTGCCGGATACGGCCCTGCGCGCTGCGCGCCACGTCGTAGACGGAGGCGGCGCTCTCCCGGCGGCCGAGCCAGCCGCCGCACAGGGCCGCGATGCCCTGGGCGCGCCGGCCGAACTGCGAGTTGGTGTGGTCGATGGTCATGAAGTCGGCGAGGATCTTGGGATCGTTGCCGTACTTCAGCCGGGCCAGGTCGCTGATGGAGCGCTGCTGCTCGTCGGCGAGGACCTGCAGGGTGCGCATCCACGCCCTGAGCACGTCCTTGGTCTCCGACTCGGCGGCGGCGCGGACTTCGGCGAGCGCGCGTTCGTGCTCGGCGCGCAGGCTCTCGTACTGGGCGTGCAGTCGCAGGCGCTCCGCGTCGAGTCCGTCGCGGTTGGCCCGGAGTTCGGCGCTCTGCCTGCGGAGCGCCATGTTGGTTCTGCGAGCGCGCAGCACCGCGAGGATCGCGGTGACGAGCACTCCTAGCAAGATCCACAGCAGGGGATCTTCGATCAAAGACGTCATGGGAATCTTTCGAGTCGCATCGCGGAGATGAGCAGGCCTCGCGGGGGCGTCCGCGTTCGCAGGTCTCATGGAGCGCTGCGGGCTCACTCACGGGCCAACGGCTGCTCCTTCGCGGTGGGGCCTCCTCGGGACTGTCCCCCGTGACGCATATCTGACGCTGCGCCAGCCTACTGAAAGTGTGTTGATCTTATCAGCGGGGTAACGCCTAAATCGCAGTCGGGCGAGCCGAGTTGACGCATGATGTCTGGTTGGTCCGGCGAATGTTCCACCGGATCCGCACACGAACGAACCACGCTCGCGTCGAGGGGTGAACGCCCGGCGTCCGCCGGGGCACGCGAAGGCGCCGGGGGGAGGGCGGGCGGGGGCGTCTGGGGCGGGCGTCCGGTGGGGGCGTCCGGTGGGGGCGTCCGGCGGGGAGGCGTCCGGCGGGGGTGGCTAGGGCGCGTGGCGGGGCGGCGGGGACGCGTGCCGCCGGGACGCGTGCCGCCGGGACGCGTGCCGCCGGGACGCGTGGCGCCGGGGCGCGTCCGGCGGGACGGGGGGAGTCCGCGGGGCGGGGAGCGAGGCGAGGAGCGGTAGAGGGCGCCGGGCGGTGCGCACACACGAAAGGCGCCCGGCGGATCAGCCGCCGGGCGCCCTCGCTGTCGTGGGGTACGACTACAGCTTCTCGATCACGTAGTCGACGCACTTGGTCAGCGCCTCGACGTCCGCCGGGTCGATCGCCGGGAACATCGCCACCCGCAGCTGGTTGCGGCCGAGCTTGCGGTACGGCTCGGTGTCCACGATGCCGTTGGCGCGCAGCACCTTGGCGACGGCGGCGGCGTCGATGTCGTCGGAGAAGTCGATCGTGCCGATGACCTGCGACCGCTTGGCCGGGTCGGTGACGAACGGCGTCGCGAACTTCACGTCCTCCGCCCAGCCGTACAGCGTGCGCGCGGAGGTGGCGGTGCGGCGGACCGCCCAGTCCAGACCGCCCTGGCCGTTGATCCACTCCAGCTGCTGGTTCAGCAGGAACAGGGTGGCCAGCGCCGGGGTGTTGTACGTCTGGTTCTTGCGGGAGTTGTCGATCGCCGTGGGCAGGCTGAAGAACTCCGGGATGTGCCGGCCGGAGGCGTGGATGCGCTCGGCGCGCTCGATCGCGGCCGGGGAGAACACGCCGATCCACAGACCGCCGTCGGAGGCGAAGGACTTCTGCGGGGCGAAGTAGTAGACGTCCGTCTCGGCGATGTCGACCGGCAGTCCGCCCGCGCCGGAGGTGGCGTCCACCAGCACCAGCGCGCCCTCGTCGGCGCCCTCGACCCGCTTGATGGGCATGGCCACGCCGGTGGAGGTCTCGTTGTGCGTGTACGCGTACACGTCGACGCCCGCCTCGGCCTTCGGCTCTGGGTGCGTGCCCGGGTCGGCGGAGACGAGGGTCGGCTCGGCGAGCCAGGGGGCGAGCTTGGCGGCCTTGGCGAACTTCGAGCTGAACTCGCCGAAGGTGAGGTGCTGCGACTTGCCGTCGATCAGCCCGTGGGTCGCGATGTCCCAGAACGCGGTGGAGCCGCCGTTGCCGAGGACCACCTCGTAGCCGTCGGGGAGCTGGAACAGCTCGCTGATGCCCTCGCGGACCTTGCCGACCAGGTTCTTGACCGGAGCCTGGCGGTGGGAGGTGCCCAGGAGGGACGTACCGGTGGCGGCGAGGGCGTCCAGCGCCTCGGTCCGCACCTTGGAGGGACCCGCGCCGAAGCGTCCGTCGGCGGGCTTGATGTCAGCGGGAATCTGGATGTCGGCCACGACTCGGAGGGTAGTCCCTGGGCGAAAAGGGACGGAACCGTGTCCGTCCGATGAGACGAGATCGCCGATAGATGGGCTTGTGAGGTCGTACGACAAGCAGATCTGAGCTGCGGGGCTGTGGACAACTTCTGATGACTGTCCGTGATCGGATGCATTCTGGACGCATGACGGATCTCTCGGATTTCCCGGAGCCCGGCGGTCGGCCGGAGTCCGCTGGTCGCCCGGAGCCCCCGGGGCGCCCGGGTCTCCCGGCGCGCCGGGGTCGTTCGGGTCGCTCGGCACGCTCGGCACGCTCGGCACGCTCGGCACGCTCGGCACGCTCGGGTCGTTCGAGCCTCCCGGGCCTCCCGGACGGCCCGGGCCTCTCGGATCTTCCGGCGCGGCTGCGGGCCGCCGTCCGGGGCGAGGTGGCCTTCGACGCCACCGCCCGGGCGCTGGTCACCATGGACGCGTCCAACTACCGGCGCGTCCCGCACGGCGTGGTCGCGCCGCGGGACGCCGACGACGTGGCGGCGGTGCTGGAGGTCTGCCGGGAGCTGGGGGTGCCGGTCGTGGCGCGCGGCGGCGGCACGTCGATCGCCGGGCAGGCCACGGGCACGGGCGTCGTCCTCGACTTCACCCGCCATATGAACCGCGTGCTGCGCCTGGACCCCGACGCGCGCACCGCCGTCGTCCAGCCGGGCGTCGTCCTCGACCGGCTCCAGGAGGCCGCGGCCCCGCACGGCCTGCGCTTCGGCCCGGACCCCTCCACGCACAGCCGCTGCACGCTCGGCGGCATGATCGGCAACAACTCCTGCGGTTCCCACTCGGTCGCCTGGGGCACCACCGCGGACAACGTCCGGGAGCTGTCGGTGCTCACCGCGCGCGGCCGCCGCCTCGTGCTCGGCCGCCGGTGGGCCGGCGCCCCGGACGGGCTGCGCGCACTGGCCGAGGGCGAACTGGCCCGGCTGCGGACCGGCTTCCCCGACCTTCCCCGCCGCATCTCCGGCTACGCCCTGGACGCCCTGCTGCCCGAGAAGGGCGCCGACGTGGCGCGCTCCTTCTGCGGCTCCGAGGGCACCCTCGGCATCCTCACCGAGGCGGTGGTCTCCCTGGTGCCCGCCCCGCGCGCCCGTGCGCTGGCCGTCCTCGGGTACGCCGACGAGAGCGGGGCCGCCGAGGCCGCGGCCGGGCTGCTGCCGCTCGGGCCACTGACCGTGGAGGGCATGGCGGCGGACCTCGTGCCGAGTGCGGCGGACCTGCCGCGCGGCGGGGCCTGGCTGTTCGTGGAGACCGGCGGGGACACCGGTGCGCAGGCGCGGGCGCGGGCCGAGGCGGTCGTGCGCGCCGCCGACGTCCTGGACGCCCTCGTCGTCACCGATCCGGCCGCGCAGCGCGCCCTGTGGCGCATCCGCGAGGACGCCAGCGGCACGGCCACGCGCATGCCGGACGGCACGGAGGCCTGGCCCGGCTGGGAGGACTGCGCGGTGCCGCCGGCCCGCCTCGGCCCCTACCTGCGGGAGTTCCGCGCCCTGCTGGCCGCCCACGGACTGCGCGGCACGCCGTACGGGCACTTCGGCGACGGCTGCATCCACGTCCGCATCGACTTCGACCTGCTCACCGAGGCGGGCGTCGGCCGCTTCCGGCGCTTCTCGGAGGACCTCGCCGACCTGGTGGTGGCCCACGGCGGCTCGCTGTCCGGGGAGCACGGCGACGGACAGGCCCGCGCCGAACTGCTGCCGCGGATGTACGGGACGCAGACGGTCGCCCTGTTCGAGCGCGCCAAGGCCCTGTGGGACCCCGACGACCTGCTCAACCCCGGCATCCTGGTCCGCCCCGCGCCCCTGGACGCCGACCTGCGCTTCGCCGTGCTGCCCCGCGACCCGGTGCCGGTCGCCTTCGGCTACCCCGCCGACGGCGGCGACTTCACGGCGGCGGTCCGCCGCTGCGTCGGCGTCGCCAAATGCCGCACGACCGAGGTGTCCGGCACGGCGGTGATGTGCCCGTCCTTCCGGGCCACCGGCCGGGAGGAGCACTCCACGCGCGGCCGCGCCCGTCTGCTGCACGAGATGCTCGCGGGCGAGGTGATCACGGACGGCTGGCGCTCCGAGGAGGTCCGCGACGCCCTCGACCTGTGCCTGTCCTGCAAGGGCTGCCGCTCCGACTGCCCGGTCGGCGTCGACATGGCCACCTACAAGGCGGAGTTCCTGCACCACCACTACGCCGGCCGCCACCGCCCCGCCGCCCACTACGCCCTCGGCCGGCTCCCGGTGTGGCTGCGCTGGACGGCCCGCACCCGCACCGCCCCCGCGCTCAACGCGCTCGCCGCCGTACGCCCCCTGGCCGCCGCCGCGAAACGCCTCGTCGGCCTCGCCCCCGAACGACCGATCCCGCGCCTGGCCCGCGAGCCGTTCACCCACTGGTGGCGCAACCGCCCCCTGCCGGACCGGGCCGAGTCCCGGGACCGGCCCCTGACCCGGGAGCGCGGCGGCGAGCTGGCCTGTGAGGACAGCGGCGGGGGGCGGACCCGGGAGGGCGGCGGTGAGCTGGCCTGCGAGGGCGGCGGCGGGGAGTGGGCCCGGGAGGGCGGCGGTGAGCTGGCCTGCGAGGGCGGCGGCGGGGAGCGGGCCCGAGAAGGCGGCGAACGGGCCCAGGAGGGCCGTGGCGAGCGGGCCCGGGAGGGCGGTGCCGGACGGGACCGGGAGGGCCGTGGTGAGCGGGCCCGGGAGGGCGGCGGTGAGCTGGTCGTCCTGTGGCCGGACACCTTCACCGAGCACCTCTCGCCCACCGTGGGCCGCGCGGCCGTACGGGTACTGGAGGCGGCCGGACTGCGGGTCGCCCTCCCCCCGACCCTGCGCCTGGACCGCCCGCCGGTCGGCGACGGCCGATCGAGGTTCCTGAACCCGCTCGCGCTGCTGCGCGCCCGGGGCCGGGTGTGCTGCGGACTGACCTACATCTCCACGGGCCAGCTCGACCACGCCCGTACGGTGCTGCGCCGCACCCTGGACCTGATGGAACCGGTCCTGGAGACCGCCGCCCCGGTCGTCGTCCTGGAACCGAGCTGCGCCGCCGCCCTGCGCACCGACCTGCCCGAGCTGCTGCCCGACGACCCTCGGGCGCGTCAACTGGCCGACCGGGTGCTGACCTTCGCCGAGACCCTGGAGAGACACGCCCCCGCCTGGCGGCCCCCGCGCCTGGACCGCCCGGTCGCCGGCCAGACCCACTGCCACCAGCACGCCGTCCTCGGCGACGCGGCCGACCGCAGACTGCGCGCCGCGGCGGGCCTGACCGGCGAACTCTCCGGCGGCTGCTGCGGCCTGGCCGGAAACTTCGGCTTCGAGAAGGGCCACTGGGAGGTGTCGAAGGCCTGCGCGGAGGAACAGCTCCTCCCGTCGGTCCGATCCGCACCGCAGGACACGATGCTCCTGGCGGACGGCTACTCGTGCCGCACCCAGCTGGAGCAGCTGGCGGGGGTCCGGGGCCGGCACTTGGCGGAGGTGCTGGCGGAGGGGTTGGGGGAGGGGGACTGAACAGCAGTCGGCCTCCGTGCGGCCACGGGGCCGCACGGAGGCCGTTTTTCGGGATTCCGGGTTACAGGGCGCCCGTCTTGATTCCGGCGACCAGGGCCGACAGGCTCGCACGGGCGAGCAGGAGCGCCGGGCCGGTCGGGGCCTTGCTGTCCCGGACCGCGACACGCGCGGGATCGACGATGGCGCACTCGACGCAGTCGGACTGCGCCCCGGACGCCGACGCCTTCCACCACGTGACGGGCAGCGTCGAAGCGTCTGCAACATGGCTCATTTGATGTGTTCCCTTATCTCTGCGATGCGATCGGCGGACAGCTCGGGAGAGAGCGCGACGGAAGTCAGCTCCTCGAACGCCTGCCGGTAGACGCCGACGTCCAGCGGGTCCTCGACATACAGCGCCGAGGTCAGGCTCTCGGCGTGCACGACATCGAGGTCCGTGCCCTCCTCGAACGACAAGAGGCTGTAGCTGCCCATCTGTCCGGCATGAGGCGGCGAGTCCGCCGGCAGCACCTGGATCGTGACGTGCGGCCGCTGGCCGCGTTCGAGCAGCCGCCCGAGCTGGTCGCGCATGACGCCCGCGCCGACGCACCGGGTATGGAGCGCGCTTTCAGCGATGACGGCCCACAGCTTGACGGGCGCCTCGCGGGTGAGGACTGACTGGCGTGCGAGGCGTACGTCGACCAGAGAATCGACGCGTGACTCGACGGCCTCGGACATGGCGGTCGCGGTGATGATCTCCCGCGCGTACTCGGCGGTCTGAAGCAGTCCCGGGATGACACCCATCTGCCACGTCCGGACCGTGGCCGCTTCGTGTTCGAGGCTGATCAAGTCCTCGTAGACGGGCGAGAGAACACCACGGTAGCTGTGCCACCAGCCGCGCCTGGCACCCTCGCGGGCGAGGGACAGCAGCGCGCCGCGCAACTCTTCGTCCTCGACGCCGTAGAGATCAAGCAGCGTCACCACGTCGGCGGACTTGGCCGCGCTCTTCGCCAGCTCCAGCCGCGACAGCTTGGCGACGGTGAAGGTGTTGTCGCTCTTCTCGGCGACGTCTTCAAGAGTGAGGCGCTGAGCCTCCCGTAGCGCCCGAAGCTTCCTGCCGAGTCTGCGCCGGCGCACAGTCGGACCACTCAATGCCGCCTCCCCTCCGGTAGTCCAGCCCACAGTCTGCCGCGTGCTCTCTGACGGTGTCACCTCGGATGCCCTCCCGTGAGCTGCCACTATCGGTGAAGCGTGCGAATTCTCATTTTTCGATGAGAGGGTTGCATGAGCGGTGCGGGAAACGGCACTCTGTGGATACGAACAGTGAGTGCGCCGCCACTTTTGCGTGATCTCGCATGGGCGGCTGACAGCCAGGCGTAGGGAGTTTGCATGGTGCACGTACGACCGGACGCTTTACCGAAGGGCTGCCTCCCCCCGGCCGAGCGCCCGGGCCCGGCGCAAGCCAGATTTCTCGCGGGGCCGGAGACGGCGGGAAAGGCACGCGCGTACGTACGGGAGGTGCTCGCTGCCGATGATGACCGGCTCGACGCCGCGTGTGTGGACGATGTGCTGCTCGTCGTCTCCGAGTTGGTGACCAACGCCTACCGGTACGGCACCGAGCCGGGCGACTCGCTGCTCGTCGTGATCGTCAAGTCCGCCGACCATGTGCGCGTCGAGGTGCACGACCCCGTACGGCGTCGGCCGGTGCTGCGCGAGGAAGCCGGCGAGCGGGTGCGTGGGCGGGGGCTGCATATCGTCAAGGCCCTCGCCGCGCGCTGCGGCGTCGAGGACCGGCCGCTCGGGAAGGCGGTGTGGGCGGAGGTGGCGCGGTGACCGAGTGCTGGACTCTCGCGCAGCGTGCGTTCCGCCGTTGGTCGGTTCACGTGGCCGGCTGTCGATCGTGCCGTGCGAACGAGGCGTGCACCGACGGAACGCGCCATCGTGAACGGTGGCGCGCGGCCCGGCGCGCTCGCCCGGCGCAGCCCGGCTGAACCCCGTCGCGGGTGCCGCCGACCACCTCGGCGACGGACCCGCGGCCCGCCCTCGCCCCCGTCGAGGGCGGGCCGCTCCTGCGTCGAGGCCACTACCGGGATCGTCGGCGATCGGCGCAATGCCGCTTTCCCGATCACGGTCGGTCGATGACCCCGGCCTGCCGTGGCCGTGCGGGGCGGGGGAGGGAGCGAGGACAGTCCCGTAAATGCTTTACGCGCCTGACGTGGGTCTATTACCCTGGACTCAGTAGTACATCGCGCTGTACAAACCCCAAGCCCCTGGACCGCCCCGTGAGTACCCCGAGCACCCCCGGCACCGACCTCCCGTCCGCCCCCGCGGCCCCTGCCGCGAACTCGGCCGCTCCTTCAGTCCCGCAGGCCGGAAAGGCCGCGGGTGCGGGCGGCGGCGGCCGGTTCGGGGCGCTCGGGCCGGTGGGGCTGGTGCTCGGCGGCTGCGTGTCCGTGCAGTTCGGCGGCGCGCTGGCCGTGACGCTGATGCCGCGCGCGGGCGCGCTCGGCGTGGTGAGCCTGCGGCTGCTGGTGGCCGCGATCGTGCTGCTGGTGGTCTGCCGCCCCAGGCTGCGCGGCCACTCGCGCGCCGACTGGGGGACGGTCGTGGCGTTCGGTGTCGCGATGGCCGCGATGAACGGCCTCTTCTACCAGTCCGTCGCCCGTATCCCGCTCGGCCCCGCCGTCACCCTGGAGGTCCTCGGCCCGCTCGCCCTGTCCGTCCTGGCCTCCCGCCGGGCGGTCAACGCGCTCTGGGCGGCCCTGGCCCTGGCCGGCGTCTTCCTGCTGGGCGGCGGAGGGTTCGGCGACCTCGATCCGGCGGGCGCCGCCTTCGCGGTGGGCGCGGGCGCGATGTGGGCGGCGTACATCGTCTTCAGCGCGCGTACCGGTCGGCGGTTCCCGCAGGCCGACGGGCTGGCCCTGGCGATGACGGTGGGCGCGGTGCTGTTCCTGCCGCTCGGGATCGCCGAGTCGGGGACGAAACTCGCCGACCCGACGACGTTCGCCCTGGGCGCGGCGGTGGCGATGCTGTCCTCCGTCCTGCCCTACACCCTCGAACTGCTGGCCCTGCGCCGCCTGCCCGCCCCCACCTTCGCCATCCTCATGAGCCTGGAACCGGCCCTCGCCGCCACCGCCGGCTTCCTCGTCCTGAACCAGTCCCTCTCCCCGGCCGAGGGCGTAGCCATCGCCCTGGTCATCGCGGCGAGCATGGGCGCGGTACGCACCCAGGTGGGCCGGGGACGGGGGAAACGGGCGGTGCCGGAGGCGTGAGAGGCGCGCGTCGCACGGTGCGGCGCGCACCGTCCTGTCGGGTGCTGCCCTGCGCGCCCTCCCTGTGTGTGCGCCCTCCCTGCCGCGTGCCTTCGTTCAGCCGTACCTCTCGATCGTCGTCGGCGACCGGTCGGCGGCGGTTTCTTTCGGCTGAATTCATGCAAGCATGCTTGATTGTTTTTGGCCGCGCTGCCATGCTCCCCCCATGTCCGAACCGACGCCCGTGTTCGATGATCTGCGTGACGAGAGCGAGGAACTCGACCGGCTGGTCGCCGGGTTGGGGGCCGAGCAGTGGGGGCTGGCGACGCCCGCGCCCGGGTGGAGCGTCGCGCACCAGATCGCCCACCTCGCCTGGACCGACCGTTCCGCGTTCCTCGCCGTCACCGACTCCGAGCGGTTCCGCGCGCTGGTGGAGAAGGCGCTCGCCGCGCCCGACGCCTTCGTGGACGAGGGGGCCGAGGAGGGGGCCGCGCTGCCGCCGGGGGAGTTGCTGGCGCGGTGGCGGGAGGGGCGGGCCGCCCTGGACCGCGCGCTGCGGGACTCCGCGCCCGGTGCGCGGTTCCCCTGGTACGGGCCGCCCATGTCGGCGGCCTCCATGGCCACCGGGCGGCTGATGGAGACCTGGGCCCACGGGCAGGACGTGGCCGACGCCCTCGGCGTGGTGCGCGCCCCCACCGACCGGCTCCGGCACGTGGTGCGCATCGGGGTGCGGGCGCGGGACTTCGCGTTCGGGGTGCGGGGGCTGTCCGCGCCCGGCGAGGAGTTCCGGGTGGAGGTCGTCGCGCCGTCCGGCGCGCTGTGGACGTACGGGCCCGAGGACGCCGCCCAGCGGGTGACCGGGCCCGCCCTCGACTTCTGTCTGCTGGTCACCCAGCGCGCGCACCGCGCCGACCTCGCCGTGCGCGCCGAGGGGCCGGACGCCGACCGCTGGCTGGACATCGCGCAGGCCTTCGCCGGCCCGCCGGGCGCCGGCCGCCCGCCCCGGACGGGGACCGAGGGCGGCCGTGCGGGGGAGGCCCCGTGACCGGCGTCCTGCGCATAGGCAACGCCTCCGGCTTCTACGGCGACCGTTTCGACGCCCTGCGCGAGATGCTCACCGGAGGGGAGCTGGACGTCCTCACCGGGGACTATCTCGCCGAGCTGACCATGCTCATCCTCGGCCGGGACCGGCTCAAGGATCCCGCCGCCGGATACGCCCGCACCTTCCTGCGCCAGCTCGAGGAGTGCCTCGGGCTCGCCCATGAGCGCGGGGTGCGGATCGTCGCCAACGCGGGCGGGCTGAATCCCGCCGGGCTCGCCGAGCGGGTGCGCGAGCTGGCCGGACGGCTCGGCGTCCCGGTGCGCGTCGCCCACGTCGAGGGCGACGACCGCACCGCCCTGCACCCGGGCGCCCTGGCCGCCCACGCCTACCTCGGCGGCTTCGGCATCGCCGAGTGCCTGCGGGCCGGCGCGGACATCGTCGTCACCGGACGCGTGAGTGACGCGGCCCTGGTCACCGGCCCGGCCGCCGCGCGGTTCGGCTGGCGGCCGGACGACTACGACCGGCTGGCCGGCGCCGTCGTCGCCGGGCATGTGCTGGAGTGCGGCGCGCAGGCCACCGGCGGCAACTACGCCTTCTTCGCCGAGCACGGCCTCGACCGGCTGCGCCGCCCCGGCTTCCCGCTCGCCGAGATCCACGAGGACGGCGGCTGCGTCGTCACCAAGCACCCCGGCACCGGCGGCGTCGTGGACGTCGGCACGGTCACCGCGCAGCTCCTGTACGAGACGGGCGGCGCGCGCTACGCCGGTCCCGACGTCACCGCGCGGCTGGACACCGTGCGGCTGAGCCAGGACGGGCCGGACCGGGTGCGGATCGAGGGGGTGCGCGGGGAGGCCCCGCCGCCCACCCTGAAGGTCGGGCTCAACCGCCTCGGCGGCTTCCGCAACGAGGTCACCTTCGTCCTCACCGGCCTCGACATCGAGGACAAGGCCGCCCTGGTGCGGCAGCAGATGCGGGACGCCTTCGACGCGGCCAAGAAGCCGCCCGCCGAGGTCCGCTGGGACCTGGTGCGCACCGACCGACCCGACGCCGACACCGAGGAGTGCGCGAGCGCCCTGCTCCGGCTGGTCGTCCGGGACCAGGACCCCGAGGCCGTGGGCCGCGCCTTCAGCGGCGCCGCGATCGAGCTGGCGCTCGCCGGCTACCCCGGCTTCCACGTCCTCGCCCCGCCCGGCAAGGGCGCCCCCTACGGCGTCTTCGAGGCCGCCCACGTCCCCCAGGACGCCGTCGAGCACATCGCCGTCCTGCCCGACGGCCGGCGTATCTCCGTACCGCCCGCCCCGGAGGGGCGAGTCCTGGCGGACGTGCCCGAGCCGGCGCTGCCGGAGCCGCTGCCGGCCGGGCCCGTGCGCCGGGCGCCGCTCGGGCTGGTCGCCGGGGCGCGCAGCGGGGACAAGGGCGGCGACGCCAACGTCGGCGTGTGGGCGCGGTCGCAGGACGCCTGGCGGTGGCTGGCCCACGAGCTGACCGCCGACCGGTTCCGGCAACTGGTCCCGGAGAGCCGGACGCTGACCGTGACCCGGCACGCGCTGCCGAATCTGCGCGCCCTGAACTTTGTCGTCGAGGGGATCCTCGGCGAGGGCGTCGCCGCCCAGCACCGCTTCGATCCGCAGGCCAAGGCCCTCGGGGAGTGGCTGCGCTCCCGCCACCTGGACATACCGGAGGTGCTGCTGTGACGGTCCTTCCCACCGCCCTGGACGTGAACTCCCCCGACTACCGCGCCCACCGCGAGGCCATGCTCGCCAAGCTGGCCGAGCTGGAGGCCGAGCACGCCAAGGCCCTCGCGGGCGGCGGACCCAAGTACGTCGAACGGCACCGTAAGCGCGGCAAGCTCCTCGCCCGCGAGCGCATCGAGCTGCTCCTCGACCCCGACACGCCGTTCCTGGAGCTGTCGCCGCTGGCCGCCTGGGGCAGCGACTACACGGTCGGGGCCTCGCTGGTCACCGGGATCGGGGTGGTCGAGGGCGTCGAGTGCCTGATCACCGCCAACGACCCGACCGTGCGCGGCGGGGCCAGCAATCCGTGGAGCCTGAAGAAGGCGCTGCGCGCCAACGACATCGCGCTCGCCAACCGGCTGCCCTGCATCAGCCTGGTGGAGTCCGGCGGCGCCGATCTGCCCTCCCAGAAGGAGATCTTCATCCCGGGCGGGGCCATCTTCCGCGACCTCACCCGGCTGTCGGCGGCCGGCATCCCGACCGTCGCCGTCGTCTTCGGCAACTCCACCGCGGGCGGCGCCTACGTCCCCGGCATGTCCGACCACGTGATCATGGTCAAGGAGCGCGCCAAGGTGTTCCTCGGCGGGCCGCCGCTGGTGAAGATGGCCACCGGCGAGGAGAGCGACGACGAGTCCCTCGGCGGCGCCGAGATGCACGCGCGCGTGTCCGGTCTCGCCGACTACTTCGCCGTGGACGAGCGGGACGCGCTGCGCCAGGCGCGCCGCGTCGTCGCCCGGCTCAACCACCGCAAGGCCCATCCCGATCCCCCCTTCGCCGAAGAGCCCAAATACGACAACGGGGAGCTTCTCGGCATAGTTCCCGGCGATCTGAAAGTCCCCTTCGACCCGCGCGAGGTCATCGCCCGGATCGTGGACGGCTCCGACTTCGACGAGTTCAAACCGCTGTACGGGACGAGCCTGGTGACCGGGTGGGCCGCCCTGCACGGCTATCCCGTCGGCATCCTCGCCAACGCGCAGGGCGTCCTGTTCAGCGCCGAGTCGCAGAAGGCGGCGCAGTTCATCCAGCTCGCCAACCAGCGCGACATCCCGCTGCTGTTCCTGCACAACACCACCGGCTACATGGTCGGCCGCGAGTACGAGCAGGGCGGCATCATCAAGCACGGCGCGATGATGATCAACGCCGTCTCCAACTCGCGCGTCCCGCACCTGTCCGTCCTCATGGGCGCCTCCTACGGCGCCGGGCACTACGGCATGTGCGGGCGGGCCTACGACCCGCGCTTCCTGTTCGCCTGGCCGAGCGCGAAGTCCGCGGTGATGGGCCCCCAGCAGCTCGCCGGCGTGCTCTCGATCGTCGCCCGCCAGTCGGCGGCGGCCAAGGGCCACCCCTACGACGACGAGGCGGACGCGGCGCTGCGCGCCATGGTCGAACAGCAGATCGAGTCGGAGTCGCTGCCGATGTTCCTGTCGGGGCGGCTGTACGACGACGGCGTCATCGACCCGCGCGACACCCGCACCGTCCTCGGCCTGTGCCTGTCCGCGATCCACACCGCCCCCTTCGAGGGCGCGCGCGGCGGCTTCGGCGTCTTCCGGATGTGAGGGAGCGACACCAGTGAGGACGAACCCCATGACGCCGACGGACCCCGCGATCCCGGCAGACACCACGACGCGGACGGACCCCGCGATCCCGCCGGACACCACGACGCGGACGGACCCCGCGATCCCGCCGGACACGGTGATCTCGACCGTCCTGGTCGCCAACCGCGGCGAGATCGCCTGCCGCGTCTTCCGCACCTGCCGCGACCTCGGCATCCGCACGGTCGCCGTGCACTCCGACGCCGACGCGGGCGCCCTGCACGCGCGCGTGGCCGACGCCGCCGTACGCCTGCCGGGGGCCACGCCGGCCGAGACGTATCTGCGCGGCGACCTGATCGTGAAGGCGGCGCTCGCGGCCGGCGCGGACGCCGTGCACCCCGGCTACGGCTTCCTGTCCGAGAACGCCGGCTTCGCCCGCGCCGTCCTGGACGCGGGCCTGGTGTGGATCGGGCCGCCGCCGGAGGCCATCGAGGCGATGGCGTCCAAGACCCGCGCCAAGCAGCTCATGGGCATCGAGCCCCTGAAGGAGGTCACCGAGGCCGATCTGCCGGTGCTGGTGAAGGCGGCGGCGGGCGGCGGCGGCCGCGGGATGCGCGTCGTACGGCGCCTTGAGGACCTGGACGCGGAACTGGCCGCCGCGCGCGCGGAGGCGGCGAGCGCCTTCGGCGACGGCGAGGTGTTCACCGAGCCCTACGTCGAGGGCGGCCGCCACGTCGAGGTGCAGATCCTCGCCGACGCCCACGGCACCGTGTGGCCGCTCGGCACCCGCGACTGCTCCCTCCAGCGCCGCCACCAGAAGGTCATCGAGGAGGCCCCGGCGCCCGGCCTGCCCGAACCCCTCACCGCCGAGCTGTACGAGCTGGCCGTGCGCGCCGCCCGCGCGGTCGACTACGTCGGCGCCGGCACCGTGGAGTTCCTGGTCGCGGGCGGGCGGGCGCACTTCCTGGAGATGAACACCCGCCTCCAGGTCGAACACCCCGTCACCGAGGCCGTGTTCGGCATCGACCTGGTCGCCCTCCAGATCCGCGTCGCCGAGGGCCACGCCCTGGAGAGCGCACCGCCGCCCGCGCGCGGGCACGCGATCGAGGCCCGCCTGTACGCCGAGGACCCCGCGCGCGACTGGGCCCCGCAGACCGGCGTCCTGCACCGCCTCGCCGTCCCCGGCGGCGTCCGCCTGGACACCGGGTACGGCGACGGCGACACCATCGGCGTCCACTACGACCCGATGCTCGCCAAGGTCGTCGCCCACGCCTCCACGCGCGTGGAGGCCCTGCGCAGGCTCGCCGGGGCCCTGGAGCGGGCCGCCGTGCACGGCCCGGTCACCAACCGCGACCTGCTGGTGCGCTCGCTCAGGCACCCGGAGTTCGCGACCGCCCGCATGGACACCGGCTTCTACGACCGCCACCTCGCCGAGCTGACCGAGCCCGCCCCCGACCCGTACGCCCCGCTGGCCGCCGCGCTCGCCGACGCCTGCGGCCGGTCCCGCTTCGGCGGCTGGCGCAACGTGCCCTCCCAGCCGCAGACCAAGCGCTACCTGATGGCGGGGGAGGAGCACGAGGCCCGCTACCGGCACACCCGCGACGGCCTCGCCGCTGACACCGACGACGTACGCGTCGTCCACGCGGACGCGCACCTGGTCGTCCTCGAAGTGGGCGGCGTGCAGCGCCGGTTCGAGGTGGCCCGCCACGGCGACCAGGTGTACGTGGGCGGCACCGCCCTCACCGTCCTGCCCCGCTTCCCCGATCCGGCCGCGCAGCGCGCCCCCGGCTCCCTGCTCGCCCCCATGCCGGGCACGGTCGTCCGCGTCGCCGAGGGCCTGGCCGAGGGCGCCCGGGTCGAGGCCGGCCAGCCCCTGCTCTGGCTGGAGGCGATGAAGATGGAACACAAGATCACCGCACCCGCCACCGGCACCCTGACGACCCTGCACGCCACCCCGGGCCGGCAGGTGGAGGTCGGCGCCCTGCTGGCCGTGGTGGCGGAGAGCGCTCCTTAGGAGCGCGGCGCGGGACCCAGCCGACATGCGGCCCCGCCGCGCGAGCGCGACCAGCCACAAACCAACCCGCACCCGGGAGACTCACATGACCCCCGTCATCGAATCCGAAGAACAAAAGGACCTCCGCGCGGCGGTAGCCGCACTCGGCAAGCGCTACGGCCGCGACTACATCGCCCGCACCGTCGCCGAAGGCCGCCACCCCGCCGAACTCTGGGCGGAGGCGGGCAAACTCGGCTACCTCGGCGTCAACCTCCCCGAGGAGTACGGCGGAGGCGGTGGCGGCGTCACCGAACTGTCCATCGTCCTGGAGGAGCTGGGCGCCGCGGGCAGCCCCCTCCTCATGCTGGTGGTCTCACCGGCCATCTGCGGCACCGTCATCGCCCGCTTCGGCACCGAGGAGCAGAAGCGGACCTGGCTGCCCGGCATCGCCGACGGCACCCGCACCATGGCCTTCGGCATCACCGAGCCCGACGCCGGCTCCAACTCGCACCGCATCACCACCACCGCCCGCCGCGACGGCGACGACTGGCTGCTGACCGGCCGCAAGGTGTTCATCTCCGGCGTGGACATCGCCGACGCCGTGCTGATCGTCGGCCGCACCGAGGACGCCCGCACCGGCCGCCTCAAGCCGTGCCTGTTCATCGTGCCGCCGGACGCCGAGGGCTTCCAGCGCAACCCGATCGACATGGAACTGAACGCCGCCGAGAAGCAGTTCGAGCTGGTGCTGGACGACGTCCGGCTGCCCGCCGACGCGCTCGTCGGCGACGAGGACGCAGGGCTCCTGCAACTGTTCGCCGGCCTCAACCCCGAGCGCATCATGACCGCCGCCTTCGCGATCGGCATGGGCCGCTACGCGCTCGGCCGCGCCCTCGACTACGCCCGTGAGCGCACCGTGTGGAAGACCCCCATCGGCGCCCACCAGGCCATCGCCCACCCGCTGGCCCGAGCCCACATCGACCTCGAACTCGCCCGCCTGATGATGCAGAAGGCCGCCCACCTCTACGACGCGGGCGACGATGTCGGGGCGGGCGAGGCCGCCAACATGGCCAAGTACGCGGCCGGGGAAGCCTGCGTGAACGCCGTCGACCAGGCCGTGCACACCCTCGGCGGCAACGGCCTCACCCGCGAGTACGGACTCGCCTCGCTGATAACGGCCGCGCGCGTGGCTCGCATCGCACCGGTGAGCCGGGAGATGATTCTGAACTACGTCTCCCACCAGAGCCTGGGCCTGCCCAAGTCGTACTGACCCGCACCGCCCGACCCGCACCGCTCCGTACCCACCCGCCGGCCGGCGGGGCGAGGAGGAACCGTGTTCCGCAGCGCGTACGCAGACGTTCCGGCAGTGGAACTGCCCATCCACGACGCCGTCCTGGGACACGCCGCCGAGTTCGGCGACGCGCCCGCACTGATCGACGGCACGGACGGCACCACCCTCACCTACGCACAGGTGGACCGCTTCCACCGCCGTGTCGCCGCCGCGCTCGCCGAGGCCGGCGTACGCAAGGGCGACGTCCTCGCCCTGCACAGCCCCAACACCGTGGCGTTCCCGATCGCGTTCTACGCGGCCACCCGCGCGGGCGCCACGGTCACCACCGTCCACCCCCTCGCCACCCCCGAGGAAGTGGCCAAACAGCTCACCGACTCGGGCGCCCGCTGGATCGTCACCGTCTCGCCGCTGCTCCCGGCGGCGCGCCGGGCCGCCGAACTCGCCGGCGGCATCCGGGAGATCCTCGTCTGCGACAGCGCGCCCGGCCACCGCTCGCTGCTCGACCTGGTCGCCTCCACCGCGCCCGAACCGTCCGTCGCCGTCGATCCGGCGGCGGACGTCGCGGCCCTGCCGTACTCCTCGGGCACCACCGGCGTCCCCAAGGGCGTCATGCTCACCCACCGGCAGATCGCCACCAACCTCGCCCAACTGGACCCGGCGATCACTTCAGGCCCCGGCGAACGCATCCTCGCCGTCCTGCCGTTCTTCCACATCTACGGCCTCACCGCCCTGATGAACGCGCCCCTGCGCAAGGGCGCCACCGTCGTCGTCCTGCCCCGCTTCGAGCTGGAGACCTTCCTCGCCGCGATCCAGAACCACCGCATCACCGGCCTGTACGTCGCCCCGCCGATCGTCCTCGCCCTCGCCAAGCACCCGGCGGTGGACGGCTACGACCTGTCCTCGCTGCGGTACGTCATCAGCGCGGCCGCACCCCTGGACGCCGAACTCGCCGCCGCCTGCTCCCGGCGGCTCGGCCTGCCGCCGGTCGGCCAGGCCTACGGCATGACGGAACTGTCCCCGGGCACCCACGTCACCCCGCCCGACGCCCTGGAGAAGGCCCCGCCCGGCACCGTCGGCAGGCTCATCGCCGGCACCGAGATGCGGATCGTCTCCCTCGACGACCCCCGAGCCGACCTCGGCGTGGGCGAGCCCGGCGAGATCCTCATCCGCGGACCGCAGGTCATGAAGGGCTACCTGGGCCGCCCCGACGCCACCGCCGCCATGATCGACGCCGACGGCTGGCTGCACACCGGGGACGTCGGCCACGTCGACGCCGACGGCTGGCTCTTCGTCGTGGACCGCGTCAAGGAACTCATCAAGTACAAGGGCTACCAGGTGGCCCCCGCCGAACTGGAGGCCCTGCTGCTCACCCACCCCGCCGTCGCCGACGCCGCCGTCATCGGCGAGAGAAACGACGACGGCAACGAGATCCCGCACGCCCACGTCGTCCGCCGCGCCGGCGCCGGCGAGCTGACCGAGGCGGACGTGATGGCGTACGTCGCCGAACGCGTCGCCCCCTACAAACGCGTCCGCAAGGTCACCTTCATCGACGCCGTGCCGCGCGCCGTCTCCGGCAAGATCCTGCGCCGGCAGCTCAGGGAGCGCCCGTGACCGCCCTCGTCGGCCGCGACCGCACCCGCGGCATCGCCACCCTCAGCCTGGACTCGGCCGCCACCCGCAACGCCCTGTCCGCCGCCCTGGTCGGCGAACTCGCCGACGCGCTCGCCGAGTGCGGCGAGGACGGCGAGGTGCGCGCCGTCGTCCTCACCCACAGCGGCACCACGTTCTGCGCCGGGGCCGACCTGCGCGACCCGCCCGACCCGGACGCGCTGGTCGCGCTGCTGCGCCAGATCGTGGCCGTGCCCAAGCCCGTCGTCGCCCGCGTCACCGGGCACGTCCGCGCCGGGGGCCTCGGGCTCCTGGCCGCCTGCGACATCACCGCCGCGGCCACCACGGCCACCTTCGCCTTCACCGAGGTGCGCATCGGGGTCGCGCCCGCCGTGATCTCCATGACCGTGCTGCCCCGAGCCGACCCGCGCGCCGTCGCCCGCCACTACCTCACCGGCGAGCGCTTCGACGCCGCCGAAGCCGTACGCGTCGGTCTGCTCACCGCCGCCGGCGACGACGTGGACGCCGTCCTCGCCCCCGTCCTGGACGGACTGCGCAAGGCCTCGCCGCAGGGCCTGGCCGAGACGAAGCGGCTGCTCACGGCTAAGGTGCTGGAGACCATCGACCGGGAGGCGGCCGACCTGACCGCGCTCTCGGCGCGGCTGTTCAGCTCCGACCAGGCCAGGGAGGGGATGACGGCCTTCCTCGAACGACGGGATGCCGCATGGGCGCTGTGAGCGCAGCCGACCGCCGCCCCAAGCAGGACCGCAGCCGCGCCACCCGGCAGCGGCTGCTGGAGGCCGCTGTGGCCTGCCTCGCCGAGCACGGCTGGGCGGGCTCCACGGTGTCCGTCGTCGCCGAACGCGCCGGCGTCTCCCGCGGCGCCGCGCAGCACCACTTCCCCACCCGCGAGGACCTGTTCACGGCCGCCGTCGAGTACGTCGCCGAGGAACGCTCCACCGCCCTCACCGCCCTGTTCCCGCAGGGCGGCGAGGGCCCCGCCGGCGACCGCCGGGCCGTCGTCGCCGCCCTCGTCGGCCTCTACACCGGCCCCCTCTTCCGCGCCGCCCTGCACCTGTGGGTGGCCGCCTCCAACGAGGACCAGCTGCGCCCCCGCGTCACCGAGCTGGAGGCCCGCGTCGGCCGCGAGTCCCACCGCATGGCCGTGGAACTGCTCGGCGCCGACGAGTCCCGCCCCGGCGTCCGCGAGACCGTCCAGGGCTTCCTCGACATGGCCCGCGGCCTGGGCCTGGCCACCCTCCTCACCGACGACAGCGCCCGCCGCGAACGCGTCGTCGTCCAGTGGGCCGCCCTCCTCGACGAGGCCCTCGGCTGAGCACCGGCCCGCGGCGGCCGACGGGACGCCCCGTAAGAGGGTGCGGGAAAACGTGAACCGGGCCACACCGGCGGCGGCCGGGCCGCAGTAACCTGTGCGCATGCCTGCGATGCTCGTCCGACGCCGCCACGTGGACTACGTGCGCGTCACGAGCATGGGCTGTCGGCGCTCCGCCTGACCCCCGCCCCGCAGGGACCTTCTGCCGTCCCTCGCCGCCGCGGCGCCCGAGCGGCGCGCCCCCACCGGCACCCCGGCCCACCCGGTCTCTCCCACCCCGGCCTCCGCGGCCGCCCGCCCACCCACGACGGGCGGCCCGGACCCCCGTACACCCCGCGGACTCCTCATGACCCACACGGCGACGAACCCGTCGTACCAGCAGCTGCCCGTCATCGACCTCGCCGCGGCCGACCGCGGCCCCCAGGCGCGGGCCCTGCTCCACGCCCAACTGCACAGCGCCGCCCACGACGTGGGCTTCTTCCAGCTCGTCGGGCACGGCGTCACCCAGGCCGAGACCGACGCCCTGCTCACCGCCATGCACGCCTTCTTCAAGCTGCCCGAGGCCGACCGCCTCGCCCTGGACAACGTGCGCTCCCCGCACTTCCGCGGCTACACCCGCACCGGCGACGAACGCACCGCGGGCGCCCGCGACTGGCGCGACCAGCTCGACATAGGCGCCGAACGGCCCGCCCGCGTCCCCGCGCCCGGCGAGCCCGCCTACTGGTGGCTCCAGGGCCCCAACCAGTGGCCGGCCGCCCTGCCCGAACTGCGCACCGCCGCCCTGCACTGGATCGACCGGCTCAGCGGCGTCGCCCGCAGGCTGCTGCACGAACTGCTCACCGCCATCGGCGCCCCCGCCGACTTCTACGACCCGGTCTTCGGCGAGCACGCCCACCCGCAGCTCAAACTCGTCCGCTACCCCGGCAGCGCCGACGACGGCACAGGCCAGGGCGTCGGCGCGCACAAGGACTACGGCTTCCTCACCCTGCTGCTCCAGGACGAGATCGGCGGGCTCCAGGTGCAGCGCGAGGACGGGCGCTTCCACGACGTGCCGCCGATCCCGGGCGCGTTCGTCGTGAACCTCGGCGAGCTGCTGGAGGTGGCCACCAACGGCTACCTGCTGGCCACCAACCACCGCGTGGTCTCCCCGCCCGGCGCCACCGAGCGGTTCTCCGTGCCGTTCTTCTACAACCCGCGCCTGGACGCCCGGGTGGCCCCGCTGCCCTTCCCGCACGCCACCACCGCGCCCGGCGTCACCGACGACCCGGACAACCCGCTGTTCGCCGAGTACGGCTACAACGAGCTGAAGGGCAAGCTGCGCGCCCACCCCCTGGTCGCCCGCCGGCACCACGCGGAGCTGCTGAGCCCCGCGTGATGCCCTGACGTACGCCCGGTCGTCCTCGGGCGTGTCCCGTCAGTGCGCGATGTCCTCGTAGCCCGCCACCTCGCGCGGGCTGCGCGGACCGGGGCCGATGTAGCGGGCCGAGGGCCGCACCAGGCGGCCGGTGCGCTTCTGCTCCAGGATGTGCGCCGACCAGCCCGCGGTCCGCGCGCACGTGAACATCGACGTGAACATGTGCGCCGGCACCTCGGCGAAGTCCAGCATGATCGCCGCCCAGAACTCCACGTTCGTGGCCAGCACCCGGTCCGGGCGGCGGTTGTGCAGCTCCTCCAGCGCCGCCTTCTCCAGCGCCTCGGCCACCTCGAACCGCGGCGCGCCCAGCTCCTTCGCGGTCCGCCGCAGCACCCGCGCGCGCGGGTCCTCCGCCCGGTACACCCGGTGGCCGAAGCCCATCAGCCGCTCGCCGCGGTCCAGGGTCCGCTTCACATAGCCCACCGCGTCGCCGGTCCGCTCGATCTCCTCGATCATGCCGAGCACCCGGGAGGGCGCGCCGCCGTGCAGCGGGCCGGACATCGCGCCCACCGCGCCCGACAGGGCGGCGGCCACGTCCGCGCCGGTGGAGGCGATCACGCGGGCGGTGAACGTGGAGGCGTTCATGCCGTGCTCGGCGGCGGAGGACCAGTAGGCGTCCACGGCCGCCACGTGCTTGGGGTCGGGCTCGCCGCGCCAGCGGATCATGAACCGCTCGGTGATGGAGTGCGCCTTGTCGATCTCGCGCTGCGGCACCATCGGCAGGCCCTGCCCGCGCGCCGACTGCGCCACGTACGACAGCGCCATCACGGCCGCCCGCGCCAGGTCGTCGCGGGCCTGCTCGGCGTCGATGTCCAGCAGCGGCTTCAGCCCCCACACCGGGGCGAGCATGGCCAGCGCCGACTGCACGTCCACCCGGATGTCACCCGAGTGCACCGGGATCGGGAACGGCTCGGCCGGCGGCAGCCCGGGGTTGAAGGCGCCGTCGACGAGCAGCCCCCACACATGGCCGAAGGAGACGTGGCCGACCAGCTCCTCGATGTCGACGCCCCGGTAGCGGAGGGCGCCGCCCTCCTTGTCCGGTTCGGCGATCTCCGTCTCGAACGCGACGACTCCCTCGAGCCCGGGTACGAAGTCGGACATCAGGCGGCTCCTCGTGGTCTGTGCGGCAGATGGTGCGGTGGGGGCGACGGCCGGGCCGTCGAAGGTACGGAAGCGGATCTGCGTGCGCGCCCGCCGGTACGGCTCCGCGGCCGTGTCCTGCGGCTCGCGGTCCGGGGCGGTCATCCCTTGTGTGCCCCGTGCGGTCGGCGCTCACCCAACCGGTACGGCAGCAGCACGATATCCCCGAGTGCCACCTTTGGGGAGAGTGCGCGGCACTCGGTGCCACGCAGTGACGAAGGACACCCGGGGGCCCCGGGCCGCCGATACGGCAAGATGACCGCGTGACCGACCGAGCAGCCGGAGAATCCGCGTCCCTCGACCTCGCCGCCATGCGCAAGCACTACCGGCACGAGGGCCTCACCGAGACCGACCTGGCCGACACGCCCGTGGCGCAGTTCGCCCACTGGTTCGGGCAGGCCGCCGCCGAGGGCCACCTGTTCGAGCCCAACGCCATGATCGTCTCCACGGCGGACGCCCAGGGCCGCCCCAGCTCCCGCACGGTGCTGCTCAAGGGCTTCGACGAACAGGGCTTCGTCTTCTACACCAACTACGACTCCCGCAAGGCCCGCGACCTCGCCGAGAACCCGTACGTCTCGCTGCTCTTCCCCTGGCACCCGATGGCCCGCCAGGTCATCGTCCAGGGCGTCGCCCGCCGCACCGGACGCGACGAGACCGCCGCCTACTTCCGCACCCGCCCGCACGGCTCCCAGCTCGGCGCGTGGGCCAGCGCCCAGTCCACGGTGATCGCCACCCGCGGCGCCCTCGACGCCGCCTACGCCGAACTCGCCGCCCGCTACCCCGAGGGCGAGCAGGTCCCCGTACCGCCGCACTGGGGCGGCTTCCGGGTCGCACCCCGCTCGGTCGAGTTCTGGCAGGGCCGCGAGAACCGCCTCCACGACCGCCTGCGCTACGTCGCCGAACCCGACGGCGGCTGGCGGGTGGAACGGCTCTGCCCCTGAGGGGACTTCCGCCGGGGCGGCGGGTGGGCCGTATTGACACGGCTGTGGTCCAGACCTCACCGTGATCGCGACGCGCAGACACCCCCCGAAGGGACGGAACCCGCATGAGCGACCGTACGCCCGCCGGCCAGTTCTTCGACGCGGCCATCGGCCTGCTCCAGCGGGTCCGCGACGAGGAGGCCGACGCCATCACGGCCGCCGGCACCCTCCTCGCCGACACCGTCGCCGACGGCGGCCGCCTCTTCGCCTTCGGCGCCGGCCACTCCTCCCTCGCCGCCCAGGACGTCGTCTACCGCGCCGGCGGACTCGCCCTGATGAACCTGCTCGCCGTCCCCGGCGCCGTCGGCGTCGACGTCATGCCCGCCACCCTCGGCTCCGCCCTGGAACGCGTCGACGGACTCGCCGCCGCCGTCCTCGACAGCTCCCCGATCCGGTCCGGCGACGCCCTCGTGATCGTCTCCCTGTCCGGCCGCAACGCCCTGCCCGTCGAGATGGCCCTGAACGCCCGCGCCCTCGGCATCAAGGTCGTCGGCGTCACCTCCGTCGCCTACGCCACCCAGACCACCTCACGGCACGTCTCCGGGACGTACCTGAAGGACCACTGCGACATCGTCCTCGACTCCAAGATCGCCGTCGGCGACGCGGAACTCACCCTCGACACCGTCCCGGCGCCCTTCGCGCCCGCCTCCACCGTCGTCACCTCCGCCCTGATGCAGGCCGTCATGGCCACCGCCGCCGGGGCCCTCGCCGACCGCGGCATCGAACCCCCGCTGCTGCGCTCCGGCAACGTCGACGGCGGCCACGACTGGAACGCCCGCGTCTTCGACCAGTACGCCGACCGGATCTTCTACCGCCGCTGACCCCCTCCCGCCGCCGCCGGGCGGGCCCCGCCCGGACCGCGCGGCCATGGACCGGCCGAGAAGTGCCCCCAACTTGCGGGAATCCGATGTGTGCTGTGTCACGTTCAAGTTGAATGATGGCCAGTGAGTGAAACGACGCGGCACGACGCGCCGACGCAGCCTGCAGGGGGTCCAGGGTGAGTGCTTCCCGGCGTAGTGGGACCACCGACGAACTCGGGCCGGACGAGCCCGAGCCGGACCGGAGCCGGACCGGGTGCGACGACGCGCCCGCCGGCCCGGACGGCTCCGACCTGCTCGCCGCCCTCCTCGACGGCATGGACGCCGCCCTGTGCGCCTTCGACGCCGACGGCGTCGTCACCCACTGGAACCGCGAGGCCGAACGCATCCTCGGCTGGAGCGCCGCCGAGGCCGTCGGACGGCACGGCTTCGCCGGCTGGGCCGTCCGCAGCGCCGACGCCGAGGACGTCGAGCGCCGCCTGCTCGCCGCCATGCACGCCCCCGGCCGCCAGGTCCACGAGTTCGCCCTGCTCACCAAGGACGGCGGCCGCGTCCTCGTGCGCACCCAGTCCGCCGCCGTCCGCGGCCCCGACGGCGCCCCCGCCGGCCTGTACTGCGCCTTCAGCGAGGTGCACGCGCAGATCGACCTCGAACGCTCCATCGCGCTCAGCGAAGCCCTCTTCGAGGACGCCTCCTGGGGCGTCGTCCTCGTCGACGCCGACCTGCGCCCCGCCGTCGTCAACGCCCACGCCGCCCGCGCCCTCGGCACCGGCCGCACCGCCGCCCTCGGCCGCCCGCTCGGCGAACTGCTCTCCCAGGGCGTCGAGGAACTCGAATGCGCCCTCACCCACGTCCTCGCCGAGGGCGCGCCGCCCGTCCCCGCCGAGATCTGGGTCGGCGTGCGCACCCCGGAGGGCGAACGGCGGCGCTGCTGGCGCAGCGGCTTCGTCCGCCTCGCCTCACCGCTGGCCGAGGAACCCGTGCCGCTCGGCGTCGCCTGGCTGTTCGTGGACGTCACCGGCACCAAGCAGGGCGAACAGGAGGCCTCCCTGCTGCGGTTCCGCACCAACCAGCTGCACCGCGCCGCCCGCGCCGCCGCCGAGTGCGAGGACCCGCTCGACGCCGCCACCGTCCACCTCGACTTCGCCCTCGCCGGCTTCGCCGACCACGCCGTCATCGACCGCCTCGCCGACGACACCACGGCCCCCGTCGGCCACACCCCCGCCGCCCCGCCCGCCGACGACGCGCCCGCCGCACCGGCCCGCCTCGTCCGCGTCGCCGCCACCCCGGCCGGCGGCCCCGGCCCCAGCCTGCGCACCGGCCGCACCGCCCTCCCCGTCCGCTACGGCCCCGGCCACCCCGCCCTCCAGTGCGTCGAACGCAACGGCTCCGTCCGCGCCACCGTCGGCACCGCACCGCCCGAACAGGCGCACGAATGGGCCCTGGCCCGCCAGTGGCCGGCCGACACGGTCCACGCCCTGTGCGCGGTCCTGCGCAGCCGCGGCCGCACCCTGGGCGTCGTCACCTTCCTGCGCACCTCGGGCCGCGCCCCCTTCGAACGCCCCGACACGACCTACGCCGAGGACGTCGCCGCCCGCATCGCCACCACCCTGGACCTGGCCGCCCTGACCCGCGAGACGCGCCCCTGACCCGAGCCGAGCCCCGGGGGGAACACCTGACGATCAGGCCCCCGGCCTGCGCGCGTCCACCTCGATCTCGATCTTCATCGCCGGATCCGCCAGCCCGCACACCATCATCGTCGCCGCCGGCCGCACCGGCCCGAACACCCGCCGCAGCACCGGCCAGCACGGCTCGAAGTCCGCCCGCTCGGGCAGCAGGTACCGCACCCGCACCACGTCCTCGAACCCGCACCCGGCCTCCTCGAGCGCGGCCCCGATGTTCCGCAGGCACTGCTCGGCCTGCTCCACCACGTCCTCGGAGATCGTCATGGCCGCGTAGTCGTACCCGGTCGTCCCGGACACGTGCACCCACTCCCCGTCCACCACGGCCCGCGCATAACCGATCCGCTCCTCGAACACCGACCCACTGAGCACCGCCCACCGCCGCGTCATGCGCGGAACAGTAGCGGCGCGGCCGTGCGGGCGCCTTGGAAAAAAGCGGTTGATCCCAGCCCGGACGGTTCTTAGGGTGTGGAGCACACGAGAAGGGAGGTGGTTCGGCAGATGTATGAGAACCGGACGCGTGAGGTGGCTGCGGGCTAGCGGCCCGTCACCACATCCTGTGCGGTGCCGGACCAGCGCGCGAAAGATGCGTGCGGCCGGCCCAATCCCAAGCAGTCACCCGACCCGCGAGCTGCCGGTACGTCCGGCCGGCTTCTCCGCCGTCAGGCGGAGGGACCCAGCTCGCGGGTCGTCTGCTTGTCCGCGCTCCGTCCTGTTCCGGCCCCCTCTTTCGGCGGAGCGCTCCGGTTGTCAGTGGTATGCGTCAGAATTGAGTCCAGGGCCAGCGCACGCTCCGGTGAGCCGTCCAGCCGCCGGCAGAGGTAATCGAGGGGCACGTATGTCCGGACTGATCGACACCACGGAGATGTACCTCCGCACCATCCTCGAACTGGAGGAGGAAGGCGTCGTCCCCATGCGCGCCCGGATCGCCGAACGGCTGGATCAGAGCGGGCCGACGGTGAGCCAGACGGTGGCGCGGATGGAGCGCGACGGTCTGGTCTCCGTGGCGCCGGACCGCCATCTGGAGCTGACCGACGAGGGCCGCCGGCTGGCCACGCGCGTCATGCGCAAGCACCGGCTCGCCGAGTGTCTGCTGGTCGACGTGATCGGCCTGGAGTGGGAGCAGGTGCACGCCGAGGCGTGTCGCTGGGAGCACGTGATGAGCGAGGCGGTCGAGCGCCGGGTGCTGGAGCTGCTGCGCCACCCGACCGAGTCGCCGTACGGCAACCCGATCCCGGGTCTGGAGGAACTGGGCGAGGCCGACGGCGCCAACCCGTTCCTGGACGAGGGCATGGTGTCGCTGGCCGATCTCGACCCGGGCTCGGACGGCAAGACGGTCGTCGTGCGCCGGATCGGGGAGCCGATCCAGACGGACGCGCAGCTGATGTACACGCTGCGGCGGGCGGGCGTGCAGCCCGGTTCGGTGGTCAGCGTGACGGAGTCGCCCGGCGGGGTGCTGGTCGGCAGCGGCGGCGAGGCGGCCGAGCTGGAGTCGGAGACCGCCTCGCACGTCTTCGTCGCCAAGCGCTGAGCGGAGCCGGCCCCGGCCGGTGTCTTCCCGCCCGGTTCCCCGGGGGTGCGCGGCGCGTGCGGGCCGGGTGCGCCGAAGGGCAGCGGGCGCGGCGCCTCGCGTGCGAGGCTGGTGCGAGAGGCATATGACCCGAAGGGGTGGGGGAGGATGTGCCGCAGACGTGTGGAGGGTCCCGGCGCCTTGCGGCGCCGGGGCCTGTCCTCCCCTGGTGCGACCCGGAGCCCCGAGCTCTCAGGGTCGTTCCCCGCGGACCCCTTTTCCCCGAGTGGTCCGCCTCCCGTTGAAGATCTCCCCTCGACGGCGGCGATCATTCCTGGGGCGGGGTCACTCGAACGTGGGGTGTTCGCTGGGAAAAGGGTGCTTTCGAAAAGGTTTTCGATAGCCTGCGGGTGAGGTGACGGGCCGCCCCGCGCGGCCCGGACCGGAGCAGTGCGCACGACGGCTGAGAGACAAGCGAACGTTGGTTCACAGGGCCGGCCGCCGGTCCGTCCGAGGACGGACGGGACGAGCGGCCGGAGCGGAACCAGGGGGGTGCCAGGACATGGCGCGGCGTATCGACGTGACCGGGGCGGGTGGCGTACGGCTCGCCGCCTGGGAGTTCGCCGAACCCCCGAAGGACGGCCACGGGGCCGTGGGGGAGGGCGAGGAGGCGGACAAACCCTTCGTCCCGGCCCAGGCGGAGCGGGCGGAGCAGGGGCGGGCGGAACGGGCGGGGCCGGTGGAACCGGCGCAGTCCGCGCAGTCCGCGTCGTCCTCGCGGTCGGCGCAGGCGGCGGGGCGGCAGCGGCTCTCCGCCGTCCCCGAGCACTCCGGACGCGCCGAGGGGGCCGAGCGGGCCGCCCGGCCCGGGCACTCCGCCGTGTCCGAGCACCCCGGGGCGCGCGAGTCCTCCGGGCCGTCCGAGCACCCCGCACCGCCCGAGCACCTCGCCCCGTCCGAGCGTCCCGGTTCCCCCGGTCCGGCCGACGGCCGTACCGCCTCGCCGCGCGCCACCGGCGTGCTGTTACTCCACGGCCTCATGGGCCGGGCCTCGCACTGGGCGGGCACCGCGCGGTGGCTGTCCGGGCGGTACCGGGCCGTCGCGCTCGACCAGCGGGGACACGGCCAGAGCGACAAGCCGCCGTCGTCCGCCCTCACCCGCGAGGCCTACGTCGATGACGCCGAGGCCGCCGTCGAGCAGCTCGGTCTCGGGCCGGTCCTGGTCATCGGGCACGGAATGGGCGCGCTGACCGGCTGGCAGCTCGCCGCCCGGCGCCCCGACCTGGTGCGCGGGCTGGTCATCTGCGACATGCGGGCCTCCGCACTCGGCGCGGCCTCCCAGCGGGAGTGGGAGGAGTGGTTCAAGGCGTGGCCGGTGCCGTTCGCCACGCTCGCCGACGTCCGCAAGTGGTTCGGCGAGGACGACCCCTGGGTGGACCGCCCGAACCCGGCCCGCGGCGAGTTCTACGCCGAGGTCATGCACGAGTGCCCGGACGGCTGGCGTCCCGTCTTCGAGCCCGCCGACATGCTCGCCTCCCGGGAGACGTGGGTGTACGACGCGCACTGGGAGGAGCTGACCCAGGTGCGCTGCCCGGCCCTCGTGGTGCGCGGTCTCGACGGCGAGCTGGGCCGGGCCGAGGCGCAGGAGATGGTGCGGGTCCTGCCGCGCGGCCAGTACGCGGAGGTGGTGGACGCCGGTCACCTCGTGCACTGCGACCAGCCGGAGGCGTGGCGTACGGCCATCACCCCGTTCCTGGAGTCGGTCCTCTCCCCGTGACCCGCGCGCCCCGCGTCCGCGTCCGCGTCCGCGTCCCGTACGCTCCCGGCACGCGCCCCCTGACGCCGAGGGCCCCCGGACCGCCCCGGCCCGCCTCCCCGGCACCGAGGGCACCGAGGACACGCACCCCCCGGACCGCCCCCGGCACCGAGGGCACGCGCCGTCTCAGCCCTTGCTGACCGCCGTCAGGATCTCCGGCAGCCGGGCCGCCGTGCGCGGGGCGGCCAGTCGCAGGCCGAGGACGGTCAGCCCGGCGCCGTAGAGCGCGCCGACCGGCAGCAGCACCCAGCTCCAGTCCCCGCCGCTCGCACTGACGTGCGACCAGATGGTGAGGGCGATGACGGGGGAGCACAGCAGGGCCGCCGAGAGCATGCCGTCGAAGACGGCGATCCAGGCGAGACCGGCCTGGCCGGGGACGACGTTCTTGTAGCCCTCCTGCGGGATGGAGTAGGGGAAGCGGGCCGACATCCACGCCCCGGTCGCCAGCATCGCGCCGAGCAGCCCGAAGGACAGGCCGAGCACCTGCGGCAGCCGCGCCCAGCCGCCGAGCAGCGCGGTGGTCAGCACGGTGACGAGGGTGGCGTACGGCAGGGTGACCGTGAGGAGGGCCAGCGCGCGCCCGCGCAGTTCGACGTAGGCGTCGCGCGGGGTGGAGATGGTGAGGGCGACCATCCAGAACGCGGAGGTGTCCTGGCCGAACTGGTTGTACATCTGGATGCCGAGCATCCCGGCGGCGAAGCAGGCGAAGTACGGCGATCCGGTGCCCTGGAGGGCGTTGAAGACGGGCACGATCAGGCCGATGGCCAGCGAGGTCATCCAGGCGGCCTTGGTCTTCGGGTCGCGCCAGATGTAGCGCAGGCTGCGCTCCATGACGGTGCCGGTGCGGCCGGGCGGCACCAGCCGGGCGAGGCCGCCGCCGGAGCGTTCCCGGGCCGCGGCGTCGGGGCTCTGGACGGTGGAGGCGTCGGGGGAGGTCATCAGCCGGGTGAGGCTGCGCGCCCACACCCCGAGCAGGGCGGCGAGGGCGGCGGCGGTCAGGGCGAGCTGGGCGGCGGCCGCCGCGTGGTCGCCGCGGCTCGCGGAGTCCACCGCGCCGACGGCCGTCGCGGGCGGCACCCAGCGCAGGACGTCCGCGGCCGGGTCGAGCTGGGCCAGGCCCGCCGTGCCGAGCCGCTGCATGCCGAAGTTGACGAGCTGGGCGCCGACGGCGACGACCAGACCGCTGAGCACGGCGAGGTCGCGGCCCCGGCGGCTGGTCAGCAGCTGGATGTTGGCGGCGGCCACGGCGCGGGCGAGGGCCACGCACACCAGCAGCGCGAGCGGGACGGCGACGACCGCGACGGTCCAGGCCACCGCCCCGTGCGCCACCGCGATCACGCAGCCGGCCAGCAGCAGCACCGTGAACAGCGGTCCGACGCCGACCAGGGAGGCGGCCAGCAGCGCCCGGACCAGGGGCTGGGGGCGCAGCGGCAGCATCACCAGGCGGGTCGGGTCGAGGGTCTCGTCGCCGCTGGGGAAGAACAGCGGCATCACCGCCCACCCGAGGGCGAGCAGCGCCCCGCCGGGCACGGCGACGGAGGCGATGTGCGCGTGGCCGCGCAGCACGATCAGCCCGAGGAGCTGGGAGAGGGCGAAGAGCAGGGCGAGGACGGCGGAGGTGAGGTAGGCGGCGCGCCGCCCGCCGGACTGGCGCAGCCCGTTGCGCAGCAGCGACAGCTTCAGCCGGACGACGACGGGGGTGATCGACGGGGCGGGGGCGGCCGGCGGGGTCTGCCGGCCGGTCGGGCCGGTGGGCGCGGTGGCGGTCATCGGGCGCCGCCGCCGAGCCAGTCGAGGTCGGACCCGGCGGCGCGGCCCTGTGCGCCGACGAGTGCGAGGAAGGCCTCCTGGAGGGTGGCGGCGTCGCCGCGGACCTCGGCGAGCGGCCCCTGGGCGCGGATACGGCCGGCGGCCATGACGGCGACCCAGTCGCACAGCGACTCGACCAGCTCCATCACATGGGAGGAGAACACGACGGTGGCGCCGGAGGCGGTGTAGCGCTCCAGGACGCCGCGGATGGTCTGCGCGGAGACGGGGTCGACGCCCTCGAACGGCTCGTCGAGGAAGAGGACTTCGGGGTTGTGCAGGAGGGCGGCGGCGAGGCCGATCTTCTTGCGCATGCCGGTGGAGTAGTCGACGACCAGTTTGTGCTGGGCGCCGGCCAGGTCGAGCACGTCGAGGAGCTGGGCCGCGCGCCGGTCCACCTCGTCGCCGGGCAGTCCGCGCAACCGGCCCGAGTAGGCGAGGAGTTCGCGTCCGGTGAGCCGTTCGAACAGGCGCAGCCCTTCGGGCAGGACGCCGATGCGCGCCTTCACGGCGACCGGGTCGCGCCACACGTCGTGCCCGGCGATCTCGACGGTGCCCTGGTCGGGGCGGAGCAGGCCGGTCACCATGGACAGGGTGGTGGTCTTGCCGGCGCCGTTGGGGCCGACCAGGCCGATGAACTTCCCGGCGGGCAGCTCCAGATCGATCCCGGCGACGGCGATCTGCTGCCCGAACCGCTTCCACAGCCCCTGAATCCGTACGGCGCTGGTACTCACCACTGCTGCTCCCTCCGTCAGGGTGCACCCTACGGGGGAGCGGCGGGGCGTCCACCGGCGCGCGACCGGCCTCCGGGGAGGACGCGCGTCGTCGGACCGGCGTTAGCGGTCGCGCCCGCAGGCGTAGGCGAGGGCGGAGATCAGTTCCTCGGCGTCGGGCAGCCAGCGGTTGGCGGGGGTCGGCCGGCACACCCACTGGACGGCGCCGCGCGTGCCGTAGCGGGTGGGCGGGGCGGCGACGTAGGCGCCCTCGCCGAGCGCGACCAGGTCGAGGGAGGACGGGGACCAGCCGAGCCGGCGCACCAGGCCGGGGAGTTTGGCGCAGGCGCCGGGCAGTACGAAGAACTGCATGCGCCGCTCCGGGGTGAGGGTGACCGGGCCGAGGGTGAGGCCCATGCGTTCCATCCGGGCCAGCGCGAGGAACCCGGCGGTCTCGGGGACGCACATTGCGTCGAACGTGCGGCCGGTGGGCAGCAGGATCGACGCGGTGGGCCGCTTCTGCCACAGCCGGCGGGCGACGGTCGCGCTGCCGGTGGCCTGGCTCGCCCAGTCATCGCGCGCCGGGTGTGCGCCGGGTGCGGCGCAGGCCGGGTCGCCGCAGGAGCAGCGCCGCACCCCGTCGGCGTCCTCCAGCCAGGTGCCGGGCAGGACGTCCCAGTGGCGTTCTTCGGCATAGCGAACGGCGGTCTCCAGCAGCGAGTCGCCGCGCTGGAGGGGGATCTGGCCGGTGAGGGGCGCGACTTGGGTGTCCGGGATCGTCTCTTCCACGTTCCACTCAACTCCCGTGCCCACCTGGAGTTACGGGGTGCGCGGCGGGGCCGCGCGCGGGGGAGGAGCACCGATTCCACGGCCGGGGCGCATGGGTGCACGGTCGGGGGCGCGCGGGAGGATCCGCGGCGGGCGCGGGGTAGTTGAGTGTGGGGGCGGCATGCACCTTTACTCCGGCAATCTTCGCATGTCCCGCATTTTCGGTATGTCCGTGGGGCATTGATCTTCACGGCCGGTCTCCTCGCCGGGATGCGTCGGGGGCCGGCCGCGCAAGTCACGTCAACTTCGGTGCGTGGGCAGGGCACCGCAGCCACACGCGAGCCGCCAGGAAGCAGGGGGTTATGCCATGGCCGCAAGGCCTCTCGTAGCGCGGCAGCCGAACGAACGGCTGCAGGCGCTCATTCAGGAAGCGGGCTGCTCGAACGCCGGGCTGGCCCGCCGGGTCAACATGTGCGGCGCCGAGCACGGCCTGGATCTGCGGTACGACAAGACGTCCGTGGCGCGCTGGCTGCGCGGACAGCAGCCGCGCGGCCGGGCGCCGGCGATCATCGCCGAGGCGCTGGGCCGCAAACTCGGCCGTACGGTCACGATCGACGAGATCGGCATGGCCAACGGCAAGAACCTCGCCTCGGGGGTGGGTCTCCAGTTCTCGCCGACGGTGCTGGGGGCCATCGAGCAGGTGTGCGAGCTGTGGCGCAGCGACGTGGGCCGGCGGGACTTCCTGTCCGGCTCCTCCGTCGCCGCCTCCGCGCTGGTCGAGCCGAGCCGGGACTGGCTGATCTCGGCGCCGGACGGCCAGGTGGCGCGGGCGGCCGGCCCGAGGGTGGGGCAGTCGGACGTCGCGGCCGTACGGGCCATGACGCAGGCGCTGGTGGACCTGGACCACACCTACGGCAGCGGGCATGTGCGGCCGGTGGTCGTGCACTACCTCAACAGCGTGGTCTCCGGGCTGCTGGCGGGGTCGTACCGGGAGGCGGTGGGCCGCGATCTGTTCGGCGCGGTGGCGCGGCTGACGGAGCTGGCCGGGTACATGGCCGTGGACACCGGCCAGCCGGGGCTCGCGCAGCGCTACTACATCCAGGCGCTGCGGCTCGCGCAGGCGGCCGGCGACCGCGGCTACGGCGGTTACGTGCTGGCGGCCTCCATGAGCCATCTCGCGGCGCAGCTCGGCAACCCGCGGGAGATCGCGCAGCTGGCGCGGGCGGCGCAGGAGGGGGCGCGGGGCCGGGTGACGCCGCGCGCGGAGTCGATGTTCCACGCGGCCGAGGCGCGCGGGCACGCCCTGATGGGCGATGTGCGCTCGGCGCAGCTGTCGGCGGGGCGGGCGATCAGCGCGCTGGAGGCGGCCGAGTCGGACACCGGGGACGATCCGGCGTGGATCGCGCACTTCGACGAGGCGTACCTCGCCGACGAGCTGGCGCACTGCTACCGCGATCTGGGGCAGCCGGAGGCGGCGGCCCGGCAGGCGGAGCGGGCGCTGGCCGGGCATCCGGCCGCGCGGGCCCGGCGCCGGGCGATCGGCTATGTGCTGCTCGCCACGGCGCAGGTGCAGCAGCGGGAGATCGAGCAGGCGTGCAGCACCGGGATGAAGGCCGTGGAGCTGCTGGAGACGCTGCGCTCCAACCGGGGCGCGGAGTATCTGGAGGACTTCCAGCAGCGGCTCGATCCGTTCCGGGACGAGGCGGTGGTACGGGAGTTCGGGGCGCGGCTGGAGGTGCAGGCGGCGGCGTGACCGCGCGCGTGAACCATCTGTGGCCCCCGCGTACGCGGGGGTGATCCCCATATACAGCGCATCGGGCGCGGGTTTCGTCACTGCGGCCGTGGGGGAAGGGACGGAGTCCCGTGCTGCGTGGCACGGGGCTCGGGGGACCCGGTAGCGTGAGCCGACGATTCCGCAAGTCCCCCATTCGTAGGAGTCCCGGTGACGCAGAGTGGACAGGGCGAGGAGCCCTCGGCGCAGCCCGCGCGCGAAGGCATCGTGCTGCCCTCCGACGGTGGGCAGCCCCTGCTGCCGGGCATGACGGGCGGCGGCGCGGGCGGCCACGGCGGTCATGGCGGGCACGGCGGCCATGGCGGGCACGGTGGGCACGGTGGCCATGGCGCGCCGGGCGGTATGCCGCCCGCGCAGCAGGGCGGGCAGGGGCCGGGCACGGCTCCGGCCGGCGGCCAGGCCTGGGGCCAGCCGTGGGGTCCGGGACAGCAGCAGAGCCCGCAGCCGCCGCAGTCCGGGCCCGGGCAGGGCTGGCAGGCCCAGACCCCCGCGCCGGGCTGGGGCTCCCCGCAGCAGTACCAGCAGCAGCCCGGCCAGACGGCGCAGGGCCAGTGGGACGCGCAGGGACCCGCCGCCGGGCGCCCGGGCGCGGGCCCGCTGCCCCCGGAGGGCGCCCCGGCGCCCGGCCACGGCGCCCACGGGGGCGCGCAGCCGCCGTACCAGCAGCACCAGCCGCAGGCGGGCCACCCGCAGCAGGCGCACGGCATGCACGGCGCGCCGCTGCCGCCGGCCGCGCCGTACGGGGCCGCGGGCGCGGACGAGGGCGCCACCCAGTACATACCGCCGGTCACCGACGGCCCGGCGCCGTACGCGCCCCCCGCGGACGAGGGCGCGACGCAGTACATACCGCCGGTGGGCGCGGGCGCGATGCCGCCCGAGGCGCCCGGCGGCGACCCCGCGACCCGCTTCCTCGGCCGGGTGCCGCAGGGCGGCGGCGCGGGCGGCGGCAACCCGGACGCCGAGCCCACCCAGTTCATGGCCCCCGTGCCCGCCGGCCCGGTGGGCGGCGGCCCGGGCGCGCCCTTCGGCGCCGGACCGGGCGCGGGCGGACCGGGCGACGCCGGACGGCAGACGCCCGCCGAGTTCGACAACCTGTTCCGCGGCGGCGGCGAGGCCCCGGCCACCGCGCAACTGCCCCGGGTGGAGCCCCGTCACGACGCACGCCCCGCCCCGGCCGGCTACCCCGGCCCCGGCGGCTACGCCGGACCGGGCGCGCCCTACGGCGGACAGCCCGGCGGCCCCGGCCAGGACGACGACGGCGGCCGGGGCGGCAAGCGCACCGGCTCGCGGCTGCCGCTGATCGCGGCCATCGGCGTCGGCATCGCCGTCCTCGGCGTCGGCGCGGGCGCCCTGCTCAGCGGGGGCGGCGGCGACGACGACAAGAAGACCGACGCGAGCACCAACGTCTCCGCGACCGCTCCGGCGAGCAACGAACCGTCGGCCTCGCCGACCGCCGACCCGGCCCGCGATCAGGCGGTGGCGCTGGACAAGCTGCTGGCCGACAGCGGCAGCAGCCGGGCCTCCGTGATCAAGGCGGTGGCCGACGTCAAGAAGTGCGCCAACCTCCAGCAGGCCGCGGCCGACCTGCGCGCCGCCGCCAAGCAGCGCGGCGAGCTGGTCACCCGGCTGAACGGGCTGTCCGTCGACAAGCTGCCGAACCACGCGCAGCTGACCGGCGCGCTCACCAGCGCCTGGAAGGCGTCCGCCTCGGCGGACCAGCACTACGCGGCGTGGGCGGACCAGGTGGGCGGCAAGAACGGCTGCAAGAAGGGCCAGGCCCGCACCACCTCCCAGGCGCAGGCCGGCAACCGGCAGAGCGGCGTCGCCAGCGCCCAGAAGAGCAAGGCCGCCGGGCTGTGGAACGCGATCGCCGGGAAGTACGGCCTGACCCAGCGCCAGCCCACCCAGCTGTGACCCGCTGCCGACTGTGACCCGCTGAACGACGGCCACCCACCGGCCACCCACCGGCCACCCACCGGCCACCCACCGGCCGAGCACCGGCCACCCACCGGCCGAGCACCGGCCACCCACCGGCCGAGCACCGGCCACCCACCGGCCGAGCACCGGCCACCCACCGGCCGAGCAGTGCCTCGCACACCGGCCGAACAGCGCCTCGCGCACCGGCCGAGCACGAGCGAGCCCCCGGTCCCGGAGATCTCCGGCGGCCGGGGGCTCGGCTCGTACCCGGCTCGGCTCGTACCCGGCTCGGCTCGTACCCGGCTCGGCTCGCGCGCGGCTCGGCTCGCGCGCGGTCCGGCTCGTACGCGGCCCGGCTCGTATCCGGCCTGGCTCGTACGCGGTCCGGCTCCCGCTCAGCCCACGTCCGCGTTCTGCAGCGTCCTCGTCACGTCCACGGCGTCCTTCGTGGCCGCCACCAGCCGGCCCTGGCGCACCACTTGGAGGGTGACGCCGGCGTTGACCAGGCGGGCCAGGCCCGCGGCGGCGAAGGGGCCGGACTGGCTCCAGCTCAGGGGCGGGGTCAGCCCGCCGGTGTCCGCCTTCAGCCCGCTGTTGAGGGTGCGGCGCACGGTGTCGGCGGTCACCGCGCCGGAGCCGATCTTCTCCAGGACCGCGCGCAGCACCGTGTAGGCGATCCAGGTGGTCTGCACCCCGGCGTCCGCCGGATCGACGCGGTTGTCGCCGAACGCCTGCTCGTTGATGACCTTCTTCATCGGCGCCCACCGCGGATCGTCCGCCACCGGGTACCAGCCGGTGATGTACGCCCCCTCGTACGGCCCCGTGCGCCCGCCGCTCGCGTCGATCACCGTCTGGTCGACGTTGCCGAGCACCGCGGCGGTGCGCACCGCCGGATAGCTGTCGCGGTCGCGGCGGAAGGAGTCCATGAAGATGTTGGTGCGCTCGCCGAGGGAGGGCACCACGCAGCCGCGCCGGCCCGGCTCGGCGGCCGACTGCCTCAGCGCCCGGTCCGCCTGCCCGGAGTACTCGGTGGCGTCCTCGGCGGCCGGCCGGTCGAGGGCGGGGCCGTGGCCGCCCGCCTTCAGGCCCGCGTTCAGCAGGCCGGGCAGCTCGTCGCCGGCGATGCTGTCGGGCCGTACGAAGGTGACCGGGCCGCAGTCGGCGGCCAGCGCCTTGCCGAGTCCGACCAGCAGGCTCGGCTGGCCGCCGTTGACGGGGTAGGACAGCGCGCGGGTGAACTCGGCGGTGGTCACGCCGTAGCCGCCGAGGTACGGGATGCCCGCGCCCTCCAGCGGCGGGAAGAAGGAGTCGCTGTACTGGCTGTAGGAGCCGACGACGGCGACCACGTTCTCCTTGACCGCGAGCCGGGCGCACTTGGCCGCCGCCACGCTGTCGTTGCCCTCGTTGCAGGTGAGGACCTTGAGCTTGTGGCCCGCGATGCCGCCGTCGGCGTTGACCCAGCGGGCGTAGGCGCGGGCCATGGCGGGCATGCCGGGCTTGTTGGTCGCCCGGGTGCCGTCCGGCGCCCAGGTCATCACGGTCACGGTGTCGTCCCCGGAGCCCCCCGTGACGGCGGGGACGACACCGCAGCCGGCGGCGAGCGACGCGCACACCGCCAGGGCGGCCGCGGTCAGGAGGGTCCTTCTGCGTCCGGCGGGCCGGGTGGGGGCGGTGGGAAGGAAGCTGCGCGCGTGTCGCCTGCCGGTCATGTCCCCGCACGATTCCGGCACATCCCTAACCCCGGAGCGATCCTTCCTTGACAATGGGTGACGCGACGGTGAATTGCGGGGGGCGGGCCGGCCGTCCGGAAGGAGAACGTACGATCGATGACCGTGCAAGGTTCGGAGAACTCTTCCCGTCGCGGCCGTCGCTCCTCCACCATGGGCGGCATGCCACTCAACGACATGCCGTGGTGGCGCTGGCGCAGCAATGTGCGCTCCGCGCTGCACATGCTCTCCGACCCGGTGTTCCAGCGGGACGTCTGGCTGGCGGGCGTCGAGGGGTACGGAGACGTCACCGACGCCGTGTACCGGCTGGTGGAGGACACCTGGCTGGACAACTGGTCCGCCGAGAAATACGTCGGCACGATCTTCCGGGACTCCCAGGAGGCCGCGCTCGTCGACACGGCCGTCCTGCGGGTGCTGCGGATCATGCACCAGGTCGGGCCGGACGCGCCGGTGGCCGCCTATCTCGACCACCACGCCTGGCCGGAGGCGGTGCGGGCGGCGCGGGACGCGCATCTGCGGCTCGCGGCGAGCGACGGCGACGACCCGGACGCGCCGCCGCGCAGCCTGGAGGTGCTGCGCATCATGACCCGCGGCGCGGCATAGGGTCCGCCGACGCGGCACAGGGTCCTCGGCCCGGCCCGGCCCGGCCCGGCCCGGCCCGGCGCGGGGCCTGCGGCCGGGGCGCGGGGTACGGGTACGGCCCGCGGTGCCGGCTGCGGGGCGCGTCCGGTCGGCGGGACGCGTTCCCGCGACGGGCGGGGTGTGTGGGACCCTGTCCCGCATGACTGAGCAGTCCTCCCGAGCCGCCGCGACCACGGCCGACCAGTACGTCCTGACCCTCTCCTGCCCCGACAAGCAGGGCATCGTGCACGCCGTGTCGAGCTATCTGTTCATGACCGGCTGCAACATCGTGGACAGCCAGCAGTTCGGCGACCAGGACTCGGGACTGTTCTTCATGCGGGTCCACTTCTCCGCCGAGTCGCCGGTGACCGTGGACAAGCTGCGGGCCAGCTTCGCGGCGATCGGCGACTCCTTCGGCATGGAGTGGCAGATCCACCGGGCCGACGAGAAGATGCGGATCGTGCTGATGGTCAGCAAGTTCGGGCACTGCCTGAACGACCTGCTCTTCCGCGCCCGGATCGGGGCGCTGCCCGTCGAGATCGCCGCCGTGGTCTCCAACCACACCGACTTCGCCGAGCTGGTGGCCTCCTACGACATCCCCTTCCACCACATCCCGGTGACCCGCGACACCAAGGCCGAGGCCGAGGCGCGGCTGCTGGAGCTGGTGCGCGAGGAGGAGGTCGAACTCGTCGTCCTCGCCCGCTACATGCAGGTCCTCTCCGACGACCTGTGCAAGCAGCTCAGCGGCCGGATCATCAACATCCACCACTCCTTCCTGCCGAGCTTCAAGGGCGCCAAGCCGTACCACCAGGCGCACGCGCGGGGCGTGAAGCTGATCGGCGCGACGGCCCACTACGTGACCGCCGACCTCGACGAGGGCCCGATCATCGAGCAGGAGGTCGAGCGGGTCGGCCACGACGTCACCCCGGACCAGCTGGTCGCCCTCGGCCGCGACGTGGAGTGCCAGGCCCTGGCCCGCGCAGTGAAGTGGCACGCCGAACACCGCATCCTCCTGAACGGCCGCCGCACGGTGGTCTTCGCCTGAGCCGCGACGCCTGAGCCGCGACGCCTGAGCCGCTGTGCCTGACGGCGGGCGCCTGGCCGGCCGAGGGCGCCTGACCGGCTGGGGACGCCTGACCGGCTGGGGACGCCCGATCGGCTGGGGACGCCCGGCCGGCCGAGGGCGCCTGACCAGCCGAGGACGCCTGACGGCCGAGGACGCCTGACCAGCCGAGGGCGGCCGACGGCGCGGGGCGGACCCGTCGCCGGTTACATCCGGCTCAGCGATGCCGCCGCGTACAGGACGTCCCTGATCGCGTCGCGGTCGCCGGTCTGGCCCGCGGCCGCCTCGCGCGGGGCGATGTGGCCGGCCGCCAGATGGCAGAACTCCACGCCGTCCAGCGCCACATGGGCCACCTCGTGGTCCGCGGAGCCCACCGCGCCGGGCGAGTCGAGCGGTATCAGCCACTGCCCGCCGCCCGAGCCCTCGATCTCCAGCCGCAGACTGCGCCCCGGCGCGCCCGCGGTCACCAGGTGCCGGGCCCGGCCCGGTGCGGCCAGTCCGGCCCGCCGCCGCTCGGCCAGCACCCCCGGCAGCATCCGGGCGGCCAGGTCGATCATCCCGTGCAGATGGCGCGGGGCCGGCGGGTCGTAGGGGTAGTCCACCGCGTCGGCGATGTCCTCGGCGTGCACCCAGCACTCGAAGGCCCGGTCCAGCAGCGCGTCCCGCAGCGGCAGTTCGAAGCCGCCGTACGGCACCGTCGCCTTCTCCGGGCCGACGGCGTCGGCGGGCTCGGTCCCGTCGGCCCGGGACACCGTGCGCACCAGCGCGTGCGTCTGGCTGCGCCAGGGCGTCCGTACGGAGCGGGTCGGCGGGCAGTGCGCGGCCCGCCAGTACGCCTCGGTGCGCGCCGTCGGCGTGGGCGGGTCGGCCGGGGTGTCCGCGAGCGGGTCGGCCAGGCCGAGCGCCGCCGCGACCAGCCCGTCCACGCTCATCAGATGCGCGATGACCCCCGCGACGGTGGTCCGGCGGCTGGCCGCCGACTCGCCCTCGAACCAGCGCAGCCGCACCGGCGCGTGCCAATCGGGGTCGCGGATGTCCTGGAGCAGCGCGTCCAGGCGCGCGGTCTCCGCGTCGTAGGGCGCCGCCCACGCGGGCACCGGGATGCGCGCCGGGCGCCGTTCCAGACAGCTTTCCAGGACCCGGGTGCGCAGGCCGGGGTCCAGGTCGAGGCTCTCGGGCGGGTGCAGCAGGCCGACCGCAGCCCGCAGCCGCAGCGCCTCCTCGGCGCAGTCGCCGCAGCCGCCGAGGTGCTCCTCCACGGCCGCCGCCTCCCGGGGCGAGCAGGCGGCCAGCGCCCACGCCCCGAGGAGCGACTTCAGGACGTCGTGTGCCGGCACGGGGCCGCCCGCGTCCTCTCGTCGCGCCGGCCGCCGCTCCGGCCGGGTCCGTCCGCTCATGCCGCGCCCCCGTATCCCGGTGGCGGCGCGCCGGGGCCGGCCGAGTCGTGGGCGGTGGCCAGCAGCTGGAGGCCGAGGCGGAGCCGGCGGCGGGCCTCGTCCTCGGTGACGCCGAGGTCGGCGGCGGTCTGCCGGTAGTCGCGGCGCTGGAAGTAGGCCAGCTCCAGGGCGGCGCGCAGCGGCGCGGGCATGGAGTGGACGATGAAGTCGGCGCGGGCGGCGACGGAGGCGCGGCGCACCCGGTGCTCCAGTTCCTCGGGCGAGCCCTCGCCGCCGTCGGTCAGGGCGGCGGCGCCGAGGGCGCGCAGCCGCTGCACGGCCAGCCGGTGGGTCAGCGTCGCCACCCAGGTGCGCAGGGGGCCCTGGCGCGGGTCGTAGGCGTCGGGGTGCTGCCAGACGTGGGCGAACACCTCGCGGGTGACGGCGTCGGCGCCCTGTTCGTCGCCGAGCACGCGGTGGGCGAGGCCGTGCACGAGGGAGGCGAACCGGTCGTACAGCTCGCCGAGAGCGGCGGCCTCGCCGCGGGCGAGCCGTTGCTGCATCCCGCTGTCCCAGCGGGGCGGTGCGTCCTTCTTCGCCATGCGGCCCCCTCCGCGCCCGGCGCCCTGCCGCGCCCGTGTCCCGGTCCGTCGCCGGTTTCCACCCTGTCCGTCCGGTCCTTCCGAATGTAGTCGGCACGTACGGGGCCGCACGCCCCTTTGTGCCAATGTGCGCCCCCCGACAAGCCGCAGGTGGTAGAGGGCGTTTTCTCGTTCTGTCGCGTCTACCCCCGCACCGGGGGACCAATTCCGACCGAACGCGACCGGAGTTGACCGAAATGAATCCGTTGATGAACAAGGCCGGTTTGACGTGCGGTGTTTGGGGGAACGGCCGCTGGGCAGCCGCGCGGAAAGAAACGTAGGAACTGGCTCCGTTTCCGGGCGGTTCCGGGGAAGATCCGGCGAGCGGAGGGCGGGCCGTGGTGTTCAAGGTGACCGGCGACGAACAGGGCGGGTGGAGCGTGCTCCACGTCGCCGGCGAACTGGACCTGGTGACCTCACCGGTGCTGCGCCAGCGGGTCCACGACGTGGTGGCGCAGGGCCGCCACGATCTCGTGCTGGACCTCTCGGAGGTCTTCTTCTGCGACTCCAGCGGCGTCGGCGTGCTCATCGCCGCCCGCCGGCTGATCCGCTCCTGCCAGGGCCGGCTGCGGCTGCTCCTGCCGGCCGGCGGCGCCGAGGAGGGCTCCCACGTCAACCGCGTCCTCGGCGCGCTCGGCGTGCGCCGCCTCTTCGACGTGCGCCCCGACCTGGCCTCGGCGGTCGACGAGGAACCGCTGTCCGCGTAGCGCGCCCGCACCGCGTCCGCCCGGGTCGCGACACCCCCGGCCCACCCGGGTCACGGCACCCGGAGTCGCGCGTACCCGTGTCACCCGGAGTCGCCGTACCCGTGTCACCCGGAGTCGCCGTACCCGTGTCACCCGGAGTCGCAGTCCCGTGTCACCCGGAGTTGTAGTACCCGTGTCCCGGAATTAGCCCGGAGTCGGCACAACGGCCGCTTTCCGGCCTCCCGCGGGCGTCCGGCGTCATACGCTCCCAGCCAGACGCACCCCCACACGTGAGGCGGCCGAAAAGACATGGTGAGCAGCGAGTACGAACGCAGGATCGGGGACCGGTTCGCCACCCTCGACCAGGACGGCAACGGCTGGATCGACCGCGAGGACTTCAACGTGGCGGCCAAGGCGCTGCTCGGCGAGTTCGGCGTCACCGCCCGCTGCGACAAGGGCCAGGCCCTGTACGGCGGGGCGGAGGCCTTCTGGCAGGGCATGGCCGGGATCGCCGACGCCGACGGCGACCAGCGCATCACCCGCCAGGAGTTCGTGACCGGCGCGGTCAAGCGGCTGCGCGACAACCCCGAGCGGTTCGCCGAGATCGCCCGACCCTTCCTGCACGCCGCCCTGGCCGTCGCGGACACCGACGACGACGGGGCCGCCACCGTCGCGGACACCGCCCGCGCGCTCAGGGCCCTCGGCGTGTCCGAGCAGACCGCGCGGGCCACCGCCGCCGCGCTCGACGCCGACGGCGACGACCGGATCGGCGAGCAGGACGTCGTCCCCGCGCTGGCCCGCTACTTCACCGTCACCGAGTGACCGGGCCGGGGCTCCCCCGGCCGCCGTGGACCGCGCTGCGGATCGTGGCGGAGCGCGGCTACGGAGGGTAGTTGTCGAGTTGTCCGCCCCGCGCCACCCGTCACGTCCCGGAGTCGCCGGTCCGCTCCGGTACCTTGGGTCGGGTGCGAGTGGCTCCGCGGACCGGCCGTCCCGGCGTCGTCCCAGGGGCGGCTCCGGACAGGGCGGTGCGTGCGGCTGCTTGCGAGGTCGGGCGGCGTGTGCTGCCCACCTGTTCGACTCCCCGCGATGAGCGTCGCACAGTATGCCGCACGAGTACTCCTTCGCGCGGGAATATGCCCGAAGCGCTTGTTGCGGTGACGGTACGTCAACCATGCTGTCTCGCATGGGAGTCACAGTCCGTGACGCTTGCTCTGGTCGTTGTTCTGGCCATGCAGAAAATGGCTACGATCGTGGCCCTCGCACGGCGCGGGGTCATGGGTCCGCCGGTTCGGATGGTGTGAGCGGTGCAGGTGCTTCAAGTGCAGCTGGAGATCCGGCCCGACCCCGCGGAAGTGGGGCGGGCCCGCAGATGGGCCCGTTCCCGGCTGGCCGGGTCGGGGATAGCGGCCGACGAGCCGCTCGCCGAGACCCTGGTCCTGCTCGTCTCCGAGCTGGTCACCAACGCCGTGGTGCACACCGGCTGTCCGGCCGTGCTACGGCTCTGTCTGCCCGGCACGGCGGCCGAGGCGGCCACCGTGCGGCTGGAGGTGGCCGACGCCAGCACCCGGGCGCCCGTGCCGCGCTGCGCGGACGACGACGCCACCGGCGGGCGGGGCCTGGCCCTGGTGGACGGCCTCGCCGACCGGTGGGGGTGGAGCGCGGAGGGCGCCGGCAAGCGGATCTGGTGCGAACTCGACCGCTGCGCACCGGCCGTCGCGGAGAAGGCCGCCCCGGCCTCCTGCGGCGACCGGCTCCCGGCGGGCGGCGCCGCGGTGCCGGCCGGGACGTCGGGGCTCGACGGGCCGACGTACGAAGGGCTGGCCTTCGAGGCGGTGTGAGGGACGGGTGTACGGGCCGCGGTCCCCACGTCGCTTGCGGCTCACAGGAGTTGGCGGTGCGGTCCGGGTTGCGGCCGTGCGCCGGAGGGAGTCGACGCCTGCCCCGAGGACGGCCGTGCGCCGAGGGCGCCGACGCTTGTCCTGGGGGCGGCCGTGCGCCGAGTGTGCCGGTCCGGGTGAGGGCCGTGCGCCGGGGGGTGCTTCCGTGCGCGGCCGTTGCGAGCCCCGCATAACGGGCATACCGCCGAACGGCTGTTGACGTGCCGTGTCCGTTTGATCACGCTTGTGGCAGCGATTCGCCGTGAGGGGACGCCGAGGGCCGCACGCCGAACTCCGGGCCACCGGAGGCTCCGTGTGCCGAGGCCTCGGCGAGTGTGAGTCGTGAGGTCGGCGCCGACCGGTCCCGTCAGGACCGAGGGGGGTGGGGTCGGTGCGCCGGAGCCGGATGGCGGCGCGCGGTGCCGTGCTCGGGGCGGGCATGGGCGCGCCGCCACCCGGACTCGCCCCGCGCCGCCCGGCGCCTGGGCTCGCCCCGCCGTCCGGGACCGGGGCTCGCGCCGCCGTCCGGGACCCGGGCTCGTCCCGCCGTTCGGTGCCGGGGCTCGTCCCGCCGTTCGGGACCGGGGCTCGCCTCGCCGTTCGGTGCCCGGGCTCGCGCCGCCGTTCGGGACCCGGACTCGCCTCGCTGTCCGGTGCCGGGGCTCGCGCCGCCGTTCGGGACCCGGACCCGCCTCGCTGGCCGGTGCCGAGGCTCGCGCCGACTTCTCCACAGGCTGTGGACAACTCCGTGCGCCCTCGACCGCCCTCGCCTCGGCCTCCGCCTCGGCCTCGAACTAGGACCCGGTCCCGTTATCGTCCCGCCGCCGAGGACACGGCCGTCCGTGCCGTCCGCTGGACCAGGGAGACGCCGTCGTCCATCGACGCGTTGCCGGCCGACAGGACCGCCACCAGGTAGCGGTGCCCGCCGACGGTGATCCGGCCGACGCTGTTCACGTCCCACAGCCCGGTCGTGCTCCGCTGCAGCCAGCCGTTCTTCAGGGCCGTGCCCGAGGCCGAGCCGGCCGCCGAGACGCCCCAGGCCTGTTCGTCGTCCACGCTGTTCATCAGGGTGCGGAGGTAGGTCCGGGAGGTCTCGTTCAGCGCGGCCGGGGCCGTCTTCGGCGGGTCGAACACCGCGCGCAGCAGCCGTATCTGGTCGCTCGCCGTGGTCCGGGTCAGCCCCCACTTGGCGCCGGGGCCGCCCTGGGTCTCGGTCAGCCCGAGCCGCTTGTTCGCCGCGGCCAGGCCCGGTGCGCGGCCGATCTGCCGCCACAGGGCGTTCGCCGCCGCGTTGTCGCTCTCGCGGATCATCGGCTCGGCCCAGGCGCGCTCCTGCGCGGTGAGGGACCGCCCCGCGTCCTGCGCCTGGAGCAGCGCCGTCGCGAGGATGTCCACCTTGACGATGCTGGCGGTGTCGTAGGGGGAGTCGTCGCCGTAGACGACGGGCTGCTGCCGGGCGCCGTCCAGCGGGAGCACCGCCGCGGTCACCCGGGAGGCGTCCTCGGCGTGCGCCGGTGCGGCGGCGCCCAGGGCGCTGGCGGACAGCAGCACGGCGGCGGAGACGAGAAGGGCGCCGGTCCTCGGACGCGGCACCGAGCGCAAGCGATTCAGCATGGTCGAGAAGGCCCTGTTCGTGGCGGGGGCGAGGGATCGGACGACCCGGAGACGAACATAGGTAAAACGGCTGGCCGGGGAGGTGACCGTCATCACCGAAAACCGGCATACGCCCGAATTGTGAGAAGAGCCATAGGCGACGGCCCGGCCGTGAAACGCCCCCTCGTCCTCGCCCCCGCTCCTGCCCTGCCCCTATACCGCCCTGCCCCGCCCCTACACCGCCCCGCCCACCCGGAACGTGCGCCGGTAGGCGGTCGGGGTCACTCCGAGCGCCGCCATGAGGTGCTGCCGCATCGACTGCGCCGTGCCGAAGCCCGCGTCCCGTGCCACCCGGTCCATGGACAGGTCCGTCGACTCCAGCAGGTGCCGGGCCCGTTCGATCCGCTGCCGGGTGAGCCACTGACCCGGGCTCACCCCGACCTCCTCCCGGAACCGCCGGGCGAACGTCCGTACCGACATGGCCTCCCGCTCGGCCATGTCGCGCAGCTGGATCGGTTCGTGCAGCCGCTCCAGCGCCCAGGCGCGGGCGGTGGCCGTGGTGGCCAGCTGCGGGTCGGGCACCGGACGGGCGATGTACTGCGCCTGCCCGCCGTCGCGGTGCGGGGGCACGACCGTGCGGCGGGCCACGTCGTTGGCGACGGCGGTGCCGTGGTCGCGGCGCACCATGTGCAGGCACAGGTCGATCCCGGCCGCCACGCCCGCCGAGGTCAGCACGTCGCCGTCGTCGACGAACAGCACGTCCGCGTCCACCTTGACCCGCGGGAACAGCCGCTGGAAGCGGCCGGCGTCCGCCCAGTGAATGGTCGCGGGGCGGCCGTCCAGGTATCCGGCGGCGGCGAGCACGTACGCGCCCGTGCAGATCGAGGCGAGCCGGGTGCCGGGCCGGATCAGCGCGAGGGCGGCGGCCAGGTCCTCGGTCAGCCGCCCCTCCTCGAAGACCGGCCCCAGCTCGTAGGAGGCCGGGACGATCACCGTGTCGGCGCCGGCCAGCGCCTGAGGCCCGTGCGCGACGTCGATCGAGAAGTCGGCGTCCGTGGCCACCGGGCCCGGCGGCCGTACCGAACAGGTCACGACGTCGTACAGCAGCCGCCCCTCGGCGTCGGTGGGCCGGCCGAAGATCCGGTGCGGGATGCCCAGCTCGAAGGGGAGCAGCCCGTCGAGGGCGAGGACGGCGACGCGGTGCGGCCGGAACGAGTCCATGGCCCGATCCTAGCGAATGCTGTCCTTCGGGCCACTCGTTGGGAACGCGCGCACGACGGAAGCTCTATGGCGTGACCCAGACAACCGAACCCGCACCCGACGTCGTGGAAGAACCGCTCCGGCGCCGCCGCATCACGGTGCACCGCGCCTGGTTCGTCGCCGCCGTCACCTTCGTCACGATCATCGGCGCGGCGGCCTTCCGCTCCCTGCCCGGCCTGCTCATCGACCCGCTGCACGCGGAGTTCGGCTGGTCGCGCGGCACGATCGGCGCGGCCGTCTCGATCAACCTCGCCCTGTACGGGCTGACCGCGCCGTTCGCCGCCGCGCTGATGGACCGGTTCGGCATCCGCAAGGTGGTCGCCGTCGCGCTCACCGTGATCGCGGTCGGCTCCGGGCTGACCGTGTGGATGACCGCCGCCTGGCAGCTGTGGCTGTGCTGGGGCCTGCTGGTCGGTCTCGGCTCGGGCTCGATGGCGCTGGCCTTCGCGGCCACGGTCACCAACCGCTGGTTCACCGAGCGGCGCGGCCTGGTCAGCGGCATCCTCACCGCCGCCTCCGCCTCCGGTCAGCTGATCTTCCTGCCGGTGCTGTCCTGGATCGTCCAGTCCCCGCACGGGTGGCGTCCGGCGGCCGTCACGGTGGCGCTCGCGGCCCTCGCCGTCGTCCCCTTCGTCTGGCTGCTGCTGCGCGACCACCCCGCCGACGTGGGCGCACGGCCGTACGGGGCGACGGAGTTCGTGCCCAAGCCGGAGCCCGTACGGGGCGCGGCGCGGCGGACCCTGACCGTGCTGTCCTCGGCGGTGCGCACCGGACCCTTCTGGCTGCTGGCCGGCACCTTCGCGATCTGCGGAGCCTCCACCAACGGCCTGGTCCAGACCCACTTCGTGCCCGCCGCCCACGACCACGGCATGCCCATCACGGCCGCCGCCTCGCTGCTCGCGGTCATCGGCGTCTTCGACGTGGTCGGCACGATCGCCTCCGGCTGGTTCACCGACCGCTTCGAACCGCGCCGGCTGCTCGCCGTGTACTACGCCCTGCGCGGCGTCGCCCTGCTGTTCCTGCCGATGCTGCTGGCGCCGAGCGTCCACCCGCCGATGATCTTCTTCATCGTCTTCTACGGCCTCGACTGGGTCGCCACCGTGCCGCCCACCCTCGCCCTGTGCCGGGAGCAGTACGGCGAGGACAGCGCGATCGTGTTCGGCTGGGTACTCGCCTCCCACCAGGTCGGCGCCGCCCTCGTCGCCTACCTCGGCGGCGTCGCGCGGGACGCCTTCGGCTCCTACGACACGGTCTGGTACGCCTCGGGCGCGCTGTGCGCGGCGGCGGCGCTGATGGCGCTGGTGATCCGACGCCGGCCGGCCGCCGCGGCGGCGGCGTACGCGGGGTGACACGCCGGGGCGTGCGGCGGGCCGCCGTCAGGACGGGCGGCCCTGGGCGGGATGCGGGGGCCCCGGGCGGGACGCGGCCGACCCTGGGCGGGACGCGGGCGGCCCGTCAGGACATCCGGTCCGTCCCGGCAGTTGGCCCGTCAGGACGTCCGGCCCGTCAGGAAGTCCGGCCCGGCCCGGCAGTCGGCCCGGCAGGCCGGCGCGAGCCCGTCAGGACCGTCGCTTTCGCAGGCCGGCGCGGGCCCGTCAGGACCGTTGCTCCCGCAGGCCGGTGCGGGCACGTCGGGACCGGTGGCCCGTCCGACCGGTGCGGGTCCGTCAGGACCGTTGGCCCGGCAGGCCCGTGCGGGGGTTCGCGTGGCGCTTGGCGACGGCCCGCGCGATGCGCTCCGCGTCGATCGCCAGCTCGCGGAGCATGCCGCTGATGGGGTTGGTGAAGCCGGTGAAGTAGAGGCCGGGCGCGTCGGCGGGGGTGCGGGGGCCGTGCGCGACCGGGCGGCCGCGGTCGTCCAGCACCCCGAGATGGCCGACCAGGTCCGTGAGGCCGCGGGTGTAGCCGGTCGCCGCGATCACGGCGTCCGGCTCGATCCGGGAGCCGTCGGCGAGGACCACCTCGCCGCCCTCGAAGGCCTCGACGGCGGCGACCACCTCCACCCGGCCCGTGCGCACGGCGTCGATCAGCCCGACGTCCTGGACCGGGATCGCCCCCTGGCGCACCCGCGAGTACAGGCCGGTGTCCGGGCGCGGCAGCCCCTGCGCCGACAGATCCGGCACACTGAGGCGCGCCAGCGGCCGGGCGAGGCGGTCGACCAGGGCGACCGGAAGCCGCCGGCACAGCACACCCGTGTACTGCGCGGCCCACCCGGCGGTCGACCGGCGCACGATGTGCGGAACGGTGCGCACGGCCAGCCGTACGCGCCGGGCGCCGCCCTCCACCAGATCGACGGCTATCTCCGCGCCGGTGTTGCCGGCGCCCACGACGAGGACGTCCCGGCCGGCGTACGGAGCGGGGGCGCGGTAGGCGGATGCGTGCAGCAGCTCGCCGGTGTACTCCGTACGGCCGGGCCAGTCGGGCAGGCGCGGCGTGTGGTTGTGGCCGGTGGCGACGACCACCGCGCCGCCGGTCAGCTCCCGGCCGCCGGTGGCGCGCAGCAGCCAGCCGGTGCCGTCCGGGGCGCGTTCGATCCGGGAGACCTCGACGCCGGTCACGACCTCCAGCTCATGGTGCTCGGCGTACTTCTCCAGGTAGCGCACCAGGTCGTCGCGGGCCACCCAGCGGCCGAAGCGGCGGGGTATCGCCAGTCCGGGCAGCGCGGACAGGCGGCGGGTGGTGTGCAGATGGAGCCGGTCGTAGTGCCCGCGCCAGGACGCTCCCACCCGGTCGGACTTCTCCAGGACGACGGCGCGTACGCCCCGCGCGCGCAGGGCGTACGCGGCGGCCAGCCCGCCGGGGCCGCCGCCCACGACGTAGACGGGGCGGTCGGCGTGCTCCGGCGCGAAGGGGGCGGTCGGAGGGGGCGGAGTGGTGGGGGTGGAGTCGGCCATGAGGGGGAGCGTATTCACGCACCCGGTTGATGGGTCTCGGTCAAGACCGGAATTGGTTGCGGATTGATCACATGTGACCACGGGCCGTACCGCACCCACCACTTCGGCGCCCCGTGCCTCCGTGACCGTGACGGGACTCGGCCACAATGACCCGATGGCCGACATACGTGAGCAGTCCTTCGCCCGGAGCACCCTCGACCTGCGGGGGCACGGACTCCGGCTGCGCCTGTGGGACCGGCACTCCGAGGACGACGTGCACAGCTGGCTGCGCGGGCGCTCCGACCCGGAGTTCCGGCGCTGGAACACCCCGCTGATCATGGAACGCGACCTCGCCGACGCCCGCGAGTCCCTCACCTCCCACGTCGTGGAGGCCACCGACGGCACCGGCATGCCCCTGTGCGTCACCGACGAGAAGACCGGCGCGATCCTGGGCCACGTCGGCGTGCACGTCATCAGCCGCACCATGCGATGCGGGCGGATCGGCTACTGGGTCCTGCCCGAGGCGCGCGGCCACGGCGTCGCCACCCGGGCGCTGAAGCTCGCCACCCGCTGGGCCTTCGAGGAACTCGCCCTGCACCGCATCGAGTTGGGCCACGCCCTCGGCCACGAGGCGTCCTGCCGCGTCGCCGAGCGGTGCGGGTACCGCTACGAGGGGACCCAGCGCGGCGCGATGTGGGAGGAGGCCCGCCACGACGCCTTCCGCGACTGCCACCTGCACGCCCGCCTGACGACGGACCCGGACCCGGACGAGGCCCCGACCCGGTAGCCGGACGCGGGCCTGAACCCGGCCTCGGGCCGGCAGCAGGCCCCGGCCCGGTGACGGACACGCAGCCGGGTTCCGGCCCCGGTCTGGGGCGGACCTGGGTCGCTGAGGCGGCGGGGCTGAGCCGGAAGCGAGTGCGGGGCCCCTGGAGCGGGCTGTCGACGAGAGGGTGGAGACGCTCAGCGGCGAGCGGTCCGAGCTGGTCTCGGCCCCCAGTGAGTCTCGGTTCGGAGCGGGTCCCGGTTTCGAGCCGGTCCCGGCGTCGGACCGGTGGCCGGGCTGGGCCGGCAGTCGGACTCGGGCCGGGGGCGGCCTCGGGGCGGTGGACGGGATCGGCCCCGGGCCGGCAGGCGGGACTCGGTCAGCCGAGGCGGCGGGGAAAATCGCGGGCGTCTTCGTGCGCCGCGCGGAACCATGGGGCATGCCCTCCGACGACTGGTACCTCACCACCGATCTGGACGACTTCCTCGCGCGAGCGGGGGAGTTCCTGCGCTCGCGTCCTGCGCGGCACACCGTCCCCCTGACCGTCACGGAGAATCTGCGCACCGGCGGGCTCCGCCTCTACGGCGACCGGGCGCCCGAGTTCGGCGTCCTGCGCGGCGACGGCGTGACCGGGGTGCGGGCGGCCTTCTTCCGCACCCCGCCGCATCCGCTGATGCTCACCGCCCTGACCGAGCGGGAGGCCGACGCGCTCGCCGGTCAGCTGGCCGGGGCGGGCCAGGAGCTGCCGGGCGTCAACGCCGACCGAGACACCGCCGCCGCGTTCGCCGCGGCCTGGCAGCGCCGTACCGGCGCGGGCGCCGTCCTCGACCGGCGGATGCGGCTCTACCGGCTCGGCGAGCTGACCGTGCCCCGCCCGGCGCCGCCGGGACGCGCGCGGCCGGCGGGCGAGGGCGACCGCGAGCTGCTGGCGCGGTGGTACGGGGAGTTCCACACCGCCATCGGCGAGAGCGCCGTCCGGCCCGCGGCGGACTGGGCCCGCGAGCGCGCCCGGCGCGGCGACATCCTGCTCTGGCAGACCCCGGACGGCGCCCCCGCCGCCATGGCCGGGCTGTCCCCGAAGGTCGCCGGGCAGATCCGGGTGAACGCCGTCTACACCCCCGCCCACCTTCGTGGACGCGGATACGCCGGGGCCGTCACCGCGGCGGTGAGCCGGGCCGCGGTGGACGCGGGGGCGGCGGAGGTCCTGCTCTTCACCGACCTCGCCAACCCCACCAGCAACGGCCTTTACCAGCACCTCGGTTACCGCCCGGTGACGGACTTCGCCCGGTACGCGTTCGAGTGAGCGGCCCGGTGGACGGACGGGAGAGCGGACGGACCGGACGAGCCGGGCGGACCCGAGGAGCGGCGGCCCCGGGAGGCGCGGCCCGGCCTCACGGCCACAGCAGTTCCCGGGTCCAGGCGGTGTCCTCCCCGTCCCGCCGGTAGCGCAGGCGTACGTGGCGGCGGCGGGCGTCGCCCTGGAAGAACTCGACCTCGGTGGGCCGCAGGCGGTACAGCGTCCAGGTCGGGGCCTCGGCGTCCGGTTCCGCGCCGGCCCGCTCCCAGGCCGCCCCGGAGGCCTCGGCCAGTTCCTCCAGCGAGCCGAGGACCTGGCTCTGGCGGCCGGTGAGGGCGGCGGCGAGGGCGCCGGTGGACCGCATCCGCAGATCCGCCCGCGCCTGCTCGGACGGGGCGGTGGCGACCGGGCCGCGGACCCGGACCTGGCGGCCGAGCACCGGCCAGTAGAAGGCGAGGGCCGCGTGCGGGCGGGCGGCCAGCTGCCGCCCCTTGCGGCTGTCGGCGTGGGTGGCGAAGGCCCAGCCGGCGGCGTCGGCGCCGTGCAGCATCACGATGCGGACGTCCGGGCGACCCTCCTCGTCGGCCGTCGCCAGCGACATCGTGTGCGGCTCGCGCTCACCGGCCGCGGCGGCCTCGCCGAGCCACGCGGCGAAGAGGGGGAGGGGCGCGTCGGGGGCGGCGGCGGGGTCGAGGCCGGGCAGCGTGGTGACCTCGGGGTCCCACACCCGCAGCGACTTCAGCAGCTCCTGGAGATCCGTGTCCATGCCCCGAGTATCGGCGCCGCGGCGCGGCGACGGCCGCCCGGGAGGGCCGTACGCGGTGAGCCGGTACGCCGCCGGCCCGTACCCCGGACCCGTACCCCATGGGGCCGTACAACGCGACAGGCGGCGGTCCACTCGGGTGAACCGCCGCCTGCCTGACAGGACTTGTGGCCGGGGGACCGGCGCCGTACCGGCTGCCGGTTATCTGCTCGGCTTCTTGCCGGTCATGCCCAGGTGCACCAACAGAGCGAGGTTCGGCTTGAGTTCGGCCTGCTTCACACCCCAGGAGGAGAAGCCCTTCTGGTGCGAGGCGACCGCGGCGAGCATCGCGACGAGGGAACCGGCGATCGCGGCCGGGTTCACGTCCTTGTCGATCTTGCCCTTGGACTGGAGTTCGGCAACCGAATCCGCGAGGGAACTGTTCACGGAGTTCAGGATCTTCATCCGCAGCTTGTAGAAGCGCTTGTCGCCCTCGGCCGCGCCGAGGTCCACGACGCGCAGGATCGCGTCGTTGCGCCGCCAGAACTCCAGGAATCCGTCCACGAGTTCCTGCGCCGTCTGCCAGCCGGCCTTGCCGACCCAGGAGCGGTCCCGCACCAGGTCGGTCAAATCGGCGCTCTCGGCCGCCATTTGCTCGGCGATCTCCAGGACGGCGCCCTCGACGTCCGGGAAGTACTGGTAGAAGGTCGCGGGCGAAGTGCCCGCCTTGCGGGCGACGTCGATGACTTTGACGTCCCGGTAGGGAGAAGAGCTGAGCATGTCGCTGAGGCAGTCGAGCAGCTTCTGCCGAGTCGCCTGCCCACGCCGCCCGGCCACGCGGCCGTCGACGGTACGCACTTGTCCTGTCATGTCGTCAGCTTACCGAGGGGTGATGGGAGCGCGATTCGGCCGACTGCAAATGGGGTGCGGGGGCCGATCGAGGCTGGTGTGCCTGGTCTGCGGGCTGCGGGTGAGCCGGTTACTTTGACGGCATGGCCGAAAACAGGGCATCCGCGTACACCGAAGGCGTCCCGTGCTGGGTGGACGCGCAGCTCCCCGACGTGGCGGCGGGCAAACGTTTCTACGGTCAGCTCTTCGGATGGGACTTCGAGGACGGTCAGGCCGCGTACGGCCGCTCCGTGCTGGCCCGGCTGGACGGCGAACCGGTGGCCGCGCTCACGCCGAAGACGGACGGCCGGATGCCCACCGTCTGGACGGTGTACTTCGCCGCCCCCGACCCCGAGGCGCTGGCCGGGCGGATCGTCGCCGGGGGCGGGCGGATCGTCGCCCCGGCGGCGAACGTGGGCGGGCTCGGCACGGCCGTCCTGGCCGCCGACCCCGAGGGCGCCGTCTTCGGCCTGTGGCAGCCGGCCGGCCGCGCGGGCTTCGGCCGCCGTCACGAGCCCGGCGCCTTCGCCTGGGCGCAGCTCTACACCCGCGACACCGAGGCCGCGAACACCTTCTACGGCTCCCTCTTCCACGACGCCCTCTTCGGCCCCGGCGCCCGCCCAGACTTCGGCCGCGCCCCCGTCTGCGACGTCTTCCCGGCCGAGATGCCGCCCCACTTCCTCGTCCACTTCCGGGTCGAGCGGGCCGGCGAGGCGCTGGACGCGGCGGTCGCGCTGGGCGGGCGGGTGCAGGTGCCGCCCTTCGAGACCTCCTACGGCACCGCCGCCGTCGTCGTGGACAATCAGGGGGCGTCCTTCGCCGTACTGGAGAGGTGAGGCGGCGCGGCCCCGGAGCCGTACCGGAAGGCGGCGCGGACCCGGCCGTACCGGAAGGGCCGCCGGTCCGGTCGCAACGGAACGACGGGACCCGGCCGGACCGGAACGGCGGCGCCCGCTCGTACCGGAAAGGTGAATTCGGTACGCGGTCCGGCTGGAAAGCACCGCTTTGGCGGAGAATTGCGGCGGGACATCCCGATTCGTCGGCGGGTTCGCAACCAGTGCCCCGGCCAGGAAGAATCGGGGTGCGTGCCGCCATGGCGGTGCGGTGGGTGAGACGCTGCACGGGGGCCGCGTACACAGGTGGTGACGCGGCTCGTACGGGGAGGTGGCAGGCAAGTGGATCAGCTGACGCAGCACGATCCGCGGCGGATCGGGCCGTTCGAGGTGCTGGGACGGCTGGGCGCCGGCGGCATGGGGCTGGTCTATCTCGCGCGCTCGGCGTCCGGGCGGCGGGTGGCGATCAAGACCGTCCGCACCGAGCTGGCCGAGGACCAGCTCTTCCGGGTCCGCTTCACGCGCGAGGTCGAGGCCGCGCGGGCGGTCTCCGGCTTCTACACGGCCGCGGTCGTGGACGCCGACCCGCGCGCCGCCGTGCCCTGGCTCGCCACCGCCTACGTCCCCGCGCCCTCCCTCGAGGAGATAGTGACCGAGTGCGGTCCGCTGCCGGCGCAGGCGGTGCGCTGGCTGGCGGCCGGGATCGCCGAGGCGCTGCAGTCCATCCACGGCGCCGGGCTGGTCCACCGCGACCTGAAGCCGTCCAACGTCCTCGTGGTGGAGGACGGGCCGCGGGTGATCGACTTCGGCATCGCCTCCGGTGTTTCGAACACCCGTTTGACGATGACGAACGTCGCCGTCGGCACCCCCGCCTACATGTCGCCCGAGCAGGCCAAGGACTCCCGCAGCGTCACCGGCGCCAGCGACGTCTTCTCGCTCGGCTCCACCCTCGTCTTCGCCGCCACCGGACACGCCCCCTTCCACGGCGCCAACCCGGTCGAGACCGTCTTCATGCTGCTGCGCGAGGGACCGGACCTCGAAGGGCTCCCGGACGAACTGCGCCCGCTGATCGAGTCCTGCATGCAGATGGACGCCACCGCCCGCCCCACCCCCGCCGACCTCCAGGCCCAGCTCGCCCCCCACCTCTTCGGCTCCGGCTCCGACGACAGCGGCACCGCCTCCGCCTGGCTGCCCGAGCCGGCGGTCGGCCTGATCGAGTCCCGCCGCGGCGGCCGTCCCGTCCCGCCGCCCACCTCGCCCGGCCCGCGGGGCGCGGGCCGCCCGCACGTGCCGCCGCCGCCCTCGCACGACCCGGTCGTCCCGGCCCCGCACCACCCGCCCGTCCCGGTGGGCGCGCCCGACCCCGGGCCGGTGCAGCTGGCCGGCGCCCGGGTGCCGATCGGACCCGGGCCGCGCGTCGCCGACGCCCGCGCCGCCGCCGTGAAGGCGCCCCCGCCCGAGGCCGGGCTCGCCGCCTCCTGGTCCAAGCCCCGCCCCGGCGCCGACCCGGTCGCCTCCGCCGTCGCCCCCCTGCCCGGCGGGCCGGCCGCGCCCGCCGTGCCGCCGGAGACCGCGCCCGGCTGGCGCCCCTGGCGCTTCCGCATGTCCAACGACGTCTGGGGCACCCCCGCCGTCGCCGGCGACCTGGTCTACGTCACCTCCTTCGAGGTGCACGCCCTGGACGTGGCCACCGGCCGCCGCCGCTTCAAGACCCGCGACGTGGCCTGGTCGACGGCGGTCGCCGACGGCCGCATCCACGCCTCCGACGGCCCCACCCTGTTCGCGCTGGACGCCCGCGAGGGCGCCGACCTGTGGCGGCTGCAGACCGACGCCTGGGTGTACACCCTCAAGGCCGACCGGGGCACCGTCGTCACCGGCACCCGCGGCGGCGGCGTCCAGGGCTGGGAGGCGGCCGGCGGGCAGAAGCTGTGGGAGATCACCGGCTGCCAGAGCGACTTCGAGACCCCCGAGGCCGGCCCCGCCCTCCACGACGGCACGGTCTACGTCTGGCAGGACGCCCGGCTGCGCGCCCTGGAGGCCCGCACCGGCGAGGAGCGCTGGTCCTACCCCATCGGCGACGCGGCCTCCTGCGGCGGCGTCCCGGTCCGCGTCACCCCCGCCCCCGATGGCTACGTCTACGTCTGCGCCGGCACCCGCGTCGTCGCCCTCGACGTGGCGAGCGGGCATGTGCGCTGGCACTTCGAGGCGCCCGCGGTGTTCCTGTGCCCGCCGGCCTTCGCCCCCGGCCCCGCCGTCACCGGCGGCGGCGTCTACCTCGCCGACTACCTCGGCACGGTCTACGCCCTGGACGCCACCGACGGCCGCGACCGCTGGCGCATCGCCACCGAGGCGCGGTCCGCGATCGACCCGGTGCTGGTGGCGGCCGGCCATGTGCACGTCGGCAGCGGCAAGGGCCTGTACACCCTGGACGCGGTGACCGGGACGCCCAAGTGGCGCTTCCAGTCCGGCGGCGAGATCGTCGGCTCCCCGGCGGTGGCCGAGGGCCGCATCCACTTCGGCTCCACGGACCACCTGCTGTACACGCTGAAGGCCGACGACGGCCGGCTGCGCTGGAAGCTGGCCACCGGCGGCGAGATCACCGGCTCCCCGGTGGTGCGCGACGGCGTCGTCTACGCCTGCAGCAAGGACCGCTGCGTGTACGCGCTGGACGCGGAGAAGGGCACGGGCACGGCCCGCACGACGTAGGAATCCGCCGCTGGTTGGTGACGGCCGTCGCACGGGATGCACGGAAGGGCTGGGCTCGGACGACGGCCGTCGTCACGGGTGAGCGGCCTGCGCCGCGTCACTGCTCGCACTCACGAAACTACGCCGGGTGCGCGACCCCCGCCACCCGACTGCCGGGCGGTCGATAGGGTGACCGCCATGCGGATACGGGGAGCACGGAAAGCACGCGGAACTCGGGGGCGGGGACGCAGTCTCCGGCTGGCGGCGGTGCTGGCGGCGACGGTGCTGGCGCTGACCGGCTTCTCCCGGGGCCACGGCCACGGTCACAGCGGTCACGGCGGGAGCGGCGGAGGCTGCAGCAGCTCGCACCAGGACCACGACAGCACGACGTCGTCCACGTCGGGCGGCCGGAGCGCGTACGACGACACCGACGACACGTACGGCGACGCCGACGCCGAGGACAGCTACGGCACCGGCGGCAGTTCGAGCGGCGGCTCCTCCAGCCGCCGCCCCGGGTACCGCTCCACACCCTCGGCCTCCGGCACGGCGAGCGGCGGCGACCTGGCCGCCGGCAAGGTGAGGCTGGTGAGCTGCGCGACGCAGAAGGCGCCGTACGCCACCGTCGAGGTCAGCAACCCCAACGGCGCCGGAGCGAAGTTCACCGCCTTCGTCGAATTCCGGGACGCCGAGGACGAGTCGGTCGCCTACAGGTCGGCCGAGGTCACCGTCCCGGCCGACGGCACGGCACGGGTCCGCGTCCCGCTGGACGACGGCGGCGTCAAGGACGACGGCCTGATCCACGAGGTCGACCACTGCGCCCCGGACCCGACCGCCCCGCCGCTCGACGACTGACGGCACGCCACCTGCGTACGCGTCACCTGCGTACGCGCCCGCGGGAAGCGGGCGCGTGGATGACCGGGGCCGGACATGCCTCGGCCGCGGCGGCTCCCCCTCGGTGCCACCGCGGCCGGTCCCCCCGGTCGGTGAAGGCCGGTCAGGCCTTCTCGTCCGTGGCGTGGGTGTTGTCCGGCGTGGCCACGCCGCCGTCCTCGCCCGCGGCCAGCGTGACCGGCTTCAGCGGCTCGCTGGTGGCGTGGGTGTTCAGCGTGGTCACCTCGGGGACCTCGGTCCCCTCCTCGGTCTTCTGCTCGGCGTCGCTCATGACTGCTCCCGTGATGCTTCGTGCTGACGAAAAAGGCCCGTCCGGCAACTCCCCCGAGGGCCGCCGGACGGGCACCTCTGGGCCGATACACCCTAAGGCGCGGCCGTACGGCGTTCCGTCCGCCCCCCGACGCGACGGAACGACACGACCGAGAGTGCCGGGTAGCGATAAACGAACGATGAACGCGCAGGAGCGACGTGTCAGGCGACCGCGCGCGGTTCGAGCAGCGACCGCACCTCTGCGGCCTCCGGTGCGCCCAAGCCCTCGAAGATACCGAGGGCTTCGCGCAGACAGACGTGGGCGCGCCCGGTGTGACCGATGCCGCTCAGCGCCCTGCCGAGCAGGGTGAGCACGTTCCCGCGCCGCCACTCGCCGCCGATCCCGCGGAGCAGGGTGAGCGCCGATTCGGCGTGGGTCGCGGCCTCGGCCAACCGCCGGGCGGCGAGATCGACCTCCGCCAGGCGGAAGAGGGTCATGCCCTCCCACAGGCGCTGCCGGCTGTCCCGGAACACGGCGAGCGCCTCTTCCAGGCGGTCGGCGGCCAGTTCGAGCCGGCCGCTCTGGGTGAGCGCGAGGCCGAGTGCATAGCGGCCGTTGGCCCCGCGCAGGGCGTGGCCCATGTCGTCGTACATGTCGGTCCCCTGCTGGGCCAGCGACACCGCGCTCGCGGTGCGGTCCGTCGCCAGGTGGATCCGCGAGAGGTTGCACAGGGCGCTGGCCTCCCCGGGGCGGTCCCCGGAGGAGCGGAAGTTCTCGATGGCGCGGGTCAGGTGCGTCTCCCCGGCGTCGTACCGGCTCTGGTACAGCGCGATGATCCCCAGCATGTTGGACGCCCAGCACTGGGGCAGCGGGTCGGCCGCCAGCTCCGCCAGCCGGACCGCTTCGGCGGCTTCCTGGTCCGCCAGCTCGAACCGGCCGGACGCGTGGTGGCCGTTGGCCAGCGTGACCAGGGCGCGGGCCTCCGCCCGCTGGTCCCCGGCGGCCTGTGCGGCGGCGCGGACGGCGGTCGCGGTCGTCTCGTACTCCTTCGAGTTCGCCCCCGACTCCGCCAGGTCGACCGCCGCCCACAGGACGTCCACGGCGCGGCGCAGCATGCCCGGCTGCTGGGTGCACTGGCGTACGCAGGCCAGCAGGGACACCGCCTCGGAGTACAGCCAGTCCTGGGCCGCGTGCCGGTCGGAGAAGGCGAGCCCCGGGTACTCCGCGCGCTCCAGGTGGTCGGCCAGGCGGTCGCCGGGGCGCTCGATGGAGTAGACGCCGGCGACGGTCGCCAGATAGAAGTCCAGCAGCCGCGACATTGCCGCGTCGCGTTCGCTCGGCGGGTGTTCGTCGCGTTCGGCGCAGGCGCGGGCGTAGAGGCGGACCAGGTCGTGGAAGCGGTAGCGGCCGGGGGCGGCGGACTCCAGCAGGGAGGTGTCGACCAGGGACTCCAGCAGGTCCTCGGTGTCCTCCACCGGGAGGTCCAGCACGGCGGCGGCCGCGGCCAGGGAGATGTCGGGGCCGTCGGCCAGGCCGAGCAGGCGGAAGGCGCGGGCCTGGGCCGGTTCCAGCTGGCCGTAGCCGAGTTCGAAGGTGGCCTTGACCGCGAGGTCGCCCGCCTGCAGCTCGTCCAGCCGCCGCCGCTCGTCGGCGAGTTTGGCCGCCAGCACCGACACCGTCCAGGTGCGGCGGGAGGCGAGCCGGGAGGCGGCGATGCGGATGGCCAGCGGGAGGAAGCCGCAGGCGGCCACCACGTCGAGGGCGGCCTCGCGCTCCGAGGACACCCGCTCCTCGCCGACGATCTTGGTGAAGAGGGACAGCGCCTCCTCCGGGCTCATCACGTCCAGGTCCACCAGGTGCGCCCCGGCGAGGTCCACCATCCGCACCCGCGAGGTGACCAGGGCCGCGCAGCCCTCCGTGCCCGGCAGCAGCGGCCTGACCTGCGCGGCGTCCCGGGCGTTGTCCAGCAGGACGAGCACCCGGCGGCCGTCCAGCACCGACCGGTACAGCGCCGCGCGCTCCTCCAGGGAGTCCGGGATCGCCGAGTCGGCGGTGCCGAGGGCGCGCAGGAAGGAGCCGAGGACGGTCTCCGGTTCGGCGGCGCGCGAGCCGGCGCCCTGGAGGTCGACGTAGAGCTGGCCGTCGGGGAAGGCCGACCGGGCCTGGTGGGCGACGTGCACGGCGAGCGTGGTCTTGCCGACGCCGCCGATCCCGGCCAGCGCGGAGACCGCCATCACCCGGCCGTCCGCCGACGCCAGCACCTCGCTCAGCTCGACCACGAACGCGGCACGGCCGGTGAAGTCGGGCACGGTCGCCGGGAGTTGCGCGGGGCGCACCGGAGCGGCCGCCGGTTCGGGCGGCGGGGCGGAGGGTTCGGCGAGGGCCGGGTCGGCCTGGAGGATGCGCTGCTGGAGGTCGCGCAGCTCCGGGCGCGGGTCCACGCCCAGTTCCTCGGCGAGCAGCCGGTGGGTGTCGGCGTAGACCGCGAGGGCCTCGGCCTGGCGGCCGCTGCGGTACAGGGCGAGCATCAGCAGTTCGCGCAGCCGCTCGCGCAGCGGGTGCGCGGCGGTCAGCGCGGTGAGTTCGGAGACGGCCTCCGCGTGGCAGCCCTGTTCGAGGTCCAGGTCGAGCCGGGCTTCGAGGAGTTGGAGCCGCCACTCCTCCAGGCGGGCGCGCTGCGCCTCGGCGTACGGGCCGGGCAGCCCGGCCAGCGGTTCGCCGTCCCACAGGGCGAGCGCGCCGCGCAGCGCCTCCCGGGCGCGGCCGAGGTCGCCGGCGGCGCGGGCCTTGTCGGCCGCCGCCGCGAGTTCCTGCGCCGCGGCCAGGTCGAGGGCGTCCTCGCCGAGGCCGCGCACGGCGTAGCCGCCGGACTCGCTGACCAGGATGTCCGGGTCGAGGGCCTTGCGCAGCCGGGAGGCGTAGGTGCGGACCGCGGCCAGCGCCTGGTGCGGCGGCTCCTCGCCCCACAGCGCGTCGATCAGCTCGGACGCGGTCGCGGTGCGGCCCTCGCGCAGCAACAGGGCGGCCAGCAGGGCGCGTTGCTGCGGTGAGCCGGTGTGCAGCGGTTCCTCGCCGCGCCAGGCGCGCACCGGGCCGAGGACGCCGAAGCGCAGTGGCGCCGGTGCTCCGGGCCCCCGCCGCTCAGGCATTCGCGGTACACCGTCCATCGCTGCCCCCTGGCCACCTGCCGAACAAACCACCATCGAGAGGCCAGTTTGCCTTGCTGGCACCGGATGCGTCAGCTCCGCGAGACGGCGATCACAGAGCGTGGTACCCGGCCTCACAAGGCCCTCACAATCGGGGGTCAGGGCTTGCGGCCCAGCCCGCCGTGCCGGCCGATCGGCCGCGGCGCGCCGGGGGCGCCCTCCGCGGCCGGTTCCGGCCGCCACAGCGGCACCGGCACCACGCCCGGCGGGACCGGTTCCAGGCCCGCGAAGAAGCCCTCGACGTCCTCGACGGGGCGCAGGAAGTACGGCGGCCGCCCTCCAGGCGGACGCCGTGGACCATGCCGTCGCCGAAGAACCAGTGCTCGGAGGCGGCGGCCGGGTGGGGGCCGTTGCGCGGGTATCAGCCGGTCGGCTCGGGCGGGACCGTGGCGGTGACCGGCAGGCCGTGGGCGGTGAGTCCCTCGGTGACGGGGGCGTGGTCGCCGGCCGGGCGGCGGGGTACGGCGGCCGGGGCGGCCGCGGCCACTCCCGCCGCGACGGCCACGGGCGCTCCCGCTCCGGCGCTCGGCGGGCGCCGCGCCCACGGCGGGCGCCTCCGCCACGCGCGAGCCCGAGCGCGTCACCTATGCCGTCGCCGTCGAGTGACCTGAGCGTCCGCGTCCCGCCGGCCGCGCCGCCGCGGCCACCGGTCCGGTGGCCGGAAACGCGCTCGCGTGACCGGCGGCCGTCCGCGGGACCCGCCCGGGCCGCTCCCGGTCGGCGGAGCGCGGCCGGTCAGGCCCCGGCCCCTGGCCTGTGTCGTGCGCCGCCCACCGCGACCCAGGGGTCAAGCCCCCGTGTCCCTGCCGTACGCCCCTCACCCGCGCCGCCGGGACCCGCCGGAACCCGGACTTGATCACCGCGTCCGTATGCTCGAAGGATGACGACTTCCGCGACCTCCGGAACCGGACCCACCGAGAACTCCCTGCGTCGCGCGCTCAAACGGGCCCGGGACGGCGTCGCCCTCGACGTCGCCGAGGCCGCGGTGCTGCTCCAGGCCCGCGGCGAGCACCTCGACGACCTCGCCGCCTCCGCCGCGCGGGTGCGCGACGCGGGACTGGAGGCGGCCGGCCGGCCCGGCGTCATCACCTACTCCAAGAGCGTGTTCATCCCGCTGACCCGGCTGTGCCGCGACAAGTGCCACTACTGCACCTTCGTCACCGTCCCCGGCAAGCTCCGCCGCGCCGGCCACGGGATGTTCATGTCCCCCGACGAAGTCCTCGACATCGCCCGCAAGGGCGCCGAACTCGGCTGCAAGGAAGCCCTGATCACCCTGGGCGACAAGCCCGAGGACCGCTGGCCCGAGGCCCGCGAGTGGCTCGACGCGCACGGCTACGACGACACCATCGCCTACGTCCGCGCCGTCTCGATCCGCATCCTGGAGGAGACGGGCCTGCTGCCCCACCTCAACCCGGGCGTCCTGACCTGGACCGACTTCCAGCGGCTCAAGCCGGTCGCGCCCTCCATGGGCATGATGCTGGAGACCACCGCGACCCGCCTGTGGTCCGAGCCGGGCGGCCCCCACCACGGCTCCCCGGACAAGGAACCCGCCGTCCGGCTCCGGGTGCTGGAGGACGCCGGACGCTCCTCCGTGCCGTTCACCTCGGGCATCCTCATCGGCATCGGCGAGACGTACGAGGAGCGCGCCGAGTCCCTGTTCGCGCTGCGCAAGGTCGCCCGCGCCTACCACGGCGTCCAGGAGCTGATCATCCAGAACTTCCGCGCCAAGCCGGACACGGCGATGCGCGGCATGCCGGACGCCGAACTGGACGACCTGGTCGCCACGGTCGCCGTCGCCCGCCACATCATGGGCCCCTCGGCCTGCCTCCAGGCCCCGCCCAACCTGGTCGACGGCGAGTACGAGCGGCTCATCGGCGCCGGTATCGACGACTGGGGCGGCGTCTCCCCGCTCACCATCGACCACGTCAACCCCGAGCGCCCCTGGCCGCAGATCGACAGACTCGCCGAGAAGTCCCGCGCGGCCGGCTTCGAGCTGCGCGAACGCCTCTGCGTCTACCCGGAGTTCGTCACCCGCGGCGAACCCTGGCTGGACCCCCGGCTGCTGCCGCACGTACGCGCCCTGGCCGACCCGGCGACCGGCCTCGCCCGCGAGGACGCCGTCGTGACGGGCCGCCCGTGGCAGGAGCCGGACGAGGCGTTCACCGCCTTCGGCCGCACCGACCTGCACGCCTCCATCGACACCGAGGGCCGCACCACCGACCGCCGCGACGACTTCGACGAGGTCTACGGCGACTGGGACGCCCTGCGCGAGGCGGCCGCCCCCGGCATGGCGCCCGAGCGCATCGACACGGACGTACGGCAGGCGCTGCGCACGGCCGCCGACGACCCGACGAAGCTCACCGACGCCGAGGCCCTGGCCCTGCTGCACGCGGACGGGCCCGCGCTGGACGCCCTGTGCCGGATCGCCGACGACGTGCGCCGGGCGGCGGTGGGCGACGACGTGACGTACATCGTCACCCGGAACATCAACTTCACCAACGTCTGCTACACCGGCTGCCGGTTCTGCGCCTTCGCGCAGCGCCGCACCGACGCCGACGCCTACACCCTCTCCCTGGACCAGGTCGCCGACCGGGCGCAGCAGGCGTGGGAGGTGGGCGCGGTCGAGGTGTGCATGCAGGGCGGCATCCACCCGGACCTGCCCGGCACGGCGTACTTCGACATCGCGAAGGCCGTCAAGGAACGCGTCCCGGGGATGCACGTGCACGCCTTCTCGCCGATGGAGGTGGTCAACGGCGCGACCCGCACCGGCCTGTCGATCCGCGAGTGGCTGACGGCTGCAAAGGAGGCCGGGCTCGACACCATCCCCGGCACGGCGGCGGAGATCCTGGACGACGAGGTCCGCTGGGTGCTGACCAAGGGCAAGCTGCCCACGGCGACCTGGATCGAGGTGGTGACGACCGCGCACGAGCTGGGCATCCGCTCGTCCTCGACCATGATGTACGGCCACGTCGACCAGCCCCGGCACTGGCTCGGCCACTTCCGCACCCTGGCCCGTATCCAGCAGGAGACGGGCGGCTTCACGGAGTTCGTCACCCTGCCGTTCGTGCACACCAACGCCCCCGTCTACCTGGCCGGCATCGCCCGCCCCGGCCCGACCGTGCGGGACAACCGGGCGGTCACCGCGATGGCCCGGCTGCTGCTGCACCCGCACATCCCGAACATCCAGACCAGCTGGGTCAAGCTCGGCGCCGAGGGCGCGGCCGAGATGCTGCGCTCGGGCGCCAACGACGTCGGCGGCACGCTGATGGAGGAGACGATCTCGCGGATGGCGGGCTCCTCCTACGGGTCGTACAAGTCGGTCAAGGACCTCGTCGCGGTGGCGGCGGCGGCCGGCCGGCCGGCGAAGCCGCGCACCACGCTGTACGGCGAGGTGCCCGAGGAGCGGCAGCGCGCGGCGGCGGCCTCCGACGGCCATCTGCCCGAGCTGCTGCCGGTGCTGGAGTAGCCGGGACGGGCCGTCCGGAGCGCCCGGCCGCCGGTGGCCGGACAGGCCGGGGCACGGGCGGCTCGCAGTAGGATGATCCGGCCCCCGGAGGAGGGGTCGAACAGCCGAGGAGATGCGTGCCCATGCCGGCCCGAATACCTTCGTGGGCCTGGGTCAGCGGCCTGACCGTGGGAGCCGTGGCGGCGGTCGCCGTGCTCGCCGTCCAGGCCGACCACGGCCCGCAGCCCACGGCCGCGACCGCCCGCCCGAGCACCTCGGCGTCGGCCGGCGCCCACCACCCGGCCGCCTCGCCCAAGCCCAGCACCCCGCCCGAGCCCCCGGCCGGCTCGGGCACCGGCCGCCGCGTGGTCTACTCGCTCGGCCAGAAGCGGGTGTGGCTGATGGACGTGCGCGGCATGCCGGTGCGCACCTTCACCGTCTGGCCCGGCACGGTCAGCCCGGACCCGGGCGCCTACGCGATCTCCCAGCGGGTGCCGGCCACCACGGGCTCGGACGGCACGAAGATCGAGCACATCATGTACTTCGCCGGCAAGGCGGGCATCTTCATCGCCTTCAGCAACGCCGTGGACGGCGCCTCGCCGCCGCCGGTCGCCCCCGACGTCAAGACGGGCGGCGTCCGCACGGGCAAGGCCGACGGCGCGGCGCTGTGGACGTTCGCGGAGAAGGGGACGCGGGTGGTCGTCGTCGCCTAGCGACGGCGCCCCGCTCCGTCCCGAGGCGGGCGCCCCCTCCGCGTCCGCCCCCGCCGCGTCCGCTCCCTCTCGCCTGGTCCGCCGGAAATCGCCCCCTGAACACAGCCTTCCCGTTCGACTACAGTGCCGAGCGTCGTACATACGGACGGTGCCGTGAGGGAGGTCTGGGTGAGTACGACGTGAGTGCGGCGACCGGTGTCGTCTGGGGGCGTGCCGAGCAGCAGGACTTCCGCAGCCGGGTGCGCGGCACCCTGCTCGGGGCGGCGCTCGGCGATGCGCTCGGCGCGCCGGTGGACCGCCTCGACCTGGCCGGGATCCAGGCGGCGCACGGCCCCGAGGGCGTCGTGGACCTGCTGCCCGCCCACGGCCGGCGCGGCGCGGTCTCGCACCTCACCCAGCTCACCCTGTTCTCCGTGGACGGCCTGATCCGCGCCCAGGTGCGCCGCGACACCGGCGCCTGGCACCCGCCGACCGATCTGCACCGGGCCTATCTGCGGTGGGCGGCCACCCAACGCGACTGGGGCCCCGACGAACGCCGCGCGGAGGACGGCTGGCTGGCCCGCGAGGAGTGGCTCTACGCCCGCCGGGACGCCACGCGGGCGCTGCTCCTCGGCTTCGGCGACGAGGTCATGGGCACCCTGGAGGCGCCCAAGAACCCCGGCGAGCCCGGACCGGAGGCCGCCGCCCGGTCGGCGCCGTTCGGGCTGCTCGTCGGGTGGGAGCCGCAGCTCGTCGTGCAGCTCGCCGTCGAGTGCGCCGCGCAGTCCCACGGCCACCCCTCCGCGTGCCTGGCGGCGGGGGCGTACGCCGTGATCGTGCACGCGCTGGCCCGGGGCGACGATCTGGACGGCGCGGTGCAGAAGGCGCTGGCGCTGCTGGCCGTACGGCCCGGGCACCAGCCGGTGTCGGACGCCCTCCAGCACGCCCTCGGCGCGGTCCGGCAGGGCATGCCGGGGCCGGGACGGGTGGCGGAGCTGGCGGGGGAGGGCACCGCGGAGGAGTCGCTGGCGGTCGCGGTGTACTGCGCGCTGGTCGGCGAGGACGTACGGCACGGCCTGTGCCTGGCGGTGAACCAGGACGGCCCCTCGGGCGCGGCCGGCGCGCTCACCGGCGGGCTGCTCGGCGCCCTGCACGGCGAGACGGCCCTCCCGCCGGCCTGGCTGGCCGAACTGGAGGGCCGCCCCACGCTGCTGGTGCTGGCGGACGACTTCGCGATGGAGATGACCCAGGGCCCAGCGCTGCACGGCCCCACCGGCTCCTCCCCGGGCTGGCTGGCCCGCTACCCGAGGGGAACCTAGCCCCCCGCTACGACCGCGGGGCGCCCCCGCTACGACCGCGAGGCGCCCCCGCTACGACCGCGAGGCGCCGATGCTACGGCCGCGGGGTGCCGATGCTACGACCGAGGGGCGCCGACCGCGTCGTCGCCCGCGCCCGCCGGGGCAGAGCAGAGCCCCCTCGGCAAGGACGGCGGGCTCGTCGAGAGGGCTCTCGGTGGTGCGTATTCAGCTGTCGTGGTGCTGTGTCCTGCGATGGTGCGCGGCGCTGCTCGGGGCGCCGGAGGGGGAGAGGAGGGGGTCCTCCCGCTCACGCCTTCATCGAGTGGACGAAGGAGTTCCACGCGTCGGCGGGGAAGCCGAGCACCGGACCCTCGGGAACCTTGGAGTCCCGTACGGCCATGGCCGCGACGACCGGCGACTTGATCTCGACGCACGCGCCGTTGCCCGTGGAGTACGAGGACTTGGTCCACGTCTCCGTGGCGCCCTGACGAATTGCCATTTCTGCTCCGGAATGCGAGTGGAGTGGTTGAATTGCTGACACCGCACGACGCGTCGGAAACCCACAGCGCGGTTCACGCCAACGTTCTTGCTCGATGGCGTGATCGACGCTACTCGCCGGGCTCGGTCTCGCAGGAAACCCGTTCACTCGTCCGAATGGCTTTTTTCAACAGGTCTTCCGTAAAAGCGGGTTCACGGTGTACCGTCCCGCCCGCTCATCGTCGGTTCACCGGTTCACCGGTTCACCGGTTCACCGGCTCACCGGTTCACCGGCTCACCGGCCCGCGTGTTTCTTGGCGATGTCCGCGATGAACTGGCGCGACTGCTCGACGTTCAGCGCCTGCGCCCGCAGGTGCTCGTACATCACGCTGTACTTCTGCACGTCGTTGGCCTTCTCCAGGTACAGGTCGCTGGTGACGCCCTCGATGTAGACGACGCTGGAGTCCGCCGCGTCCGGGAACTCCAGGATGGCGTACTGCCCGTTCAGGCCCGGGTGCGCGCCCATGTCGAACGGGATCACCTGCACGGTGACGTGCGGCAGCCGGGACTGCTCCACCAGGTGCTCCAACTGGTCGCGCATCACGTCGGAGTTGCCGACGATGCGGTGCAGAGCGGCCTCGTCGAGCACGGTCCACAGCCGCAGCGGGTTCTCCGCGGCGGAGATTCGTTCCTGCCGCCGCAGCCGCACCTGGACGCGCTTGTCGACGTCCGCGGGCGCCGTCTCCGGCAGCGCGCCGGCGATCAGCGCCTCCGCGTACTGCCGGGTCTGCAGCAGGCCCGGGACGACCTGCGGATCGTAGACCCTCAGGCTCGCCGCGTCCGTCTCCAGACCGATGTAGACGCTGTACGGGATGTCGCCGAAGGAGTGCCACCAGCCCTGCTGGCGCGAGTCCTTGGCCATCTGCATCAGCGAGTCGACGATCCGGTGGTCCTCCACCTCGTAGACCCCGCACAGATCGCGGACGTCGCGCTGGCTGATGCTGCGCCGGCCGTTCTCCAGGCGGCTGATCTTCGACTGCGACACCAGCAGCCGCTCCGCCACCTCCTCGGCGGTCATGCCCTTGAGCTCGCGGAGCCTGCGCAGCTCCTGGCCCAGTCGGCGCCGCCTGACGGTGGGATTGACATTGGACGCCACGGGACGTGCACCTCCGGCTGCGTGCCTCTACTTTGCGTATCTGCTGTTGAGCAGATTGCCACCAAGGTGCTTCTTACCGCTGGGAAACGCCGGATATGCGGGCGCTGCGCGCCAGTTCGCATGTTCAGTGGATCGGGTGGAGCGTGTAGAGCGGGTGGAGCGGGTGGACCGTGGGACGGCGGGGGCCCGCCCCGTGGGCACGGCTGAGCGGGGTGGGGAGACCCTGGAGTCTCCCCACCCCGCTCAGCCTGCGGCTCCCGAACCGGGACTTGGGGACGTGCGGTGCGGCGGTGGCGCGCGGTGCGCGCGTCGGGGTGCGCCGGGTGCGGTCCGCGCGGCGGGTGGTGCCGCGCGGTGCACGGTGTGCGCGGGTGGTGCTGTGCGGGTGTTCCGCGAGCGGTGTTGTGCGCGTGTTCGGGGTGGGCGCGTCGTGCGCCCGGGTTGCCGCCGGCGCCGCCTCAGTGGGCCACGGCGCGCGCCATGGACCCGTGGTGCGGCTGCATCGGGACGCCGCGGGCCGGTTCCGGTCCGGACCTGGCCCCGGCGGGCTGCCGGCCGGCCGTGGCCTGACCGCGGCGGGGCTGGGCCGCCACGCCGTTCTGGACGTCCATCACGGCGTGCGCGACGAGTCCGCCCATCGGGTCGTGCCGGATCAGGTCCCGCAGCCGGGAACGGGACGAGCGGCCCTCGTTCCCCGGATACAGGTGCTTGCCGAGACCGACCGCGTGGGCCAGCGCGGCGAGCGCCGCCGTCCGCGGGTCCGGCGGCACGCCGGTACGGATCGCGGAATCCAGCCGGGCCTTGATCTCCCGGCTGATCGCCGTGTCCGTCGCCTGGTAGCGCGTCGTCGGCAGCACCCCGCACATCTGGCCGGGCACGGCGGCGACCATGCCGCACCGCTCCAGATGCGAGAGGTAGGTCTGGCGGAGCCCGAGCCGGGGTCCGCCGATCCAGTGGACGGCCCGTACCGGAGCGCCGCGCCTTCGCAGCAACTCCAACGCGCAGTCCAGTGTCGGATCTCCTGTCGGCCGTGGCACCACCACGGCGATACGATCCCCGTCTGGGGCTATCCGTCCGGCCAGCGCCAGCTCCACTAGCTGCGCTCCGGCCAGACCCAGGTCGAGCGACTGCGGCTGCGCAGTGGTACCCGTGGCCGGGTCCAGTGCCAGCAGCAGAAGCTCCTCCGGAAGTGTTCTGCGGCTCCTGCCCATCCATGCCTCCCCGCGTGGATGAATGACAGGGTGACCCCTCTCACATTGGTCTGTCGAGGGTGCGTGACCGGTTCGTAGTGGAACCAGTAGGTATGTCGTTCTCGTCTACCGGTCGGGTTTGGTCCGCACACAGGACACTGGTACATGGTTCGGACAGCGGTACGACCGGGTGGCACGACCGGTCGGGACCGGCCGGCGTCCAGGTGGCGGTTCACGGTTCGGTAGCCGTACGCGGGGTGCGGCACATGAGGAGGCATCGGTGGCGGGCGAGTCCCCCGACAGGTCGAAGCAGCGCGAGTCGTCGGCAGAACCGACGTCGGGGAGCGCGGGTCCGGTTCCCGGGGCCAGGAGCGAGGCACGCGACGCCCGCGACCCGCGCCTCGCCCTCGCGGGGGAGCCCGGGACGGGCGATGCGTCCGAGGGGCGCGGTGGTGTGGACACGGCCACTCGGGTGCTTTCGGTACGGGATCTGAAGACGGCGGAGGACTCCGGCGCCGCGGAGCCCTCCGGGGGCGCGGAGGAGTCCGCGGGCGCCGGGGGCTCCGGGGCGTCCGGCGGGGGCTCCGCGGGTTCCTCCGGGGAGCGCGCGGAGGGGGCCGGTGCGGCGGGCGACGCGGCGGGTGACGGCGCGTCGGGCGACGGTGCGCGCGAGGGCGCCGTACGCGACGATGAGCCGGACGGCGTCCGGGAGGGTGACGAGGAGCCGGAGGCGGCTGGGGTGACCGAGTCGGACGCCTCGGCTGGTGGGCCGGGCCGCGTCTCGGACGACGCCGCGCCCGTGGCGAAGGACGACGACGCGGAGGCCGAGGCCGAGAGCGAGCCCGAGGCCGCCTCCGAGGCGGAGAAGGCCGGCTCCGAGCCGAAGAGCGAGGGGGCCGAGACCGACGCGGAGGACGCGACGGGCGAGGCGGAGAAGGACGGCGCGGCGGCGGACGCGAAGCCCGCGGCCAAGACGTCCGCAGCCGCGACGCCTGAGACCGCGCCCGAGTCCGCCCCGGCGTCCGAGGCCGAGTCCGCCCCGGCGTCCGCGCCCGAGGCCAGGCCCGGCTCGGCGTCCAAGCCTGACCCGGTGTCCGAGCCTGACCCGGCCGCCGAGCACGAGTTCGCGGCGAAGTCTGCCCCGGAGTCCGGGACCGACTCGGCCTCCGAGGCCGAGCCCGACGCGAAGTCCGAGCCCGAGCCCGACGCGAAGTCCGAGCCCAAGCCCGACACGAAGGCCGAGCCCGACACGAAGGCCGAGTCCGACGCGAAGGCCAAGCACGACCCGGTGTCCGGGGCCGAGTCCGAGCCCGAGCCCGAGTCCGCCCCGGCGTCCAAGCCCGAGTCCGACGCGAAGTCCGCCCCCCCGGTCGATCAGCCCACCGCCATCTTCAAGGCGCCCAAGCCCCCGGTGGACCAGCCCACCACCATGCTCAAGCTCGGCGGCGCCGAGAAGGGCGGGAAGGCCGGGACCGAGGACGGCGGGAAGGGCGCGAAGAAGGACGCCCAGGGCACCGCGAAGGGCGCCCCGGCGGACACCGCGGCGCGCGGGAAGTCCACGCCCGAGTCCGAGGCCGAGCGCACCAGCAAGTTCGTCGCGCTCAAGCCCCTCGACGACCCGGCGACCCGCAGGCCGCCGAAGGCGAGGCCGGACGCCGACGCCGCGCCGCCGCAGCCGAAGGACGCCCCCGGCAAGCCGTCGTCGCGGCCGAAGGCCGATCCGGCGGTCACCGCCGCGATCCCCGCGGCCGCCCCGGTCGGCCCCGAGCGCACCACCCAGCAGCCGCTGCCGCCCAAGCCCCCGCTCGACCTGCTGGCCGAGCTGACCAACACCCCGCCGCCCCCGGAGACCCCGCTGCGCACCACCATGCGCCGGGTGAAGATCTGGACGCCGCTGGTGGTGCTGCTCCTGATCGTCTTCGCGATCGCGCAGTCCCTGCGGCCGCTGCCCGAGCCGGGTCTCCAGCTCACCGCGAAGGAGAGCCACACCTTCGCCGGCGGCAAGCTGACCCTGCCCTGGCCGGGCGAGGGCCAGGGCTGGATGGACGTGAACGGCGTCGGGACGATGGACCACTTCGGCGAGCAGAAGCCGGCGGCCATCGGTTCGGTCGCCAAGACGATGACGGCGTACATCATCCTCAGGGACCACCCGCTCAAGCCCGGCGAGGAAGGCCCGAAGATCAAGGTCGACGCGACGGCGGAGAAGGAGGGCGGCTACGACAAGGGCGGCGAGTCCACCCTGAACACCGTCAAGGCCGGCGACTTCCTCACCGAGAAGCAGGCGCTGTCGGCCGTCATGATCCCCTCCGCGAACAACATCGCGCGGCTGCTGGCGCGCTGGGACGCGGGTTCGGAGGCGGCGTTCGCCGAGAAGATGAACGCCACGGCCAAGGAACTCGGGATGACGCGGACGACGTACACCGACCCCTCGGGGCTGAAGGAGACCACCGTCTCCACGGCGCAGGACCAGGTGAAGCTCGGCAACGCGGTCGTGAAGAACCCGGCCCTGGTAGCCATCACCAGCGCCGCCAGCTGGACCGACCCCTCCGGGCGCAACTGGCCGAACTACAACTCGCTGCCCTACTGGATCGGCGCGATCGGCATCAAGACCGGCACGACCACCGCGGCCGGCGGCAACCTGCTGTTCGCCGCCCGCAAGAAGGTCGGCGGGCAGACGGTGACCGTCGTCGGCGCGATCCTCGGCCAGCACAAGACCCCGATCCTCGACACGGTCAACGCGGTCAGCAAGACCGCGCTGCTCGGCGCCGAGAAGGCGCTGACCGCCGAGAAGATCATGAAGAAGGGCGACGTCGTCGGGTACGTGGACGACCGGCTCGGCGGCCACACCCCCGTCGTGGTCACCGAGGACGTCACCGCGGTCGGCTGGGCCGGCTCCGTGGTGAAGCTCTCCTTCACCGCCGACGCCGTCCCGCACACCGCGAAGGCGGGCGCCAAGGTCGGCACGCTCACCGTCGGCGACGGCGGCGCGGGCGGCGCGATCCGCGTCCCGGTGGCGTTGCAGAAGGACCTGGCCGAGCCCGGCTTCACGGCCAAGCTGACCCGCATCGGCTGACCCGGCCGGCCCGGCCGCGCACCCCGTCGGGGGGCCCTCCGGACGGGCCTGTCCGGCGGGGTGCGTGCTAGCGTCGCGAGACGGGGCACGTCGCCGGTCGCGGGACGCGGCCGGAAACTCAAGGACGGGACACGGGGAGTGCCTTCAGGTGGCCACTGCGGAGCCGACACGCGCCGACGACGCCGAGCCGGGCCCGGGAGCCGGGCCGCGAATACGACCGCGGACAAGCCGTACGGAACGTGACGACCCGAAGCCGGTAAGTGACCGTCCTTCAAAGGTCGTCGCAGGGCGCTCCCGCGCGGGGGCCGTCGTCATGGCGGTGCGGGAGCGGATGCTGCGGCACCCGGCCCTCTCCGTCACCGCGCTGGCCGGAGTCCTGCACCTCGTCTGGTTCTTCGCGCTCGCGAACAGCGGGGGCGATCTCGCGGCGCAGGACGCGTGGGCCGAGTTCGTCGGCCGGCACCCGGACTCGGCGTACAACCTCGCCTGGTACGGCGGGATGCACGCCGTCTCCTACAGCATGGTCTCGCCGTATCTGATGTCCGTCCTCGGCGTCCGGACCACGATGATGATCGCCGGGACGCTGTCGGCGGGCCTGCTGACCCTGGTCCTGATCCGCAGCCGCGCGGTGAGGAACCCCCTGTGGGCGGCGCTCGCCGGGGTCTTCGGGCTGCTGTGCAACGCGCTGTCGGGCCGGGTGACGTTCGGCCTGGGCTCGCTGTTCGCGCTGGGCGCGGTCGCGGCCGTGTTCTGCTGGCCGTACCGCTGGCGCCACAAACGCTGGGCGAAGGCGCTGACCGCGGCCCCGCTGGCCGCGCTCGCCACCATGTCCTCGCCCGTCGCCGGACTCTTCGTCGGCCTGGTCGCGGTCGCGCTGTTCCTCCAGAAGCGCCGCCCGGGCGCGTGGGCGCTCGGACTCGCGCCGGCCGCGGTGGTGGCCGTCTCGGCCCTGCTGTTCCCCTTCTCCGGCACCCAGCCCATGGGCTTCGGCTCGGCGAGCCTGCCGCTGCTCTACGCGATCCTCGCCGCCGTCCTCGTCCCGCGGGAGTGGAAGACGGTCCGGATCACCTCGTGGGTGTACGCCCTGTCGGTCGTCGGGGTCTGGGTGGTCAGCTCGCAGATCGGCTCCAACATCACCCGCCTCGCGATGCTGTTCGCCGGGGTGGTCCTGGTGGCGGCGCTGCCCTTCGCCGTCCCGCGCTCGCGCAAGTGGTACGCGATCGTGCTGTCCCTGGTCGGCTTCGTCAGCTGGATCGGCGTCAAGTCGGTGGACGACGTCGTCCACACCGCGCCGGCCGCCTCCTGGTCGCACGAGCTGGCGCCGCTGGTCCACCAGCTCCAGAAGGCCGGCGCGGAGAAGGGCCGGGTCGAGGTGGTCCCGGCCAGCTCCCACCGAGAGGCCTCCGCGCTCGCCCCGTACGTCAACCTGGCGCGCGGCTGGAACCGCCAGGCCGACATGAAGCGCAACCCCCTCTTCTACGACGACACGCTCAACTCGGCGAACTACCACGAGTGGCTCCAGCGCTGGGCCGTGCACTACGTGGTGCTGCCCAAGGGCGAGCCGGACGGCGACGGCGGCCAGCGCGAACGCGAGCTGGTGCGGCAGGGCCAGCCCTATCTGCGGCAGGTCTGGGGCGACGCCAACTGGCAGCTGTTCGAGGTGACCGACCCCAAGCCGCTCGCCGAGCCCAACGCGGTGGTGGACCGGGCCGAGCAGGTCGAGCTGACCCTCGAGGTGAGCAAGCCGGGCCGCGTCCTCATCCGCATCCCGTACTCGCCCTGGCTGAGCATCGTGGACGAGCACGGCAAGCGGCTCAAGGCGCCGGAGGAGACCGAGGCGTCCAAGCACCGCCCCGAGGGCACGGCGAAGACGTACGACAACGTCAACGGCTGTCTGTGGGAGACGCCCGAGGACGCCAAGGGCGACAAGTGGACCATGCTGCTCGCGCCGCGGGCGGGGACGTACCGGCTGGCGGCGCCGTACCAGCTGCCGCGGGGGACGCCGTGCCCGGACGAGCTGAAGTGAGCGCGGCGGATCGTTTCGCGCGGGGGCGCCGGCGCCTCGGGTGAGGACCCGGGGCGCCGGCGCCCGGCGTGTGCGGTGACCGGCGTGTGCGGTGACCGGTGGGGCGGCGCCCGGCGTGTGCGGCGCCCGGCCTGGTCAGGCGAGCTGGGCCTCGACGGCCGCGACCAGCGCGGGGTCGTCCGGCGTGGTCTGCGGGGAGAACCGGGCCACGACCTCGCCGTCCCGCCCGATCAGGAACTTCTCGAAGTTCCAGCGGATGTCGCCGCTGTGCCCCTCGGCGTCGGCGACGCCGGTCAGCCGGTCGTAGAGCGGGTGGCGGCCCTCGCCGTTGACGTCGACCTTCTCGGTGAGCGGGAAGGTGACGCCGTACGTCGCCGAGCAGAACTCGGCGATCTCCGCCGCGCTGCCCGGCTCCTGCCCGGCGAACTGGTTGCAGGGCACGCCGAGCACGGTGAAGCCACGGTCGGCGAACCGTTCGTGCAGCTGTTCGAGGCCGGCGTACTGCGGGGTGAGGCCGCACTTGGACGCCACGTTCACGACGAGCACGGGACGGCCCGCGTACTGCTTCAGGTTCGCCGGGCCGCCCCGCAGGGCGCCGATCTCTGCGTCGAGGGGGGAGGTGCCGTTGCTGTCTGCAGTGGTCATGGGCCGGATGCTAGTGCCTGTGAACTGGGGCGGGGCCGTCGCCCGGGTGTTTCGTCCGGATCGGGCCGGGACCGAACGGAAGAGCGTGCCGGGTCCGTGTTTCACCCCGGGTCCGGCGTGGCCGCCGCGACGAGGACCCGGCCCGCGTCCGTACGCGAGTACAGCACCGACCGCCCCGCCCGCCGCCGTTCGATCAGCCCGGCGTCCAGCAGGACCCGCAGGTGCCGGCCGACGGACCCCAGCCCCTGCCCGGTCACGGCGGTCAGCTGGGTGGTGCTGAGCGGCGAGCCGAGCAGGACCAGCACCTCGGCCCGGGCGGGCCCGAGCAGCGCGCCGAGGGCGGCGGAGACGGAGGAGCGGCGGGCGCGGGCGTCGGCGAGGACGCCCGCGCACGGGTAGACGACGGCGTACCGGCTCGGCGGCTCGTCCCACGCCACCCAGCCGGTCTGCGGGGTGACCGGCACCAGGACGAGCTGCGCGCCGGCGATCTCGCGCGGCGGGTAGGCGTGCGAGTTGACCTGGAAGCGGTTCCCGCCGAGCCAGCGGGTGCCCGGCCGCAGCGCGTCCAGCACGGCCGCCCAGCCGCCCCGGCTCACCTGCGCGGTGCGGGCGACGATGTCGGCCTCCAGGACGTGCCGCCGCCGGTCCCAGGCGGGCCGTACGGTCTCCGTCCAGACGTGCTCCAGGAGCCGGGCCGCGCGTTCGGGCAGGTCGTCGCGGTCGAGCGCGGCGGGCAGCGGGCCGTTCAGGGAGCGCCGCAGATGGGCGCGGGCGGCGACGGGATCGGCGGCGCGGACACGGGCCACCCCGTCCGCGAAGCTCTCCTCGTCGCGGGGCGTGGGGGTGAGGAAGTCGGCGATCCAGTCGTGGCCGAGTCCGGCGCGCACGAGCAGCGCGGTGACGGGGTCGCCGGCCAGCAGCCGCCGGTAGCCGGGCAGATGCGCGCGGAGCCAGGCATGCTCGCCGGGGTGGCGGCCGGCGCCGGCGTGCAGGAGCTTGAGGCTCGCGAAGGTCTCGGCGAGCGGGGAGATCAGGAAGCGGCTGCCGGCGAGGGTGTCGGCGTTGACCTCCCACAGCCCCATGCCGCCCCGCCTCCCCTCCCCGGCACGCTCTGTACCTGTACCGGCGACGTTTCGCCCGCACGCGAAACAGTAACGGCGGTGGCGGCCCCCGCCCGAGACTCCGGCGCATGCACAGCTACCGAGACCTGTTCCGCACCCCGGAGTTCACTCCGCTCTTCGTTGCGACCGCCGCCCAGACCGTCGCGCAGACGGCGAGCGGGCTGGCGCTCGGCACGCTGGTGTACCGGTCGACCGGTTCGCCGCTGCTGTCGGCGGTGAGCATGTTCGGCCCGTCGCTGGCCCAGGTGCTGGGGGCGACGCTGCTGCTCTCGGGCGCCGACCGGCTGCCGCCGCGCGGAACGCTGGCGGGGATCTCGCTCGCCTTCGCGGCCCTGACGGCGCTCCTGGCGCTGCCCGGGCTGCCGCTCGGGGCGGTGTTCGCGGTCGTCCTCGTCCAGGGCCTGGTCGCCTCGCTCGGGGGCGGCGTCCGCTGGGGCCTGCTGAACGAGATCCTGGCGAAGGACGAGGCGAAGGGTGGGGCGAAGGACGAGGCGAAGGACGAGGCGAAGGACGAGGTGAAGGGTGGGACGAACGGCGGGGCGAACGGTGGGACGAACGGCGGATACCTGCTGGGGCGTTCGGTGTTCAACATGATGAGCGGGATCATGCAGATCACCGGGTACGCGACGGGCGGGGCGCTGGTGGCGGCGCTGTCGCCGCGGGTGTCGCTGCTGCTGGCGGCGGTGCTGTACGCGGTGGCCGCGGCCGGGGTCCGGCTCGGCCTGAGCGGCCGTACGCCCCGCTCGTCCGGCCGCCCGTCGGTGACGGCGACCTGGCGCACCAACGCCGTCCTGTGGCGCGACCGCCCGCGCCGCCTCACCTATCTCGGCCTGTGGCTGCCCAACGGCCTGGTGGTCGGCTGCGAGTCGCTGTACGTGCCGTACGCCCCCGGCGCGGCCGGGACGCTGTTCGCGTGCGCGGCGCTGGGCATGCTGGCCGGCGATGTGACGGTGGGCCGTCTGCTGCCGCCCGCGGTGCGCCGCCGCGCGGCCACACCGCTGCTGGCGCTGCTGGCCGCGCCGTACCTCCTGTTCGCGCTGCGCCCGCCGGCGGCGGTGGCGGCCTGCCTGGTGGCGCTGGCCTCGGTCGGCTTCGGCGCGAGCCTGGTCCAGCAGGAACGGCTGATGAGCCTGACCCCGCCCGGGCTGAGCGGCCACGCGCTGGGGCTGCACTCGGCCGGGATGCTGACGACGCAGGGGGTGGGCGCGGCCCTGGCGGGCACGGCGGCGCAGCTCACCTCGCCGGCCGTGGCGATGACGGGGACGGCGGCGACGTCGGCGGCGGTGACGCTGGCCCTGGCGGTGGCCCCGGTGGCGGCTCCGGCGGAGGCGGACCGCCGCGGGGAGCCGGCGCTGCGGTGAACGCCGCCGTTTAACGCGGCGGCGGGTCCCGTCACCCGTTCGGCGGCCCCCCGCTGGTAGCACGCCCTTTCGACGCACACGGTGGACGCACCGGAACCAGGAGGGACGACCCATGACGCAGCAGCCGACATCGCCGGGAAGCCATCCCCACCAGGAACACGCGGGCGCCGGCGGCGGCCGGGACCGGACCAGCATGTGGGTGGCGGGCGGCACGGTGTTCGCCGGAGTGGTGCTGCTGGTGGACGGCCTGCTGGACATCCTCAAGGGCATCACGGCCATCGCGTCCGACGACATCTACGCGAACATCAACGACTACGTCTACCGCTTCAACCTGACCGGCTGGGGCTGGGTCCTGCTGATCCTGGGCGTGATCTCGGTGGTCACCGGCCTCGGCCTCCTGACGGACGCCTTGTGGGCGAGGGTGCTGGGCGTCTTCATGGCCTCCCTGAGCCTGATCGCCAACTTCCTCTGGCTCCCGTACCAGCCCCTGTGGGCCCTCATCTCGATCGCCCTGGACGCCTGGGTCATCTGGGCCCTGACGGCCCACCGCTCCTCGCGGACGACGGCGCTCTGAGGGACGGACGACGGCGCTTCGGGCGGGAGCAGGGGAGCGGCACCCTCTGCTCAGCCCATCGGGAACGACCGTTCCAAGTTGCCCATTTGTGTGACCGGAACGGTTCGCCACCCGCAGGCGTCTCCCCTCTCCAGGACACGGTGGCGTGTCGGGGAGGGGAGACCGGGTGGGTGGGGACGAGTTCGCCAAGTGGGTGGAGCGGTTCGAGGACGAGCGCGAGCGCAGACGCGCGGAGGGGGACCCGGACTGGGGCCGGGGCGCGAGACTGCACCCGGCGATATGGGCGGGCATCCAGCGCTTCCAGGTCGGCGAGGACGGCGACGGCGCCAACCTGGTGAGCAAGGCGGACCAGGCCGGCGACGCCGACTACGCACGGGCGGTGCGCCTGTTCGTCGCCGAGGAACAGAACCACGCCCGCCTCCTCGCCCGGCTGCTGGCCGCGGGCGGCAGACCGACGCTGTCCGGCCACTGGAGCGACACGGTCTTCGTACGACTGCGCCGCCTGATGGGCCTGCGCATGGAACTGCTGGTGCTGATGATCGCGGAGGTGGTGGCGCTGCGGTACTACCGCGCGCTGCGCGACGGCACGGACGACCCGCTCACGACGGAGGTCGCGGCCCGCATCCTCGCCGACGAGGAACGCCACGTGCCCTTCCACTGCGCCCGCCTGCACACATCCCTCGCCGAACTCCCGCGCCCACTACGCCGCCCACTCCTCGCGGCATGGCAACTCCTGCTCCTGGCAGTCACTTTGACGGTCGCCGCAGACCACGGCCACGCCCTGCGCCGTCTCTCCGTCGGCCGCCGGCGCTTCACGACGGACGTCATGAAGTCCTCCGCCCCGGTCGTATCGGCGATCCTCAGGCCTCGCCCGGACGAGTGGAGGGACGGGGGCTGACCGAGAACACCCCGACTCAGCGCCGGAGTTCTCCAGAGTCCCCTTTTTGCCTTCCGGTCGACCAAGGACGTCGAGGTCCTGGCTAACGTCGGAGGACCGCTGCGGAGTGCTGCCGTGGCGACTCGGTCGCCCCGTTCCCGACGTCACGTGGAGAGGCGAGAGCAGTGGCCCGGCTCAACGTGGTGGAGGCGGCGGCCACCCTTCCCGACGCCTGGCGCTCTCGGGCCATGGGCAAGGTGAGAATCGCCGACGTGAAGGTGCTCAGTATGAACGAGCCGCCCGTCGCGGAGGAGGCTCATCCGACGACCGAGGCACTACTGGTCTTGAACGGATGCCTCAGACTCCAACTCGCGTGGCAGGCCACGTCGTTGACGACAAATGACCTCTGTGTGGTCCCGGCGAACACGCCGCACGCGGTACTGCCCGGCAGCGCCGGGACCTTGCTGATCGTAGAGGTCGCCAACGAGCACGGTGAAGAACGGACGGCCGCACTTCAATTGACCGGCCGAAAACGGAAGACCGAGGCTCCGACCACCCGACCCACCTTGAGGAGTGACGCAGGTAGCCGTCACGGGACGGCGACGCGCAGATCCCGGACGTACCAGTCGAAGCGCGTGCCGTCCTCGCTGCGCGTCTGCCGGCCAGGGGTGAACCCCGCCCGCAGCGCCACCGCGGCAGACGCGGGATTCCCTGGCTCCACCTGGATCACCGCCTCCGTACCGCCCTCGCTCGCGGCGTACGCGGTCGCCAACAGGACCGCGCGAGTGGCCAGTCCATGCCCCCGCCACGACGGATAGAGGCCGTACGCGACATTCACCTGGCCGGGCGCCAGCCCTCCTCCCGCGAACCGCAGGTCGACCGTGCCGGCGAGCACCTCGTCGCCACCCACCCGAATACCGAACGCGCGAAGCGGCCCCCTGGCGTCCCACTGCTCCCGGCAGTGCCGGAAGTACGCCGCGACACCCTCGTACGTCCCGGGACCCCCGTTGAGCCACCGAACAAGCAGCTCATCCTCCCCCGCGAGATGCGCCTCCACGTCACTCAGCCGCAGCGGCGACAGCGTGACGATCCCATCGAACAGTTCCACGTCATGCATCCGGTGATTGTGGACGCCAGAGAGGTGTCCCACCAACGGAAAACCGTCTGGACGCACGTAGTGCAGGACACACACAGTGAGAACCATGAACCATGACGAAGACCTCCCCTCAACGTTGAGGGGAGGTCTTCATTCGGTGCCCCCGGCAGGATTCGAACCTGCGACACCCGCTTTAGGAGTTTCCTCTGGACGGGGCTGTGACCTGGGGAAACGCCTGCTTTTGGCTGTCTGGCCTTCGGAAACTCTCTTCGGCGGTTCTCACGCCTTTGGGAGGCTTCCCGTCCTCATGTGTGCCGAATCCGTTCTGGGTCGGCCGGAGGCAGCGACCTTTTCGGGCGGTTGAGATGGCGGTGCGCTCGGGGACGGTGCGGCTTGGAGATCCGTGGCGGCTTGCGGTATGCATCTGGAGGTATATACCGTTGATTGCATGACGGAGCGGTGGGAGATCGAGATCGAACCCGAGGTACGGGATTGGCTGGAACTGCTTCCGTTCCGCCTCTACCGGCGGGTCGAGGACAAGACGGACCGCCTGCTGGACGAGCCGACGACCCTCGGCGAGCCCTACTCGCGGCACCTGGGTGGCAAGCTACGTGAACTCCGCTTCGAGTTGGACGGCGAAGCCGTACGCATCCCGTACTGGCTCGCGCCAGGACAACGGATCGTGCTGCTGACGGTCTTCCGTAAGACGAGGATGCGTGAAGCAGCGGAAGTCGAGCGTGCGCACCAAGCCCAGAAGGTCTGCGAGGCCGAACACGGCCACGCCCAGCACACGTACGAGCGGCGCAAGGAGAGCTGATGAATCACAGCACGTGGAGGACGCGCCGGACCCGGCAGCTTGCGGGTGAGGCGGTGGAGTACGACCAGGAGTACGTCGACGCGCGACTGGCCGGCGATCTCGGGCAGGCGGTCTACAACCGCCGGATCGAGCTCGGCCTCTCCCAGACGGAACTGGCGGAGCGAGCCGGGATGACTCAGCCCCAGGTCTCCCGGATGGAGGGCGGCGACACCGTGCCGACTCTCCCGCTGCTGCGGCGCTTGGCCAAGGCCCTGCAGGGCACGCTGAATCTGACCATCGACGAAGGCGACTCGCATGTCACCTTCACCCCGCACGCCGCCTGAGCCGCTGGTAGGCGGGCCGTCGGTCATGTAACCCTGGCCGCCTACCAGAGTCCGTAGGTGCCCTTCTCTCTGTGCCCCGGCAGGATTCGAATCTGCGACACCCGCTTTACAGTAGTGCGTTCATTCCGTCTAGCGTGGCTCGACCCTCGGCCCGAAGCGGAGTTTGCGCGACCTCGGCGAGCCTCAAGTACCCACTCCCGCATACGTCGCGTCGGCGCCTGACCATCAATGTCCTCGCGAGCATGGCACTGGACGTTTCGCTTCAGGAGTGACGTCGTGGATGCCGAGATAGGTGTCCAGCGGGGAAACGCGGTCATGCTGCCGTCGCAGACCAGCCGCGCCGGCTATATATCGGAGATCGCGTGAGCCGCTGGTGCGGTAGCTGTCCGTGCACACGCTCTATCTGCTCGGATCCGGCTCTGATTCCCTGACCGGGAAGGCACTGGGATCCGTCCACGAGGTGGGATATGGAGCGCGCGACCCATGGGACAGCACGGAGTTGTACGGATGGCATCGGCGAGCGGCGGCCTGTCCGCTTCCTCTGGAGCCTGTCACGACCTGTCCGGGAGGAACTGCTGAGTATCGGTTCCCCGAAGCAGTATCCGCCCGGCAAGAAGATCCTGGTGGAAGGGGAGACGGGCGATCATCTGGTGCTCCTGAGGACCGGCTGCGTGAAGGTTACTGGCACGCTTGGCAACGGGCATGAAGCCCTGATCGCCATCCGGGTCGGCGGAGACGTGGTCGGGGAGATGGCCGTGCTCGACGACATGCCCAGGTCGGCCACGGTGACGGCGTGCGACGACATCGATGCGCACGTCGTCCAAGGCCGAGCGATGCGGAGCTTCCTCGACAAGTGCCCCGAAGCCGCCATTCAAATCGTGCGGCTCAGCAACCGCCGCCTGCGCGCTGCAAATTCCTGGCGCATCGCGTTCGGTGAATTCCCCGTTCGAGTGCGGCTGGCCCGTGCGCTCACCGAACTGGCCGAGAACTACGGCCGATGCGTCGGCTCGGACACCGTGATCTGTCTCGACCTCACACAAATCGAACTCGCCGCGCTCATCGGAGCGAAGCTGAGGGCGGTACAGAAGGCGCTGGCGGGATTCCGCGACCAGGGAATCGTCCGCACCGGCGGCGGCGAGATGGGGGTGATCAAGCTGGACCGCCTCCGGGCGATCGGACTCCTGTAGATGACCGGTCGCTGACGGGACCTGGGAACCGCATTTTTGCGTCCTGCTCGGAGGTTCCGGTCCACCGGCCGCACAGTGGGCGTGCAACGCAGACAACTGTCCACTCTCATCGAGCAGGTGATGGTTCACATGACGTCGCACCCGACCGCCCGTCCCTGGGGCAAGCCCCGGCCGGACGTCACAAGCCGCCTCTGTCTGGCGGCGGACATTGAGCAGTACAGCCGCTTCGACACTCCGGGTCAGCGGGCCGCGCAGGCCCAACTCGCCAGGGTGTTGCGGACGGCGGCCGAGCGCAGCGGGCTGGACCACGGCAGGTGGTCCACCCAGCCGCAGGGAGACCTGGAGTTCGCGGTTCTCCCGCCTGGCACTTCCGAGCAACTGGTGTTGGGCGCGTACGTCACGCACCTGGCGGCCGAGCTCGGCGGTTACAACGCCACCCGCCGGCCCGCCGAGCGGATGCGGCTTCGGCTGGCCATCGACATCGGCGTAGCCACCACGGCAGCCCTGGGCTTCTCCGGCCCTGCCCCGATCGCGGTGGTCCGCTACCTGAACGCACCCGAGGTGAAGGAATCCCTGGCGGCCGCCGGGTCGGCGAGCCTGGCTGTGGTGGTCTCCGACCGGCTCTACCAGGACGTGGTGCGCTCGGGATTCCACGGGCTCGCCCCTGAGCACTACCGCCGCATCCATGTGCGGCACAAGGAGTTCGCCGGGTACGGCTGGCTCTGGTTGCCCGGGGCGGACCCACAGGACGCGCGGGCCCCCTGGCCGGGTGTGCCGGAGGACGGGCCGCGACCCCCGGCGCGAGTAGAGGAGCAGGGGCAGTCGAGCTTCGTGCAGCATGACGTTCACGGCACCGCCGTCCAAGGCGTGATCCATGGATCCATCGTCCACAGGGCGGTGCCTGGCGGGGCAGGCCGATGAGCCACAGCCCGCCCGCCGAAGGCTGCACATCGTGCGAGAACGCAGCGAGCCACAACCGCCAGGAGGGGACCCGGGGCCTCTCCGTCCAAGGCCGGACCGGTGATGTGCACTACTACGCCGCCGCTTGCGACCACTATTCCGCCGCGAGTACGAGGCGGCGTACGGCCGGCTTCTCGCCGGTTCCCTACGAGACGCTGCGTGAGGAGTTGTACCGGATCGTCCGGGCCTGCTCACGCATCGTGGACGACCTGCGTGATGACACCGACGACTCGGGAGGTTCGCCATGGGACTGATCCCCTATAACCGGGTGTTCGACGTGCTGGAGCACCTGGTCCGGCCTGTCGACCTGCCCTTCCCGGTCACCACGGACGACGGTCCGGCCCGGATCTCCGCCCTGGCGGCCCGGCGGGCGCTGTACGGCAGGTCGGCGGATCCGCAGCTCCGGGAGGAGATCTGGCGCGAGGCAATCGGCGCGGCGCAGCGCGACACCGACGCGGCCGGAGCTGACCGGCTGCTGGCGCTCTGGTTGGCCCTGCCCGCGATGCGGGGCATCCTCTACCGGATCGCGATTCGGTGGCCGATCGACCGGCAGGAGCTCGAATCCGAGTCACTGTGCGCCCTGTTGGCAGTGCTCGCGGATGTCGATCTGCAAGCCCACGAGGTTGGCCTCGCACTGCTGCACCCCGCCGGTAACCGGGTGTGGGCGTTCGCCCAGGCCCGCATCCGGGAGCGACCGGTGGCGGACGTCGCGGCGCTGGCCGCCGCCCACCTGGCCGTGGAGGCACCTGCGGAGTCCCCGGTCGGTGACTGGCGAGATGGCTGGGAGCTGCGGGTGTCGCCGCCTGCCCGGCCTGACGGGCTGTCGGCGACAGTGCGGTTCAGCAGCTCATCCGAGCGGCTGGAGAGCTTTCGACTGGGTGAACTAGCAGGGCACTTGGGCCTCGGGGAAATCGTTCGGCGGGCGCGGCGCCCGAGCGAGGGCAGCCGGATCGGCGCCCTGTCGCTGCGTCCGGTCGGAGGGAGGCGATGACCCCACGCTCCGGCACCTGGCTGTCGTTCGGCGAGGCGTTCGACCTGCCGTTGGTGGTCGACCTGCGCACCGCCGCCCGCGCGCTCGGGCTCTGCCCCGCCACCGCATACAAGCTCATCCACCAGGGTGGCTTTCCCTGTCTGGTGCTGCGCCTCGGATGGCAGTACCGGATCCCCACCGCTGACCTGCTGCGGGCGCTCGGAATCGAGGAGCGTCCCGTCTACCCGGCCGATCTGCGAACCGGTGCCGAGTTCGCGGAACAGTACCACCAAGCAGAGCAGTTCGAGACGGAGGACTACGCATGAGTATCGTGGCCGTCGCTGGTCAGGAGTCCGACGAGGCGCCGATGACGACTTGCTTCGTCATCGCACCCATCGGCAACGAGCACGCTCCGGACGGGAGCCCGGAGCTCCTGGCGTTCGAGGAGAACCTGGAGATCTACGAGAAGGTGATCCTGCCTGCCTGCGCCAAGAAGGGCATCGTCCCGGTCCGGGCGGACGGGATCGCCGACCCGGGCGAGATCACCGAACAGGTCTGTCGGCACCTCCTGCAGGACGACCTCGTGATCGCCGACCTCACCGGAGGCAACGCCAATGTCGCTTATGAGCTCGGAATCCGGCACCTGACCGGCAAGCCCATCATCCATATCGGTGAGAACGGGCAGCTGCCGCTCGATCTCTCGTTGATTCGGACGATCATGTTCAAGCGCAGCCGGAGCGGGCTGGTCAGGGCGCGGCGGGACCTGGAGAGCGCACTGGAGGGGGCTTTACACAACGGGTTCGAGCCCCTGACTCCGGCCCGGATCCTGTTTGGGCTGCCGACGGCGCTGCCGGCTGTGGTCGAGGCGGATCCGGACGACCCAGAGGCGCCCGGGCTGATCGACCAGTTCGCCCGGGTGGAGGAGCAGGTGGAGGCGATGACCGAGACCACGGAGGCGATCGCCGGGTTCATGACGGTGATCACCGACACCGTCGTGCAGATCGGTCCCGTGATGGAGCGGGCCTCCCAGCCAGGGGTGCCGATGAGCACGTGGCTGCCGGCCATGACCGAGTTGGGGAAGGCGATGGCTGAGCCAGCCTCCGGTCTCCGGGAGGCGTGCACTCGGTTCGCCGGGCAGATGGTGGAGATGGATGCGGCAGCCCATGCGGCGTTCGACGTCATCGCGATGATGTCGCCCGAGCAGCGCACCGGGCCGCCGACTGGGTTTCTGGAGCAGATGGCCGGCATCGCCGAGTCCACCCAAGAGGTGGTCGGTGTGCTCGGCGAGGTCGAGGTCTGCATGCGATGGGTAGCGAAGATGAGCCGGGAGCTGCGGGCGCCCGGTCGGGACATCTCGGCCGCGGTCAAGCAGGTGAGTGCCGCGATGACCCGAATCGCCGACTGGGAGCGCCGGGCCCGCGACCTGATCTGACCGCGCGGCAGGTGGCCTCGGCGACGGCTGCCGGGGCCACCTGTGCCGCCCATCCGTCGGCCGGGTGAGCCGCGCGATCGGTTACCCGTGGAAGCCCTCGCCCGCCCTCGCCCACGCCACCCGGCGGTTCGTCGAGCTGTACCAAGAGATCGGTCTTTCACCGGTCCGGCTCCACGACCTGGGCCGCGACGCTCGCCACGCCGCCGGGGCCGACCTGAAGGACATCCAGGAGATGCTCGGCCACTCCTCGATCACCATTACGGCCGACACGTACACGAGCCTGCTCCCGGAGGCGGACCTGGCGATCGCCGAGGCCGCAGCCCGACTCGTCCCGCGCGCCCGCGCAACCTCCGAGAACACCGCCTCCGACGCGGAGCCTGAGCCCGACGACGCGGGGCATCCCGGCCCGGAGCCCGTGCCGGATGGTGCTGATCCGTTGGGAGGAATTTCGGAGATCAACTCTCCGTCCGCTCACGCACCGCTCACGCAAACGGCCCCGGACGAGGAGTCCGAGGCCGAGTAGGAGCCCTCCCTGGGGGAGAAACCCCAGGTCAGACGGGTAATGCGTTGTGCCCCCGGCAGGATTCGAACCTGCGACACCCGCTTTAGGAGAGCGGTGCTCTATCCCCTGAGCTACGAAGGCTGGGTCTCTCGGTCCACAGGGTACCGGATCAGTGCTCGGGCGGGGGTGGGGATGGTTGGCGATGCCCGCACGGCCTCTCGTTCGCCCGGGCCGGCCTGGCGGTGGCTATCGTCTGCTTGACGATAAGGGGGGTGCGTGTCAAGCTGGCGCGGCGTCAGGGTGGTGATCGTCTTCGGCGCGTCGTCGTATCGAGGGAGGCCCCCATGGTTCGTGCACGTGTTCCCAACCCTCCTCTGGACGCGCGCCGCGTCGATCGGGCCGCCGGGGTGCTGCTCGGGGCGGCCGTGGGCGATGCGCTCGGGGTGCCGTACGAGTTCGCGGCGGTGCTCGGGCCCGATCAGCGGCCCGAGATGATCGGCGGCGGGCTCGGGCCGTACGAGCCCGGCGAGTACTCCGACGACACCCAGATGCAGGTGTGCATAGCCGAGGTGGCCGCCACCGGCGCCGACCTGCGCGCGCCCGAGGCCCTGGACGCCGTCGCGGCCAACTTCCACCGTTGGCTCGATGGCGGCGCCAGTGACGTCGGCGCCCAGACCCGGGCCGTGCTGCGCGCCGCCGGGCAGGCGTCCGGGGCAGCCGGCGCCGCGTTGCGGGCCGCCGCCCGCGACCACGCCGACCGGCACGCCCACAGCGCCGGCAACGGCTCGCTGATGCGCACCGGGATCGTCGCCCTCGCCCACCTCGGCGACGCGGCCGCGCTCGCCGAGGCCGCCGTCGCCGTCAGTTCGCTCACCCACCCCGACCCCGACTGCGCCGACGCCTGCGTGCTGTGGTGCTCCGGCATCCGCACCGCCGTGCTGGAGGGCACCTTCGACGGCGTACGGGCCGGTCTCGACCTGCTGCCCGCCGGGCGGCGCGCGCTGTGGGCGGAGCGGCTGGACGAGGCCGAGGCGCATCCGCCGCGGCACTTCGCGCCCAACGGCTGGGTCGTCACCGCCCTCCAGGCCGCCTGGTCCGCCGTCACCCGCACCCCGGTGCCCGAACTCGACCCCGCCCGGGGCGGTTTCCCCGCCCAGCATCTGCGGCTCGCCCTGGAGGCGGCGGTGCGCGCCGGGGACGACACCGACACCGTCGCCGCCATCGCCGGGGCGCTGCTCGGCGCGCGCTGGGGCTGTTCCGGCATCCCGCTCGCCTGGCAGCGGGCCGTGCACGGCTGGCCCGGACTCACCGGGCCCGACCTCGTCCGGCTCGCGGTGCGCACCGCGCAGGGCGGACAGGACGACTCCCTCGGCCGGCCCTCGGCCGCCCGTGTGCCCGCCCCGGCCGGCGCGCCGCGCGGCTTCGCCGTCCCGCACCCGCGCGACCCCGGCGTCCTGCTCGGCAATCTGCCTTTGCTGCAGGGGGCCGAGCCGGTGGACGTGGACGCCGTCGTCTCGCTGTGCCGTATGGGCACCGGGACCGTCCTGCCCGCCGCCGGCAGCGGTACTGCCACCGGTGCCGGTGCCGGTACCGACGCGGGTAGCAGCACCGTCGAGCACGTTCGCGTCTGGCTCGTCGACAGCGACGGCTCCAACGCCAACCTCCACTACGTCGTCGACCAGGCCGCCCGCGAGGTGCTGCGGCTGCGCCACGAAGGCAAGCGGGTGCTGCTGCACTGCGTCGCCGGACAGAGCCGCACCCCCGCCGTCGCCGCCGTCTACGCCCACCTGGCCACCGGGATCGACGGCGAGACCGCGCTGTCCGAGCTGCGGGAAGCGCTGGTGCATGGGTGGCAGCTCGCCGCCCATCGTGAACTGCACGACGCCGTACGGGCGTTGACCGGCGGGGACGGCGAGGGGCGGGCGCCTGCGGCTCGCTCCGGGGCGGACACCCCCGCGCCGCGGGCGGCCGAGCAGCCCCGGACCCCGTTCCTTGAGGAGAAGGGGGCGCTCTCCCGGGTGCGCGGGCTGCTGCTCGGGCTGGCCGTCGGCGACACGCTGGGGGCGGCGCGCGGCGAGCTGCCCGCCGGGGTGACGCTGCGGGCCGGGGTCAGCACCCAGCTCGCCTGCTTCACCGCCGAGGGCACGATCCGCGCCCTGGTCCGGGGCGACCACAAGGGCATCTGCCATCCGCCGTCCGTGCTGTGGCACGCCTACTGCCGGTGGGCCGCCCTCCAGGGCATCGAGACGGAGCGGCTACGGCGCCGCTGGGTCCCGTACGGCGGCAAGACCTGGCCCGACGGCTGGCTCGCCGGCGTGCCGGTGCTGGCGCAACGGCGCGGGTCGGCGCCGGCGACCGTGGCCGCGCTCTCCCAGGCCGAGCAGGGCACCGTCGAGAAGCCGACGACGTCCAGCCGCGGTTGCCACGCCCTGACCCGCACCCTGCCCGTCGCCGTGGTCTTCGCCGGCCGGAAGGCGGCCGACGCGGTGACCGCGCTGCGCGAGATCGCCGCCCTCACCCACGGCGACCGGGCCGCCCAGGCCGCCTCCGCCCACGCGGCCGTGCTGGCCGGGCGCCTGCTGGCCGAGGGCGCGCGGCCCCGGGTGCGGGACGCCCTCGCGGAGGGCTTGCGGGCCCTGGCCGACGCCGATCCCGGCCTCACCGCCGGGCAGCGCGACCAGCTCGCCACGGCACTGCGCCAGGGCGGGGAGCACCCCGCCGACGCGCACCGCCTCGCCCGCCTCGCACCGGACCCCACCGCGCCGTCCGCGCTGCTCGGCGGTCTGTACGTCGCCGCGTCCTTCCCCGAGCGGGACCAGGTGGCGGCCGCGCTGCGGTTCGCCGCCGGGGCGCCGGACGGGGACTCCGTGGCCTGTGTGACCGGGGCGCTGCTCGGGGCCGCGCACGGGGCGGAGGCGCTGCCGCTCGATCTGGTCAGCCGGCACGAACTGGCCTGGGTGCTGGACGTGTTGGCCCGTGACCTCGTCGCCCAGCTCACCGACCGGCCCGGCGGCACCGAGTACACGCCGGGCGGGGACGAGCACTGGTGGGACCGTTACCCGGGCTGGTGAGCCGGGTTTCACCCGTTCCGACGGGTGGGCCGTCGGACGAGCCCCCCGGCGCAGACGCCCCGGCCCTCACACCAGCGCCACCCGCGTGAACCGCGCCGCCACGTGGTAGTCCGCCTCGATCGCCGCCGCCGTGCGGCGCAGCGCGGGCAGGAGTTCCGTCACGCACTCCTCCCGGGTGCGGCGGGCCGCGTGCAGGGCGACGTTCGCCGCCGCGACCGGGCGGCCCGAACGGTCGCGGACCGGGACCGCGACGGCGCGCAGCCCCTCCTCCAGCTCCTCGTCCACCAGGGCGTAGCCGTCCTCGGTCAGGGCCCCGGTCAGCGCCCGGCCGAGGGCGGTGGTGTGCGCGGGGAGGCGGGTGCCCACGGTGAGGTCCACGCTCATGATGCGGCCGGCGGCGGCCCGTGCCGTGTACTGGATCTCGTCGCCGGACGGGGTCAGGACCGCGAGGGAGGCCGACTCGTGCACGCGGGCGGCCAGGTCCTCCAGGTGCGGTTGGGCGATCCGGGGGAGCGAGGTGCGGGACAGGGGCGGGAAGCCCAGGGACAGCACCCGGGGGGTGAGGGTGAAGCGGCGGTCGGGGCCGGCGGCGACCAGGCCCAGGTGCTCGTAGGTGATCAGCGCTCTGCGTGCCGTGGCCCGGGGCAGGCCGGTGGCCTTCGCGACCTCCGCGAGGGTGAGGGCCGGGCGGTCCGCGTCGAAGGCGGTCAGCACGGTCAGGCCGCGGGCCAGGGACTCCACGAACTCCCGGCCCAGCTCCTGCTTCGAGGCCGCCGTCCAGGTCGCGAGGCCGGCGGGGGGGTCGGACGGTGCGGGGGGCGGCGCCGCGGCGAGGTCCCGTTCCATCGCGGCGACCGTCTCGCGCAGGCGCGGGAGCAGGGTGGTGCGCAGGTGCTCCGCGGTGTGGCGGCTGGTGTGGCTCACCACGCTCGCCACACACACGATCCCCCCGGCGCCCGGCACCTGCCCGGCTTCCGGTTCCTGTCTGGCTCCCGGTTCCTGTCCGGCTTCCGGTTCCTGTCCGGTCTCCGGTTCCTGTCCCGCTCCCGGCTCCCGCCCGGCTCCCGGCTCCCGCCCGGCTTCCGGCCCCCGTACCGCCCCCGTCCCTGCCCTCGGAGCGGGCCCCGCCCCCGGCCCCGGCCCCCGTACCGGCACCGAGAGTGCGATCAGGCCCGGTTCGATGAGCTGGTCGTCCGTCGCGCAGTCCTCGCGGGCCGCCCGGGCCGTGCGTTCCTCGAAGTCGTCCGGGGCGAGCGGCGGGCGCGGCGGCACCGCCGGGAAGCCGCGGTCCTCCGGGTCGGCGGCCCGCCGCTCGCGCCGGCGCCGCCACTCCGCCTCGGTCCACTCGGTGGCGAACAGCGCGCCCGGCGCGGTGCGTTCGGCGGGGAGCAGATCGCCGATGCGGAAGCTCAGGGACATCGCGCGGCGTCGGGTCGCCTGGTGGATGAAGCGGATGCCGTCCCGGTCGGCGACCGCCAGCGACACCGACTCGTCCAGTGCGTCGGCGAGGGCGTCGGCGCGTCCGGCGAGCAGGGCGGGCAGCCTCAGGGCGGCGAGGTAGGCGTTGCCGAGTTCCATCAGCCGGGGGGCGAGGACGACGTTCCGGCCGTCGAGGCGGACGTATCCCATCCGGGCGAGGGTCGCCGTGATGCGGTCGATGGTGGAGCGGGCGAGGCCGGTGGCCCGTTCCAGGGCGCTCGGGCTGAGGGCGCCGCCTGCCTCCGTCAGCCGGTGCAGCACCGCGACGCCCCGGATCAGCGGGGTGACCGCCTCCGCGGGGACGGCGGCCGGGGCGGCCCCGGAGGGCTCCTCCATGGCGGGCGCGGGCGTGGCGGACGGCGGGGGCATCGGGCTGGTCCTTGCGGGCGGGACGACGGCGGCAGGCCTACGGTAGTCGGCCGACTGCGGTGGTCGGGTTGCCCGCGGTGGTTGGGCCGACCGCGGTGGTTGGGCTGCCTGCGGTAGTCGGCGGTCTGCGGTGGTCGGGCCGCCTGCGGTAGTCGGCGGTCTGCGGTGGTCGGCCGTCCGCGGTGGTCGGGCCGTCTACGGCAGTCGGTGGTCTGCGGTGGTTGGGCTGCCTGCGGTAGTCGGCGGTCTGCGGTGGTCGGACCGCCTACGGCAGTCGGCCGCCCGCGGTGGTCGGGCCGGCGCCGTCACTGCCTGGTCCTGGTGCGTCACTGGCCCGGTACGTCACTGTCTGGTGACCCGGACCCGGTAGTTGCCGTCCAGGTCGGCCGCCGCCACGTCGATGCGTATCTTCGCCCGGGGGTCCTTGAAGGTCTCGCCGGGGGCGAAGGGGGCGTCGGAGAGTTCGGCCTGCACGTTGGGGCTGCGGGTGCAGCCGCCCGAGTCGCGGCGGGCGTCGAAGACCGTGATGGGACCGCGCCCGGTGTCGACTCCGGCGTCCACCTTGTAGATGAGGACGCCCGGCCGGCACACCGTCTCGTCGTTGCCCTCGCGGGTGCGCAGTTCGAGGGCGTAGCCGGTGTGGTCGTCGAGCGGGACGAACACCAGCTTGGGGCCGCCCTTGCGCTCCAGCGGGGTCAGCGAGTACTCGGCCGAGCCGCGCCTGCTCGCGCAGCTCACCTGGTTCGCGTCCAGCCAGCCGAGCTTCCACTTGTGCCAGCCGAGCAGGTCGTTGTTGGCGCCCCAGTCCTCGCTCATGATGTCCCAGTGGCCGACCGCGCCCCCGCCCTCCTGGGTGTAGAGGTCGGGCAGGCCGAAGGTGTGGCCGTTCTCGTGCGGCAGGACCCGGTAGCCGGTGCGGTCGTAGGTGCCGGAGCCGTCGTCCTGGCGGGAGTAGACGAAGGACGCGTTGGAGACGGGGACGCCGTCGGCGACGGGGGCCTCGGCGTTGCCGGCGAAGGTGACGGACAGGACGGTGTCCAGTGCGGAGGGGCCGGCGTTCGGGGTCATCAGCACGTTGAGCAGGTCGTAGTCGCGGAAGTTCACCGTCGGGTCGGCCGCCGTCACGATGTCCTGGACCAGCCGGCGGTAGCCGGGGTCGAAGGGCGCGCCGCGTTCTATGCCGTACGCCTTGAACGGTTTCGGCATGCGCAGCCAGTGGGGTATCGGGGTCTCCGGGCGGTAGTCGAGGCGGCCGTAGGAGGCGGTGCGGAACCAGTTCTGGGTCTGCGGGAAGAACTCGTGGAAGCGGTCGAGGGCGTCGCCCTGGCCCTCGGCGTCGGAGAAGTCGATCATCAGAGTGAGGGCGTGCACGACGCCGGTGGAGCGGGCGTAGCCGCGGGCGGTGGGGACGCCCTCCGTCATCTGCACCGAGGTCGGGCCGCTGATCATGCAGGGTATGAGGGCCGGGGAGCGGGCCAGGCCGTAGGCGTCGGCGCCGTTCGCCGAGGCGCCCGCCGTCAGATGCGCGGTCCCGGCGGTGCTGGCCGCGAAGGTCAGGACGGCGACGGACGTGAGAGCGGCGGCACGGCGCTTGCGTATCCGGCGGCGGCGGGGCGGCTGCGGCGGCATGCGTGGACCTTTCGCTCCAGGCAGCCACCGGTTCGCCCCAGGCAGCCACCGGTCTTCGGCTGCACCCTGTTCGATCACCCTCCGTCGCGGGCGCGGCGGGCGCGCGCTGGAGCGGTCCGGTCGTGGGAACGGGCGGTCCGGTGGTGGGAACGGACGGGCCGGTCGGGAGAACGGACGGCGGGTCCGCTGGTGGGGACGGCCCCGCGGCCGTGGAGCAGGAGACGCGGCGAGCGGGAGCCGCCGATCGGGTGAGCCAGGCCGGGGTGACGGAGCGTCACGTGACTCAGGTCACGTCGAACTTTCTCACCGGGACGGAAATAACCGGGGACCGATTCCCCGTTTGGTCAGGTGTCCGCGCGAAACGGGGAGTCCCTCTCCGCTTCGCCTCACCGCCCGACCGAAGGAGTACGCCGTGCAGGCCGCGACGACCGCGAAACCCGCGCAGCGCAAGGCGACCAGGCCGCGCGCCGACGCCCTGCGCAACCGCGAGCGGATCGTCACCGCCGCCCGCGAGATGCTCGTCGAGCACGGCCCCGACGTGCCGCTCGACGAGGTCGCCCGCAGGGCCGGCGTCGGCAACGCCACGCTGTACCGCAACTTCCCCGACCGCGCCGCCCTCGTCCGCGAGGTCCTGTGCTCGGTCATGGACCGTACGACGCTCGCCGCCGAGCGGGCGCTCGCCGAGACCGGCGACGCCTTCGAGGCGCTGTCGAGCTTCCTGCACACCGCCGCCGACGAACGGGTCAGCGCGCTGTGCCCGATGGTCGCCAGCGCCTTCGACCGCAACCATCCGGACCTGGAGGCCGCGCGCGAGCGCTGCGAGCGCCTGGTCCGCAAGGTCATGGACCGCGCCGTGGCGGCCGGGCAGCTGCGCCCCGACGTGGGCGTCGGCGACCTGCTGGTCGCCGCGGCCCAGCTCAGCAGGCCCCCGGCCGGCACCGGCTGCCCCAGCCACGACCGCTATGTCCACCGTCATCTGCAGCTGTTCCTGGACGGACTGCGGGCCCCGGCCCGCACCGCCCTGCCGGGCACGGCGATCACCATGGAGGACCTCCGCCGGGAGTGCGCCACCGCCGACCCGGCACCCGAACGCCCGTGACCGAACGCCCGTGACCGAAGGTCCGTGACCGAGCGGCCCCGACCGATACGGCCGTGACCGCCACGGCCCCGACCGAGTGGTTCCCGGCCGCAGGCCCGTGACGGCACGCCCCTGACCGGGGCGTCCGTGACCGAACGCCCTCACCGGGCGTCCGCGACCGACTCTTCTCCGACTCCGCCCGACCGACTCTCCGCGACCGACTCTCCGCGACCGCCCGACCGACTCTTCGCGACCGACCGACTCTTCGCGACCGACCGACCGACCGACCGTTCCGCGACCGACTGACCGGCAGACCGTCACGGAACCGACCGCTGCGGGACACCGCCGTCCCGTCAGCACGCTGCTTCCCGGCCGTCCCCCGAGGGACGGGCCGTCACTTTTCGACACCCTTTTTCCGTCACGAAGTCCTGAAGTGGGTACCCCCATGTCCGAAACAGCCGCACAGGCTCCCCGCGTCCCGGCGAAGACCGCCCGGCGCGATCCCGGCGAGGCCGGCGACGCCAACCGCTGGAAAGCGCTCGTCTTCATCGCGCTCGCCCAGCTGATGGTCGTCCTCGACGCCACCATCGTGAACATCGCCCTGCCCTCCGCCCAGCACGACCTCGGCATCTCCGACGGCAACCGCCAGTGGGTGGTCACCGCCTACGCCCTCGCCTTCGGCGGACTGCTCCTGTTCGGCGGCCGGATCGCCGACCTGTGGGGCCGCAAGCGCGCCTTCGTGCTCGGTCTGACCGGCTTCGCCGCGGCCTCCGCGCTCGGCGGCGCCGCCACGACCGGCGCGATGATGTTCGGCGCCCGCGCGCTCCAGGGCGCCTTCGGCGCGCTGCTCGCGCCCGCCGCGCTCTCCCTGCTCGCGGTGATGTTCACCGACGCCCGCGAGCGCGCCAAGGCGTTCGGCATCTACGGCGCGATCGCGGGCGGCGGCGGCGCCGTCGGCCTGATCCTCGGCGGTTTCCTCACCGAGTACCTGGACTGGCGCTGGACGTTCTTCGTGAACATCCCGTTCGCCGTGGTCGCCGCGGCCGGCGCCTACTTCGTCATCCGCGAGCCGGCCGGCGGCCGCAACCGCTCGCCGCTCGACATCCCCGGCGTGGTCCTGTCCACCCTGGGCCTGGTCGCCCTCGTCTACGGCTTCACCCGTGCCGAGTCCGCCGGCTGGGGCGACGCCCTGACCGTCTCGATGTTCGTCGCCTCGGTCGTGCTGCTCGGCGCGTTCGTGCTGGTGGAGTCCCGGGTCAAGGCCCCGCTGCTGCCCCTGCGGGTGATCCTGGAGCGCAACCGCGGCGGCGTCTACCTCTCGCTGGGCCTGGCCATCATCGGCATGTTCGGCCTGTTCCTCTTCCTGACCTACTACCTCCAGATCGTGCAGGGCTACTCGCCGGTCAAGACCGGCTTCGCCTTCCTGCCGATGATCGCGGGCATGATCACGGGCTCCACCCAGATCGGCGCCCGGCTGATGACCCGCGTCCCGGCCCGGCGGCTGATGGGCCCCGGCTTCCTGGTCGCCGCCGTCGGCATGCTGCTGCTGACCCAGCTGAAGGTCGACTCCTCCTACGCCGCCCTGCTGCTGCCCGGGATGCTGCTGCTCGGTCTCGGCATGGGCACCGCGTTCATGCCGGCCATGTCGCTGGCCACCCTCGGCGTCCAGCCGCGCGACGCCGGCGTCGCCTCCGCGATGGTCAACACCTCGCAGCAGGTGGGCGGCGCCATCGGCACCGCGCTGCTGAACACGATCGCCTCCTCCGCCACGGCCGCGTACATCAAGGACCACATGGCGAACGCGGGCACGAGCAAGGGCGGGCAGCAGCTCGTCCAGCTCCAGGGCCTGGTGCACGGCTACACCAACGCCATCTGGTTCGCCGTCGGCATCCTGGCCGTGGCCGGCGTGATCGCGCTGACCTTCGTCAACGCGGGCCGGCCGGGCAGCACCACGGTGACCGGCGCGGACTCCGCCGCCGGCGAGGGCCTGGAGGACGAACTGCCGGTGCCGGTGATCGCCCACTGACACCGGCCACGGCCTGACCCGCCCTTCGCGGCGGGACTCCCCGGCTCCACGGTGGGGCCCCCGTCCTCTCGGCGGGACTCCCGCCCTCGCGGCGGGGCCTCCCCGGCCTCGCACAGCCCCGCACCGCCCGGTACCGACCTCGCAGTCGGCCGGGCGGTGCGGGGCTTTGTCGTAGGGCCGGGGGCTTTGTCGTGGGGCGGGGGCTTTGCCGTGCGGTGGGGTGCGTGGCGGCCGGTCGGGGGAACGGCGGCCCCGCGTGTCGTACGGCCGCCCTCGCGGTGGCGTGGTTGCGCGGCGGGCGTCAGCGGGCGGCGAGGAGGCCGTCCACCAGGGCCCGCAGTCCGTCCCGGTAGGTGTCCTCGGCGGTCAGCGGCGCCCAGCGGTCGGCGACCTCCGCCAGACGGGGCAGTTCGTCCGGGTCGAGTCCGGCGAAGACCTGCTCCCGGTACGTGGGGCGGTCGGCGTCCGCGCGCCTGCGGGCCGCGGCGGCCCGGACCACGATCTCGCCGGCGGTGTAGTACCAGATCGCGCGGTATCCGTGCACGGCCCGCTCGGGGCTCAGCCCGCACGCGACGAGGCCGTCCACGATCTGTTCCACGAACCACAGGGCGGACGCGGACATCAGGTCGTCGGCGGTCAGCACCTCCACGATCCACGGGCAGCCGGCGAGCGCCTCGTGGATCGCGGCGGCGGCCACGACGACCCGCTCGCGCGGCTCGGCGGGCGGTTCGGGCCGGTGCAGCGTCCGCGCAGCGTAGTCGTCCAGCAGCAGGACGAGCAGCTCCTCCTTGTTGCGGACGTGGTGGTAGAGCGCCATCGGCGTGCTGCCGACCTCCGCCGCCAGCCGCCGCATGGTCAGCCGGTCCACGCCGTCCGCGTCCACGATCCGGCGGGCCGTCGCGATGACCTCCTCACGGGAGATCCGGGGCGGCCGGCCGAGGGCCTTGCGCGGGGCGGAGGACGACGGTTGCGGCATGCGCCCATCATCCCGCAGGCGCCGGGGCGGTGACCCGTGCCCCGGCCCCCGGCCCCCGGCCCCGGCCCCGGCCGCCGGCCCCCGGCCCCCGGCCGACCGTTCCCTGGACGCGTCCTCTCCGTACGCGCATCCCCGTACGCGTCTTCCCCAGGCACGTCTTCCCCGGACGCGTCGACAGAGGCGGCCGCCTGAGCTACTTTCTATACATGTATAAAAACTCGCGGGGGCGGCCCGGAGCGGTGCTGGCGGCGGCTGCCGTCGCCCAGTTCGCCGTCGCCCTGGACCTGTCGGTGGTCAACGTCGCCCTGCCCGCCCTGCGCACCGCGCTGGGATTCGCACCGCTCGACCTGTCCTGGGTCGTGCACGCGTACGCGCTCGCGCTCGGCGGCTGTCTGCTGCTCGGCGGTCGCGCCTGCGACCTGTACGGCCGCCGCCGGCTCTTCGTGCTCGGCCTGGCCGTCTTCGGGCTGTGCTCGCTGGCCGGCGGGCTGGCCCAGGCGCCCTGGCAGCTGATCGCCGCCCGCGCGGGCCAGGGCCTGGGGGCCGCCGCTGCCGCCCCGGCCGCGCTGGCGCTGCTCACCACCACGTTCACCGAGGGCCCGCGGCGGGTGCGCGCGCTCGGCGTGTGGAGCGCGGTGAACGCCGCCGGAGGAGCCCTGGGGGTGCTGGCGGGCGGCCTGCTGACCCAGTACGCGGGCTGGCGCTGGGTGATGCTGGTCAACCTGCCCATCGTGGCGGCGGCCCTCGCGCTGGTCCTCGCGGGCGTGCCCGGGGACGCGCGGCCCGCCCGGCGCGAGCGGCCGGACATGCTCGGGGCCGTCCTGGCGACCGGCGGGGCCGGGCTGCTGGCGCTCGGCGTCGTCCGCACCGACACCGAGGGGTGGGGCTCGCCCGCCACCTGGGTGGTGCTCGGCGTCGCGGCGGTGCTCCTGGCCGCCTTCGCCGTCGCCGAATCCCGCTCTCCCGCACCGCTGCTGCGCCTCGGGCTGCTGCGCGGCCGCTGGGTCGCCGGCGCCAACGTCCTGGTGTTCTTCTCCACGGCCGGGCAGTTCGCGGCGTTCTACTTCGTGTCCCTGTACATGCAGCAGGTGCTGGGGATGGGCGCGGCGGCGACCGGGGCCGCGTTCCTGCCGTTCTCCGTGAGCCTGATCGCGGGCAGCGTCGTCGCCACCCGCGTCACCGCCGCCCGTACGCCCCGTACGGCCCTGGTGCCCGGCGCCCTGCTCGCGGCCGCGGGACTGGCCTGGTTCGCCCTCATCAGCCCCGACGGCGGCTTCCTCACCGACGTGCTCGGCCCCTGCGTCGTCACCGGAGCCGGCGTCGGACTGGTCATCGCCCCGATCGTCACCGCCGCCACCACCGGCGTCGCACCGCACGAGGCGGGCATGGCCTCCGGCCTCATGAACAGCTCCCGCCAACTCGGCGGCTGCATCGGCCTGGCGGCCCTCGCCACCGTCGCCGCACACCGCACCGGCTCGGCCACCGGTCCCGCCGCGCTCAACGACGGCTACGCCCTGGGACTGGCCGTCGCCGCCGCCCTCTTCCTGGTCGCGGCGCTCGTGGCGGTCGTCGTACTGCCCCGCCGCCCGGCCGGAGCGCCCGAGCCGCACCCTGCCGATCCCACCGATCCCGCCGATCCCGCGGGGGCCGGAGCCGAGACCCGAGCCGAGACCCGAGCTGAGACCCGACCCGAGAACCGAGCCGGTACCCGACTGGAAGGAACCCCGTCATGACGATCACCCCCCTCGCGCCCGTCGACCTGTTCGCCGCGGCGCTGCACATCCTCCCCGGCGGCGGTGTGCGGGCCGCCGAGCGCCGGATGGCGGACGGCGACCCGCACACCTGGCACATCGCCACGTTCCACGTGGAGACCGACGCCGACGTGCACGCCGACCACTGGGAGATGCACCCGGAGGCCGAGGAGGCGGTGTGCTGCCTGACCGGCGGCGTACGCCTCCACCTTCGCCCCGCCGAACCCGGTGGCGCCGAGGAGCTGGTACGGCTGCGGGCGGGCACCGCCGCGATCGTCCCCCGCGGTCGCTGGCACCGCCTGGAGCTGGACGCCCCGAGCGACCTCATGTCGATCACCCTGCGCCACGGCACCCGCCTCGAAAAGCGCGCCGACGTTCGCTGAGCGGGAGACGGAGCCCGCCGGGCGTACAGCCCGCTAGGCGTACGGCGTCCGCTAGGCGTACGGCGTCCGCTAGGCGTACGGCGTCCGCCGGGCGAGGCCGCCTCTCCGCACGGCGCCCTCAGCGCAGCCAAGGCAGGTCCGCGCCCGCCTCGTTGGGCTGGAGTCCCTCGGCGACGATCTGCATGATCTCGCCGAGGGACTTCTGCTGTTCCGGGCTCAGCCGGTCGAACAGCGCCTGGCGCACGGCGGCCACATGCCCCGGCGCGGTGCGCCCCAGCACCTCGCGGCCCTCGTCCGTCAGCACCGCGAACTGGCCCCGTTTGTCGGAGGGACAGTCCTCGCGGCGCACCCAGCCGTTCTTCTCCAGCCGGGCGACGGCGTGCGAGAGGCGGGAACGGGTGATCTTGGCGTCCCGGGCCAGCTCGGTCATCCGCAGCCGGCGGCGCGGGGCCTCGGCGAGTTTGACCAGCAGGCCGTAGTAGATGTGCGGCATGCCCGCGTCGCGCTGGAGCTGCCGGTCGAGGTGGTCCTCCAGCAGGGTGGTGGCGTGGAGATAGGCGCGCCAGACGTGCTGCTCGTCGGCGGTGAGCCAGCGGTGCGACCCGGCGGGGGCGGTGGTGGGCGCGGCGACGACGGGTGCGGCGGCGGGGGACTCGGGCGCGGAAGAAGGTGCCGTGTTCATATGTCCCACTGTACGAAACGGTTCCTTGAAGGTTAAACAAAATCGACGTAGGCTCGGGGGGAGCTTTAAAGTTCAAGCGAATGCCCAGAGGGGCCGACCGACCGAGAACCGCAGGGAGCCGCCGCCGTGTCCGCCACCGTCCAGGAGCGCATGCCCGCCCTCTACCTCAGCCACGGCGCGCCGCCGCTCGCCGACGACCCGGTCTGGCCCGGCCAGCTCGCCGCCTGGTCCGCCGAGCTGCCCCGCCCCAAGGCGATCCTCGTCGTCTCCGCCCACTGGGAGGAGGCCCCGCTCGCCCTCGGCGCCGTCGAGACGGTCCCCCTGGTCTACGACTTCTGGGGCTTCCCCGAGCACTACTACCAGGTGCGCTACGCCGCCCCCGGCGCGCCCGAGCTGGCCGAGAGCGTGCGCAAGCTGCTGCGCGGCCCCGGCCTGCCCGTGCAGGACGTGCCCGACCGCGGCCTGGACCACGGCGCCTATGTGCCGCTGGTCGAGATGTTCCCGGCCGCCGACGTCCCCGTCCTGCAGATCTCCATGCCGACCCTCGACCCGGTCCGGCTCATGGACATCGGCCGCAGGCTCGCCCCGTTGCGCGACGAGGGCGTGCTGATCGTCGGCTCCGGCTTCTTCACCCACAACCTCGCCGCGCTGCGGCACACGGGCGGGGGAGTGCCGAGCTGGTCCGCCGAGTTCGACGACTGGGGGCGGCGCGCCCTGGAGGCCCGGGACTGGGACGCCCTGCTGGACTTCCTGCACAAGGCCCCGGCGGGCCGGTACGCCCATCCGCGCACCGAGCACTTCGCCCCGCTGTTCGTGACCATGGGCGCGGCCGAGGCCGGCGGCGAACTGGACGGAGCGGACGGGCCGCGCTCGGTGATCGACGGCTTCTGGCTGGGAATGGCGAAGCGGTCGGTGCAGTTCGGCTGAAGCGGACCGTGCGGTCGGCCGGCGCGGACCTCGCGGCCGTCACGGCCGTCGCGGCCGTCACGGCCGTCACGGCCGTCGCGGACGTCACGGCCGTCGCGGACGTCACGGACGTCGCGGTCCGGGCTGAGCGGGCCGCGTGTGCGCCGCGTACGTCAGGGGTGTGAAGGGTCTGGGAATCTCCTGAGAGTCCGGGTGTGCGGCAACCTTCCGCCGGTAGGAGCCGTCATGGGGGATGGGAGGGTGCTCGGCGGCGGAACCCGGCGGCGGCACGCTCCCACCGGCGGACACCGTGAGGCGTCAGCAGGCGTCAGCAAGCATCGGCAGGCGTTGCGGTGTCCGTGTGACGGGCCTCTCGGGCGCCGCGGGGCGAAGTGGCCCCACCGGGCTCCGGAGTCTCAGGTTCCCCGTTCTGACCTGGGGATCCGCGTCCGTCACCGTCGCCCATGGGGCGGTGCGGCGGACAGGGTACTGCATGATCAGAAAAATTGAGGGGCGGCTTGGGAATTCTGTCCTGATTCCAGTCGTTGTTTCCATCGGATGCGGGGCACCCGAGGAGAGTTCCCAAGACCCCCGAGTTCTGAGAGCCCGATGAGAGTGCCGAGCATCCCAAGGACCACCCGCTGACCCACCATCGCAAAGGGAGCACGCATGGCAACCCGTGCCGTCGCCCGTCGTAAGTCCGCCACCGGCGAGACGGCCGACGCGGCAAGCAGTGTTCGCGCCCATGGCGGCGAGATCGCCGATCGCGACCTGGTCGGCATGTACCTCGACGAGATAGCGCGCACACCGCTGCTCGACGCCGCCAAGGAGGTCGAGCTGTCCCAGGTCATCGAGGCGGGTGTGTTCGCGCGGCAGATCCTCGACGGGTACGAGGAGTCGAAGACCGAGGCCACGCCCGAGGAGCTGCAGGCCCTGGTCGACGCGGGCGAGCGGGCCAAGGACGTCTTCATCCGCTCCAACCTGCGACTGGTCGTCGCCGTCGCCCGCCGTTACCCGCGCAGCGGCCTGCCCCTGCTGGACCTGATCCAGGAGGGCAACGCCGGCCTGGTGCGAGCGGTGGAGAAGTTCGACTACCGCAAGGGCTTCAAGTTCTCGACGTACGCCACCTGGTGGATCCGCCAGGCGATCACGCGCTCGATCGCGGACCAGTCCCGCACGATCCGGCTGCCCGTCCACCTGGTGGAGGAGCTGGGCCGCATCCGCCGCGTCCAGCGCGAGTTCAACCGGGAGAACGGCCGCGACCCGGAGCCCGCGGAGATCGCCGCGGAGCTGGGCTCCACGCCGGAGCGCGTCGCGGACGTCCTGGACTGGGCCCGCGACCCGGTCTCGCTGAACATGTCGGTGGACGACGAGGGCGAGACCCAGTTCGGCGACCTCCTGGAGGACACCTCCGCGGTGTCGCCCGAGCAGTCGGTGATGACCCTGCTGCGCAGCGAGGAGCTGGACGACCTGATCGGCCGCCTCGACCAGCGCACGGCGTCCATCATCAAGATGCGGTACGGCATCGAGGACGGCCGCGAGCGCACGCTGACCGAGGTCGGCAAGGAGCACGGCCTGACCCGCGAGCGCATCCGCCAGATCGAGAAGCACGCGCTGCTGGAGCTGAAGAAGCTGGCCCGCGACACCGGCTTCGACGCCGCGGCGTGAGCCCGCCCGGGCGACTCGGGGGCGCGTCGGCGTCCCCGGCGGCCCGTGCGGCGTACGCCGGGTGGCCGAAGACCGCGCGAACATGGCCGTGTACCGCCGCTTCGGAGAGCCGCGGCCCGGGAACAACCTCTGCGGACCCCGTGCTCAGCGGCGGCCCCGCACAGCAGGAACGCTCCGCACGATCCACCCGAACGCTGCGCACGACCCGTATGAACGCTCCGCGCGTCCCGTACGTATGGAGCGTGCACGTACTCGCGCACGTACGTGTCGACCGCGCCCGCACCCCGACGTCGCGCACCCGGCGTCGGACCGACCCACCGAGCCACGTCCCGACGCACTTCCCCCCGGCGCCGGGACTTTCCCAGAGCCGGGCTTCGGCGCCTCACCCCCCGGGCGCCGAGGCCCGGCTCCATGCGTGGGCGACGCGGGGGTGCGCGAGTGGGGTGCGGAGGAGTCGTAGAAGCGGGACACCCCGGACCTGAACCCCGGGGTGGCCCGCGCGTAGCACTCTGCCACAGCGGAACTACGCATCGCTAATTCCCA